>NZ_BAAAJG010000002.1:0-516777 GCF_039526725.1 Pseudonocardia aurantiaca
AGACCCGGCTACCACCGGCGGCTGCCTGACACTCCGGACAAGTGCCAAAGTTCTAGCGACCAAGGATCCCTAGCCGGGTAGCGCGTCAGCGCAAGGCGCGGTTCACCGCGGACACCACGGCCTTGAGGGAGGCGCTCACGATCGAGCTGTCGACCCCCACACCCCAGAGCACGGTGTCCTCCACGGCGCACTCCACGTAGGCGGCTGCGCGGGCGTCGTCACCGGAGGACATGGCGTGCTCGTGGTAGTCGAGCACCCGCACGTCGAAGCCGATGCCCGCGAGGGCGTCGACGAACGCGGCGATCGGACCGTTGCCGCTGCCGGTGATCTCGTGCAGGTCGTTCTCGACGCGCACCGTGGCGACGATCTCGTCGGTGCCCTCGCCGTCGCTCGTGAGCCGGTGGCGGATCAGCTTGAGCGGGGTGACGCGGTCGAGGTACTCGGTGTCGAAGACGTCGCGCATCTCCTTGGGGGAGACCTCACCGCCCTCGGAGTCGGTGACCTCCTGGATCACCCGGCTGAACTCCATCTGGAGCCGCCGGGGCAGGTCCAACTGGTGCTCGGCCTTCATGATGTAGGCGACCCCGCCCTTGCCGGACTGCGAGTTCACCCGGATCACGGCCTCGTAGCTGCGGCCGATGTCCTTCGGGTCCACCGGCAGGTACGGCACCTCCCAGCGGAGCTGGTCGACCTCGACTCCCGCCTCGGCCGCGTCGGCCTCCATGGCCTGGAAGCCCTTGTTGATCGCGTCCTGGTGGCTGCCCGAGAACGCGGTGTACACGAGGTCACCGCCCCACGGGTGGCGCTCGGCCACCGGCAGCTGGTTGCAGTACTCGACGGTGCGGCGGATCTCGTCGATGTCGGAGAAGTCGATCTGCGGGTCGATGCCCTGGGTGAACAGGTTCATCCCCAGCGTCACCAGGTCGACGTTGCCGGTGCGCTCGCCGTTGCCGAACAGGCACCCCTCGATGCGGTCGGCGCCCGCCTGGTAGCCCAGCTCGGCGGCGGCGACGCCGGTGCCGCGGTCGTTGTGCGGGTGCAGCGAGAGCACCACGGCGTCGCGGCGGGCGAGGTGGCGGTGCATCCACTCGATGGAGTCGGCGTAGACGTTGGGCGTGGCCATCTCCACGGTCGCCGGCAGGTTGACGATCATCGGCGACTCGGGCGTCGGCTGCCATATCGCGGAGACCGCGTTGCATACCTCTACGGCGTACTCGAGTTCGGTGCCGGTGTAGGACTCCGGTGAGTACTCGAAGCGCCAGTCGGTGGACGGGTACTTCTCGGCGAACCGCTGCACGTCCTCGGCGCCGTCGGTGGCGATCTTGCTGATCCCGGCGCGGTCGGCCCGGAAGACGACCCGGCGCTGCAGGATCGACGTCGAGTTGTAGAGGTGCACGATCGCGCGCGGCGCGCCCTCGCAGGCCTCGTACGTGCGCTCGATCAGCTCAGCACGGGCCTGGGTCAGCACCTGGATCGTGACGTCGTCGGGGATCAGGTCCTGCTCGATGATCTCGCGGACGAAGTCGAAGTCGGTCTGGCTCGCCGCCGGGAAGCCGACCTCGATCTCCTTGTAGCCCATGCGTACGAGCAGCTCGAACATGCGGCGCTTGCGGGCCGGGCTCATGGGGTCGATGAGGGCCTGGTTGCCGTCGCGCAGGTCGACGGCGCACCACAGCGGGGCCTTCGAGATGCGCTTGTCCGGCCAGGTGCGGTCCGGCAGCGACACCGGCTCGACCATCTCGTGGAACGGGCGGTAGCGGTGCACGGGCATGTGTGAGCCGCGCTGCGGGTTCCAGACGGGCTGGCCGTCGGGTACGGAACCGGATGGCGTGCGCAGTCTGCTGGCCGACGACGAGACGAAACTGTCGGGGGAGGGGGTCATCGCGGGGTGCTCCTGGGTGTGGGCCGATCAGAGAGGACCGGCGCACGCCAAGAACCCGCGACGAGGGGCCGGTCGGTCAGACCCCGCCGCGGCGGCGAAGGAGCAGGCGCACCACGTCCCCGAGGGTAACCCCATGCCGGGGGATCTCCGCAAGCCGCCCCTTGCCCGGCCCACCGAACACGTCACCCGAACGGGTGGTACCCGCGGGAAGGGCGCACAGCGGTCGACCGTGACACTATGGCTGTCTTCGATCTCGGGAGGGCACCAGTGGCAGTGGGGAGCACGGCACGCCGGGGCGTCGACGCCCTCGGGAACGTCCTGCGGATCGTGGGGATGCTGATCGTCACCGTCCTCGTCGTGCACATCGTGCTGACGCTGCTGGGCGCCAATCCGCAGAACTCGCTCGCCGGCCTGATCAGCGAAGCCGCGAACACGTTCAACCTCGGTCTGCAGGATCTGTTCGTCCCGCCCGACCCGAACCTCGCGGTGCTCCTGAACTACGGCACCGCCGCCTTGATCTGGTTCGCGATCACCACGGTCGTGGTGCGGTTGGTGCGCCGCATCCCCTGACGCGTCCCGCCGCGAGCCTTCGCCTGTGGTCTGCCTTTGCCTGTGGTCTGCCTTTGCCTGTGGTCTGGGCCATTCACATCGGCCAGGGGATCAGCGGCCGGTAGGGTGGGTTTCCGACCAGCGCCCGGTGGGTCGCGCCTGAAGGCGCGACCCTGAGCGATGAGCCCGATGGCCGCGGACGCGCGCGGCAAGGACAGGAGGTCGGCGGTGGCCCTCGTCGTGCAGAAGTACGGCGGATCGTCAGTCCAGGACGCGGACCGCATCAAGAAGGTCGCCGAGCGGATCGTCCGGACCCACAAAGAGGGCCACGACGTCGTCGTCGTGGTGTCGGCCATGGGTGACACCACGGATGACCTCGTGGACCTCGCCGACCAGGTCTCTATAAATTCATTTGGCCAGGCCCCGCCGCCGCGCGAGATGGACATGCTGCTCACCGCGGGCGAGCGCATCTCCAACGCGCTCGTCGCGATGGCGATCCACTCCCTCGGCGCCCAGGCCAGGTCGTTCACCGGCTCGCAGGCCGGAATGATCACCACGTCCAAGCACGGCGACGCGCGGATCGTGCAGGTCAACCCGCAGCGGCTGCGTGACGCCCTCGACGAGGGCGCCATCGTGCTCGTGGCCGGTTTCCAGGGCGTGAGCCAGGACTCGAAGGACGTCACCACGCTCGGGCGCGGTGGCTCGGACACCACGGCCGTCGCGCTCGCCGCCGCCCTCGAAGCCGACGTCTGCGAGATCTACACCGACGTCGACGGCATCTACAGCGCGGACCCGCGGATCGTCCCCGACGCCCATCTCCTCCAGACCATCACCTACGAGGAGATGCTCGAGATGGCCGCCTGCGGGGCCAAGGTCCTGCACCTGCGCGCGGTGGAGTACGCGCGCCGCTACAACGTCCCGCTGCGCGTGCGCAGCTCGTACAACGACAAGCCGGGCTCGCTGGTCAGCGGCTCGATCGAGGAGATCCCCATGGAGAAGGCGATCATCACCGGGGTCGCCCACGACCGGTCCGAAGCCAAGATCACCGTGACGGACGTGCCGGACACCCCCGGTATGGCCGCGCGCATCTTCCGTACCGTGGCCGATGCCGAGATCAACATCGACATGGTCCTGCAGAACATCAGCCGCACGTCGGCCAACCGCACGGACATCACGTTCACGCTGCCGCGCAGCGACGGGGCGCGGGCCGTCGCGGTCCTGTCCGCGGCGCAGCCGGAGATCGGCTTCGCCGACGTGCTGCACGATGCCGAGGTCGGCAAGGTGTCGCTGGTTGGCGCGGGCATGCGCTCGCACCCCGGCGTCACCGCCACGTTCTGCGAGGCGCTCTCCAGCGCCGGCATCAACATCGAGACCATGAACACCTCCGAGATCCGGATCTCGGTGCTCTGCCGCCCCGACCAGCTCGACGACGCGGTGAGCGCCCTGCATGCCGCGTTCGAGCTGGGTGGCGACGAGCAGGCCGTCGTGCACGCCGGGACCGGCCGATGACCGGGCGGCACGACAGTGGCCCTGTCGTCGCGATCGTCGGCGCGACCGGGGCCGTCGGCACCACCATGATCGACATCATTGACGCCCGCGCATCGGTGCCGTGGTCGGAGATCCGGCTGATCGCCTCCCCGCGTTCCGCGGGCAAGGTGCTGCGGGTGCGCGGTCAGGACGTGGTCGTCCAGGCGCTCGCCCCCGAGGTCTTCGACGGCGTGGACGTCGCGATGTTCGACGTGCCCGACGAGGTGAGCAAGGAGTGGGCGCCGATCGCGGCGTCCCGCGGCGCGGTGGCCGTCGACAACTCCGGCGCGTTCCGGATGGATCCCGAAGTGCCGCTCGTGGTGCCGGAGGTGAACGCCGGCAAGGTCACCGAGCGGCCCAAGGGGATCATCTCCAACCCCAACTGCACCACCTTGTCCATGATGGCCGCGATGGGGGCGCTGCACCGCGAGTTCGGCCTGGAGGCGCTGGTCGTGGCCTCCTACCAGGCCGCGTCGGGCGCAGGGCAGGGCGGCATCGACCGGCTCTACGCCGAGCTCGCCGCCGTGGCCGGCCAAGAGGTCGGCGTCCGCGGCGGTGACGTGGCCGCCACGCTGGCAGCGGCCGGGCTCGACCCGGCCGAGTCCCCGTTCCCGGCCCCGCTCGCGCTCAACGTCGTGCCTTGGGCGGGCTCGCTCAAGGACGATGGCTGGTCGTCGGAGGAGTTGAAGGTCCGCAACGAGGCCCGCAAGATCCTCGGCATTCCCGAGCTCAAGGTGTCGGCGACCTGCGTGCGGGTGCCGGTGGTCACCACCCACTCCCTGGCGGTGCACGCCACCTTCTCGCGCGAGGTGAGCGTCGACGCGGCCCGCAAGGTGCTCGCGGAGCAGCCGACGATCGTCCTTCGCGACGACCCCGCGGCCGGGGAGTGGCCGACGCCTGCGGATGCGGTGGGTGGCGACCCGACCTGGGTCGGGCGGATCCGGCAGGCGCTGGACTTCCCCAACACGCTCGAGCTGTTCCTGTGCGGCGACAACCTGCGCAAGGGCGCCGCGCTCAACACCTACGAGATCGCCGAGCAGGTGGCGGCCACACTCTGACGCCCGGCGCCTCCGTCTCCCGGCGTCAGGCCGGGAGACGGAGGGTTGTCAGCACGGCGCGGTGGTCGCTGCCGGTGATGTCGTGCACCTCGTACGTCTCCGCGACGATGCCGTCGGTGGCGAACACGTGGTCGATCTGCGGGCCGGCGAAGCGGGTGCGCGGGCTCGGACCCCAGGTCGGCACGAGGCCCTGGCCACGCTGCGCCGCCGCGTCGCCGCAGCCTGCGGTCCCCGCGCGCAGCACGGAGTGGTCCAGCGTGGCATTGAAGTCTCCCGCCACGATCGCGGGGGTCGGCCCGGCGCACCATTGGCCGAGCAGGGCCAGGTCGGAGCGCCATTGCGGTACCGAGCCGGGCACCGGTGCGACCGAGTGGAAGCTCACCACTCGCAGGTCGCCGAGCTCGCCGCCGCTCAGCTCGATGTACGGGAAGCTCGATGTCTCCTCGCCGATCCGCACCTGCACGTCACCGAGCCGGTCGGAGACCGCCATCGCAACGCCATCCACATCCTTGCGGCGGGGGCCCGTCGAGGTGTGCAGCCGGTAGCCCAACGGCTCGACGAACGGGGCGATCTTGTTCGCGAAAGGGACCCCGGTCTCGGTGAGCGCCACGACGTCGGGCCGGCGCGCCTCGATCAGAGCGGCCAGCTCTGCCGGGTCGGCGCTGCCGAGGTAGGTGTTGAAGGTGAGCACTGTGAACGGGGTGCCGTCGGCGGGCACCGGGTCGGGCACGATCCGCGGCAGGACGACGCTGCCGCCGATGACGAACACCACGAGCATCCCGGCGGCGAAGGGCAGCACCCGGCGCTCGAAGACGAACACGACGGACAGCAGCACGAACAGCGCCGCCACCCCGACGAGGATCCACGGCCGCATCGCGACGAGCTGTGCGAACGGGCTGCGCTGGTCGAGCCCGAACAACAGGTCCGGAGCCGCGAACACGGCCGCGACCAGCGTGAACATCGCAGCGGTCACATAACGGACCGCCCACCGCCTGCGTCGCGGAGCGGGCGCTGGTGTGGGTGGTGGGGATGCGGGAGTGAGCCGGCCCGGCGGTGCGGTCATCGCCGCTGAGTGTGCCCTAGATCGGTTGAGAACCGGCTGAGGGACCCTGTTGGGAGCGGTCGCGCGGGCTGATAGGAGGTCCTGTTCAGGGCGCTCCTAGGGGCGGCGCCTGGCGAGCCCCGCCACCGCGGCGAGCGCGATGCCGACAGTTCCCACGGTGAGCACCGCGGCCGCCGGCGACGCGTTGTCGATCAGCAGGCCGGTGAGCGGGGTGGCGATCGCCCCGCCGAGGGTGGTGGCCGACCCCTGCAGCCCGGTGACCAAGCCACGGGCGTGCTCAGGCGCGAGCCCGCTCACGGTCTCCGAGCTGGCTGTGAGGGAGGGGGCGCAGAGCAGCCCGGCCGGCACGAGCAGCAGCGCGAAGGACCACCAGGAGCCGCCGAGCGCCACGGGGAGGGTGGCCGCGCCGAGCCCTGCGACCAGCACGGGGAGCGGCAGGGACCGGCGCGCGGCGCCGTAGGCGAAGCCGCCGGCGAGCGATGCCACGCACCAAACGGCGTTGACGATGGGGATCCAGCCGCCTGCCCGGACGTCTGCAGCCCCGCGATCATCGCCAGCTCGGTGCCGAACACCACGAACACCGCAGCCGTGGTGGCGGCGAGTGCGCCGAGCAGCCGCAGGTCGAGCCACTCCCGCACGGGAGGTGCGGGGGCGTCGGTGGGCGAGGGCGGCGTGCGGGTGGGCGGGTTGAGCAGCATGAGAGCCGCACCGGAGACGAACCAGCCGGCGCCGACCGCCCACATGGCCACGGACGTCGAGACCTGCAGCGCGAGCAGCGCGCCGAGAGCCGGGCCGATGATGTAGGTCGTCTCCACGGACATCGAGTCGAGCGCGAACGCGGCCCGGCGTCGCACGGGAGGCACCATCGCCGCGAGCGACTGCCGGATCACGGAGTAGACGGGCAGGCCGAGCAGGCCGCCGAACAGCGCCCCCGCCAGCAGCGCCGGATACGACAGCCACGGCGCCACACCCCAGAACACCGTCTCGGCGAACATCGTGATGACCAGCATCGGACGCAGCCCGCGCCGGTCGACGAGCCGCCCGAGCAGCGGCGCCCCGATCGCCATCCCGACGGTGGCCGCCGCTCCGACCAGGCCGGCGGCGGCGTAGCCGTGGTCGAGGGTGAGCACCACGTGCAATGTGAGGGTGATGGCCGCGGCGGCGGACGGGATGCGGGCGAGGAACCCGACGGCGGTCAGCGCGCCGACGCCCGGCAGCCCGAGCACCGCCCGATAGGCGGCAATACCTCTGTGCGCCCCGGGTTCTGCCTGCTCCGTCGCTACCCCCACGCCGCACATCGTGCCTCGCCCCCCCGACAGGACTCGACCGGATTGGCGGCGAGGACGCCGACTACCAGCAGCGCGACGTGTACGAGGCGATCGAGCGCGGGGAGTTCGGAGCAGCCGACGGTCGGCTGACCGCCCGGCGCGCAGCTCTTACCGCGAAGTCCGGCTCTATGATCCCGATCACAATCTCCCAACGAATTCGGTTCTGCTGGGGTCCACCACCATGCTGGCCGGGCTGGAACGCGTTCGGGGGGACGGTCCGGCCAGCCCTCGCTCGAACCCCCGGCTGAGGAGGACTGGATGATCAGGATCGGCACGCGGCGCAGTGCGGGCGCGATCGGGGCCTGTGTCGCGGCGCTCGCGCTGCTCGCCGGCTGCGGCGGTGGCGCAGGGGAGGGAAGCGCGTCCGCCGGCTCCTCCATCGCGGGCCTCGCCCCCGTGCAGGTGGCCCGGCAGGCACCGGACGTGACCCGCGCGGCCGGCACGTCGCGGTACGCGCTGGAGATGACCTACACCTCCACGGGCGGGCCGGTGCCGATGGACGCGCCGATGACGATGTCCGGCGAGGGCACGTACGACTTCGGCAGGCAGATCGGCGACGGCAAATACAGCAGCTCGGGTGGTGGGCTGCCCAGCGAGCAGCTCGAGACCGTCTTCCGCAACAACGTGCTCTGGCAGCGCGCCGGAGGGCAGACGCGGTGGCAGGAGTGGGACTACTCCGAACTGGTCAACACACCCGTCGGCCAGCACGACCCCAGCCAGCAGCTGGATCTGCTGCGCGGCGTCTCCGACGACGTGCGCGAGGTCGGCACCAGCGAGATCCGGGGTGCCGAGGTGCGCCAGTACGCCATCACGATCGACCCGACCCGGCTGGCCCAGGAGTCCGGCGTCGTGGTGGCGGGCGGGCTGACCCAGGCCGCCCTCAGCGCGTCCGGGCCGATCCCGGCCGAGGTGTTCGTCGACGAGGACGGCCGCGTCCGCAGGCTCGCCGTGGCGATCTCGGTGTCCGGGGCGGACATGGCCGCGTCGCCCGAGATGCAGGAAGCGCTGGGCGACATCCTCGCGGACCCCCGGTTCGCGGAGATGATGCGCGACCGCAAGACGGAGATGAAGCTCTCGATCGAGTACTTCGACTTCGGCGTCCCGGTCACGGCGGAGGTCCCGGATCCGTCGACGGTCGACCGGGGGCCGTCGATCCCCGGTCCGCGCTGACAGTCAGCAGGGCGGGTCGGTGCCGGCCCCAACCGGGAGCATCGCCCGCTCTGCGTCCGTGAACGGGCGATCGGACACCGCGCACAGCCGGTCGAACCACTGCTGCACCGTGAGTGCCATCCGATACGGCAAGGGCCCGCCGGCCGCGCCGCCGACCCCGGACACGCTCATCCACGTCCCGTCGTCCATCGAGGTGTCGGCGTCATGGGCGGCCGAGAAGCGGATCGTCCCGTTCTCTGCTCCCGTCGCCATGTCCCAGAACGTCTGCAGCTGGTCCTCCCCCTGAGCGGTGCCCGTAACGACACGCCCGTCGGTCGTGATCCCGAGAGGCAGCTGGTAACCGGGCACCGGGATCGGACTGCCGACGAGTTCCTGGCGGTCGAGGTCCCAGACGTCCAGAACACCCACCTGCGTCGCGGCGACCAGCCGGGTGCCGGTGTGGTCGACCACGAACGAGTACGGCAGCCTGCCCTCGATGTGCGGGAGCGCACCCAGCTGCTCGCCGCGCGCCACGTTCCACAGTTGGAGGGAACTGTCCGGCCCCCACACCACGACCTGGTCGGGGTGGCCGGGTCGAGCCTCGAAATTGGCCTTGGTCCGGTACCAGTCCCGTGCCGCCGGCGTGGTCGCGAGGTCGATCGGCGTGCCGATCGGTGCGCCCGTCGTGCGGTCCCACTCGGCGAGCAACCCGTCGCCGAAGGTGAAGAGCCGGTCGCCCGTGGATACGGCGCCGACCGCCGACGGCGGGCCGCCCGGGCGCCGCGGCACCGCGACGCGAAGAGCGAGCGCCAGGGAAGGCAGCTGGTACTGCGACAGCGTCCACCCCTCCTCCGGCGTTCCGGCCAGAATGGTCAGGCGGTCCCCGTCGACAGTGGAGCCACCGCGACCGGGCGGCGGGACGGCGCTGCTGTCCAGCCGTCCCACGGGCCGCACCGTCTGCCTGTCGAACGTGAAGAACCCCTGCTCGGTGTCCGTCGCGACGAGCGTGCGCTCGTCCTGGCTCAGTGACAGCCGCGGCGCGGTCACGTCGATCGCGACGAACGGGTTGGGTTCCGCTCGCAGCCGCAGGACGGACGTGCCGCGCGGGAAGAGGACCGTGCGCGTGCCGTCCGGGCCGGGGAGGACGAAGATCCGCGGTCCTATGCCCACTCGCCCGTCCTCGGACGCCGTCGGGTCGGGCGGGATCGTCACGTCGTAGGCACTGGCGTCGCCGAGATCCCGGATCCGGACCACGTCGTAGTCACCGGGCGGGCCGATGCGTTCGGCGACGTGCCTGCCATCGCGTGTGATCCGCTCGTCGAAGTTCGCGCAGTCGGGGCCGAGCAGCGGTACGCGCCGCAGCTCGCCGCCGAGATCCGGGCGCAGGAGCACCACCGCGGTCGGGTCGGTCGCAGAGGTGCCGGGCTCGCACACGGCCGCCCAGTCGCCGTGGTCCGGGACGGCACTGTCCTGGGGCAGCATGCCGAGTTCGGTGCCATCGGTGAGGCGGCGTACCGCCGTGCGGGACGGGGACTGCTCGGGGTTGCCGAGGCGCACCAGGACGAGGTCCGATTCCGGGATCGGCACCGCGCCGGCGACGTCGGGATCGGACAGCAGGAAGCCGTCGTGCGCTGCCGGCCTCCCGGTGGGGAGGTCCCAGATCCTCAGGCGCGCCGCCGCTCCTGTGTCGTCCCTGTCCAGCCAGACGACCCGGTTGTGGACTATCGAGATCATGGGCCTGGGCGGGCCGGTCCGCGCCGATCGCGAGAGCACCTGCGGGCCTGTGTCCGTCGCGAGGTCCCACAGCAGCACCTCGCCATCAGAACCGATCATGGCGGCCCAGCGGCCGTCGTCACTGAGCGCCATCCGGAGGATCGCCGAGGAGACCCCGGGCAGCACCTGCCGGTGGACCGGGCCGAGGGGCAAGCCGCTGACCGCGACGATGCCGCCGCCTTCCGGGAGGAGCAGAGTGCGTCCGTCGTCGGACAGATCGAACCCGAGCAACGGTTCCGTGGTCACGGCCGGGACGATCCCCTCGACCGACGACATCGCCATGTACTGGTGCAACAGCGCGGTGCGGGCCGATGCGTTCTCCGGGTTCAGGCGCCATGCGGCGAGCGCCAGCTGGGTGGCCGCGGCCGGGTCGTTGGGGGCACGCGCAAGGGCGGCCTGGGCGAGGATCTCCGCGTTCGCCAGCCGGAGCTGAGCGTTGACTTCGTTGCCCCGAGCGACGGCCACGGCGGCGAGCGCCCCCGCCGCGAGCGCCAGCACGGCGAGCACTGCCGTGACGACCCGCCACCGGCGCACCTCGCGGCGCTGCCGGGCCCGGCTGCGCTGGACGTACTCGTGATCGGGCCCGGACACGTCTGATTCCCGGCGTGGCAGCCAGTCCTGCGCGACGGCGAGTGCGGTGCCGCGAAGCAGGGCGCCGTCGTCGCGGCCCGCGGCCTCCCAGCGCTCCCGCTGCTGGTCGAGCTGGTCGCGCCAGGAGAGAAAGTCGCGGTCCTCGGTGAGCCAGTCACGCAGCCGCGGCCAGTGGGCGATCAGCGCCTGGTGGGCGAGCTGGACGGTCTGCTCGCCGGTCGGTGCCCGCTCGACGACGAGCAGCCTGCCCGCCGCGAGCCGCTGCACGAGCGGCCGGAGCTCGGGGGCCAGCTCCTGCCATTGCCGCGGCCTGCGGACGAACCGGCCGTCCCGGTCCGACCTCGACAGTGCGGTGAACAGCCGCTTCAGCCGCGGCGCGTCGGCTGGGTCCGGGAAGCCGGCCATGACGTTCTCGGCGTGCGTCGCGACCACGCCGGCCACTCCCCCCGCCTCGTCGTACGCCCGCAGCGTGAGGTGGCCGCCCTCGCGACGCTCCCATAGCTCCGTGAGCAGCGACTCCACCAGCGGCAGCCCGCCTGGTTCGCCCGCGGCGTCGTCGAGGATGCGGTCGACGAGCCCGGGCTCGAACGACAGGCCGGGCGCACGCTCGGCCGGCGCCACGATCGCGTCGCGGAGCTGGGCGCGGTCCATCGGCGGCAGCAGTACGGTGCCCGCGCCCAGGAGTCCCGCGACCCGCGGCACGACGACGTCGTCGAGCGTGGCGGAGCGCAGCGTCAGCACCGCCCGCAGCCGCGGCGTCGCCGGTTCCGGATCGTCGGTGGTGACGAGATGGCCGATCAGCTCGAGCAGCTCCTGCGCGGCGTCCGGGTCGGCTGCGGCCAGCTCCTCGAACTGGTCCACCAGGAGCACCAGCTCGGTCGTCGTCGCCGCGGCGAGCTGCCGCACGCGCGCCCGGTCGTCCGCGTCGGACGGCAGCGGGAGATCCGTGGGCGCGTACGGCGCCAGCGCGGTGACCAGCGACTCGCCCACCGTGCGGCCGGGCACGGGACGCAGCTCTGCCACCTCGGTGCCCGCTGCCCGGAGGCGCGGGAGCAGCCCGGCACGGACCAGAGAGGACTTGCCGGCTCCCGACGGTCCGGCGACCGCCACCAGCGGTTCCCGCTCCACGGTGGCCGCGAGCAGGTCGACGTCCGCGTCGCGTCCGAAGAAGTAGGCGGCGTGCTCCTCGCCGAAGGGTTCGAGGCCGCGGTAAGGGCAGGGCAGCAGCTCGGGATCGAGGCCCAGCACCTGGTCGATCGGGATGAGGTAGGCGGTGGTGGTCGTCCCGCTCGCGTCGGCGGCGACGGTCATACCCACGACCGCGCCGCTGTCCTCGTCCCAGACCGGTGCGCCGCTGAAGCCCTCGATGATGGGCTGCTCGCCCGCCGCGGTCTGCAGCTGGAACCAGCGGGTGCCCTGCTCCCCGCGGAAGCGCCCGGTGGACCAGACGCCGTCCGCCATGCCCTCCGGGAAGCCCAGAACCCGGAAAGGGAGGTCCCACAGCTGGTCGACGCGCCGCAGCGGCGGCATCCGCGCGCCGACAGGCAGCGGCCCGCGCACCCGCAGCACGGCGATGTCGCCGGTGCCGTCCTCACCGATCGGGACCCAGCGCACCACCTCGGCCTCGGCGGCGGGCAGGGTGTCCTCGTCCCGGAGGAGGGGGAAGTCGATCCGGACGTCGCCGCCGGCCGGCTCGGGTGCGTAGGGGTCGGCGCGCTGGGCGCTCGCCACGACGTGCGCGCAGGTGGCCACGAGGTCGGGCCCGATGAGGAACCCCGCCCCGACGGCGTCCCCCGCCCCGTCGAGCACACGCACGACGACTCTGGCCGCGATCGTCTGGTCTCTCGTTGCCGTCACGTTCCCCCCGATCGCGGGGAAGCGTATCGACGCGTGATCCACGTCGATGTGATTCAGGTCATCCCTTCACACTGCCGGCGAGCAGCCCGCGCACGAAGTAGCGCTGCAGGCTGAAGAACACCACCAGCGGCACGATGATCGAGACGAACGCCCCGGCGGACAGCAGGTGCCACTGCGAGTTTCGGGTGCCGACGAGCTCGGCGACCCGCACGGTCAACGGGGCCACGTCCGCGGTGCCGCCCGCGAACACCAGCGCCACGAGCAGGTCGTTCCAGACCCAGAGGAACTGGAACACTGCGTAGGCGGCGATCGCGGGACGAATGAGCGGCAGCATGATCGTCGTGAAGATCCGCACGTGCCCTGCTCCGTCGACGCGAGCCGCCTCGATGAGCTCGGCGGGGATCTCCCGCATGGCGTTGTGCAGCAGGAAGATCGCGAGCGGGAGCGCGAACGTCGAGTGCGCGATCCACACCGTCCAGAAGGTGTTGTTGAGCCCGGCGCCGACGAAGATCTCCAGCAGCGGCAGCAGCGCGACCTGCAGAGGCACGATCTGCAGCGCGAAGATCGCGACGAACAGGGTGTCCCGATACGGGAACCGGGTCCACGCGAACCCGTAGGCCGCCAGCGTCGCGAGCACGATGGGGATCAGCACCGCGGGGATCGTGATCAGCAGGGAGTTCACGAAGTAACCGATGAGCGGCTGGTTGCCGCCGAACAGCACCTCGTCGTAGTTCTCGAGGGTGAGGGTCGGGTTGGTGAAGAAGGTCCACCAGCCGGTCCGCTGAACCTCGCGCTGCGGGCGGAACGAGGAGAGGAACAGCCCGAAGGTCGGGAGCGTCCACAGCACGGCGATGACGAGCGCGGCGATCGACGCCCACCGTGACGTGAGCCCCGACTTCGCGGCGGCCGAACGCGTCGTCGCGGCGGTCGCGAGGTCAGGCCCGGCGGCGCTCCCCGGCGTCTTGTCGAGGACGGTCATGACTGCCCCTCCGCGGGACCAGGTACGTCCGAGCTCATCGCTCGTCCTCGCTGCGCTCGGCCGGCGCTTCGCGCAGGCGCTGTGTCTCTGATTCGCTCGCGAGCTCGCTCATCGGGCGTCCGCCTTCCGCATCTGCCGCACGTTGTAGATGACGATCGGCACCACCAGCACGAAGAGGATCATGGCGAGCGCGGATCCCATGCCGAGATCGGAGAGCCGGAAACTCTGGGAGTAGAACTCGTTCGCGATCACGCTGGTGCCGAACTGCCCGCCGGTCATCGTGCGGACGATGTCGAAGACCTTGAGCACCGCGATGCTGATCGCGGTCACCACGACGACCACGGCGGGCCGGATGCTCGGCAGCGTGATGTACCAGAACAGCCGGATCCCGCCGACCCCGTCGAGCCGGGCGGCCTCCACGATGTCGGACGGGATCGCCTTGATGGAAGCCGAGAGGATAGTCATCGCGAACCCGGCCTGGATCCAGATCATCACCACGATGAGCAGCAGGTTGTTCCACGGCTGCTGGAGGAGCAGGTTCACCGGCTCGAAGCCGAGCCACACCAGGAACTGGTTCACCAGGCCGATCTGTTGGATGTTCTGCTGGTTCGGGCGGTACTCGTAGACGAACTTCCAGATGATCGACGCACCGACGAACGAGATGGCCATCGGCAGGAAGACCAGTGCCTTGGCCAGCGACTCGAAGCGCGTCCGGTCGATGAGCACGGCATAGACGAGCCCGACCGCCGTCGCGAGGATCGGGGTGACCACCACCCAGAGCAGCGTGTTTCCCAGCACGGCCAGCAGGTCGGGCTGGGTGAACATCCGCACGTAGTTGTCGAGCCCGACGAACCCCGCGCTGCGGGCGTCCAGGAACGACTGCAGGGCCGTTCGGGCTGCCGGGTACAGCAGGCCGCCGAGCAGCAGGAGCACGGCCGGCGCGATGAACGCGAGACCCTGCACGCTGTCGCCGCGCCTGCCGCGCGCGCGGCTCGCGACGAGGAGCACGACACCCATGACGGCGGCGAAGACGACCACCGCGACCAGCAACTGCGCGAGCTTGTCGAGCAGGGTCATGCCGGGCCACCTCCGGGTGCACCGATGACGGCGCCGGGAGCGGGTGGGTCGGTACCCGCCCCCGGCGCCAGTTGCCGCACCGCCGGAGCTACTGCCCGGCCGGCCAGGACTGCTCGATGAAGGTCAGCGAATCCGCCGTGCTCTGGCCGGTGATCCAGTCCGTCATGCCCCGCCAGAACGTGGCGGCGCCGACGGCCGCCGGCATCAGGTCGGAGCCGTCGAACCGGAACGTGTTGTTCTGGTCCTGGAGGATCTCCGCGGAGAACCGGTCGATCGGGCTCGACAGGTTGGCCGGGTCAAGGCCGGTGTTGGCGCTGATCCAGCCACTCTGCCCGAGGTCGGAACCGGCCTTCGCCTTGTTGTTGGCCCACTCGGGCGAGGACAGGTACGCCTGGAACGCCTGCACCTCGGGCCGGTCGGAGAATGCGGCCACGAACTCGGCGCCGACAAGGATCGTCTGGGGCGCCGTCGGGTCGATCGGGGGCAGCTCGAACGCGTAGAGCTGACCGTTCTCCGAGATGTCGGTGCCCTCGGGGAAGTTCGCCGCGTAGAAGTTCGCCTGCCGGTGCATGTAGCAGGTCTCTTCGAGCAGGGGCAGCCCCGCGTCCTGGAAGGTCGTGGTGGCGATCGAGGAGACGTCGCCGAACCCGCCGTTGACGTAGGCGGGGTTCTTCAGCACCGAGCCGACCCGGTCGAGCGCCGTGGCCACCTGCGGGCTGTTGAAGGGGATCGCGTGGCTGACCCACTGGTCGTAGACGTCGGCGCCGTTGACCCGGAGCATCGTGTCCTCGAGCCAGTCGGTGAGCGGCCAGCCGGTGGCCTCACCCGAGTTGATCCCGGCACACCACGGCTTGCCGCCCTCGGCCACGATCCGGTCCGACAGGGCGACCATCTCGTCCCACGTGGTGGGGACCGTGTAGCCCTTCGCCGCGAAGGCCTGCGGGGAGTACCAGACGAACGACTTCACGTTCGCCCCGAGCGGCGCCGCGTAGAGCGTGCCGTCGACGCTGCCCGCCGCCTTGAACGTCTCCGAGTAGTACTGGTCGACGTTGGTCGTGACGGTGGGCGGCACCGGCTTCACAGCCCCGGTGTTGCGCACGAGGGTGGCGAGCAGGCCGGGCTGCGGGACGTAGGCGATGTCCGGCGGCGCGCCGGCCTGCACCCGGACCGGCAGCTGGGCCTCGAACTCCTTGGAGCCCTCGTACACCACCTGGGCGCCGGTGCACTCCTCGAACGGCTTGTAGGAGTCGATGTGCGGCTGGTCCTCGGGAGCGGTGATCGAGGTGTAGAGCGTGATGCGGGTGCCTGCCAGGTCGCCGTACTGCTCGTACGCGGCGCAGTCCGCGCCCTGCGCGGCGGGGCCCCCACCTGCGACGTTGCTACCGCTGCACCCTGCGAGCACCAGGCCTGCCCCGAGAGCCACCGCCAGTAGGCTCGTCTTGCGGGCGGGCCTTCGCCCAACCAGTGCAGTCATCGCACACCCTTCTGCTCCGATGCTGGGCGCGGGCGTTCCGCTCGCTCCCCGGGATCGGGTCATCGAATCCGGTGCACGTTGTGCGGGGCAACATACTAAGCCGTTACGATCACATAACGTTCACGCTTTGCGTCCAGCCGCTGACCTTTCGTAGTCGCTCTGGCCGAATGATGTTCCGCGTGGCAGGCTGCGGGGGCTTTACTCCCTCTCACTCGGATCGTCCGGCACGTTCCTGCCGGTGGAAGGAGCACAGCATGGCTGCTGTGACCTACGACAAGGCGAGCCGTATCTACCCCGGCTCCACCACCCCCGCGGTCGACTCACTCGACCTGGAGATCGCCGACGGGGAGTTCCTCGTCCTGGTCGGCCCCTCCGGATCCGGAAAGTCCACCGCCCTGCGCATGCTCGCGGGCCTGGAGGACATCGACCAGGGGTCCATCCACATCGGCGGCCGTGACGTCACGCGGGTCCCTCCGAAGGACCGCGACATCGCGATGGTCTTCCAGAACTACGCGCTCTACCCACACATGACCGTCGCGGAGAACATGGGCTTCGCCCTCAAGATCGCGGGACGGCCCAAGTCGGAGATCCAGGAGCGGGTCCGCGAGGCGGCGAAGATCCTGGACCTCGAGGACTACCTGGAGCGGCGCCCGAAGGCCCTCTCCGGTGGCCAGCGCCAGCGCGTAGCGATGGGCCGGGCGATCGTCCGCTCCCCGCAGGTGTTCTGCATGGATGAGCCGCTGTCCAACCTGGACGCCAAGCTGCGGGTCTCCACCCGCACGCAGATCGCGTCCCTGCAGCGCCGCCTCGGCACCACCACCGTCTACGTCACCCACGACCAGGTCGAGGCCATGACGATGGGCGACCGTGTGGCCGTCCTCAAGGACGGGCTCCTGCAGCAAGTCGGCACGCCGCGGGAGATGTACGACCGGCCGGCCAACGTGTTCGTTGCGGGCTTCATCGGTTCCCCCGCCATGAACCTGCTGCCGATCGAGGTCGACGGCGACGTGCTGCACTTCGGTGGGGCCGACGTGCGCGTGCCTCGCTCGGCTGTCGAGGAGGTCGGGTCCACCAGGTCCATGACCGTGGGCGTGCGCCCGGAGGACATGGACATCGTGGAAACCGGTGCCGGGCTGCCCACCGAGGTCGAGGTCGTCGAGGAGCTCGGCGCCGACGCCTACGTGTACGGCAGCACCGAGGTCGGGGGCGAGCGCCGTCCCATCATCGCGCGGGTCGACGGGCGCACGCCGCCGAGCAAGGGCTCCGTGCTGCACCTGGTGCCGCGCTCCGGCGGACTGCACCTCTTCGCGGGCGACTCCGGCGAGCGCATCGACATCTGACGCTCGATTTCGCTCGATTTCCACGCGGCCCCGGAACCCCTTCGTGGTTCCGGGGCCGTCGTCGATCCGCTGGGTCCGGCGCAGGTCAGGCGACGGGGGCGGGCAGCGCGGCGCGCAGCCGCACCTCCCCTTCGACGATCTCGGCCGAGGGTCGCATCCCGGCCCGGCGCAGCAGCCGCGTGACGCCCACGTCGTCGGGGCGTGCGGCGCCGGTCAGCTCGGTGATGCCGTGCTCGCCCGCGATGTCGGCGATTCGGCGTAGCAGCGCCGTACCGAGCCCGCGGCCCTGCCACGCGTCATCCACGAGGATGCCGGCGCGGCCGCAGCCGGCCTCTTCGGGCCCGGTGCACGTGTCGAGGTTCGCGATGCCGACAGCGCTCCCGCCGTCGGCGGTGAGCGCGAGCACCGCGTGCAGCGACCGCGGGGTGTCGCCGAGCAGCGCGTCGAGCTGGCCGGGGGCGAGCTGCGGCGTGGGGCTCAGAAAGCGGGAGCGGCGCGACTCGGGCGCGCAGCGGGCGTGCAGCGCGGCGACCAGCGGGCCGTCGCCCTGGTCGGCGGTGCGCAGGCGCACCTCGGAGCCGTCGCGAAGCAGCAGGATCCGGTCGGGTGACGGGCGCCGGTCCGGGCGCATCTCGATCTGGGCGGCGAGCTCCAGCAACGCCGCGGCTCGGGACAGCTCGGTTGCGGTGAACGCCCACGCGCGGCCGAGACGGAGTTGCCGCGCACCGATCCGCATGACGTGTTCGTGCCCGCCGGCGTGCTCAGCGGCCGGGTCCACCAGCCGCGCCCGGAGCATGCTCGCCACGGCGCTCGGGGCGCTGCCGGGGTCGGCGACCACCATCCTCGCCAGCGCTAATGCGGTGGTGGCCGTGTCGGAAAGCTCAGTGGCGTCGGCGCGAACGATGAGCGTGCACGGGATGCCGACGCCTTCCACGGCCTCCACCAGCGCCGCCGGGTCGATCGAGTCCGGCACCTTGACCAGCAGCTCGTCGGTGATCGAGCCGTCGTCGGCCGGTTCGCCGACGACGTGCAGGGAGATGATGTTGCATCCGGCGGCCCCCACCGCCGTGGCCAGCTCGCCGAGCCGGCCTGGCCGGTCCTCCAACTCGACGTGCACCCGCCAGAGCACCACGCACTCCACCTCCTCGGGGACGCTTCCAGCGTTCCCCCGGAGTGTTTCCGGCTCGCTACCAGTTCATGACGCCGACGGGTCGGGCCGATATGTTGTGCGCGACATAACCGGCTGCCAGGATGGCGGCATGGCAGATGCGATCTACACGGCGGAGGCGACCTCGACGGGCGGTGGCCGCAACGGTCACGTGCGCTCGAGCGACGGGATCATCGATCAGGATATGAAGCTGCCCACCGAGATGGGCGGCCCCGGCGGCGCCACCAACCCTGAGCAGCTCTTCGCGGCCGGCTACGCCGCGTGCTTCCATGGGGCACTGCGTCTCGCGGCGAAGAAGAAGGACGTGAAGCTCGGCGACACCTCGATCGACGCCGCCGTCAGCCTCACCCCCGACGACACCACGTTCACGATCAGCGTCGTGCTCACGGCGCACCTCCCAGGCCTGGACCAGTCCGAGGCGGACGAGGTCATCGAGCTGGCCCACCAGCTCTGCCCGTACTCGAAGGCCACCCGCGGCAACGTCGACGTCCAGCTGAAGGCGACGGTCTGACCTTCCCGTCCACCCCCGAATGCCAGGACAGCCACGTTCAGGACAACTACCGCCCTGAACGTGGCTTTCCTGGCATCAGGAGGAGGGTGCCAACGCGCGGAGGGCGAAGCCGATCTCCGTCGCCACGTGCCGGATGGTCTGATCCACCACCAGGGAGCCGTGGCCCGCGTCGAACCGGCTCACTTCGTAGTGCACGTCGCCGCGCGCGGCCAGCGCGTCGAGGTAGTTGTCCACCTGCTGGATCGGGCAGCGTGGGTCGTTCTCCCCGGCGAGCACCAGCACCGGCACACGCACCTCGTCGACGTAGGTGAGCGGCGACGAGGAGAGGTACGCGTCGGGCCGCTCCTCCGGCGACCCGCCGAAGAGCGCGCGGTCGAACGCCCGCAGCTGCTCCATCTCGTCGGCATACGCGGTGAGGTAGTCGGCCACCGGGACCCCGGCGAGCCCCGCCGCCCAGCGCTCGGGCTGCGTGCCGACGGCCAGCAGCGCCAGGTAGCCACCCCACGACCAGCCCTCGACCACACAACGGGCCGGGTCGACCAGCCCCTCGGCGACGACGTGGTCGTACACCGCGGCCACGTCCTCCAGCTCGGTCAGCCCCGGCCGGCCCTCGATGGCGTCGCGCCACTTCGAGCCATAGCCCGTCGATCCGCGGTAGTTGACCTCCACCACCACGAACCCCGCATCCACCCACGCGGCGCGCATCGCGCTGAATCGGTCCTCGTCGGCCGCGTGCGGGCCGCCGTGCAGGCTGAAGACCGCGGGCGGCGGGCCGTCGGCGGCCGGGGGCCGGGCGACCAGGGCGTGCACCCGCCCGCCCGGGCCATCGACCCACAGGTCCTCGACCGGCATCGACCCGGGCGCCCGCTCGCCGGGCGGCGTGAGCAGCACGCGGTCGGTGCCGTCGGGGTGCAGCGCGCGCACGGTGGAGGGCTCCGCGGCGGACGAGCACGTGTACTCGACGGTGCCGTCCGGGCGGACCTCCGCCGACCCCACGCACCCCGGCGCCACCGGCAGCTCGGTCAGCTCGCCGGTGTCCAGGTCGTAGCCGTACAGGCGGGTGCGGGCGGCGTAGGTGTGCCAGACCAGCAGGTTGCGCCCGTCGGGGTGGAAGTCGGCCGCGACCTCGCCCGGGAGGTCGAGCGTGAGCTCGCGCTCCTCGTCCGCCAGCACGTCCCAGAGCAGCAGCTCCTCGCGGCCGTGCCGCTCGTGCAGGAGGAGCAGCCTGCCGTCACCGCGGACCGGCGCGAAAACAAGCGGCGTGAGCCCCTTGCCTGCGCCGTCGGACTTCTCCGCCACCACGCCCCCGTCCGCGACCCGCAACACCCGTACCGCGGGGTGGCGGGAGTCGCCGTGCTCGGAGTGGCTGATCGCGAGCAGCGTCTCGTCCTCGGAGAGCGCGCCGACCCCGGCGTCCTCGGCGTGCTGGTAGACAACCTCCGCGGGAAGGTCGCCGCGGTGCAGCCAGATCTTCGTGCCGTCGTCCGTGGAGGTGCCGACCGCCACCGTCTCGCGTCCGATGGCCAGGCCGGCCGGGTAGCCGTCCTCGACGCCCGGCACGGCAGGCTCGGCATCGGCGGCGTAATGCAGGCCGCCGAACGGCTCGCGCACCCAGTGGCCGAACTCGTCGCCGTCGGTGTCGGCGAACCACCAGATCGCCTCGCCGTCCGGGGGGAGCGTGGCCGCGTGGGTGCCGCTGCGCCGGTCGGTGACCTGCCGGTGGGCGTCGGTCGCCCGGTCCCACACGTAGACCTCGGTCGTGCCGCTGGCGTTCGACGTGTAGACGGACCGGTCGGGCGCGTCCCGTGCCCACGCCGGGCGCGACATGCGGGGCGCGGTGAACCGGGCGCGCCACCGCGGCTCACGCTCGTCGGGGAAGAGCGGGTCGGGCACCGGCGCGATCGGGTGGTCGGTCACGATGGGCGATCATGCCCCACCGGCGTCGCGTTGGGAGGACCCATATGGCGATGAGGGCTCGTCCGGCTGCCGTGCTCGTAGCCTGCCTGGTGCTCATCGCCGGCTGTGCGGGTGGGGCCGCCGCCCCGCAGGTCACGGCCGAGGGTGTGCAGCGGATCGAGGTGACCTATGCCGGGGGAGCCGTGACCGATGGGGTGGTCCGGTACGCGGTGCCGCTCGGATCGCCCGTCGAGCTGATGGTCGCGAGCGACGTGGCCGACGAGGTGCACGTGCACGGCTACGACCGGCGCACCTTCGTCACGGCGGGCGCATCCACGACGCTCCGGTTCACGGCCGACCTGCCCGGCGTCTTCGAGGTGGAGCTGGAGCAGCGTGGCATGCCCTTGACGGAGCTGGAGGTCTCGTAGGGTGGAACCGTGGGGGCGCGGTTCGTGCGGACGGTTCTGCTCCTCGCCCTGACCGCTGTGCTCCTCCCCGGCGGCGCGACCCCGGCGGCGGCACACGCCGGAGGGCTGTCCTCGTCCACGAGTCAGGCGGGGGTGCTGGCGCTCGACCCGCCCGTACCGGGCCTCGACGTCCGCGCCGTCGAGTTCGGCGCGCGGCTGCGGCTCACCAACGGCACCGCCGCGCCGGTGGTCGTCACACCTGGGCCGGACGGCGTAGCGCTCCCGACCGTCCCGCCCGGTGGCATCGCCTACTGGTTCGACCCACGGATCGCGGCGGCTGCCGCGGCGGAGCGCCCGGAGGGCGACCGGCTCGGATGGGCCGTCCCGCTCCGGGTCGGCGACGCTGCGGTGACCGTGCGCGGCGAGCAGTACTGGCCGCCGCCTCCGGCGACCGTTGTGTGGACCCTGCTCGCCCTGCTCGCGCTCGCGGTGCCCGCCGTGGCCGGATTGCTCGGTGCGTCTCGTGTCTGGGGCGGGGTCGTGCTCGCTGCCGCGACACTCGTCGTGCTTGCGGCGCATCTCACGCACGTGCTCGGCTCCGCCGGCGTGCCGGAGGACCAGCCGTACGCATTGATGCTGCTCAGCGCGGCCGGCTACGCGATGCTGGGCTGGCCGCTTGGCGCGATCGGAGCCTGGCTCACGCTGCGCGGGCACAGTGCCGGCCCGCTGCTCTGCGTCGCCGCGGGCGGGCTGTTCGCGATCGTCATCGCGCCGGTCGACGCGTTCACGCTGTTCGAGGCCGTGGTCCCGTTCTCATGGGGCGCCGACTTCGATCGCGCGCTCGTGGCGCTGACGCTCGGCGGTGGCCTCGGGGTGGTCGTCGCGGGTGTGGCGGTACTGCGCCGCGGCCCGGTGGCATCGACGCCCGGGCCGGCGGCGTAGGTGCTGCTCGCGCACGGCATCGGCGGAGTCGAGGGCCTGCCGCTCGACGGTGAGCTCGTGCTGCAGACCGGCGGTGTGGTGGTGCTGGTGTCGTTCCTCGCCGTGGCGTTGCTGTGGCGGCGACCGCGGTTCACCGGACCGGTCACCGGGCGCCCTTTGCCCGCCGTGCTCGACGCCCCTGCTGTGCGCACGGCGTTGCAGGCGCTGACGCTCGCGCTGGGGACGGCCGTCGTGGCCCACGGGCTCGCGGGCCCGCAGGATCCGGACGCGAACCCGGCCCCGCGCGCTCTCTACGTCCTGCTGTGGGTGGGGCTCGTTCCAGCGTCGCTGCTGTTCGGGCCGGTGTGGCGGGTGCTCAACCCGCTGCGGTTGCTGCACCGCGCTGCCGCGGCCGTGCTCCGGCGGCCGGTGCAGGGGAGCGCGCCCATGCCCGCGGCGCTCGGGTACTTGCCGGCCGCCGCCGGTCTGCTCGTGTTCGTGTGGCTCGAACTGGTGGCACCGGACCGGGACCGGCCAGCCGTGGTCGCCGGGTTCCTCCTGCTCTACGCCGTGGTGAACACGGGCTGCGCGCTGCGGTTCGGCGAGCGCTGGTTCGCCCGCGGCGACGCGTTCGAGGTGTACTCGACTCTGACGGGTGCTCTGGCCCCGTTCGGCAGGCTCGGGGACGGACGGATCGGGCTCCGCAACCCGTTCCGCGGCCTGGCCGCCGTGCGCGTGGCACCGGGGCTCGTTGCGTTCGTGTCGGTCTGGTGGGGCTCCACGGTCTTCGACGGCCTGAGCGGCTGGACCGGCTGGCGGACACTCGGTGTCCCGCTCGACACGCTCGTGCTCGTGGGCATGGTGCTGGTCGTCGGGGTGCTCTACCGTGCCGCGACGGGTGCGCTCGCCGGACCGCTCGCGAGCACGCTCGTGCCGATCGCCGCCGGGTACACGATCGCCCATTACGCCGTGCTTCTGCTCGTCGAGGGTCCCCGCGGGATCGCCCAGCTCGCGGGGCAGGAGCTGGGCCCAGTCTCGGCCGTGCCCGCACCCGGCCTGGTGGCCGGCATCCAGATCGCGGCGGTGCTCGCCGGACATGTCGTGGCGGTGGTGGCGGCCCACGACCGCAGTGTGGCGCTCCTGCCCGAGCACCGGCGGCTCGCCGACCAGGTGCCGCTCGTGCTGCTGATGGTGGCCTACACGATGGCCGGGCTGTTCCTGCTCGTGATCTCCTGACGCCATGACCGTGCTGCGATCGGTCCTGCTGTTCGCGCTCGCGGCCCTCGCCGAGATCGGCGGGGCGTGGCTCGTCTGGCAGGGCGTGCGAGAACATCGCGGGCTGCTGTGGATCGGGGCCGGGGTGCTCGCGCTCGGGGCGTACGGGTTCGTCGCCACGCTGCAGCCCGACCCTCATTTCGGCCGCATCCTCGCGGCGTACGGTGGCGTCTTCGTCGCCGGATCGCTGGCGTGGGGCGTGGTGGTCGACGGGTACCGCCCGGACCGCTACGACTACATCGGCGCGGCGCTGTGCCTCGTCGGCGTACTCGTGATCATGTACGCGCCGCGGGTCACCAGCTGAGCTCGGCGCAGCCGGTGCGCGCCCCCGGCGGCTCGACCTGCACCGTGAAGTGCGCGAGCTGGTGCTGCTCGGTGAGGAGCCGCTGCGCTGCGGTGAGCACGGCCGCAGGGTCGGACATCGCATCGACCGTCAGGTGCGCCGATCCCACCTCCATGCCAGACGTCAGCGTCCACACGTGGACGTCGTGCACGTCCTGCACACCGTCGAGCGCGGCGAGCCCGGCCCGCACCGCGGCCACGTCGACGTGGGCCGGCGCGGCCTGCACGAGGATGTGCACCGCCTGGCGCCCCAGCGCGAACGTGCGCGGCAGGATGAACAGCCCGATGGCGATCGCGACCAGCGGGTCGGCGTAGCGCCAGCCGAACACCAGCGTGATCGCCCCCGCGAGCAGCACACCCAGGGAGCCGACGGCGTCGGCCACGACCTCGAGGTACGCGCCCCGGAGGTTGATGTTCTCCGCGGCGCCGCGGCGCAGCAACCCGAACACCACGAGGTTCGCGGCGAGGCCGGCCACGGCCGTGAGCATCAGCGGCAGGCCCGGTACGTCGGGGGGATTCGCGAAGCGCTGCACGGCCTCCACCACGACCCACGCTGCCACGCCGAACAGCAGCACGGCGTTGGCGAGTGCGGCGAGCACCTCGGCGCGGTAGAGCCCGAACGTCCGGCGGTCGTTCCTGGCGGACGCCCGCGCCGCCGTGATCGCGGCGAGCGCCATCACGATCCCGAGCACATCGGTGAAGTTGTGCCCGGCATCCGACAGCAGGGCGAGGGAGGAGGTCGCCAGCCCGACGACGACCTGCAGCACGAGCGAGGCGGCGAGGACGCCCAGGGAGATCGCGAGCCGGCGAGAGTGGCGCCCGGAATTGGATGTGTCGCGGCCCGCGTCGATGCCGTGGCCGTGTCCTGCGCCCATGGCGACCAACATATGCGGGTTTATGCATGTGTGCAACACTGATCGCCTCGGTATGGCTCGCCGCTCCGGTGGCCCGCCGTGCGCGTGCTACCCCACTTCCGTCGGGCCGAACGCATCAGGCCTCGCAACGGGCGAGTCAGCCGGGATCCATGGGCTCGTCGGATGCTCTCGGCCCGAGCGGTCCGGACCGAGCCTCCCGGTCGACCCTCTCTGCCAGGGCTCATGGGCGTCATCGCGCTGGCGGGACAACGACGGATCCGCACTCATTTCGGAAACTGTCGGCATCCGTTTTGCGAGATGGCGTGACTCCTCACTGAACTTGATCTGCCGGGAAGGCGGAATTGTTCTAATTCGGAACTAAATCGATCCAGTAAGCTGAATGGCTGAGAAACGTAATGGGATGTTAACGGTACCGCCCGTCCTATCGACGTCCCGCAGCGGGCGCACTCGTGATCTCAGACCATGAACAACCTCTTGGAGGTGTTGATGACCAATGACCGGACATCGCCGCACGGTCGACGGATCGCGGTGCAGACTTTCGGCGAGGAGCGCTTGGAACGCGCGAAGATGGGTTTCGCTCTCCGCCACGTACCGCGCTCGGCCATGGGGACGCTGATCGGCGGGATGGTACGACCGCGATCGGGCGACGTCGTGCTGGCCGTCGTCTCGCGTCTCGGTCAGCACCGCAGGATCGAGCAGCCGAGCGGCCGCCGCGCTGCTTTGCACGTCGGCGATGAGGTCCTGGTGGCCTACGCGGACCGGTACGCCCCGGACCAGTACGAGGCCGAGGTTCCGAACGACCTGCGCAAGACCCAGCTCGTGGCCTCCGGCGGCATCGCCTCGGCCGCACTGAGCCGCAGTCTCGACGTGCGCAACGCCACGGACTTGCTGCCGGTCGGCCTCGTGGGCGACGACCAGGGACGGCCGCTGAACGTGGCGGACTTTGCCATGAAGCCTGTTCGACCACAGCGGGACCGGCCGCTCACGGTCGCCGTGATCGGAACGTCGATGAACTCGGGCAAGACCACGATCATCCACTTCCTCGTGCGCGGGCTGAGCCGGGCCGGCGTGCGGGCCGGCGTCACCAAGGTGACCGGCACCGGCTCGGGCAACGACTACTGGGTCATGATCGACGCGGGTGCACACCTGATGCTCGACTTCACCGACGTCGGGCTCGCCTCGACGTATCGGCAACCGATGCAGCAGGTCGAACGCACCTTCGTCGAACTGCTCGACCACCTCACCGCGTCCGGCACCGACGTCAACTTCGTGGAGATCGCGGACGGCATCTACCAGCGCGAGACGTCCCGGTTGATCGAGGCGGAGGTCTTCCGATCGTCCGTGGACGTGGTCATCTTCGCCGCCGCCGACGCGATGGGCGCCGCCGCCGGCGTCGCTCACCTGCGGGGCCTCGGTCTGAAGGTTGCGGCGGTGAGCGGCCGGATCACGCGGTCCCCCCTCGCGACCCGTGAAGCGGAGCGCGTTCTCGGGCTCCCGGTCCTCGGCATCCCCGAGCTCGTCGACCCGGTGGCCGCAAGCGCGGTCATCGGTCTGCCGCCGGAGCTGCTCGACAAGCAGGCACTCGACGCGGCGACACCGTGGCCGTCGGTGCAACCCGAGTGGGAGGCCGACGGGCCTTTCTCAGACCACGCCGCGATCCTTACGAACGAGGAGGCCATCAGCACGGTGGGGGACCCCCGATGAATCCGCAACCCCGCCAGCTCGATCCCTTCCGGCTGCCGCCCCTCAGGGTGGCCGTTGTGCTCGGGCTCGGGCTCGGACAGGCCGGCACCCTCATTGCGTTCGTCCTCCTCGTAGCGTCGGTCGCGAACTCCCTTGGTTCTCCGGTCATCGGCGCACAGGCCGACGCGGCCTGGCGGGTCACCCTCGTCCAGCTGGGCATCCTCGTGGTGCTGGTGCTGTTGCACGGCTGCCTGCGGGCGTGGGAGTTCTCCGTCTCGGAGAAGATCGGTTACGACATCGTCCAGCGGCTGCGGATGCAGATGTACAGCCACCTCCAGGGTATGACCCCGCGCCAGGTCCAGCACCGCTCGCGCGGCGGTCTGATCCTGCGGATGATCGGCGACCTGTCGATGCTGCGGACCTGGATCAGCCGCGGCCTACTCGGCGGTGCAGTCGCGCTGATCATCCTGATCCCGACCCTGACGGTGCTCACGGTGCTCAACTACCGGATCGGGCTGGTCCTCATCGCGGTGCTGTCGGCGGGAGCGGCCGTGTCCCTCGCCAGCGGGCGGGCCATCCGCCGAGCAACCCGGACGATGCGGCGGCGCCGGTCCCTGCTGATCAGCAACCTCGACGAGCAGGTCAACGCGCTGCCGGTCGTGCAGGTCTTCGGACGAGCCGGTGGGGAGTACACCCGGTTGTCCCGGCAGAACGACTCGCTCACCCGCTCCCTATACCGCGTCGCCGAGCTGCGGGGGCGGCTACGAGGGATCGCCTCGGCGACCGCGCTGCTCGCCGTCGTCGCCGTCCTCGCCATCGGTCTGCTGGAGATCCGGCGCGGCACGGCCACGGTCGGGCTCGTCGTTGCGTCTGTGGTCGTGAGCAGGCTGCTCACCTCCCCGGTGCGCACGCTGGGGCTCGCGCACGACTACTGGCACCGATCGCAGGTATCGCGCCAGAAGGTCCTCGAGTTCCTGCGCAGCTCCAGCCACGGGCTCGATCCCGCACAGCTTAGGCCGCTACGGGTGGGCAAGGGGCGGATCGAGTTCCGGGACGTCCGGGTGGAGGGCGCGCTCGACGGGGTCACGGCGACCGCGGGACCCGGGCAGCTCGTCGCCCTGGCCGGGCCCTCCGGTGCCGGGAAGTCGACCGTCCTCGGACTGCTCGCACGACTCGTCGAGCCGACCGGCGGGGAGGTCCTCGTCGACGGGCAGGTCCTCGCCACGACGACGCCGCGTTCGACCTTCCGGAAGATCGGGATGGTCAGCCCGGATCTGCCGCTCATGCGGGGCACGATCCGGCGCAACGTCACCTATGGCAGACCCGACGTGGACTCCTCCGAGCTGTCCCGCGTGATCTACGCGAGCGGCCTCGACCGCGTGATCAGCGAGCTGCCCGGCGGCATCACCACCTGGGCGGTCGAAGGCGGCCGCAACCTGTCGGCCGGCGAGCGACAGCGCATCGCGCTCGGGCGTGCGCTCCTCGGCAACCCACCCATCCTGCTGCTCGACGAACCTTCGGCCAACCTCGACCCGGCAGGCAAGGAGGATTTCCGGCGGATGGTTGCCCGGCATCGTGGGACCGTCCTGCTGGCGACCAACGACCCGGCGGAGCTGGCGATGGCCGACCAGGTCTGGGTCCTGGACCGGGGCCGGGTCGTCGCGACCCTGACCGGCGGGGAGTACGACGACCGGACGTGGCGCCACTCACAAGGGGAGGTGCCGTGGCCGCAGCTCGCCTCCCGTTGACCACTCGGACGCCCGAGGACGGGCCGCCCATGAGCTACCGGGCCTTCGTGCCGCCCACCGGCCGGTACCAGCCGCCGCTGGTCCTCGTCCATGGCCACGGCCGCGGGGCGAACCGGCAGTTCAGGGCATTCTTACCGACGGCCATCGCGCACGGTATCCCGCTGATCGCGCCGATCTTCGCTCCGGACCGGTTCGAGGGCTACCAATCCCTCGCGGGCGCGGACGGCCCGCTCGCCGCCATGGACGCCCTCGTGGGCGTCCTGGAGGACGCGTCGTGGCACCTCCGTGTGCCGACCGACCGGGTCGACCTGCTCGGATTTTCCGGAGGCGCCCAGTTCGTGCACCGGTTCGCGATGCTGACGCCCTCCCGTGTCCTGCGCGTCGTGGTCGCCTCCGCCGGGTGGTACACCTACCTCGACGAGGACCGCCCCTTCCCTCGTGGCGTGGGTGCGAGCGTGCAGAGCGGTGGCCGTGCTGTCGACGTCGCAGGCTTTCTGGGCATCCCGGTGCACGTGCTCGTCGGGGAACTCGACCTCGATCGCGACCGGAACCTGCGCACGGGCGGCGGGATCGACCGCCGTCAGGGGCCCGACCGGCTCACCCGCGCCCTCCGGTGGATGGACCACCTGGAGGACGAGGCGAGGGCCCGCGACCTGCGCCCGCAAGTGACGTTCGACCTGCTGGCCGATACCGGCCACTCGTTCTCCGAGGCGGTGGAGCGCGGAGGGCTCGTCACGCGTGTCTTCGACTACCTACACACCGCGCAGACGGCGGCCGCGCCCGAGGGCGACCCGTCGCCAGCGGACCCGCCGACATGGCCGACGACGTGACGCGGGACCAGAAGCTGATGGGTGTGTTCGTGGCCCTGGCGGTGCTCGCGGTCAGTGCGGCCGGAGCGGGCGCCGCCCTCGACAGGTCGCAGGTGGACGTGGTGTCGCGTGATGTGCCGGTCGGCCCGGACGGCCGGCTGACCGTGCAGTTCCTTGGAGACACGATGCTCGGCGACGAGGTGCAGAACCTCATCGATCAACGCGGACAGGGCTACGACTGGCCGTTCGACGCGACCCGACCGGCCGTGACCGCTGACTACACGATCGCCAACGCCGAAGGGCCGGTCAGCGAGCACACCGCTCCGTGGAACCCCGCGAAGAAGTATTCCTACACCTCCCGGCCGGAGTCGGCAGGCGCTATCGCGCGCTCGGGCATCGACGCGGTGACCCTCGCGAACAACCATGCCTATGACGCAGGACCGGAGGGCCTGGCGGACACGATGCGACACTTCGACGCGGTGGGGATCCCCTCGATCGGGGCAGGCCCTGACATCGCGCGGGCGGAGCAGCCGCTGCTGCTGCGGACCGCTGCCGGGACGGTCGGCGTCATCTCCATCGGTGAGAGCTTCGGGCACCGGGCCGCCGGGGACCAGGGCGGCACTCTGGTGCTCAGCCCAGAGGCGGTCCTTCGCGGCGCTGCGATGGCCCGGACGGCGGGCGCCGACTGGGTGATCGCCGCTGTGCACTGGGGCGGCAACTACGCCCAGATCGATCCCGCGCAGCGGGAGTTCGCCCGGGTGTTCGCCGATGCGGGGTACGACATGGTGGTCGGCACCGGTCCGCACACCACGCAGCAGATCGAGTTCGTCGGTTCGATGCCTGTGTTCTACAGCATCGGCAACTACGTCTTCGGGACTCCAGGGCGCTGGGCGACCAACAACGCGCGCGGTCTCGGTCTATCCGTGGAGCTCGAGCTGAGCCGCGATCAACCTGCGCGGATCGCAATGCGTTGCCTGGTGACCGACAACATGGTCATCAACTTCCAGCCCCGGCTCTGTTCGGCACCGGAGGCACAGGCGTTCCTCCCGACCTTGAGCGCACATCTGGCCATGGAGGGGGACGTGGCAATCCTGCGCTGCGACGGCTGCTTCGCCAGACGGAACGAAAGCTCAGGTCGATCATGACGCGCGACCAGAAGCTGATCGGTGTGTTCGCAACGCTCTTCGTGCTCACCGCAGGCGTCGTCGGGGCCGAGGTCGTGCGGGAAGCGCCTCTACCGCCGGTGCCGACGATCTTGCGGGACGTGCCGACGGGGCCGGACGGACGCCTCTCGATCCAGCTCTTCGGCGACACCATGCTGGGCGGTGAGTTCCCGCTGCTCATTCAGCAGCGTCAGCAAGGGCCCGACTGGCCCTTCGACGCCGTCCGGTCGCATCTCGCGGGGGCGGACTACGTCATCGCCGCTGCCGAGGCTCCGATCTCGGATCATGTCGAGCCCTGGGATCCGTCGTCCGCCTCCGTCTTCGTCTCCGGGCCGGAGGCGGCGGCCGTGATGGCGCGCGCAGGGGTCGATGCGCTCAGCCTGGCGACCGACCACGCGTTCGACACCGGACCGGTCGGCCTCGCGGACACGATGCGGCACGCGGATATGGCCGGCGTGTCGACCTTCGGTGCCGGTCCCGACCTTCCCCGGGCGGAGCAGCCACTGATGCTGCGCACCGAGTTCGGCACGATCGGGATCGTGGGCATGGGCGAGAGCTTCGGCCACCGAGCTGGGGCGATTTCCCCGGGCACGATGGTCCTGAGCCCGGAGGCCGTGCAGCGCGGCGCCGACCTCGCCCGAGCCGCCGGAGCGGACTGGGTGGTCGCGGTGGTGCATTGGGGTGACAGCTACCAGCCGGTTGCCCCGCGGCAGCGGTACTGGGCCGAGGTCTTCGCCACCGCCGGATACGACCTCGTCGTGGGCAGCGGCCCGCATTACGTGCAGCCGATCGAGGTCATCGGGTCGATGCCGGTGCTGTACAGCGTCGGCAACTTCGTCTACGGGACCAACGGGCGCTACCAGCAGCTAGGGATCCCGGGGTTCGGCCTGTCGGCGGGATTCGAGCTGAGCCGCGACGCGCCGCCGCGGCTGGCGGTCCGGTGCGTCGCGGCCGACAACCGAGCGGTGGAATTCCAGCCGCGGCCGTGCAACCCGGCCGAAACGCTGGCCTTCCTTCCAACGCTCAATGCGGAGCTAGAGGTGCAGGGCGGCCTGGCAGTCCTGCGCTGCGGTACGTGTTTCGCAAAGCCGGACGAGGAATGAGCCCGAGGCGGCAATCTCGTTCGGGCAACCACTCAAGCGAGCCTGAGGAACGGTCATGAAGCGCAACCCAAGGCTCATCGCAGTGGTCGCCGCCGTGGCCGCCGTGGGCACCATCGGCGCGGTTGGCGCCTCGATGGCGCTCACCGCACCGCAACCGGCCGTCCCGATGACCCCACCGGTGATCTCCCGCGACGTCGCATTGGGTCCCGACGGCCGATTGTCGGTGCAGTTCGTGGGGGACACGATGCTCGGCGACGCTGCTCAGCCCCTCATCGACCAGAAGGGCTACGACTGGCCCTTGCAGGCCGCTCGCGACTCGCTCGTGGGGGACTTCGCCATTGCGGTGGCCGAATCGCCGATCACGACGCTCACGCTGCCGTGGTCGATCGACAAGGAGTACAGCTACTCCACCAGGCCGGAGGCGGCGGGCGCGCTGGCTCGCGCCGGGATCGACGCGATGACGATGGCGAACAACCACGTCTTCGACGTCGGCCCGGTCGGGCTCATCAACACCATCAGCAACCTCGAGGCGGCGGGTGTATCGGCTTTCGGCGCGGGACCCGACATCGAACGCGCGGAGCAGCCGCTCCTGCTGCGGTCCGAGCTCGGGACGCTCGCCGTCGTCGGGATGGGGGAGAGCTTCGGAACCAGGGCGGGCCCCGACGAGCCGGGCACCGTGGAGTTCAGCTCGGAGGCGATCGCCCGCGGGGCCGAGACCGCGCGTCTGGCGGGAGCGGACTGGGTTATCGCCAACGTGCATTGGGGCGACAACTACCAACCGATCAACGCTGAGCAGCGGCATTGGGCCCAGCAGTTCGCCGAAGCGGCTTACGACATGGTGGTCGGCAGTGGATCGCATTCCGCGCAACCGATCGAGTTCATCGGGTCGATGCCAGTGGTCTACAGCGTAGGCAACTTCGTCTTCGGTTCCCCTGGGCGGTTCGACGATATTCGGGTACCTCCCATCGGTCTGGCCGTCGGGGTCGAGCTGAGCGCCGAGGGCCCGGCGCAGCTGTCGATCCGCTGTCTACAGTCCGACAACGACGTCGTGGGGTTCCAACCGCAGCCGTGCACCCCCTCCGAGGCGCAAGCCAACCTTCCTGCGCTCCACGCTGACCTGACCGTGCACGGAGACGTCGGCGTGATCCCGTGCGGCTGCTTCGCCCGGCGGGCCGGGGAATGAGGGGCGGCAGGCGGTTGCTCGGCGCCGTCGTCGTCGTAACAGTGCTGCTGGCAGCGTGCTCGTCCGGCGGGAGCCCGGAGCGCGAGGACCCACTGATCCGTCCAGGGCTCGGCGACTTCACGTTCAAGGGCTATGCGCCGCTGGGGGACCGTCCCGTCCGGGTCTGGTACGACGCGCCGGCCGACCCGAGCACTGCGCAGATCCTGATCGTGATGCACGGTATGGGGCGCAACGCCGAGGGATACCGCGCCGCCTGGCACGAGTATGTGGAGCCCAACAACGTCCTCGTCCTCGTGCCAGAGTTCAGCGAGGAGTTCTACCCCGGCGAGATGTACAGCGTCGGCAACATGGTCGACGGCGACGGGGACCTGCAGCCCGAGGCGAAGTGGAGCTTCCACGTCGTAGAGGCGCTGTTCGACTTCGTCGTACGGGAGATGGGCAGTCGCACCCGGGACTATGCCCTGTTCGGGCATTCCGCCGGGGCGCAGTTCGTGCACCGGTTCGTCGAGTTCATGCCGGCGCATCGGGCCCGGATCGCCGTCGCGGCGAACGCCGGCTGGTACACGACGCTCGACAACTCCGTGCCGTTCCCCTACGGCTTGGATGGAGCGCCGTCCCAACAGAGCGTGCCGAAGCGCGCCCTCGCCTCGAACCTCGTCGTCATGTTGGGTGCCGACGACATCGAAACGGAGAGCGACTCGCTGCGTCGTGACTCCCAAGCCGACGCCCAGGGGCGCAACAGGCTGGACCGCGGGATGAACTTCTACCAGACGTCGCGGACGGTCGCGGCGCGCGAGTCCATCGAGTTCCGGTGGCGGCTGGCAGTCCTACCTGGCGTCGCCCATTCACACCACGACGTCGCACCGCTGGCAGCACCACTGCTGCTCACGAATGCGCGCTGATGTGAAGGCGGGCGGCGACGGCTGGATAGAAGGGCGTCGGCTGGATAGAAGATGGACGGGTTCGCCGGCGGCGGGCCGGATCTGATCGGTCGATCGGATGACCCAGCTGAATGGGGTCCATGCGATCATGGCCCCGTGACGGAGCCGGTGCGCCCCGAGGATATGCGAGTGTCGGACGTCGAGCGGGAGAAGGTGCAGGACCATCTGCGCCGGGCCCACGAGATCGGCCAGCTCGACCTCACGGAGTTCGACGACCGTGTCCGTTCGGTGTGGGCCGCCCGGACGAAGGGCGAACTGGAGGGCGTCACCGCCGACCTGCCCGCGCTCCCGGAGGGCCCGGGCCCCCGCCCGGTCTTCTCGGACACCGGCGGCGGCACCGCCATGCGAGTGCTGACGATCGTCTGGGCCAGCCTTGCGGCGGTCAACCTCATGGTCTGGGGCCTTCTCGCGCTGACCGTCGGATTCGTCTATCCCTGGTGGCTCTGGGTGGCCATCCCGCCCGGCGCCGCGCTCGCCGTGCTCTACGCCGCCGGCATCGGCCGCCCGCCCCGGACCTGACCGCCCTCAGCGGGGTCCGCCACTCTTCGCTGCGTGTCCGACGACGCCGTACCGCAGCTCGCTCTGCCGTTGGTCGACGATTCCCGAACGACGCCGCCGCTGGTCGGCGACGAACGCGAGATCCTCACGGCCTACCTCGACTGGCAACGCGAGACGTTCGCGCTCAAGTGTGCGGGGGTGGCGCGGGATCGGCTCTCCGAGCATCTGGTTCCGCCGTCCCGGCTCACGCTCCACGGCCTGCTCAGGCATCTGGCCGGTGTGGAGAGGTGGTGGTTCCGCATCCAGTTCGCGGGGGAGGACGTCCCGCTCCTGTACTACTCCGACGACGACCCGGAGCAGGACTTCGAGTCCCTCGATGGCGACGTCGAGGAGGCCTTCGCCCTGTGGCGGGCGGAATGCCGGCGCTCCCGGGAGATCGTGGCGGCAGCCGCGCTGGACGACACGGGCGTGAATCGGGCATCGGGCGGGCCGGTTGCTCTGCGCCGCGTGATGGTGGGCACGATCGCGGAGTACGCGCACAACGGCCACGCCGACCTGCTCCGGGAACGGATTGACGGAGCTACGGGGTACTAGCGTCGCGGCTCGGGAGCGACACCGGGCCACTAGCGCCCGGCGGTACTCCTGGCCGCCGTCCCGGTCTCGGACGGCTACCCCCATCACGCGGAGCGCGTCCAGCGCTTCCCCGGCGGCCCCGCTCCGCTTGTCGGCCATCGCCCGCTTGCGAGCGCGCAGTAGCGCGTGGACGGGCTCGTCGAGGTCCGGGCTGCGGTCCACCCACCGCACGAAGTCGCCCTCGCGCGGGTCGGCAGTGCCGCGCCACGGGTGGTCGAACCCTCTTGAACGCCGCGCGTAGCTGCCCGGTGAGCAGCCCTTCGGCTTTCAACCGGGTCAGCTCGCCCCCGTCGTTCAAATTCGGTCATCGGATGTTGCCTGCAACCTTGTCGACGTGGAGCCGGACGATCACCCGCTCGACCTCTGGCCCCTCCGACGGTGGGTCCTCGCCGAGGTACTTGTGGCTGAGCGTTTTCGGCAGGGTCTTGTCCGGGTCAGGGGTGATCGTCACCGTGCCGCGCAGCTGGGTGTGTCGGTATGGATCGGCCACGTCAGTGATCGACACGCTCACGCGCGGGTCCCGCCGCAGGTTGCGGACCTTTCGCCGGTCCTCGGTGGCGCTGAACACCAGGTCGTCGTCCTCGAGCCCGACCCAGACGACCGATGTCTGTGGACCTCCGTCCGGGTTCAGCGTCGCCACGGTCGCGAAGGTCGGGCCGTCGATCAGGATGCGTACGGCGTCCGAGAGTCTGAGTGCCATACCCCGCCGAACCTTGCGCCGGCCTGGCGCTATTCCGCCTCTTGGGTGAACCCCTACCGACCGGTGGCCGCAGCCCGGTCGGGGCGGATCTGGCCGATGCGCACGATGGGGCAAGGTGCGGCGGCTGGAGCGGCTTGTCTCGCGGAACAGTGGCAACTCCTCGATGCGGCCCTCAGCGATGGTCTCCGGGCAGGACGGAGCCGGCACTGAAGCGGGCGAAGAACTCGGGGCGCAAGCGCGGAAAGCAGCAGGGCGCGAGGGGCACCGGGATGGGGGGTCGTCGGCCCCTCATCTGTGGTCTATACGGCGAGGTCGTGGAAGTCAAGTCTTCACACAGTCCAGTAAGTGCCACCACACCACTTTCCGCGTCGACCACTTGCGTCCGCCGCCCTGCAAGCGGAGGGCAGAGGAAAGACCACACCGTCCTTCACAGAAAAGCAGCATGCGATGTCCAGATCACTAATCGCGGCGAGCAAGCTGCCGCGGCCCTTCGCCGTCCCGCCCGTATTGACCCCGGTCGCTACCGGGGACATCGACGTATCCGCCTGTGTGCGACGTCATGACGACAATGGGGTGAGGGGCGGATGAACCTTCTGAGGTTCCAAGTGGACAGGGCGGCGTTGCGCGCGCGCAGGAATCGTCAGGAGCTGATCGCAGCGGGGTTGAACCGGCGTGACATGCTCACGATGGCTCTGCTGACCGGTGGTGGTTTCCTGGTAACCCAGCAGGGGCTGAGCGCGTGGGCGAGCGGTAGTAGCGCCACTCCCAGCAGCTTCGGGCTCGGCTTGAGTCCGAAGGTGACGCCGTTCGTCGAGCCGCTGCCGATCATGCCGGTGCTGCCGCTGCGGCCGGCGTCGGCGTTCACCCCGGCGCCGACGATCGCGGCGAACCGCACCATCAACCCGGCGACGGGCTTGCCGTTCGAGGGCCGGACCGAGTCGCACCAGTTCCGGGAGCGGTTTCCGGTGCAGCAGCAGTTCATCACCCGGATGGGCGCGAACCCGAACGTGAGCGTCCACCCGGACCTGCCCGCGCAGACCTTCTGGGGCTTCAACCTGGGCGACACGGACTTCGCCGCCGACCCGCCGCTGTCACCCGGCCCGACGATCGTCACTCGCTACCATGCGCCGACCCTGATCCGGCGCTACAACCAGCTGCCGCCGCAGGCGCAGAACGGCGGCTTCGGCGTACCGGAGACGTCCACCCACCTGCACAACTTCCACAGCGGACCGGACAGCGACGGCGGCGCGTGTGATCCGGTGCAAGCGCGGTTCTTCCGGCGTGGTCAGTTCTATGACTACTACCAGACCATGCAGTACGCCGGCTTCGACTCGACGCACCCGCCGCTCGGGAATGTCGAGGAGGCGCTGTCGACGCTGTGGTACCACGACCACCGGGTGGACCACACGGCGGAGAACGTCTACAAGGGGCTGGCCGGCTTCCATCTGGCGTTCAACGAGTTCGACACCGGTGACGAGAACACCGGGCTGCGGCTGCCGAGCTTCCCGGCCTTCGACATCCCGCTGTTGCTCGCCGACAAGTTGTTCGATCCCGACACCGGACTGCTGGTCTTCGACACCTTCGGGCTGGACGGCCTCGTCGGCGACACCCAGCTGGTCAACGGGAAGGTGCAGCCGTTCCTCGAGGTGCGCAAGCGCCGCTACCGCTTCCGGGTCCTGGACGCCGGCCCGTCACGCACCTATCGCCTCTTCCTCACCAACCCGGACAACCTGTCCCAGAGCATCCCGTTGTGGCAGATCAGCTCGGACGGCAACCTGCTGCCGCGGCCGCTGGAGATCAAGAGCTTCCTGCTCGGCGCGGCCGAGCGGGCGGACGTGATCATCGACTTCAAGAAGATCGCCGAGCGGTTCGGCAACCCGTCGAGGATCTGGCTGGAGAACCGGCTGGAGATGGTCAACGGCCGCAAGCCGACCGGCACGATCTTCCCGGCCGGCCAGGGCACCCCGGTGCTCGAGTTCCGCCTGCTTGGCGGCAACGTGGTCGACAACAGCTTCGACCCCGAGCCGGTCGCCAGCCCGCGGGTGCCGGCCTCGGTCACCGACAACGTCTTCGCGCCGATCGCACTGCCACGGATCGACAACCTCACACCCCGACTGACGCGGACGTTCAGGTTCGAACGTGGCAACGGCCAATGGCAGATCAACGGCCAGCTGATGGACTGCACGAAGTTCCGCTTCACGGTCCAGCGGAACACGACGGAGCGCTGGATCCTGCAGAACAGCTCCGGCGGCTGGGAGCACCCGATCCACATCCACCTGGAGGAGTTCCGGATCGTTCGCCGGAACGGCCGGCTGGTCCGACCGGGAGAGGGGGACTTCGGTCGCCAGGACGTCGTCCAGCTCGGTGATGAGGACATCGAGATCCTGATGCAGTTCCGCGACTTCCGCGGCGGCTACCCGATGCACTGTCACAACACGGTTCACGAGGACCACCAGATGATGCTCCTCTTCGAGGTCGCCGACGTCGGCGACAACAAGACCGCACCGTGAGGGGGCGACTGACGTGGTGACAATGACGAGACGCGGCGTGCTGGGCGTCTTGGGCGCGGCTCCGGTCGTCGGCGGGTTGGGTGCGTGGGCGACCCGCCGGTCGACCGACCATGGCGGGCAGCTGTCGGCGCGAGAGCGGTTCCAGCGGCTCCACCTGCCCGACGTACCGCTGGTCACGGCACCGGGCCTCGCGGTGCACTTCTACACCGACCTGGTGAAGGACAAGAAGGTCCTGATCAACTTCATCTACACGTCCTGCACCGAGCAATGCCCGCTGGCCACGGCGAACATTGCGAGGGTTCAGCGGATGCTGGGCGCGCCGGTCGGCCGTGAGATCTTCATGTACACGATCACCCTCGACCCAGTGGTCGACACCCCGGCGGTGCTGGCGGAGTACGCCTCGCGGTACGACGTCGGCCCGGGCTGGTCGTTTCTCACCGGCAAGCCCGCTGACATCGATCGGCTCCGCCGCGCGCTCGGCTTCACCTTCCAGAACGCCGAGGAGGACGCCGACGTGGACAACCACGTCGGCATGCTCCGCCACGGCGACGAGCCGGCGATGAAGTGGGCGGGCGTCCCAGTCCTCGGGAACCCGCAACACATCGTCCGCGGGCTGCGCTGGGACCTCATGGACGCTGCCTCGGAGGCATAGTGATCCGGCTCATCAGCCGCCACGGCGTAGTACCTGTCGCCACGATCGTCGCGGTTACGGTCGTGGCGGCCATGACGGTCGTCGCGTGGCCCAACGACTTCTGGAGTTCTCTCGCAGCCAACCAGCGCCCGGCGCAGACGTCGCCCGGTGCATCGGGCGCGGTGACCGTCTACCCTGCGCGCAGTCGTCCGCAGGGTCCTGAGCTGCGGGGCCAGACCCTGGACGGCGACGAGCTGGCGTTGGTCGACCTGCGGGCACACGTGGTGGTGATCAACGTGTGGGGCTCCTGGTGCCAACCCTGCCGCAAGGAGGCACCGGACCTGGCCCGCGTCGCCCGCGAGACCGCCGCGCTGGGCGTGCGATTCGTCGGCGTCGACACCCGCGACAACATCGACGCCGCGCGTGCGTCCGTCCGCACCTTCGAGATCCCGTATCCGAGCCTCATCGACGACGACGGGAGTCTGATGCTGACCTTCAACGGAGTGATCCCGGTCAGTGCCGTGCCGAGCACGGTCGTCGTCGACCCGGCAGGACACATCGCCGCCCGGGTCGTCGGCATCATCAGCTACGGCACGCTCCACGGGCTTGTCGACGACGTCCTCGCCGAGGAACCCCCCACCGGGCAGAAGGGCGGATCATGATCGCCACCCTCGCTTCCGGGGCTGCCACGGCCAACCCTGGTGACCTGGTGACCTACGGCCCGCTGCTGGTCGCGATCCCGGTCGCTGTCACCGCCGGGCTGGTGTCTTTCCTCAGCCCGTGCTGCCTGCCATTGCTGCCCGGTTACCTCGCCTACGTGACCGGCAGCGCCGGCGCCGATGCGCACCATTCACAGTCGACCTCGACCACCGACGTCCAGACGACCGCCGGCTCGACCACGGGCACATCGACCACCGCGGCGGCGACAGCCACGCGGGTGCGTCGGGTGCCGAGCCGGACGATGCTCGGCACCGGCCTGTTCGTGCTGGGTTTCGCCGCCGTTTTCACCAGCTACGGCGCGGCGTTCGGCGCCGTCGGAAGCACGCTACTCGAACATCAAGTCGTGGTCGTTCGGGTCCTCGGCGTGCTCACGATCGGGCTGGGCCTGATGTTCGCCGGGCTCCTCAGCAGGATCCCCCTCGCCGGCAGAGCCTGGCGGGTCGGCTACCGGCCGCCGGTTGGCGTCGCCGGCGCGCCGCTGCTGGGTGTGCTGTTCGGCGTCGGCTGGACGCCATGCATCGGCCCCACGCTGGCCGCCGTACTCGCCCTGTCCACCAGCACCGCAGGCGCCGGTCGGGGTGCCGCGCTGTCGTTCGCCTACAGCGTCGGCCTCGGTGTGCCGTTCCTGCTCGCCGCGCTCGGGGTGCAACGCGCTTTCGCGGTGTTCGAGCTCGCGCGTCGCCACGCCCGCACCGTCATGCGGGTCGGTGGCCTGCTCCTCGTGCTCGTGGGTGTGCTGCAGGTGACCGGCGCCTGGTCGACGCTGATCTACCACCTGCAGAGCCTCGTCGCGAACTGGCAATCGCCGCTCTGACTACGCCCACCACTGCCGTCCATACTCCGGTAGGGGGCAGTCAGCCTTTGCCGACCTGGATGAGCTGGTCAGCAAGCGTACGGCGTGGCGTGACCGCGGATGGGTGAAGCTCCCGGTGGACGGGCGATTGACTAGATCAACACGCCTGGCCAGGAGCTTCACATGCTGTCGTACCCCTCGGGGATGTCCGTGGCCGGCATAGCGGACACCCCTTCGATGGCGCAGGTGGGGCGGGTGCGGGAGGCGTAGGAGCGGGCGGCCGTGATGAGGCCGAGGCCAAGCCCACCGAACGCCAAGCCGCCGAACTCGACCATCCAGGTCACCCCCGTGCTGGTGAACCCGCCCGACGGCTCGATCCTCGGCAGCACACCGAGCGCGCTAAGCGGAGCGTAGATCGTGAGCGCGATCCCGTACACCGAAAGGCCAGGGGCGGTCAACCAGGCCGGGATCAGCGGCAGCAGTCGCGGGACCCGCACCCCGGACAGGAACAGCGTCCACCGGGGGAACACCATCCCCCACCGGTACATCAGGCCGAGCAGCAGGAAGACCACCAGCATGGCGGCCAGCACGGTGATGTCGATCCCCACCGATGCGAGCGCCTTCACCGACCCGGACGCGCCGGCGTTGGCCTCCCGCCACTCCTCCGCCGTGACGCCGAGCGCATCGCCGCCCAGCGTCCAGATGGTCTTGACCCCCGCCCAGGGCAGGATCCCGCACATCAGGACATAGACCGCCACCCGGGTCCGTCGCGGAGCGACCGAGGCGGCGGGGTGGGCGAGTCGGTCGCCGCCCATGCCCGGGTGGAGCCGGCCGCAGCGGGCGCACCTGCCCTGCAGGCGGCGGCGGAAGGTCACCGCCGAGACGGCCAGGACACCTACGCCGGCCGAGTCCAGCAGGGCATGGGACAGGCCGGTGGCGCTCTCCACTCCCGAACCCGACGCCAGCGTGACGACATAGAGCGGCAGAGAGATCGTCCCCACCGCGAACACTGGGATGGTCACCGTCAGGAGCGCCGTCACCGCCAGCCGACCGGCATGAGCGCGAGGCCTGGTGCCGGCCAGGCAGGCTCCGGCAGCCATGACGGCGAGCAGGGCCAGGACGAGCTGGCCCGGCGGCGCGTACGGCGTGTGCGGTGTCCAGGGCACGACAGTGCCCGTCGCCGCCCAGGTGACCTGAACGGTGGCGTACAGCGCGCCCCACGCCGCAGCGGCGAAGGGCGCCTACGCCGGCCGGCGTCGCCACCGAGAACCCCGCCCCGGGTCCTCGGCCGACCGCCGATGACCGGCTTCTGCGGCGCGGGTGCGGCGACGGTGGTAGGCGACGGTGACCGCGGCGAGCAACGGCCCCCACAGCAGCAGCGGCGCGTAGGCTGCGACGGCCAGGAGACCCTGCCAGTCGTGGAAGCCCAGGGCGAAGTCCGCGGGGAGTGGGTCGCCGTGGACGTCGCGTCCGAGCGAGATGGTGACCGCCGCCAGCGTCCACATAAGCGTCAGGACGGCGGCGCCGAGAGCGGCTGGGACGACGGCGGCGAGTACCGGTACCCGCCGGCCACGCAGCCCCGGGATCCAGCGGGGGAACACCTCTCCCCACATGGAGATGAGCCCGATGGCGGTGAATGCCAGCAGCTCGGACAGGACCGACAGGAGCACCACGTACAGCTCGATAGGCAGCCAGGGCGGGATGTCTCCGGCACCATGCCGCTCGCCGCGAGCGATCGGCAGATGGAAGGTGACCGCTGCGATCCGCCAGATGCCGGAAGGCAGAACGGTGAACGGGATGGTGAAAGCGGCGATCCGCGCCCACTGGGGAACCCCGGCCACGGGCTTATGAGCGGCCGACCAGGCTGCGCGTAGCCGCTTGGGCCGGGGCGGTGCTTCGGTGAGGATGGGCATGTCCGCTTTCCGGATCGGCGGGCACGGCTTGCCCGATCTGTTCCGAAGATCGCAGCCGACCCGGGCCGGACTGATCGCCCGCCGGAGGGAACCGAGTCCCTCGCACGGGTGAACGGCATCGCTCGCGGCGTCGCGACGCTCCCTGAGTCGCGGCTCGACCACACCGTCGACAGCGGCGACGGCATGCCCGGATCGATTTCGCCGTGCGAATGTCGAGAGCCCGTCGCTCTCCCCGGCGCCAGTGCCCAGCTCGTCGAGCAGCTGCAGGGCGAGCCGCCAAAGCTATGCCCCGGTCGTCTCCACGCCGGAGTGCTGCCCCGCACGGGTTCTTCCAACCTGCCGCACGGCTGGTACCCAAAGAAGGCGCCACACGAGCCTCATCCGGCGGCCGGCTCCCAGATTTCTCCCGAGACGGGCCCAATGGCGTCAGGGCCGGTTTCCCGAGTGAGGAAACCGGCCCTGACCTGGAGTTACGTGGTCGGGGTGACAGGATTTGAACCTGCGACCTCTTCGTCCCGAACGAAGCGCGCTACCAAGCTGCGCCACACCCCGATGGCCCGAAGGCCGTGTTTCACTCTAGCCGACGTCTGCGGCGGCCGACGCGGGGGTGGCCCTCGCGGCCGCCGCCACCGACGGGCGGGGCACGAGGGTCAGCAGGCTGGCCTCGGGCGGGCAGAAGAAGCGCACCGGGGCGAACGGGGATGTGCCGAGTCCCGCCGAGACGTGCAGCCAGGTGTGAGCGCCCCAGCGGGAGGCTCCGCGGGCGCGGGAGCGGTCGATCCCACAGTTGGTGACGATCGCACCGACGCCGGGGAGCCGCAGCTGCCCGCCGTGGGTGTGGCCCGCCATCACGAGGTCATAGCCGTCGGCTGCGAACCGGTCGAGCACCCGCGGCTCAGGGGAGTGCGTGAGGCCGAGGCGGAGGCCGGGCTCGCCGTCCGGACGCCCCGCGATGCGGCCGTAGCGGTCCAGCCCGAGGTGTGGGTCGTCGACGCCTGCGGCGCTGACGTGGACGCCGCTCACGGTGAGCTGTACCCGGCTGTGAGTGGCGTCGTCCCAGCCGCGCTCGATGAGGGCTGCCCGCAGGTCCCGCCACGGCAGCGGCTCGCCGTGGATGCGGCGCTTGCTCTTCACGAGGTAGCGCGCCGGGTTCTTCGGGGTGGGACCGAAGTAGTCGTTGCTGCCGAACACGAACAGGCCCGGCCGGTCCAGCAGCGGGCCGAGCGCGGCGACGGCGGCGGGCACGGCCCGCGGGTGCGCGAGGTTGTCGCCGGTGTTGACCACCAGGTCGGGCTCGAGTGCGGCCAGCTCGGCGACCCAGCGCTGCTTGCTGTGCTGGCGCGGCGTGATGTGCAGGTCGGAGACGTGCAGGACGCGCAGCGGCCGCGCCCCCTCGGCGAGCACCGGGAGTGTGACCTCACGCAGGGTCCAGCGGCGACGCTCGACGCCGGCCGCGTAGGCGACGGTGGCCGCTCCGGTGGTGGTGGCGCCGATTGCCACGCGAGCCCAGCTGTTCACCTCAGCAGAGTACGTCGAGGGCGCGTTGCATTAGCGTTTGATCCTGTGAGCACACTCAAGGCGCAGCTTCGGGCGGACCTGACCGCGGCGATGAAGGCCAGAGACGAGCTGGTGAAGGCCACGCTGCGGATGACGTTGACGGCGATCGGCAACGCCGAGGTGGCCGGCGAGGAGGCGCGGGAGCTCGACGACGCCGAGGTGCTGCAGGTGATCACCAAGGAAGCGAAGAAGCGCGCCGAGTCGGCGGAGGCCTTCGCCGCGGCCGGACGTGGTGAGCTCGCGGCGCAGGAGCGCGCCGAGGGCGAGGTGCTTGCCCGCTACCTGCCCGCCCAGCTCGGCGACGACGAGCTCGCCGCGATCGCGCGCGAGGCCGTCGACCAGACCGCTGCCGAGCTCGGGGAGCAGCCTGGCCCGCGCCAGATGGGCCAGGTCATGAAGAAGGCGACGGCTGCTGCCGCCGGCCGGGCAGATGGGCGCCGGGTGGCGGCGGCGGTGAAGGCACTGCTGGCCGGCTGAGGCCAGGCGCCCGTCCCCGTCCAGGCCGGTCAGCCCGTCGGGGCCTTCTTCTTGCGCGCCGCCGGCTTCTTGGCCGGGGCCCGCTTCGTGGTGCCGCCGCGGGCGCGGCGCTCGGCGAGCAGCTCGCTGGCCCGCTCGTCGGTGATCTGCTCGACCGAGTCGCCCTTTCGCAGCGACGCGTTCGTCTCGCCGTCGGTGACGTACGGGCCGAACCGCCCGTCCTTGATCACCATCGGCTTGCCGGTGGCCGCGTCCTTGCCCAGCTCCCGCAGGGACGGGGTGGCAGCTGCTGTGCGGCGCCCGCGCTGCTTGGGCTGCTTGTAGATCTCCACCGCCTCGTCGAGCGTGACGGCGAAGAGCTGCTCCTCGTCGGCCAGGGACCGCGAATCGGTGCCCTTCTTCAGGTAAGGGCCGTAGCGGCCGTTCTGGGCGGTGATCTCCTCGCCGCTCTCCGGGTCGACGCCGACCAGCCGGGGCAGCGACAGGAGCCGCAGCGCGTCCTCGAGGGTGACTGTCTCCGTGGTCATGTTCTTGAACAGCGAGCCGGTGCGCGGCTTCGGCTTCGCGGCGGCCTTGGCGGAGGTCTTCTTCTTCGCACCGCTTCCATTGCTGGCGGCAGCCGGCTCGGCGGGCGCCTCGGGCTCGGGGAGAAGCTCGGTGACGTAGGGCCCGTAGCGACCCTCCTTCGCCACGATCTCGTGGCCCGTGACCGGGTCGACGCCCAGCGAGCGGCCCTCCTGCGGCACGGCGAACAGCTGCTCGGCGACCTCGGGCGTGAGCTCGTCGGGCGGGAAGTCGTCGGGCAGGTTCGCCCGCTGGGACTCCCCGTCGCGCACGCGCTCCAGGTACGGCCCGTACCGGCCGACCCGCACGACGACGTCGTCGAACACCGGGACCGAGTTGATCTCGCGGGCGTCGATCTCCTCGAGGTTGACGCCCACGAGCTTCTTCAGCCCGCCTGCGCGCGCCACGGAGCCTTCCCGGCCCTCGTCGGCGCCGAAGTAGAACCCCGACAGCCACGCGGTGCGCTGCTGGTTGCCCTGGGCGATCGAGTCGAGCTCGTCCTCCATCGCCGCGGTGAAGTCGTAGTCGACGAGCCGGCCGAAGTGGTGTTCCAGCAGCCCCACCACGGCGAACGCGATCCAGGACGGGACGAGCGCCTGCCCCTTCTTCCACACGTAGCCGCGGTCCTGGATCGTCTTGATGATTGACGCGTAGGTGGACGGGCGGCCGATGCCCAGCTCCTCCAGCGCCTTGACCAGGCTCGGCTCGGTGTAGCGGGCCGGCGGGTTGGTGGTGTGGCCCTCCGGGGTCAGCTCCGCCGCCGTGAGCGCCTGGCCCTTCGTCAGCTCCGGGAGCCGCGACTCGGCATCGTCGGCCACGCCGCCCAACTGGTCGTCCAGCGTCTCGACGTAGGCCTTGAGAAAGCCGGGGAACGTGATCGTGCGGCCGGACGCGGCGAACACGACGTCCTCGCCGGTGGCCGCGCTGCCGTTGATCCGGATGCTGACCGTGGTGCCGCGGGCGTCGGCCATCTGGGAGGCGACCGTGCGCTGCCAGATCAGCTCGTAGAGGCGGAAGTCGTCGCCGTCCACCTCGCGGGCGATCTCGCCGGGAGTCCGGAACCTCTCACCGGCGGGCCGGATCGCCTCGTGGGCCTCCTGCGCGTTCTTGACCTTGCGTGTGTACTGCCGCGGCTGCGGTGAGACGTACGCGTCGCCGTACAGCTCGCGGGCCTGCGCACGGGCGGCCTGGATCGCTGCGTCGGACAGCGTGGTGGAGTCGGTGCGCAGGTAGGTGATGTAGCCGTTCTCGTAGAGCCGCTGCGCGCTGCGCATGGTGCGGTCGGCGGAGAAGCGCAGCTTGCGGCCGGCCTCCTGCTGCAGCGTGGACGTCATGAACGGCGGGTACGGCTTACGCGTGTAGGGCTTGGACTCGACGGACTCCACAGCCATGTCGCGGCCGGCGAGCGCCTCCGCGAGACGGCGGGCGTCGGCCTCGACGAGGGCGCGGACGTTCTTGCCCTTGAGCTGCCCGTCCGGTCCGAAGTCGCGGCCCGTAGCCACGCGGGTGCCGTCGACGGTCACGAGGCGGGCCGGGAACTGGCGCGGGCTCGCGTCGGCGCCTGCGTCGAGTTGGGCGGCGATGTCCCAGTACGAGGCCTGGACGAACGCCATCCGCTCCCGCTCGCGCTGCACGATGATGCGGGTGGCCACCGACTGCACGCGGCCCGCCGACAGCCGCGGCATGACCTTCTTCCACAGCACGGGGGAGACCTCGTAGCCGTAGAGGCGGTCGAGGATGCGGCGGGTCTCCTGGGCGTCGACGAGGTCGTGGTCGACGTCGCGGAGGTTCTCGACGGCGGCCCGGATGGCGGGTTCGCTGATCTCGTGGAACACCATCCGGCGCACCGGCACCTTGGGCTTGAGCGTGTCGAGCAGGTGCCAGGCGATGGCCTCGCCCTCGCGGTCGGGGTCGGTGGCGAGCAGGACCTCGTCGACGGACTTCAGGGCGTCCTTGAGCTCGGCGACCTTGCCCTTCTTCTCGGGCGTGATGATGTAGAGCGGGGTGAACTGGTTGTCGACGTCCACCCCGAGGCGGGCCCAGGACTCGCCCTTGTACTTGGCGGGCACGTCCGCCGCGCCGCGCGGCAGGTCACGGATGTGCCCGACCGACGCCTCCACGATGTAGTCCTTGCCGAGGTACTGCTGGATCTTCTTGGCCTTCGTGCCGGATTCGACGATCACCAGCCGGCGCGTCGGATGCCCGTTCGCGGTGGCGGTGGGCGTGCCGGTACCCCGGCTGCCACCCGCCTTCCGGCGGCCTGCTCCGTTTGCGGTAGCGGGCTTCGAGCTCGTCGTTCCGGTTGTCACGTGGTCCTACTCCATCGTCTACGGCCGTGTCGGCGCTGCGCCATTGTCGGCGCCGGGACACGGGCCGTCCGGCAGGCCCGCCGCGCCGGCTGCGCGGGTGACCCAGAAACATTGACCCAGAAACATCGAGTATGCGTCGCCCGCGAACCGGGCACCTACCGGTTCCCCAACTTCGCACGCCCACCCCTTGTGTTGTGCTCGTCACACTCCGGCCAGGTAGACCGGCGAGCGACTGCGCTCGGCCGAGTTGCGCGGCGCGAGCCTAACGAGCCCGTCAAGAAGCGTGACGACCCCAGTATCGCGGCCAGTCCGCCGTGGCCGCCCGGGGCGGGACCGGGCCGACGAGCTCGACAAGCCGCTGGACGCGGCGGGTTCCGCTGATCCGCAGGGCAGGTTCTCCGCCCACCCGGGCCGGCGGGATGCCCGCTCGGGTGCACGCCGCCACCAGCGGGAGGTGGGTCTCGGGTGCATGCTGATCCAGCGTCAGAACGTAACCGCCCCGCTCGTCGGGCCTGCCCGCAGCCAGCGCCCACATCCTCAACGCCGGACCGTCCAGCTGCCATTCCGCCGGGACCGTTTTCGTCGCGCCTCGGGTCCATTCCCTTGCGAGCTCGACCAGGTCGCAGCGGAACGCCGTGCGCAGCGCGGTGGCGCCGCTCTCGGTACGGACGGCGGTGACGGGGATGCCGGTGGCCGCGCAGGCCGCCGTGACGGCGGGCGCCCTGGCCGGGTCGGGCAGCACGATCGACAGCCGCGCCTGATCGCCGGCGCCGAACCGCACGATCTGTCCCGGCCCGCACAGCAGCCCCGCCAGATCGGCCACCTGCGGGGGACGCGCCTCGGCGGAGAAGATGGAGAGCTGTGACACGCTGCGCACAGTAGAACACGCGTTCGATCGAGCGCGAGGGACTCGCCGAAGATCGGTCGCTGCCGGGCTGCTGCCGGGCTGCTGCCGGGACCGCTACTGGGGCACGACGGCGGCGAGGCTCGACAGCTGCTGGCACTGCGTCGCCCGCTCGGCCGCGCGCTGGAGCCTCGGAGTGGTGCTGAGATCGCGCAGCAGGTCCGGCGGCGCGATCGCGGCCAACGTGGTCTCGACCTGGGTGAGCACCGCCATGAAGGATTGCCTGTCACCGGGGTTGGCGGTGTCCATCGTCGTCTTCGCGCCGCTGAAGTCCTGTTCGAGGAACTGCATCGCGCTCTCGGTCCGCCCGATCGCCTCGTCGCCGCCCTGCACCGGCGACTGCCCGACGGCGTCGAGCTGCGCCCGGCCCTCCTGGACGCCCGCGACGACGCTGCCCAGGTAGTCGCTGACCGTCCGCTGGACCGCCGGCAGGTCCTTCGACCCGCTGAAGTCCGGCGCCGCCGTCGCGGGCACCGCGAAGCTCAGTACTGCTCCGCAGACCCGGTCGACCCACACCACGGGGTCGCTCCCCGGGCCCTCTGTCGGCGCGGGCGCGGGGTCGGCGGTGGGATTCCCGCCCACGCTGCTGGTGCACCCGGCGAGCCCGGCCAACACGGCGAGCACGAGAGCGATCGGGACGAGGGCGCTCGGGGTGGCGCGGGATGGAGGGGTCATGCTCCAGCTCCAGCTCGGGGGCAGGACGGCCACCAGTGTGCCCGGCCCGGTGAACCGATCGGCGGAGCCCCCTTGGTACGCCAGGCCTAGCGTTATGCCCGCGCTCGTGTCGCCCGAGTACGGGGCCGGCCGGAGTCTCGCGGTCAACTCGACCATGGCAGCGGGCACAACGTTCGGACGTCACCCCGCTGGTGAGCTCACCGAGCGGAGCTGCTGGCAGTTGACTGCCTGCTCGCTCGCCGTCCTGAGCGCCTCGTTCGCCCCGAGACCTTCCGTCGGGCTCGGCATGGTGCGTAGCTCCTGCAGAGGTGCCGTTGCGGCAGGCAGAGCGGTCGCCAAGACCTCAGGGCTCGTGGTGTCGACGCTCGCGAGCTGGGTCCTTGCGGCCTCGAAGCTGGTACGGATGCGGGCGAGAGTGTCCCCCAACCGGGCCACGTACTCGTCGCCGCCGTCCACCGGTGAGTGCCCGACAGCGTCGAGCGCGGTGATCGACTGCTGGAGGCCGTCGGAGGTGGAGGCGAGGTAGTCGCTCACGCCCTGCACTGCGGCGGCGGGGTTGGTGCGGTCGATCCGGGGCTGCCGCGCCGCGGCGAGCGTGAAACCGCTCAGCGCACCGCAGACGTCGTCGGTCCACGCGACGGCCTCCGCATCCGCGCCGCTACCGCCGCCGCAGCCAGCGACGAGCAGCGCGAGCGCCGAAAGGATGGTGCAGCCGTACGTGCGAGTCCTCATGGGTCCTCCGCCGCGGTGCGCTGGGACGCGCGGCGCGCGTCGCGATCAGCGGACCGCTCTGTTGACCGGTTCAACGACGGAGGCCGCTCACCCGTACGGGTGCGCGGCCTCCGAAGTGTTCTGTGTGTCAGCGGTTACCGCGTCAGCTGACGGAGCTCTCCGCCGGCGTGTCGATCGACGTCGAGCGCCGCTTGGACACGACGACCGCCGCGACGATGATGACGACCGCGACGAGCGCGATCGCGATGCGCAGCGGCGTTGAGGCCGAGGCGCCCACGGAGAACGTGACGACGGCCGGAGCGATCAGCACCGAGACCAGGTTCATCACCTTGATCAGGGGGTTGATGGCCGGGCCTGCGGTGTCCTTGAACGGGTCGCCGACCGTGTCGCCGATGACCGTTGCCGCGTGGGCCTCCGAGCCCTTGCCGCCGTGGTGGCCGTCCTCGACCAGCTTCTTGCCGTTGTCCCAGGCCCCACCGGAGTTGGCGAGGAAGATCGCCATGAGCGTGCCCGACGCGATGGCGCCCGCGAGGTACCCCGCGAGCGGGCCGACGCCGAGGCCGAAGCCGACGGCGATCGGGGCGAAGATCGCGAGCAGGCCCGGCGTGGCCAGCTCGCGCAGTGAGTCTCGGGTGCAGATGTCCACGACGCGGCCGTACTCCGGCCGGACCGTGCCCTCCATGATCCCGGGGTTCTCGCGGAACTGGCGGCGCACCTCGAACACGATCGCGCCCGCCGCGCGCGTCACGGCGTTGATGGCGAGGCCGGAGAACATGAACACCACGGCGGCGCCGATGATCACGCCGACCAAGGTGTTGGGCGAGAACACCTCGAAGGCGAACGCGGTGCCCGCGTCCTGCAGTGCGACTCCTGCGCTCCCGAGTGCCTGAGTGATCGCGTCGCGGTAGGAGCCGAACAGCGCGGTGGCGGCGAGCACGGCCGTCGCGATCGCAATGCCCTTCGTGATGGCCTTGGTCGTGTTGCCCACCGCATCGAGCTCGGTGAGGATGGCGACTCCGTCGCCCTCGACGTCGCCGGACATCTCGGCGATGCCCTGGGCGTTGTCGGAGACCGGGCCGAAGGTGTCCATCGCGACGATGACGCCCACCGTGGTGAGCAGGCCGGTGCCGGCCAGCGCCACGGCGAAGAGCGCCACGGTGATCGAGCCGGTGGCGAGTGCGAACGCGCCGAACACCGCTGCGCTGATCACGAGGGCGGTGTACACGGCCGACTCGAAGCCGATCGAGATGCCGGAGAGGATGACCGTGGCCGCGCCGGTGCGGGAGGACTCGCCGACGGTCTTGACCGGCTTGTACTCGGTGCCGGTGAAGTAGCCGGTGAGCCACAGGATGATCCCGGCGAGCACGATGCCGATGATCACGGCAACCGAGGCGATGAGCCGCGGGTCCGCACCTGCCATGGCCGCGACGACCGTGCGGTCGGTCGGGTTCACCAGGTCGCCGAAGCTGCCCGGCAGGTAGATGTATGCGGCGATGACGCACAGCACCGCAGAGATGACCGCGGAGATGTAGAAGCTGCGGTTGATCGTGGTCAGGCTGCTCTCGCCCTCGCGGGTGCGGGTGATGTAGACACCCACGACCGCGGTGAGCACGCCGATGGCCGGCACGATCAGCGGGAACAGCAGGCCCTGCAGGCCGAACGCCGCAGTGCCGAGGATCAGCGCTGCCACCAGCGTGACGGCGTAGGACTCGAACAGGTCCGCCGCCATGCCGGCGCAGTCGCCGACGTTGTCGCCCACGTTGTCGGCGATGGTGGCGGCGTTGCGCGGGTCGTCCTCGGGGATGCCCTGCTCGACCTTGCCGACCAGGTCGGCGCCCACGTCGGCCGCCTTGGTGAAGATGCCGCCGCCAACCCGCATGAACATCGCGAGCAGCGCGGCGCCGAAGCCGAAGCCCTCGAGCACGCGGGGAGCGTGACCGGCGTAGGTCATCACGACCAGCGCGGCGCCGAACAGGCCGAGGCCGACCGTGAACATGCCGACCGCTCCGCCGGTGCGGAACGCGATGCGGGTGGCCTTCTCCCTGCCGCCCGGCTCGCGCGCGGCCGCGGCGACCCGGATGTTCGCCCGCGTGGCGAGCCACATCCCGAGGTAGCCGATCGACGCCGAGAACACCGCGCCGAGGATGAAGAAGATCGACCGCCCGATCCGTTCGTTGAGGTTCTCCGCGGGGAGCGCGAATAGCAGCACGAACACGATGACAACGAAGATGCCAAGTGTGCGGAACTGCCGGTTAAGGTACGCCGCGGCGCCTTCCTGGACCGCTCGGCCGATTTCCTGCATCTTGGAGGTGCCCTCGCCGGCGGCGAGCACCTCCCGGAGCAGGACAAAGCCGATGGCCAGGGCAGCGAGCGCGACCACCGCGACCACACCTACGAGGATGTAGTCACCTCCGCCGAGCTCGAGGCCCTGCGCAAGGGTGGTGGGCACGGACATTCGTCCTCCTGGTTCAGCGAAATACCGGGCCAGGGAACTCAGACGGCAACCCTGGCGTCTCGTGATTGCCCGTTGCCGCTGGTGGGCGTCATACAAGCGCGTGCATTGTAAGTGTGTGACCCCGACCTCACGGCAGCGAGGGCCACGTGTGCAGGGTCATAACGATACGGCCACGAACCCTGCGAGCGCTGGACGAACGTGCGTTGCCTGGGGCTGGTAGAGGATCTTGCCCCGGATCAACCGCCAGCGGCTCTCCGTAATTCTGCTGCGGGCAGTGCCCCCACCGTCGGTCCGGTGTGCCAACCTCGGTGACCGTGAGTGGCTGGAGCGAGCGTGCCGTGGCGGAGGCTGCCGTGCCTTCAGGCCGTGGTGAGCACCTGCTCCAGCGCGTGCTGGCGGGCTCCGGCGCCGACCCAGGCGTCGAGGGGCCGCTGCGCCACTCCGTGCGCCTCCCACCCCGCGCGGGCCGGCCCGTCGGGTGGCCCTCGTGGGTGCCGCCCGAGTTGCGGGCGGCCCTGGGCGAGCAGGGGGTGGAGCGGCCGTGGAGCCACCAGGCCGAGGCCGCCGAGCTGGCGATGGCCGGCCAGGACGTGGTGGTGGCCACCGGCACAGCGTCGGGCAAGTCGCTGGCCTACCAGCTGCCAGTGCTCGCCGCACTGGCGGCGGAGCGCAGGGCGACCGCGCTCTACCTCTCCCCGACGAAAGCGCTGGCCGCCGACCAGCTGCGTGCGCTCGACGCGCTCGGCCTCCCCGACGTGCGCCAGGCCCCATTCGACGGCGACACTCCGATGGACGCGCGGGACTGGGCGCGCAGCCACAGCCGCTGGGTGTTCAGCAACCCGGACATGCTGCACCGGTCGGTGCTGCCGCGGCACAGCCAGTGGGCGGCGTTCCTGCGGAAGCTCCGCTTCGTGGTCGTGGACGAGTGCCACACCTACCGTGGGGTGTTCGGCTCGCACGTGGCGCTCCTGCTGCGCAGGCTGCTGCGGATCTGTGCGCGTTACGGCTCGCACCCCACCGTCGTGCTGGCCTCGGCCACCGTGGCCGAGCCCGCTGCGTTCGCGTGCCGCCTCACCGGGCGCGATGTCGTGGCCGTCACCGACGACGGCTCGCCGGGCGCCGGGCGCACCGTCGCGATGTGGGAGCCGCCGCTGCTACCGGAGCTGGCGGGCGAGAACGGAGCGCCCGTCCGCCGTGCCGCCGGTGCCGAGGCCGCCCGGATGCTCGCCGACCTCGTGGTGGAGGGGGCGCGGACTCTCGCATTCGTGCGATCCCGGCGCGAAGCCGAGGTGACCGCACTGACGGCGCAGCGGATGCTCGTGGACGTCGACCCCGATCTCGTGCGGCGGGTGGCGGCGTACCGCGGCGGTTACCTGCCGGAGGAGCGGCGCGCTCTGGAGGCCGCACTCGTGAACGGCGAGCTGCTCGGGGTCGCCACGACCAACGCGCTGGAGCTCGGTGTGGACATCGCCGGGCTCGACGCCGTGGTGGTGGCCGGGTTCCCGGGCACCCGTGCTTCGTTCTGGCAGCAGTCCGGGCGCGCCGGGCGGGCCAGGGACGAGGCCCTCGTGGTGCTCGTCGCGAGGGACGACCCGATGGACACCTACCTCGTGCACCACCCCGACGCGCTGCTGGGCGCGCCTGTGGAGGGCTGTGTGCTGGACCCGGCCAACCCGTACGTGCTGGCGCCCCAGCTCGTCTGCGCCGCGGCTGAGCTGCCGCTCACCGAGGAGGACGTGTCGGGTGTGTTCGGTGGCGCCCCTGCCGCGGCGGTACTGGACGAGCTCGTGGCCGACGGCGTGCTGCGACGCAGGCCCACCGGGTGGTACTGGCCGTCCACGCGGGAGCGACCGGCCGGGTCGGTGGACATCAGGGGTTCGGGCCTCGGGCAGGTGGCGGTGGTTGAGGGCGAGACCGGGCGGATGCTCGGCACGGTGGACGGGTCTTCGGCTCCCGCCACGGCCCACCCCGGCGCGGTCTACCTGCACCGGGGCGAGAGCTACCTGGTGGAGGAGCTGGACCTCGAAGCGGGTGTCGCCGTGGTGCGGCCCGCCGACCCCGACTGGCGCACCGACGCCCGCTCCACCGCGGACGTGGAGGTGGCGCGGGTGCTCGAGCACCGCGACCACGGCGGCGTGCGCGTCTCGTTCGGCGAGGTGACGGTGACGTCGCAGGTGGTGGAGTACCAGCGGCGTGCTCCGGACGGCACGGTGCTCGCCACCGTGCCCCTCGACATGCCCGAGCAGGTGCTCCGCACCCGCGGCGTCTGGTACGACGTGGACGTGGGCGTGCTGGAGGCCGCCGGGGTGCCGCACCCCCGGGTGCCGGGCGCGTTGCATGCCGCGGAGCACGCGGCGATCGGCTTGCTCCCGCTCTTCGCCATCTGCGACCGGTGGGACATCGGTGGGATGTCGACGGTCCTGCACCCGCACACCGGGCGGCCCACGGTGTTCGTGCACGACGGCCACCCCGGGGGTGCCGGGTTCGCCGAACGCGGCCACGCCGTGCTGGCTGCCTGGCTCGCCGCCACGAGGGCCGCAATCCGGGACTGCGAGTGCCGTACCGGCTGCCCGTCGTGTGTGCAGTCGCCCAAATGCGGCAACGGCAACGCGCCGCTGGACAAGACCGGCGCGGTGGCTGTGCTCGACGTGGTGCTGGCCGCCCTCGCGCGCCCGCCGCTCGCACGTTCGGACCCGTAGGCCGAGCTGGGGACCGTCGCCGGCCGGCCACGTTGGGGGGGCGGGCCGGCCGACGACGGCCGGGGCACGGTGGAACCGGTTCCGGGGTGGGCGTCAGGGGTAGACGCGCCGGATCCACCGCGGTGTGGGGAGCGGCGGCGATATGGAGAGGTGGGTCGCCGTTCTGCCGGGGGAGACTGACGGGAACTCGGTCAAGTAGGCGCGTCCGCGCCGTGCAGTTGCCAGGGGCTGTCGCCGATCGGTCCGGCAGCCACGACGAACGTGGCGGCGGTGCGCCGAAGCGTCGCCGAACCGGGGGCGAGTGCCGGAACCGGGAGGGGCCCGGAGGCCTCCGGCTCCGGAACGGGACCGGCGCGGGCCCGGCCGCGCGCAGGCCCGGTGCCGGGCAGCGCCAGCGGCACCGTAACCCGCACCTCCACCAGCGCATCCCAGCCGGAGAGTCCGCAGGATGCGATGGTTCCGCCCATCGCAGCCGCGATCTCGCCGGCTCGGGCGCAGGCTGCGTCGGTGCCCTGCACGGCGAGCGCGGCGGCGGCGAGCGCGGCGAGGTCGGCCGCGGCCTCGGCCTGGTGGCGTGCGGTGATGGCCGCGGCGAGGTGCATGGCGATCACCAGCGCGCCCATGACGACCGCCATCCCCGCAACCGCCCAGACGGTGGCCGCCCCGTCGTCGGCATCCCCCTGCGCGCTCACGGCGCGACCGGCCCCGGTTCGAGGGCGGCGACTGCGCGGCCTCGGATTTGCAGCGGGAGCGGGTGCAGCGCGGCGGCCGAGACCTCGGCGACCACGAGTTCGCCCTCGTGCGTGACCGAGACGCGCGCCCCGGGCGGCGCGAGCTGGGCTGCGAGCGCGTGGCCGCGCTCGGGTTCGCCGCGGGCCGCGAGTCTGGCGAGCTCGCGTGCGGCGTCGATGCAGCGGACCGAGGCGCCCGCGGCCGCGATCGAACCGACCGCGAGCGCCAGAAACGCGACGAGGCTGCACAGTGCGAGCGCCGCCTCGACCGTGACGGAGCCGCGGTCCCGGTCGGTGCCCTCGGTGCGGGTGGGAGGGTGCCGGAGCACCGGTTGCCGTAGCTGCGCCGGCACCCTCCCGGGCATCAGAAGGTCACCGACAAGGCGCGCTCCACGAGCCCGGTGAGCGCGGTGAGGATCGAGTCGCCGGTGACGACCGTGTACAGGAGGGCAGCGAAGGCGGCCGCCGCAATTGTGCCGATTGCGTATTCGACCGTGCTCATTCCGGCGTCGTCGTCGCGGAGCAGCCGAAGCCGCCGCAGGTGCGCCGGGATCGTGGTCGGGTTGGTGGGTCGGGACATAGGTTCTCCTCGTTCTTCTCATGGGGTCCGCCGTGGGACATCTCGACGGGTTCGGGTGGTCACCACTGGGCCAGCGCCTCTCCTGCGAGCCCGGCGACAACCGGGGCGATGCCGAGCACCAGGAACGACGGCAGGAAACACAGCCCGAGCGGGCCGGTGATCAGCACACCTGCGCGTTGGGCACTTGCCTGAGCGGCTTCCGTGAGTTCGGCGCGGATTCGGGAGGCCTCGGCGCGGGCCGCCGTGGCGAGCGCCGAGCCGGTGGCGGCCGACCTGCCCGCGGATCTGGCGAACGCGGAGAGCGCCGGGAGGTCCTCGGCGGTACGCCAGGCGGCGGTGGGGTCGGCTCCGAGCTCCAGCAGGCCCGAGACCCGGCGCAGGCGGACGCCCACGGCTCCGCGGAGCGACTCCGCGGCCGCGGTGACCGCCAGCGCGACGGGCAGGCCCGCTTCCAGGCACACCGCGAGCAGCTCCCAGGCGGCCGCGAGATCGGTCGGCGGATCGACGGCCGGGTCCGTGCTCGCAGCGGCGCGCCGCATCGCGGCGACCCCGGCGGCCGCCGCAGCTCCTGCCAGGACGAGGGCCGCGACCGGTCCGGCGGCGACCCAGCCGAAAGCAGCGGCGGCGCCTGCACCGACGACCACCCAGGAGGTACGCAACGTCGGTGCCTGGTGCTCGACGGTGGGCGGTGGGTGGTGGAGGGCGCGCAGCCGTTGCGGCCCGTAGCGGCCGCCCGCCGCCAGGAGTGCGGCGGCGAGCAGAAGAGCCGGGGCGACCAGGTCGGCCGGCCTCATTTCGGCACCGCCGACCGCAGGATCCGCTCGGACCAGGCGTGCCCGGCGGCCGCGAGCACGACCCCCGCGACCAGCAGCACCTGGCCGAGGACCCCGCCGCGCAGCACCCCGACCGGATCGGCGCCGACGAGCTGCCCGAGCCCGATCCCGAGCAGCGGCAGCGCGGTGAGCACGGTCGCGGTGGCTCGTGGTCCGGCGAGCTGGGCACGGACGCCCGCGCCGAACCGCACCCGCCATCGGATGTCCTCCTGGGTCTGCTCGAGCAGCTCGGCGAGGGGGATGCCATGGCGTTCGGCGAGCGACCAAGCCCTGGCGATGCGTTCGACATCGGCAGCCGTTTCCGGCGTGGCAGCCGCAGCGCGCCGGAGTGCGGACGCCACCCCGTCACCCAGCCGAGCCGCTGCGGCCGCGGGAGCCAGCACCGCCTGGGCCCGGGGGCCGTCGGCGCTCACCCCGGCCAGCGCCGCCGCCGGGCTGCTGCCCGACCGCAGCTCCTCCGTGATCCGGGAGATCGCCGCCGCGAGTTGCTGGGCCGCGACGGCAGCCTCACCGTTCGTTCGGCGGTGGGCGCGGTGGCGGCGCAGGACGACCACGACCAGCGCTCCGGCGAAGGCGCCGCCGGGCCCGGCGAGCAGCAGCCCGGTCAGGCCGCCGAGGAGGGCTGGGCCCGCGGCGACGGCATGCCAACGGGGCCGGGCCGCAGGCGCGGGCCAGAGGGCACCGAGTCGGGCGGCAGCGGCAGGGGCGGGCGCGAAGAGCGCCGCCGCTGCTAGGGCGAGAACGGTCATCGCGTTCAAGACGCTGCCCACCCGTGCCGGCCCGGGTTGCTCACCACGGCGCTCGCACTCCTCGTTCGGCGAGCAGCTCCGCGAGCGCCGCGCGTTCGGACGACCAGCCGCGCTCGGCGGTCCACACCGGCCGGACCGTCACCTCGCCCGCAGCTCGGCCGAGCACGCCGACGGTGTGGAGGATGCGAGAGCCCGACGGGGCCTTCCGCATGTGGAGGACCACCTGGACGGCTGCGGCGAGCTGGCTGTGGAGGGCGTCGCGGGGCAGGCCCCCCGCCGCGGCGAGCGCCTCCATCCGGGCCGGCACCTCGCGGGCGGAGTTGGCGTGCACCGTGCCGGCCCCGCCGTCGTGGCCGGTGTTGAGCGCCGCGAGGAGATCGCACACCTCTGCGCCGCGGACCTCGCCCACCACCAGCCGATCGGGTCGCATCCGCAGGGCCTGGCGCACGAGGTCGCGGAGTGCGACGCCCCCCGCCCCTTCGATGTTGGCCGGGCGGGAGACCAGCCGGACGACGTGGGGGTGGCGCGGGCGGAGCTCCTCGGCGTCCTCGACGCAGACAATCCGCTCGCGTGGGTCGACGGCGCTGAGGAGCGCCGCGAGGATCGTGGTCTTGCCCGTGCCGGTGCCACCGGACACGAGGAACGCGAGGCGGGCCGCGAGTACGGCTCGCAGCAGCGCCTCTCCCGCCGCGTCGACAGTGCCGAGCCCGCGCAGCGCCGGGAGGTCGTGCGCCGCCGAGCGGAGGACGCGCAGCGAGAGGCACGTGCCGTCGGCGGCGACCGGCGGCAGCACGGCGTGGAGCCGGACCCCGGCGTCGGCGACCCAGCCGTCGACGTACGGGCTGGCGTCGTCGAGCCGCCTGCCCGCAGCGACCGCCAGCCGCTGGGCCAGCCTGCGGACCGCGGCGTCGTCGGGGAATCGGATTCCGGTGGGTTCGAGGCCCGCGCCCCGGTCGACCCACACGGCGCCGGGACCGCACACGAGCACGTCGGTGGTGCGCGGATCGCGCAGCAACTGGTCGAGCGGCCCCGCGCCGACGAACTCCTGGCGCAGCACCCGGAGGGCGGCGAGGACATCGAGGTCGGACGCCACTCCGCCGGCCTCGGCCCGCACGGCCGCGGCTACCGCGGCCTGGGTGATCTCCCCGCCCTCCGCCGCGAGCCGGGACCGCACCCGGTCGACCAGCGCGGCGCCTGCGGCGGGGGTGCGCCGCGCCTGCCCTGCTGCCTGCCCTGCTGCCTGCCCTCCTGCCTGCATTGCTGCCTGCCCTGTCGCCTGGCCTGCGGTGTTCACGACCGTGCCCCCGCTGTGGCGCTGCCCCTCAGCTCGGCAAGCACGATCTGCGCGGCGCGCGCCAGCGGGCCGCGGGTGCGCACCGGGCCGGATCCGCGCTCCAACGCGCTCGCCAGCCCGGGTTCTGGCCGCATCTGGACGAGCAGCGGCAGGCCGAGGGCGCCGGCGATCTCGTCGGCCCCGATACCGCCCGGGGCCGGCCCGCGGACGACGAGCCGGACGTTTCCGCCGTGCTCGGCAAGAACCGCCGCCACTCGGGATCCCGACGCGCAGGACCGCACATCGGCCGGCACGACGAGCGTGACGAGGTCGGTGGCCGCGAGCGCCGCGACGGCGGCGTCGGTGGGGTAGCGAGGCAAGTCGCATACCACGATCTCGCCGCCGCGGCGGCCTGCCTCGACAACGGACCGCACGGAAGCGGGCGTGGGGCCGTGCGCGGAACGGTCGCAGGACAGCACCGCCAGCGCTCCGGCCCCGCCGCGGGAGACCGTGGGTGCAGGCAGGGCGGCATGCAGCGCCGCGGCGGGCACCCGGCCACCGCCGACGTCGACGCCCGGCCATCGGAGGCCGCCGAGATCCTCGGCGCCGAGCACGAGGTCGAGACCGCCGCCGAGCGGGTCGCAGTCGACGAGCAGCACCCGCTCGCCCTCCCGCGCCGCGGTGACGGCGACGGCCGCTGCGAACACTGACGCCCCTGCTCCGCCCCGGCCCCCGACCACGGCGAGCACGGCCCCGCCCGTGCGGACGCCCTCCGCGGCGTCGGTGAGCGCACCCACCAGCCAGGACTCAGCCTCGGGCAGCGAGACCACGTGATCGGCCCCCACCGCGACCGCGTCGCGCCACACGGCCGGAGAGGGCTCGCCCCGCACCGCCACGATCACCTCCCCGCGGCGGGCGAGGCCCGCGCGGCCACAGTGGTGAGCGGCGTCGGCATCCAGGAGCACGAGCGGGGCGTGTGGCCAAAGCGCCCTGGCCTGGCCTGTGTCGGCGGCCCGGTGGAGCTCGCACCCGGCTGCGGCCGCCAGCCGCAGGATGGCGTCGAGCAGTTCGGGATCGGACACCATCATCAGCCCGCGGCGCTCCGCGCTGGTGTGTTGCGCCGTGTCGTTCCTCTGCACAGCCGCCCCCTCGTGGTTCCGCTCGGGTGAGCGGTAGGACCAGCGTGGGGGGTGGAGGGGCGGCTGGAGGGACGAGTAGTGGAGCTGTGGACAACCTGTGGTTGATGTGGACAACTGGCGGGGACGGGTCTCTGGGCAGCGGATTTCGGTCGGACCTGTCCGGCAGACTGTGCGGGGATATCCCGCCGTCTCCCCGACCGCTGCGTCGCCTGCCGCCGCGTCGCGTGCCGACCTCGCACATGGGACGGCCCCCGCCAGGGGGGATTGGCGAGGGCCGTCGTGTGGTTCAGCTCCGGGGGGTCGAGCTGAACCGGTGTCCGGACACGCCGGACACTTCAACTGTAGCCCTTGCGGAGCTGCGACGCGCGCCTCTGGATGGACCATCTGCGCGGTGTGGGAGGCCCTCTCGAGACGGCTTCTGGCAAGCTCGACCGGTGCCCGGTGCGCTCCCCACGCTCTCGTCGTCCACGTCACCGTCCCCGCCACCCTCCCGCTCAGGGACCGCCGCGTTCTTCGACCTGGACAAGACGATCATCGCGGGGTCGAGCGCGCTCGCTTTCAGCCGTCCGTTCCGCCGCCAGGGCCTGATCAACAGGCGCGCCGTGTTGCGCAGCGCGTACGCGCAGCTGTTGCTCGTGCTGGCGGGGGCGGACGCCGACACGATGGAGCTGCTGCGTCGCCGCCTCACCGCGCTGTGCACCGGCTGGGAGGTCGCGCAGATCCGGGCGATCGTCGCCGAGACGCTGCACGACATCGTGGAGCCGCTCGTCTACGCCGAGGCGACCGAGCTGATCGCGGAGCATCGGGCGAACGGTGACGAGGTGGTGGTGCTCTCCGCGTCCGGGCTGGAGGTCGTGGAGCCGATCGCGGCGCTGGTGGGCGCCGACCGCTGCCTGGCGACCCGGATGGGTGTTGCCGACGGCCGCTACACCGGCGTGATCGACTACTACTGCTACGGCGAGGAGAAGGCGCGGGCCGCGCGCAAGATCGCGGCTGAGCAGGGCTACCGCCTCGCCGACTGCCGCGCCTACTCCGACTCGATCACCGACCTCCCCCTGCTCGAGGCGGTCGGGCATCCCACCGCCGTCAACCCGGATCGGGCCCTGCGCCGGGAGGCCGAGCAGCGGGGCTGGCCGATCCTGATCTTCGGCGACCCGGTCGCGCTCCGCATCCGGTTCCGGCCGCCGCCGCCGCGCGCGACGGTCGCGGCCCTCGGCGTCGGGACGGCTGCCGCGCTGGCCGCCTGGTTCGTGGTCCGCCGCGTCATCATCCGCTCCTGACCAGGGAGAACGCACTCAGCTCGGCAAGGGGCGAGCGAGGCCGATGGGGTTCCAGAGGGTGTTCGAGCTCGCTCTGATCGCCACCCTCCGTGCCTGAACCGGTGCACCGCGACGGGACCCTTGCTGTGCTCCCAGTCACCGACTACAAAGGTGGCCACGGACTCCTGGCCGGCCAGGGGCGGTGCGGTAGAGAAGCACCCGTCCACCCCGACTTGGGCTCCGTGCGAGAAGGCCGGGCGCTCCACGCGCAGCACGCCGCGGGAGGCATGTCGTCGTGGGCCTGCGTACCGGGACGCCGGACGCCGAGGCCACAACACGACACGTAGTGCACGCTGGATCTCGGACTAATCGCGGAGGCGGGCGGTGCTCCTTGACGGGGTGCCGCCCGTCTTGTGCGTCCGGGCTTGTGCGTCCGGGTCGCGTTTCCCGAAGCTGCGTATCCGGGCGTGCTGTTCAGTCAGGTGCGGGCGTCCGCGATCGAGAGGCCCTCTTTCGCCCCGGCCGTCCACTGCGCACAGCAATGCAACACCCACGCTCGCACGCCCTCGGCCGTCCCGCCGGCGAACGCGGTGGCCGTGCTCCGGTACTCGGCCGCGTGCCGCAGGTGCCCCACCTCCGGCACGGCGAGGCCCTTCGGGTCGAGGCCCGCGGCGACTGCCGCGAGGCGCGCCGCCGCGCGAGCCACGACGCCGTTCGCGGTGGGGAACGGCGCGAGCGCGAGCAACTCCCCGTGGACAATGGCGACGAGTACAGGGGCGGGCACGGCCGTCCCACCCGTCGCGAGGTCGGCGAGCAGGTTGAGGCGGCTCGCCACGCCGTCACCGGCTCGCGGTCTCCCGAGCTCGTCCTCCTGCCGCTCCGTCGGCACGAGATCGGCCGCCGCGACGACGTGCAGGCGGGCCAGCGCCTGCAGCGGCGAGGTTCGCCACACCGCCAGCAGGCGTCCGGACTCCTCCGCGGCCCGCACCGCGCCTGCGAGCACCGGGCTGTCGACCGTGTCGCCACCGGTGATCGCCGCGCCGTCGAGAGCCGCCGACGCCCTGGCAGCACGCAGTCCCGCCTCGGCCGCACTCGCAGGCCAGCCTCTGCGGTTCACCGGATGGTTGTGCACCCCCACCAGCGCGTCCCTGGCCCCGGCGACCGCCTCTGCGACGCCGGGCAGTTCGATCAAGGGGGCGAGCGGGTCGGTCGCAGCGGGCACCCCGGCATGCTGCCACCGTTCACGCCCCGCTCGGCGGCCCGGGTGGCCGCAGGCGGACCATCGGACGAGGTCCGCGGCGACCAACGGTGCGGAGAGCTCGCGGGGCTACTAGCGTCGTGCATCGACGCATGCGGAGCCGGGTGTCGTGGCCCGGCGCAACGCCCAGGGACCAGGAGGGCACTGATGGCCGAGGAATCGACCCACGCCACTTTGAGCAACCTGTCGACGGAGAGCCGGAGCTTCCCCCCGAGCGACGAGTTCGCCGAGCAGGCGAACGCCACCGCGGACTGGTACGAGCGGGCCGACGCCGACCGCGAGGCCTTCTGGGCCGAACAGGCCGAGCGCCTGAGCTGGGACCAGAAGTGGAACCGGGTGCTCGAGTGGGACGCCCCGTTCGCGAAGTGGTTCGTCGGCGGCAAACTGAACGTGGCCTACAACTGCGTCGACCGGCACGTCGAGGCAGGCCACGGGGATCAGGTCGCCATCCACTGGGAGGGCGAGCCGGGCGACACTCGCACCATCACCTACGCCGACCTCCAGCGTGAGGTCTCCAAGACCGCAAACGCACTGGCCGGGCTCGGCGTCGGGGCAGGGGACCGAGTGGCGATCCAGCTGCCGATGATCCCCGAGGCCGTGTTCTCGATGCTCGCCTGTGCGCGCCTAGGCGCGATGCACAGCGTGGTGTTCGGCGGGTTCTCCCCGGGTGCGCTCAAGGCGCGGATCGAGGACGCGGAGGCGAAGCTGCTGATCACCTCCGACGGCCAGTACCGCCGCGGCAAGCCCGCTCCGATGAAGGAGAACACCGACGAGGCGGTGCGGGACACCCCGACGATCGAGCACGTGCTCGTGGTGAAGCGCACCGAGACCGACGTGCCGTGGACCGAGGGCCGCGACCTCTGGTGGCACGATCTCGTCGACCGCCAGTCCGACCAGCACAGGCCGGAGGCGTTCGACGCCGAGCAGCCGCTCTTCATCCTCTACACCTCGGGCACCACGGGGAAGCCGAAGGGCATCCTGCACACGTCGGGCGGCTACCTCACACAGGTGGCGTACACCCACAACGCGGTGTTCGACCACAAGCCCGGCGAGAGCGTGTTCTGGTGCACCGCCGACATCGGCTGGGTCACCGGCCACAGCTACATCGTCTACGGCCCGCTGGCCAACCGGGCGACGCAGGTGATGTACGAGGGCACGCCCAACACCCCGCACGAGGGCAGGCACTGGGAGATCATCCAGAAGTACGGCGTCTCCATCTACTACACCGCGCCCACGCTGATCCGCACGTTCATGAAGTGGGGCAAGGAGATACCGGAGAAGTACGACCTCTCGTCGCTGCGTGTGCTCGGCAGCGTCGGCGAGCCGATCAACCCCGAGGCCTGGATGTGGTACCGGCAGAACATCGGCCGCGACAACTGCCCGATCGTCGACACCTGGTGGCAGACCGAGACCGGCGCGATCATGATCTCGCCGCTGCCCGGCGTCACCGCGACGAAGCCCGGCTCCGCGATGCGCGCGCTGCCCGGCATCAGCGCGGAGGTCGTCACGGAGGAGGCGCAGCCGGTCGGGCCGGGCGGGGGCGGGTACCTCGTCCTCGACAAGCCGTGGCCGGCGATGTTGCGCGGCATCTGGGGCGACGAGGAGCGCTACCGCGAGACGTACTGGTCGCGGTTCGCCGAGCAGGGCTACTACTTCGCGGGCGACGGCGCGAAGTACGACGACGAGGGCGCGATCTGGCTGCTGGGCCGCGTCGACGACGTGATGAACGTGTCGGGCCACCGCATCTCCACCACCGAGGTGGAGTCGGCGCTCGTGAGCCACCCGACGGTCGCCGAGGCCGCCGTCGTGGGGGCATCGGACCCCACCACCGGGCAGGGCATCGTCGCGTTCGTGATCCTGCGCGGCAACGTCGCCCAGGACGAGGCGAAGGGCGCCGACGCGATCAAGGCGCTGCGTGACCACGTGTCCAAGGAGATCGGCCCGATCGCGAAGCCGCGCCAGATCATGGTCGTCGACGAGCTGCCGAAGACGCGCTCGGGCAAGATCATGCGCAGACTGCTGCGGGACGTCGCGGAGAACCGCGAGGTCGGCGACGTCACGACGCTGGCCGACTCCACGGTCATGGACCTCATCTCCGCGGGGCTGCAGGACGGCAGCAAGACGGAGGACTGAGCCAGGAGCGCCCCACAACGGCCCCCCGGTGGTACCCGCCGGGGGGCCGTTCGGCGTGCGCGGAAGCCGGTGGTGCTGCCTCCCCTGTGCGTGGTCAATGCACAACCCAACCATTAGTAATGGACCACGGATGCTGGGTAAATGGCGCGCAATATTCAGTTCTGGGCAAGTAAAGAATTGGCATGAAGCACGGATATGATGGGGTAACGCCTGGACAGCGCCGCATTTGGCGAGTACACATATGAGCCATACGGTATGCAGTATGGAGCATCACAGTTCCACGTGACCACGACAGGGAAGTGATCAGCACTCGGGCCTGACCAGCCCGTATGCCTCACCGTGAGCGGCGGCCGGAACAGGCCGGCTGCCGATTCACCATGCCCGTCTTTCCCCCAGGACGGGCCGGTACTAGGTGCGCCGAAATGCTCGCCTAGTGCGATGCAGTGCCCTCCTGCTCTCGTCAAAGGAGACGTTCGTGACCAGCACGGACCGTGAGATAGTCGATTCGAACGGACGCGTATATCGCGTCGGGATACCGGCCGAGGAGATCCTGGGCCGGTCACGCAAGTGGATGCTGTGGATGCCGTGGCTGGCGATGTTCGGCGTCAGCACCTTCGAGTACGGCTACGGCGCTGCGGAGTCCACCCTGGAGGACGTCCACGGGTGGACGCTCAGCCAGGCGTTCTGGCTCGTCGGCATCTGGACGGTGTTCCAGGCCGGCGTCGCGTTCCCGGCCGGACGGCTCCGGGAGAAGGGCATCGTGTCGGCGCGGGCGGCGATGCTGACCGGCGCGGTGATGGTGTGCGCCGCGTTCGTGACGATCGGCGTCACCGGAAACCTGGTCCTGAACTTCATCATGTACTCGGTCGTCGGCGGGGCCGGCGCCGGGCTGGTCTACGCGACCTGTATCAACATGGTTGGGAAATGGTTCCCGGAGAAGCGCGGCGGCAAGACCGGCTTCGTCAACGGCGCCTTCGCCTACGGCGCCGTGCCGTTCGTGTTCATCTTCAGCTACATGTTCGACGAGAGCAACTACACGCTCATCCTCAGCCTGACCGGCCTCTACATGCTGGTGGTCGTCGTCATCGCCGGTCTGATGTTCAAGGACCCGCCCAAGAACTGGTGGCCCCCGGAGGTCGACCCGCTGGCGTGGGCGTCGCAGCCGAAAGCGGCTCGCAGCCTCGCCAAGAACCCGCCCGCGGTGCGGCAGTACGGCCCGATGGAAGCCATCAAGACCGGTCAGTTGCCGCTCATGTGGCTCTCGCTGGCGATCATCGGCGGCGTGTCGCTCTTCGGCATCGGCTACATGGTCGACTTCGCCAAGGACGCGGGCTTCGGCCCGTTCATCGCGGCCTCCTCGGCAGGCGTGCTCTCGATCGTCAACGGCGTCGGGCGCGGGTTCGTCGGCTGGTTGTCGGACATCGTCGGACGCAAGCAGTGCCTGATCATGGTGCTCGTGGTGGAGGGTGTCGCGCAGTTCGGGCTGCTCTGGGGCGGTGACACGAAGAACGAGGTCATCTTCATCTTCTTCGCGTTCCTCGCCGGTCTCGGTGGCGGTGCGTTCTTCCCGATGTTCGCCGCGCTCACGCCCGATTACTTCGGCGAGAACTACAACGCGACGAACTACGGGCTCGTCTACAGCTCGAAGCTCGTCAGCGGGCTGTTCGGGCTCGGCGCCGCCTCGTGGGTCGTGACGACGTACGGCTACAACGGCGCCTACACGATCGCTGGGATCATCGCCTTCGTCTCCGCGTTCATCGCACTGTTCCTCCGGCAGCCCGGACGCGGCGAGCGGCAACCAGTGGCCGACACCAGCACCAGCACCAGCACTGCCCTGCCCGCGACCGGCGGACAGGCCTGATTTTGTCCGCCCCCCGGACGCCGAACTGCCCGCCCCTGAGTGGGGCGGGCAGTTCGGGTACTCCTGATACGACGCGGGAGGGCTCAGCCTGCGGGCTTGCTCCCGCTCGGCTCGGGAACGTCCTCCACCGGGTCGACTACGTCGACCGGCTCGGCCGCGCCGGTGGCCGCGTCCTGCTCCAGCTGGGCGGCCGCGGCGCGCTCGTCACTCCGCGTCTTGATCAGGCTCGCCACGGTCGTGACGGCGAGCGTGCCCACGATGACCCCGAGCGAGACGAGGATCGGGATCTCGGGCGCCCACGAGACGCCGTGGTGGTGCGCGGCCTCGAAGATCAGCTTCAGCCCGATGAAGGCGAGGATGAACGCGAGGCCCTTGGCGAGGTACACCAGGCGGTCCAGCAGCCCGCCGATGAGGAAGAACAGCTGCCGCAGCCCCATGAGCGCGAAGGCGTTGGCGGTGAAGACGAGATACGGCTCCTGGGTGAGCCCGAAGATCGCCGGGATCGAGTCGAGCGCGAACAGCAGGTCGGTGCTCCCGATCGCCACCATCACGATGAGCATCGGTGTGACCAGCCGCTTGCCGTCGATCTTGACGGTGAGCGCGGCGCCGTTGTACTGCTCGGTCGACGGAAGGACCTTGCGGACGAGCTTCAGTGCTCGGTTCTCCTTGAACTCCTCCTCCTCGTCCCCGCTCTGGATGAGCTTCCACGCCGTGTAGATCAGGAAGGCGCCGAAGAGGTAGAACATCCAGTCGAAGCGGGAGATCGCCTCGGCGCCCAGCGCGATGAAGATGCCGCGCAGGATCAGCGCCAGGACGATGCCGACCAGCAGCACCTTCTGCCGGTACTCGCGGGGTACCGCGAAGCGGCTCATGATCAGGACGAAGATGAACAGGTTGTCCACGGAGAGCGAGTACTCCGTGATCCAGCCGGCGAAGAACTCGCCGCCGTACTGGGGCCCGGCTACCGCGAACACGCCCAGGCCGAACAGCACGGCGAGTGCGACGTACACGGTGACCCAGATCGTCGACTCGCGTATCGACGGATCACGCGGGTTGCGGGCGACCAGGTAGAAGTCGAAGGCGATCACGGCGAGGAACGCCCCGATCGTCACGAACCAGGCCCAGGTTGGAATGGCCATCTCTCTCCTCGGAAGTCGGCGGCCGAGCAACCCGACGCCGCGGCGGAGCGGGCGCCTGGAATGGCACTGCTCCGCCGCGACGTCGGATCACACGGACCGTCGGGACTTGCCCCGGGCGCCGGCGGCCACGGTGGGCCGGTCGGCGAGCCGAACGGAACGGCGAGCGCGCTTGCGCTCCCGGGCCTCCCACATCGCCGCGGCGTGGTGCGCGTAGCTGCCGTAGAGCAGCTCAGCCGCCGGGTTGTGGTCCTTGATGCTGACGAGCCACGCCGGGGTGATCCGCTCGAACAACCAGATGAACCCGATCGCGAAGCCCAGGCCCACCAGGGCCTGGAACAGCAGGAACGTCAGGACGTCGGCCGGCGGCGTGGGGCTCCCGCCGAGCACGACAGGCGTCATCGTCTCGTGCACGAGGCGCGAGACGGGGAAGCCCACCAGCCAGTAGAGCCCAGCCGGCGTGAACGTGCCCGGCTTGAAGCGCCCCGCGGCGAGGAGCATCCCGTAGACGCCTCCGAGCAGAGCGAGCGGCACCCCAAGGGTCACGGTGCCTACCAGCGCCCAACTGACGGGGTGTCCGGCAAGCATGGACATCCCGCCGACGCATGCTCCGGCGATGACTCCGATCGCGGCGCCGGGGGCGCCGATCTCGGCGAGTTGTTGCGCTCGGGTTGTCATCGTGGATCAGCCCAAGTCGGCAACGCCGAAGCGGATGAGGCTGTAGAAGAGCATGCCCAGGTAGAACACGGCACCGAACCCGATGATGAGGTTCGTCCACAGCTTCGGCCGGATCGGCTTGGGCAGCATCCTGTTGTTGACCAGCAGCAACACGATGCAGTAGGCGCCCATGGCGAACGTGGAGAGGAACGCCAGGACGTCCAGAATGGCGGCGGGACCGTCGGCCGGACCCCAGAGCAGGATCGCGATGCCGAAGGCGATCACGCCCCAGAGGAAGCCGGCGTAGATGTGCGCCATCCGGAACCGCTTCATCCCGGGGATGAAGTGGTAGGCCATGTCCGACTGACCACGGGAGAACGAGTCGAACAGACCCAGGGTGGCGTTCAGGCCGATCAGGGCGATGAAGCAGAGGAACACGCTGCCCAGCGCCTGCACACCGACCGACGCGAACGAGTCGGCCATCCCGTAGAGCGCGGCCTCCCGGTCGCCCTCACGAAGCAGGTCGACCACGTTCGGGTTGTTGCGGGCCGCGGCCCGGGCCATCACCGTGAACGAGATCGTGACCAGCATCGTGATGCCCCAGAACAGCAGCAGGGCGTCGAAGGTGACCCAGCGGCGCCATCCGCGCCACTTCTCCATCTCCGCGGGGTCATCGGTGTCGAACATGAAGCCACGCGAGGGCATGACCTCTTCGGAGCCGGCGTCGCGCAGACCACGCAGCTGCGGGATGTGCGCACCCATGCCGGCGCCCTTGTCCCGCAGGTGCAGCGTGTACCACATCTGCTGCATGCCGGACGGGCCGGCGAACGCGATCGAGCCGACGATCACCGGGAACCAGGCAGGCGAGAGCGCCTCCTCCGGCAGGTAGCCGAACGCGAACATGCCCGTGACCGTGCTGGCCAGGTCGTCCCAGGTGCCGACGATGGACGCGATCACGGCCGTACCGAGCACCAGCGTGCCGATCAGGATCGACAGCACGCTTTCGAGCAGGTTGTAGATCACCTTGGCCAGCGTGAAGACGGTGCCGACCAACAACATGCCGATGATCGCACTTACCTGCCATGGAACGCCGGTGACCTGCTCGAACGCGGACGCGCCCGCCGAGAGGTGACCGGGCCAGATGTAGATCAGTATGGCGATGGTAAAGAAAAACCACATGATTGGTTTCCATACCCGGGCAGCACCTGTGAAGATGCTCTCACCAGTCGCCATTGCATACCGGGCCATTTCGAGGAGTACGATGGCCTGGAGGGTGACACCGATCAGGAACAGCCAGCGAATCTCTGGTCCGAAGAGAAGCACCAGGCGAGGCCACATGTAGGACTCGCCCATTCCCACCCCGAGCGCGACGAGGAAGACCGTCGGGCCGAGGATGTGAACAGCTGGCGGGGCTTCCGGAAGCTTCCGGATCGGCATGGGTTCAAGGCCGCCCGCGTGCCATACGCGCTCGCTGCCCGCGGTGGTAGTAGTTTCCCCGGTCGGCGTCGAATCGGGGTTTTTAGAAGTAGTCACAGTGGTGGACCTCTCCGTCGGGGTTTCCCTGGTACGGCTACTCGCCCCTGGCAATTGCCTCCTTAACTTTCCGGCACCTCTCTGTGAATGCGGTACCGGCCGACCCGGGCCGGGGCCCCTGGGGGGTGGGCGAAGTCCCTCAGGGTGCACCGGCCGGGCCGACCGATCCGTGTACCCGGTGCGCCTGCACCGGGTGAGCCGGCCTGCTTGCTGCCGCCTCGGTCCTGTAGTTGTATTCAGGTCAGTTGTCTGGCCTGATCGTGCTGCGTGCTGGTTGTGCGGTTATTTGGTCGTGCGGTCATGTGGTCGTGCGGTCATGTGGTCGTGCGGTCAGAGGAAGCCGGCGCTGCGGGCCCAGCGGTACTTGGCCCCCAGAACGGCAACCGGCTTCTCGGTCGTGTACGGATATGCGACGACGCCGTGCTGGTAGAGGTAGTCGGACGCCTCCTCCACCTCCACGTCCCCTGCCAGGGACGCCACGACGGGCTTCTCGATCCCCTTCGCCTTCGCCTCCGCCACCACGCGGGCCGTGAGCTCCGCGAAGACCATGGGCGGGGTGACGATGGTGTGCCAGTAGCCGAGGATCAGCGAGTGGATCCGGTCGTCCTCCAGGCCGAGCCGGATCGTGGCCTCGTATGTCGAGGGCGGCTCCCCACCGGTGATGTCGATGGGGTTGCCCGAGGCTCCGAACGGCGGGATGAACGCCTTGAAGGCGGCGTCGAGGTCCGGCGGGATCTCCATCAGGGACAGCTCGTTCTCGACGACCGCGTCGGAGAGCAGCACGCCTGAACCACCGGCACCGGTGATGATGACGACGTTCTCGCCCTTCGGCGTGGGCAGCACCGGGATGCCGCGGGCGTACTCCAGCATGTCGCCGAGGGAGTAGGCCCTGACCACACCGGACTGCTTGAGGATGTCGTCGTAGACCTTGTCGTCGCCGGCGAGGGCACCGGTGTGGGAGCTGGCGGCTCTGGCGCCCAGCGCGGTGCGCCCGGCCTTCAGGACGACCACCGGCTTCTTCCTGGTGATCTCCCGCGCCGCCTCGACGAAGGCCCGGCCGTCCTTCAGGTCCTCGAGGTGCATCGCGACGATATTGGTGTCGGGGTCCTGCCCGAAGTACGTGAGCAGGTCGTCCTCGTCCAAGTCGGACTTGTTGCCGAGGCCGACGATCGCCGAGACACCCATCTTCGTGGAGCGGCTGAACCCGAGGATCGCCATGCCGATGCCGCCGGACTGCGAGGTGAGCGCGACACCGCCCTTGACGTCGTAGGGCGTGCAGAAGGTCGCACAGAGGTTCTGCGGTGTGTAGTAGTAGCCGTAGATGTTGGGGCCGAGCAGGCGCACGCCGGTGTCGCGGGCGATCGCCACGATCTCCTCCTGGAGCTCGTGGTTTCCGGTCTCCGCGAAGCCGGAGGGGATCAGCACGGCTGCGGGTACGTTCTTCTCGCCCACCTCGCGCAGCGCCTGCGGCACGAACTTCGCCGGCACCGCGAACACCGCCACGTCGACGTCGCCGGGGACCTCACCGATGTTCTTGTAGGCCGTGCGCCCCAGGATCTCGTCCGCCTTGGGGTTGATCGGGTAGATCTCGCCCGCGTACCCACCGTCGATGAGGTTCTTCATCACGGAGTTGCCGATCTTGCCGCTCTCGGCCGACGCCCCGATGACCGCTACTGCCTTCGGGCGCATCATCCGGTTCATCGTCGCCAGGATCTCGTCCCGGCTGTAGCGCACCGGCTCGACGGGTTCCTTGGCGCTCAGCACGATCCGGACGTCCGCCGCGGAGGCGCCGTCCGGCCGGGCGAAGACCGGGTTGAGGTCGAACTCGCTGATCTGCGGGAAGTCGGTGACGAGGTCCGACAGCCGCTCGATGACGTCGGCGAGCGCGTCGGCGTCCACCGGCTCGGCGCCGCGGACGCCGCGGAGGATCTCGGCTGCCTTGATGCCGTCGAGCATCGACATGGCGGTCTCGTGGTCGACGGGGGCCAGGCGAAAAGTGACGTCCTTGAGCACCTCGACGAGCACACCGCCCAGACCGAAGACGATCACCTTGCCGAAGGTCGGGTCCGTGGTGGCCCCGATGATCACCTCCTGCCCGCCGCTCAGCATCTCCTGAACCTGGACGCCGTCGATCTCGGCGTCGTCCTTGTAGGCGGCGGCGTTCGCCAGGATCTCGTAGTACGCGGCGCGCACCGCGTCGTCGCCGGAGACTCCGACCTTGACGCCGCCGGCCTCGGTCTTGTGCAGGATGTCCGGCGACACGATCTTCATCACGACCTCGCCGCCGATCTCGGCGGCGAGCTGCACCGCCGCATCGGCACTGGTGGCGAAGCCCTCACCGGGTGTGGGGATGCCGTAGGCCTCGCAGACACGACGGCCTTCGGGAGCGGTGAGCGACTCCCGGCCCTCTGCGTGGACCTTCGCCAGGACGTCGGCTACGACGTCCCGGTCGTAGGCCACGGTGTCGCGAGCCATGGTCAGATCACTCCACTTGTCTTGAGCTCGGCGAAGCGCTCCGGGTCGAGGCCGAGCTCGCCAACGAACACCTCTTCGTTGTGCTGGCCGAGCAGCGGGGAGGTCTCGATCTTCACTGGGGAGTCCGACAGCTTGATCGGGCAGCCCACCGTCTTGAACGCACCGCGCTGCGGGTGGTCGACGGTGACGACCATGTTGTTGTCGGCCAGGGAGGCGTCCTCGATCAGCTCCTTCGTGGACAGGATCGGGCCGCAGGGCACGTTGAGCGCGTTGAGCTGGGCGAGGGCGTCCCACTTGCTGAGGCGGGACGACCACTCCTCGATGAGCTGGAACATCTTGTCGAGCTTGGGCAGCCGGGCCTGCGGGGTGGCCCACTCGGGGTCCTCCGCAAGCTCGGGCCGGCCGATGAGCTTGGCGATCGGGGCCCAGCCGGGCGGCTGGACGATAACGTAGATCCAGTCGTTCGGGCCACCGGGGCTGCAGCGCACGGCCCAGCCGGGCTGGCCACCGCCGGAGGCGTTGCCGGAGCGCGGAACTTCGTCGCTGAACTGCTCGTTCGGGTATTCGGCGAGCGGTCCGTGCACCAGGCGCTGCTGGTCGCGCAGCTTCACCCGGCAGAGGTTGAGTACCGCGTGCTGCATGGCGACCGTGACGCGCTGGCCCCGGCCCGTGGTGTTGCGCTGCACCAGCGCGGCCAGGATGCCGGCCACGGCATGGATGCCGGTGCCGGAGTCGCCGATCTGGGCACCCGTCGCGAGCGGCGGGCCGTCCTCGAAACCGGTGCTGGTCATCGAGCCGCCCATGGCCTGCGCGACGACCTCGTACGCCTTGTAGTGCGTGTACGGGCCTTCACCGAAACCCTTGATGGAGGCGTAGATGAGCCGCGGGTTCAGCTGCTCGAGCCGGTCCCAGGTGAACCCCATCCGGTCGACGGCACCGGGGCCGAAGTTCTCGACGAGAACATCGGCCTCCTTCACCATCTCGATGAAGAGCTGCTTTCCTTCTTCGCTCTTCATGTTCAGGGTGATGCTGCGCTTGTTGCAGTTCAGCATCGTGAAGTAGAGGCTGTCGACATCGGGGATGTCGCGCAGCTGCTGACGCGTGATGTCGCCGGTCGGGGCCTCGAGCTTGACCACGTCCGCGCCAAGCCAGGCCAGCACCTGAGTGGCCGAGGGCCCGGACTGGACATGGGTCATGTCCAGAACACGGACGCCTTCGAGAGCGCTCATATCGTTACCCCCAGGGGATGGCCGACGGTCACTTGTACATCGTTTGGTTCATGGTCCCGGGGGCGTATACCTCCGGGTCGATCCAGACGTTGATGAGGGACGGGAGGCCCGACTCGCGGGCGCGCTGCAGGGCCGGCGCGATGTCGGCGGGGTCGCTGACTTCTTCGCCGTAACCGCCGAGCATCTTGGCGAACTCGTCGTACTTGACCTTGCCGAGCGTGTTTCCGACGCGGCCGCGGTCCTCGCCGTACTTCTGGATCTGCCCGTAGCGGATCTGGTTCATCGACGAGTTGTTGCCGACGATCCCGACGAACGGGAGATCGAAGCGCACCAGGGTCTCGAAGTCCCAGCCGGTGAGGCTGAAGGCGCCGTCACCGAACAGGGCGACGATCTCCTTGTCCGGGCGGGCGTGCTTGGCCGCCAGCACGAACGGGATGCCGACGCCGAGGGTGCCGAGGGGGCCCGGGTCCATCCAGTGGCCGGGGGACTTCGGCTGCACGACCTGGCCGGAGAACGTGACGATGTCGCCACCGTCGCCGACGTAGATCGAGTCCTCCGTCAGGAACTCGTTGATCTCGTGCACCAGGCGGTACGGGTCGATCGGATCGGCATCGGAGTGCTGGCGCGGGAGGCGCTTCTCGAAGGCAGCCCTCTCGAAGGCGCGCAGCTCGTCGACCCACGCCTTGCGGGCCGCAATCCCGTTGCTGACGCAGCCGGAGGAGGCGGCGGCGGTGGTGGCGGCGAGGATGGCGCCCACGTCGCCGACGAGGCCGAGGTCGATGTCACGGTTCTTGCCCACCGTGCGGTAGTCGAGGTCGATCTGCACGACCTTGGCGGTGGGGGAGAGCCGGCGGCCGTAGCCCATCCGGAAGTCGAACGGCGTGCCGACGACGATGATGAGGTCGGCCTCGGTGAAGGCGTGCCGCCGGGCCAGCTGGAAGTGCAGCGGATCCCCGGGGGCCAGGGTTCCGCGGCCGGCGCCGTTCATGAACGCCGGGATGTTGAGCGTGCGGACGAACTCGATGGCGGAGTCGGTCGCCCGGCAGGTCCAGACCTGGTTGCCGAACAGGACGCACGGCTTCTCGGACCGGGAGATGAGGCCGGCCAGCTGCTCGATGGCCGCCGGGTCGCCCACGGAGTGGGTGGAGGCCCGGTAGGAGCCGGGCTTGGGCAGGCGCGCCTGCTCGAGCGGCACGTGCGCGTCGAGCACGTTGCGCGGGATCTCCAGGAAGGACGGGCCGGGAGCGCCGTTGAAGCACTCACGGAACGCCATCGACACGAAATCTGCGGTGCGCGCCGTGTCCGGGACCGTCGCCGCGAACTTCGTGATCGGCGCCATCATGTCGACGTGCGGGAGGTCCTGAAGGGACCCCATCTTGTGCTGTTCGAGCGCGCCCTGGCCGCCGATCAGCAGCATGGGGCTCTCCGCGCGCAACGCGTTGGCGACACCTGTGATGGCGTCGCTGGTGCCGGGACCTGCGGTGACTACCGCGACGCCGGGCTTGCCGGTGATGCGCGCGTAGCCGTCCGCCGCGTGCGCGGCCACCTGCTCGTGCCGCACGTCGATGACGGCGATACCTTCGTCAACGCAACCGTCGTAGATGTCGATGATGTGCCCGCCGCACAGGGTGTAGATCGTGTCCACGCCCTCTGCCTTCAGCGCCTTCGCGACGAGATGGCCGCCGGAGACCGTCTCGGGCAGGGTCGGCGCACGGCCGGTCCCGTCCCGAGCGGCCCTTCCGGGGATCGTCTGCGTCATCGAAAGCCATCTCCTCGTGTCGCCCTCGCTGGCGGCGGTTCCATACTGCATACGGTATGGCTGCTTTGGTACCCCACGGTGCGGCCGTTGTCCAGAGTTGGTTCGTCTGTGACCTGACCTAGACCGAGGCCGCTCGGTCCTGCGCCGGGCGTCCCGACGATGGCGCTTGACGACAGCCTTCCATACTGCATACTGAATGCACGATTCACAGAGGACGGGAGCCCGACGTGAAGGTTGCTGTGCTGGGAGCGGGTGCGATCGGCGCCTACGTGGGGGCGGCACTGAGCCGGGCCGGTGTAGATGTGCACCTTGTCGCCCGCGGTGCGCATCTCGAGGCGCTACGCAAGAACGGAGTACAGGTCTTCTCTCCGAGAGGGGACTTCTCCTCCCACCCCAACGCCACCGATGACCCAGGTGAGATCGGTCCGGTCGACCACATCTTCCTGGGGTTCAAGGCCAACGCGTACGCCGCGGCCGCGCCCATGATCAAGCCGCTGCTGCACGACGACACGTCGATCATCGCGGCGCAGAACGGAATCCCGTGGTGGTACTTCCACAAGCTGGCCGGGCCGTTCGAGGGGCACCGGATCGAGGCGGTGGACCCAGCGGGTTCCGTCACGGCCGCGCTGCCGCTCGACCGCGCGATCGGATGCGTCGTCTATGCGGCCACGGAGATCGAGGCGCCCGGTGTCGTGCGGCACCTGGAGGGCACCCGGTTCTCCATCGGTGAGCCGGACGGTTCGATCTCCAAGCGCTGCACCGAGTTCTCTGAGGCGATGGTGGCCGGCGGGCTCAAGTGCCCCGTCGAGGCCGACGTGCGCAACGACATCTGGATCAAGTTGATGGGCAACATCGCCTTCAACCCGCTCAGTGCGCTGACGCGGGCCACGATGGCCGGCATCGCCCGGCACCAGGGCACTCGTGCGCTGGTGGCGAAGATGATGGAGGAGACCCTCGATGTGGCCCACCGAGTGGGCTGCAAGCCGGAGATCTCCGTCGAGAAGCGCATCGCCGGCGCCGAGCGCACCGGTGAACACAAGACCTCCACGCTCCAGGATCTGGAGCGTGGACGCCCGATGGAGCTGGACGTGCTCCTGACTGCGGTAGTGGAGCTCGCCGACCTCACCGGCGCCGAGGTCCCCACTCTCAGGGCGATCACTGCAGTTGCCGACCTGCTCAATCAGCAGGTGGCCGCAGCGTCCTGACAGGTCCGCGCCCAGAGGCCGCCGGTGGGTGAACAGCCTGCCGGCGGCCGGCGTGTTTACGGGCCCGCCACAGCGAACGGCCCTCCCGCCCCGCGATCCAGGGCGAGAGGGCCGTTCCGTGGCTCTGGAACGGCCACGATGCACCCATATAGGAGTGCGACCTTCAGTCGGCGAGCCGCACGAGGCCGGCGGGGGTTGCGGCGTGAGCGGACCGCTCCGCCTGCCCGGCCGCCCGCTCAACCCGGTGAGGCAGATGATCGGGACGGAGTCGGCGAGCGCCGCGCCGAGCCCCGCGATCATGTTCGGTACCAGCGAGGCCGGAGGTCCCGATCGACACTCCGACCTTGCCGGTGGCTCTTGCCCACCCGTCGGCGGTGTGCGTGCCGCTCTCCGCGTTCCGCACCGCAACGTGCTCCACGCCGCGCTTGCGCAGGGCGGCGTGGAGGGGGAGGGGGGAGCGTCGGGGACGCCGAACACGGTGTCGGCGCCCTCCGACGCGAGCACGGCAGCAACGGTCTCCACACAGAGGATCCGCTGTCTGCCGGCGGGTCTCACGCCGTGGAGGCCCTGCCGGAGAGGTTCTCCAGCACCTTCAGCAGCACCGAGTGGTCGAGCGAGCCGTAGCCCTGCGCGCGGGCCGAGGCGATGAGCTGCGCGACCAGCCCGGTCATGGGAAGGGCCACGCCGGCCTCGCGCGCCGCGGCGATCGCGATGCCCATGTCCTTGTGGTGCAGGTCGATACGGAAGCCCGGCGCGAACTGCCGCGCGACCATCGACTCGCGCTTGAGTTCGAGGATCCGGCTTCCGGCGAGCCCGCCGGCGAGGACGTCGAGGCCGCGGCCCGCGTCGACTCCGGACGCCTCGAGCAGCACGATGGCCTCGGCGACCAGCGCGTACGTGCCGCCGACGACGAGCTGGTTCGCGGCTTTGACGGTCTGCCCCGCGCCGGCCGGGCCGACGTGCACGATCGTCTTGCCGAGCACCTCGAGCACGGGGAGCGCGGCGGCGAAGACCTCCTCCTCGCCCCCGACCATGATCGAGAGGACGCCGTCGATCGCGCCCTTCTCGCCGCCGCTGACGGGGGCGTCGAGGGCGCGGACACCGCGGGAGGCGGCCTCCGTGCCGACGGCGACCGAGGTGTCGGGCCGGATGGTGCTCATGTCGATCAGCAGCAGGCCAGGCTTGGCGTGCTCCAGCACGCCGCCGGAGCCCAGCACGACCTCCTCGACGAACGGCGAGTCGGGCAGCATCGTGATCACGACGTCGGACTCTGCGGCGACGGCGGCGACCGAGTCGGCCGCCTTGCCACCGGCCGCGGTGAACTTCTCCAGGGCGGCGGGCACGACGTCGTAGCCGACGACGGGGTAGCCGGCCTTGAGGAGGTTGGCGGCCATCGGGCCACCCATGATCCCCAGGCCGATGAATCCGATGGGCGTGCTTGCGGGCTCAGTCATACTGATTCCTCTACGGTTGCGGTTGCGCGGAGGTGCCGGGGGAGCCAATCGAAGCTCTCGGCGCTGGGGCCGACCGGCTTGTACTCGAGGCCGACATGGCCGCGGTACCCGCTCTCGGCGAGGCGGGTGAGCACCACGTCCCAGTCGAGCTTGCCGGTGCCTGGCTGGCTCCGGCCGGGCGGGTCGGCGATCTGGACGTGGCCGAACCGGTCGGCCCGCAGCTCGACGAGCCGCTCGACCGGCTCGCCCATGCGTGCCAGGTGATAGAGGTCGGCCAGGAACGCGACGTTGCGCACGCCCTGCACGACCCGAAGGTAGTCGATCATGTCGAGCGCCTTCTGCGACGACGTGATCGGATAGAGCGGGCTCTCGTAGCTGTTGAGCGCCTCGATCACCACAGTGGCGCCGATGCGGTCCGCCGCGGTGGCGGCCAGCATCAGGTTCTCGGTGGCGAGCTCACGCTGCTCGGGCACGCTGACCTCGACGTCGCGGTTGCCGTACAAAGCGTTGAGCACAGTGCACCCGAGCGACCCCGCGAAACCCACGGCCATGTCGATGTTGGAGCGGAAACGGGCGCTGTCGCGGGGGCGGGAAACCAGCCCGCGGCTCCCCGCGGCCATGTCCCCGGCGTCGAAGTTGAGTGCGACGAGCCGGACGCCTGCGTCTTCGATGGACGTGCGCAGGGCGTCCAGCTCGCGGTCGGACGGCTCCGGATACGGGAACGGCCACCACAGCTCGACGGCGTCGAAGCCCGCCTCCGCTGCCGCTGCGGGTCGATGCAGCAGCGGCAGCTCGGTGAACAGGATGGACAGGTTGACGTCGTAGTTCAGGGGGGCGTCAGGCATGCCTTCTCCCGGATCGACGGCGCGGACGGTTGTGTGCAGGTGGAACTCAGGCCGCCGCGCCGGACGGGCTGCCCAGCAGCTCCCGCATCAGGGCGGCCGTCTCGCTCGGGGTCTTCCCGACCCGCACGCCCGCGGCCTCCAGGGCCTCCTTCTTGGCCTGCGCGGTGCCCGCCGAGCCCGAGACGATCGCGCCGGCGTGGCCCATCGTCTTGCCCTCAGGCGCGGTGAAGCCCGCGACGTACCCGACGACCGGCTTGGTGACGTTGGCCTTCACGAAGTCGGCTGCGCGCTCCTCGGCGTCGCCGCCGATCTCGCCGATCATCACGATCGCCTTGGTCTCGGGGTCGGCCTCGAAGGCCTCGAGGGCGTCGATGTGCGTGGTGCCGACCACGGGGTCGCCGCCGATGCCGATGGCGGTGGAGAAGCCGTGGTCCCGCAGCTCGTACATCATCTGGTAGGTCAGCGTGCCCGACTTCGACACCAGGCCGATCGGGCCCTGGCCCGCGATGTCGGCCGGGATGATCCCGGCGTTCGACTGCCCGGGTGAGATGATGCCGGGGCAGTTCGGGCCGATGATCCGGGTTTTGTTGCCGGTGGCGACCGCATGCGCCCAGACGTAGGCGGTGTCGTGCACCGGGACGCCCTCGGTGATCACCACGGCCAGGCCGATGCCGGCGTCGATGGCCTCGATCGCGGCGTCCTTGGTGAACCTCGGCGGCACGAACAGCACGCTGACGTCGGCGCCGGTCTCCTTCATGGCCTCCTCGACCGTGCCGAACACGGTGAGGTGGGCGCCGCCGATGGAGACTGTGGTGCCGGCCTTGCGGGCGTTGACGCCGCCCACGACGTTGGTGCCGGCGGCGAGCATCTTGGCGGTGTGCTTGGTGCCCTCACCGCCGGTGATGCCCTGGACGATGACCTTGCTGTCCTTGTTCAGGAAGATCGACATGTTCAGGCCCCCGCCGCTGCGAGCTCGGCGGCCTTGTCGGCCGCGTTGTCCATCGTGTCCACCTGCGTGATGAGGGGGTGGTTCGCCTCGTTCAGGATCCGGCGCCCCTCCTCGACGTTGTTGCCGTCGAGCCGCACGACGAGCGGCTTCGTGGCGCTGAATCCGAGGATCTTCAGCGCTTCGACGATGCCATTGGCCACCGCGTCGCACGCGGTGATGCCGCCGAAGACGTTGACGAACACGCTCTTGACGTCGGGGTCGCCGAGGATGACGTCCAGACCTGCCGCCATGACGTCGGCCGACGCGCCGCCGCCGATGTCGAGGAAGTTGGCGGGCTTCACGCCACCGTGGTTCTCCCCGGCGTAGGCCACCACGTCGAGCGTGCTCATGACGAGGCCCGCGCCGTTGCCGATGATGCCGACCTGGCCGTCGAGCTTGACGTAGTTGAGGTCCTTCGCCTTGGCCTTGGCCTCGAGCGGGTCCTCGGTGCGCTGGTCGACGAGGTCCGCGTGGCCGGGGTGGCGGAACGCCGCGTTCTCGTCGAGTGTGACCTTGCCGTCGAGCGCGACCACCTCGCCGCCTGCCGTCCGGACCAGCGGGTTGACCTCGACCAGCGTGGCGTCCTCGGAGACGAAGGTCTCCCAGAGCTTCACGATGACGTCGGCGGCCTGGTCCGCCACCTCGGCAGGGAGCTTCGCCTCGGCGACGATCTCGGCGGCCTTGGCCTTGTCGACACCCGCGATCGCGTCGATCGGCACCTTCGCGAGCGCCTCGGGGCGCTCGACGGCGAGCTGCTCGATCTCCATGCCGCCCTCCGCGGACGCCATGGCGAGGAAGGTGCGGTTCGAGCGGTCGAGCAGGAAGGAGAAGTAGTACTCCTCGGCGATCTGCGAGGCCTCCACCACCAGCACCCGGTGCACGGTGTGGCCCTTGATGTCCATGCCGAGGATGGCGCCGGCCTTGGCCTGCGCGTCGGTGGGGTCGACGGCCAGCTTGACGCCGCCTGCCTTGCCCCGGCCGCCCGTCTTGACCTGAGCCTTCACGACCACCGGCCCGCCGATACCGGCCGCGACGCTCGCGGCCTCCTCGGCGGTGTCGGCCACGGCACCGAGCGGCACCGCCACGCCATGCACGTCGAACAAGTCCTTCGCCTGATGCTCGTAGAGGTCCACGCTGCGATTTCTCCCGTCTGACCCGACGTACGTGCTGGTCGACTGTATGCAGTATGGAGAAAGTTGTCCAGAAGACTTGTGCTCTGGGTCACGGGCCCGCAATATTTGGCATACAGTATGGAGGGAGGTCGCCATGCCAGAGGTTCAGCGGGCAGAGATCCGGGAGATCCGGGACAACAACGGCCGCAGCTACCGCGTCGGGGAGTCTCCGATGGACCTCATCGGACGCCCGCGCTCGTCCGTGCTTCGGCTGGCGTGGCTACCGATGGCGGCCGTCGGCGTGCTGCAGTACGGGTATGGGGCTGCGGTTCCGGCGCTCATGGAGCGCAACGACTGGGGTCTCGCCGGCACGCTCTGGCTGCTCGCCGGCTGGACCGTGTTCCAGGCGGGCGTCGGGTTGCCGGTGGCCTACCTCCGTGAGCGCAACCGGCTGGACCCGCGCACTGTCATGGTCGCGGGCGCAGCGCTCAGTGCCTTCGGCCTCGTGGCCCTCGCTCACAGCGGCGGGCTGCTCGGCGCGCTGCTGGGGTATGCGGTCCTCGGCGGCACCGGTGCCGGCCTCGTCTACGCGGCCTGCACGTCCACCGTCGCCAAGTGGTACCCGGAGCGCATGGCGGGCCGGGTGAGCACCGTGACCGGCGCGTTCGCCTACGGGTCCGTGCCCTTCATCGTCGCCGCGGTCATCGGGCTGCACGCCGGCAACCTGACCGTCGTGCTCGACGTTGCGGCCGCCGTGCTCTTCCTGCTAGTCGCCGGGCCGGGGCTGCTCTTCCGCGACCCGCCCGCGCGGTGGTGGCCCGCCGAGGTCGACCCGAGGGCGTGGGCGCTCGGGCGCAACACCAACCCTGGGCGGCGCAAGAACCCGCCCGCCATCCGCGAGTACTCGGCTGTGCAGGCGCTGCGCACGCGAGTGCTGCCGGTGATGTACCTGATCCTCATCGGCGCAGGCGCCGTGTCGCTGTTCAACGCCGCGTTCCTGGTGGTCTACGCCGACGGCCTGGGCGCGACGGCGGGTGTGGTGGCGCTTGCCGCCGGACTCCTCGCCGGCATCAACGGAGCCGGACGCGCGGTGTCGGTCGGCTTCTCCGACCGTGTCGGGCGTGGCCGCACGCTGAGCCTGGTGCTGGTCGTGCAGGCCGCGGCGCAGCTGCTGTTCGCGGTGTCGGCCACCACGGGCGCCACTGCCGCGCTGGTGACCGCCGCGGCGCTGGCCGGGCTCGGGGGCGGCAGCTTCTACCCGCTGTTCGCGAGCCTCGCCCGCGAGTACTTCGGAGAGCAGAGCGCACTGGAGGTGCACGGCCTCGTCTACAGCGCCAAGGCGGTGGGCGGTGTGCTCGGTGTCGGGCTGGCGGCCCTGTCGGTCACATCGTGGGGCTGGGCCGCTACCTTCACCGTCGCTGCCGTCATATCGCTCGGCGCCGGGTGGACAACCGGCCTGCTGCAGCGCCCCGGCCTGCCGAGCACACTCCCGCCGGTTCGTGTGGCCGAGCGCGCCGCCGAGCCCTCGACCCGCTACGCCGTCTGATCTCGTCAGGGCGGCGGAAAGACCACCGCCCCTGGTCGTACGCCCCGTGCGGGGGGCCTACGACCAGGGGCGGATCCCAGTGCGGTGGCCGCGGACTTCTCGAAGGGTCCTCGCCCCGGGCCAAGTCCGTGGCCACCGCACGCCCCCTGAGCTCCTAGGGCTCAGGAGGCGCGGGTCTGGGGACCGTTGGCCGCCGGCCGGCGCGTGCTGGAAGCAGGGCGGCGCGCAGGAGTGCGTGCCTGATGAGTGACGCGCGCCGACGTGGGGCGCGGTCGGGGTGCTCCCTACGGTCGACCTTCGACCCAAGGGGCAGCGGGCGAGGGGCCGCTGCTACCGGCCCCGTGCGTCCTGGGAGCGCCTAGTGGACGCGCCCCTTGAGTGCAGCGGTCGGACTGGTGTCCGCGTCGTCACGCTGCTCCAGGTATGAGCGACGGGTGTGCTCGGTGTGCGCTGACATCACTGTGCCCGCGCGATCTGCGTCGCCCGTAGCGATCGCGTCGATGAGTTCCGAGTGCTCCTGCCAGGACTGCGCACCACGATGGCGGGCCACTGGCGTGTAGTACCAACGCACTCGGCGGTCGACCTGGGCGGCGAGCTCGACGAGCACGTCGTTGCCGGACAGTCGCATCACAGTGGCGTGCAGCTCGGCGTTGAGCGCCACCATCGTGGCGACGTCCTCGGCTGCGAGGGCAACGTGGCCCTGACGGCAGATCTCGCGGAGACGGGCGACGCCCTCCTCCGTGACATTCTTGGCCGCCAGCCGGGCCGACTCGGTCTCCAGCAGGCTGCGCACCGCGAGCAGCTGGTCGGCCTCCTCCACCGTGGGGCTGTGGACGAACGCCCCGAGCCCGGGCCGCAGGTCCACCCAGCCGTCGTTCTTCAGCCACTGAAGCGCCTCGCGAACCGGCTGCCGGGAGACGCCCAGCATCACAGCGAGCTCGCTCTCCACCAGGTGCTGGCCCGGCTGAAGGTTCCGGCTGACGATCATGTCCAGGATGGCGCTGTAGACGCTCTCACGCAGCGGAACGGGCCGGGCGATCCGGCGGCTGGCGGCTTCTGACGGCGTCTCGGACAAAGACATCAGGTGCTCCAGGTTGGGCGGTGGATCGACCAGTACCCTTCTGGGGTGGTTCGTTGTGTCTGGTCGACTGCTTACAGCATACAAAGTGCCGAGCCGTTTTGGCTCGTGGTACTACTCACTGATCAGACAGAAGTATAAATGGAGCACCGTATACCGCCATTCGGGCTAACATGTTGCGCTGGGGGTGGGGCGGATGGGCGCGTGGGGCACCCTTGGCCGCGTGGCAGAGGGTGAGCTTCCCGTACATGGGCGGCTCGTGCTGCCCGAACGGGAGCTCAACTGGCGGTTTTCACGCTCCTCCGGACCCGGCGGGCAGGGGGTCAACACCACCGACTCACGCGTCGAGCTGTCCTTCGACCTCGCGCGCTCTCCGTCCGTGCCCGAGGACCTGCGGGAGCGGGCCCTGCGCAGGCTGGCCTCGCGGCTGGTGGACGGCGTGCTCACGATCACGGCGTCCGAGCACCGGAGTCAGCTCCGCAACCGGGACGCCGCCCGCGAGCGGTTGGCGGGCACCCTGCGCGCGGCGACGGCGGCGGACCCGCCGCAACGCCGGCCCACCCGACCGACGGCTGGAGCGAAGCGGCGGCGGCTCGATGCGAAGTCCCGGCGCTCTGCGGTGAAGCGGCTCCGCGGGCGGCCCGAGGAGTAACGGGCCTGCATACGCAGATCCGGACGGGCTGACATAAGGTCATCTGCGGCGCGCTCGGCAACGTCGTCGTGCCCGCCTGCGAGGAGCCGCCCGTTGACCCGTCGCCGCATCGCCGCCCCGGTCGGGGAGTTCGCCCGGTATCTCCGCACCGAGACGGTCGGCGGGTTCGTGCTGCTGGCCGCCGCGGCGGTCGCGATCGTGTGGGCCAACTCGCCGTGGGCCGGTGCGTACCAGGCGACGCGGAACACGGTCGTCGGTCCGGCAGCGCTCCACCTCGACCTCACGCTCGCCCAGTGGGCGACGGACGGCCTGCTCGCCCTCTTCTTCTTCGTCGTCGGGCTGGAGCTCAAACGCGAGCTCGTCGTGGGGGAGCTGTCGACGCGGAGCCAGGCACTGCTCCCGGTCGCCGCCGCGCTCGGCGGGATGATCGTCCCGGCCGGTCTCGCCCTGCTCGTAGGCCGCGGTGCCACGGGGATGGACCAGGCCTGGGCCATCCCCGTGGCCACCGACATCGCGTTCGCCCTCGGCGTGCTGGCGCTGGCAGGCTCGGCGATGCCGGTGAGCGCGCGGGTGTTCCTGCTCGGGCTCGCGGTGGCCGACGACCTCGGCGGGATCATCGTGATCGCGGTGCTGTTCAGCTCCGGGCTCGACCTGATCGCGCTGGTCGCCGCCGCGCTGCTGGCCGCCCTGTACTGGTGGCTGCAGCGCAGGCGGGTGCGGGCGTGGTGGGTCTACCTGCCGATCGCGGTGGCCACGTGGCTGGCGGTGCACGAGGCGGGTGTGCACGCGACGGTCTCCGGCGTGCTGCTCGGCCTGCTCACCCGCGTCCGCGCCGACCCGGGCGAGGAGTTCGCCCCGGCGCTGCGTCTGGAGCACCGCCTGCAGCCGTGGTCGGCGGGGTTTGCGGTGCCGGTCTTCGCGCTGTTCGCGGCCGGAGTGCCGATCGGGGCGAGCGCCCTGCGGGCCGTGTTCACCGAAGCCGTCTCGCAGGGAGTGATCGTGGGGCTGCTGGCCGGCAAGATCGTCGGGATCCTCGGCGCGTCCTGGCTCGTCATCCGGCTGACGCCGGCGTCCCGGCCGCGGGGGCTGAGCTGGCGGGACATGGCCGCCGTGTCGATGCTCGGCGGGGTCGGGTTCACCGTCAGCCTGCTGATCGCGGAGCTGTCGCTCGCCGACCACCCGGAGCTCCTGGAGACGGCCAAGGCGGCCGTGCTGGCCGCGTCGGCCACCGCGTCGGTCGCCGGGGCCGCGCTGCTGGTGCGCCGGGGCCGAGTGCGCGCCCGCAACACCGGATGACGCGGCGCGGCGCGCCCGGTCCTGAGCGGGCACCCAGCCGGTGGCCGTGGAAGGATGGCTGCCGAGATCATCGTCCCGGCGAGGCGTTCTAAGGAGGACCGCGGTGGCCAGCCCGACCAGCCCCGGCGGCGCGGGGGTTCCGCCCGTCCTGCCGTCGATCCCGCTCGCTCCCGAGCCGACCCGGTCCGCGGAGGAGCGGTCGATCGGCGAACTCGTCCGCGAGGCCGCCGAACACGTCTCCACCCTGGTGCGCGCCGAGGTGGAGCTGGCCCGCTCCGAAGTCACCGCCGAGGTGAAGAAGGGCATGCAGGGCAGCGTCTTCTTCATCATCGCGCTGACGATCCTGCTCTTCAGCCTCTTCTTCGCGTTCTTCGCGCTCGGTGAGCTGCTCGCGCTGTGGCTCAATCGCGCCGTCGCGTTCGCCATCGTCTTCGGGATCATGCTGCTGACGGCGGGCCTCTTCGGGTTGTTCGGCTACCTGCGCGTCCGGAAGATCCGGGCGCCGGAGCGCACGATCTCCTCGCTGCGCGAGTCGGCGCACGTGCTCACCCACCGCGGCCACGACGGCGACGGCACCGCCCCGCACGAGCTGGACGGCACGCCAGGCGCCGTCGCCCGCTGAGTCGTCAGCCGACCGGGGTGCGCCGAGCAGCGCCTGACCCGTCCTCGGCGCGGCTGGCCGGCCCCTGGACCCACCGCAACGTCTCCGCCAACGGGATCCGCCTGCACGTTGCCGAGTCCGACGGCGGCGGGCCGCTCGTAGTGTTGCTGCACGGTTTCCCCGAGTTCTGGTGGTCGTGGCGGCACCAGGTCGCGGCGCTCGCCGAGCGCGGGTATCGGGTCGTCGCCGCCGACCTGCGCGGCTACGGCGACTCCGACAAACCCCCGCGCGGCTACGACCTCTGGACGCTCGCCGGCGACGTCGCCGGGCTCGTGCGGGCGCTCGGGGAGCCGCGCGCGCACCTCGTCGGGCACGACTGGGGCGGGCTCATCGCCTGGACCGTGACGGCGCTGCACCCGCGGCTGGTGCGCTCGCTCACCGCGCTCGGCGCGCCGCACCCGCTCGCCGTGCGATCGGCCATGGTCCGCGACCCCCGCGGTCAGGGGCGGGCCACAGCCGCCTACGCGCTGGGCTTCCAACTGCCCCGGTGGCCGGAGCGCTCCCTGCGCGCCGAGGGCGGCGCGCGCGTCGAGCGGATCATGCGGGGCTGGGCGGGCCCGGAGTGGGCTGCGTCCGCCGACTTCGCCGAGGCCACCGCCCACTACCGGCGTGCCGTCCAGGTGTCGGGCACCGTGCACTGCGCGATGGAGTACTACCGCTGGGCGGCCCGCTCCCAGCTACGGGCCGAGGGCAGGCGCTTCGCGGCTGCCGTTGCGCGTCCTCCGACCGTCCCGGTGCTGCAGGTGCACGGTGCGCTCGACCCGTGCCTGCTCCCGCGCACCGCGGCCGCGGCGAAACGGTGGGCCGGTCCGGAGCACCGGCTGCACGTGATGCCGGCGACCGGACACTTCCCGCACGAGGAACACCCGGAAGAGACGACTGAGCTGTTGCTGGAGGGCCTGTCCCGCTGAGCCCGGGGCGGCCGCGCTTCTCCTTATATCTATGTGTTCATCCCGCGGACGGCGGCGAGGGCCGTGTCGGGGTTGTCGGCGAACACCCCGTCGACGCCTGCGGCGAAGAACGCCGCGTACTCCGCGAACACGTCGCCGTAGTCGGCCGGGCTCCCCGCGCTGCGCAGGTTCGCCGGCAGGAACTGGTTCTCGTTGCGGAACGTGTAGGGGTGCACCAGCAGGTCCACGGCGTGCGCATCGGCGACGAGCGACGTGGGCGCGCCGAGGGTCTGGTCGGCGTTGCTGGCCACCACCATGTTCTTGTCCGGGCCGATGCCCGCCGCGTAGGTGGCGATGTCCGCGAGGCCGGTGGGCGTGATCAGGTCCGCGTACGTGCGCGAGTCGCCGGCGGCCACGAGGTCTGCCGGAGCGCCCTGGGCGCTCAGCAGCTGCACCAGCGGCACCTTCAGCTCGTCGTCCAGCTTGCGCAAGTTCGTCGTCTCGAACGACTGTACGAAGACCGGCGCGCCGCTGTGGTTGAGGCCGGCGTCGTCCAGCTGGTCGACGAGCGCGGGCTCCAGGGGCTTGCCGATCGAGGCGAAGTACGTCGGGTGTTTGGTCTCCGGGTAGATCCCGACCTCGCGGCCCAGCTCGTCAGATAACCGCTCGCGCAGGTCGAGCACCTCGGCGAACGTCGGGATCTCGAATCGGCCGTTCCAGATCGTGTTCTCCTGCCGGGTGGCCGGGATCCGCTCGGTGGCGCGCAGCTTCTTCAGCTCGGCGAGGGTGAAGTCCTCGGTGAACCAGCCCGAGTACTCGACCCCGTCGATGGTCTTCGTGGTGCGCCGCTCGGCGAACTCCGGGTGCCGCCCGACGTCAGTGGTGCCGCCGATCTCCGGCTCGTGGCGGGCGACGAGCACCCCGTCGGACGTGGTGACCAGGTCGGGCTCGATGTAGTCCGCGCCCATGCGGGCGGCCAGCTCGTACGAGGCCAGGGTGTGCTCGGGGCGGTACGCCGACGCCCCGCGGTGACCGATGACGAGAGGAGCGGCGGACTCGGAGCCGTCCGCGAGCGCGGCGGGGGCGGCCGGGCCGACGATCAGCGCGAGTACGGCGAGTGCGAGTGCGACCACGGCGAGTCCTCGAGCGGGGGATGGCATTGGCACACCCTTCCTCGGTCGAGTGACGTGAGTCTCACTGCTGGTGCCCGGCGTTCGGTCCATGTGGTGAACGACGGATGCGCACCGGAGGTGACGGTCACCCGAGACCTACGATCGGGTGTCGTGCGCGTCCTGGTTGTGGGGTCCGGTGCTCGAGAGCACGCCATCGTCCTCGCCGTGGCGCAGGACCCGGGAGTCACGGCGCTCGCCTGCGCGCCTGGCAACGCCGGGACTGCCGCCGTGGCCGAACAGCTCGGCCTCGACGTCGGCAACCCCGAAGCGGTCGCGGCGCTGGCCCGCGGCTGGCGGGCCGACCTGGTGGTGGTCGGTCCGGAGGTGCCGCTCGTCGCAGGTGCGGCCGACGCCGTGCGCGCCGCCGGCATTCCCTGCTTCGGGCCCAGCGCGGCGGCGTCGCGGATCGAGGGTTCGAAGAGCTTCGCGAAGGACGTCATGGCCAGGGCCGGTGTGAACACCGCCTCGTCGGTCGTCGTGGACAACCCGGCGAACCTCGACGCCGCGCTCGCCCGCTTCACGCCCCCGTACGTCGTGAAGGACGACGGGTTGGCCGCGGGCAAGGGCGTGGTCGTCACCGAGGACTTCGACGCCGCACGGGCGCATGCGAGCACCCTGCTCGACGGCGGCCACCCGGTGCTGCTCGAGTCGTTCCTCGACGGGCCGGAGGTCTCGCTCTTCTGTCTCGTCGACGGCGAGACGGTCGTGCCACTCCTGCCTGCCCAGGACTTCAAGCGGGTCGGCGACGACGACAGCGGGCCGAACACCGGCGGGATGGGCGCCTACGCACCGCTGCCGTGGGCCTCACCCGGGCTGGCCGACGAGCTGGTCTCGAGCGTCGTGGCGCCGGTGGCCGCGGAGATGGTCCGGCGCGGCACCCCGTTCAGCGGGCTCCTGTACGCCGGGCTCGTGCTCACCGCCGCCGGACCCGCCGTGATCGAGTTCAACTGCCGGTTCGGCGACCCGGAGACCCAGATCGTGCTCGCGCTGCTGCGCACCCCGCTCGCGCGGCTGCTGCTCGCCACCGCGACGGGGACCCTCGCCGACGAGCCGCCGGTGCAGTGGGCCGACGGCGCCGCCGTCACCGTGGTGGTCGCGGCCGAGGGCTACCCCGGTACCCCGCGGCTCGGAGACGTGATCGCCGGCGCAGATGGTGAGGGCGTGCTGCACGCGGGCACCCGTAGGCGCGACGACGGGGCGGTCGTGTCCGCCGGCGGGCGCGTGCTCTCCGTCGTCGGCACCGGCGCCGACCTGGAGGCCGCCCGGGCGGAGGCATACCAGCGCCTGGAGCGCGTCCACCTGGCCGGATCCCACTACCGCACGGACATCGCACTGCGCGCGGTGCGTGGTGAAGTTGCTGTTCCGGCCCCGCGCTAGTGCTGGGGCATCACCCGATGGGGTGACATTTGGCAACTCGTTCCGTGCTCGCCCGTCCACCAAAGAGCAAGCTCATTGCGCCATTCGGGCCCCGAACCCGACCTCTCGGGTCGCTGAGAGCAACTTGCGGCCGAACGGGTGGCAGGGCCATGGTCTCGCCCACCCGGAGTGATCTACACCGTCGTCGCTCCCCGTGATGGGCGACCGGCTCCCTCCGGTCCGTCCGTTCGCTCCCCCGAGAACCTGAGGACTCGCATGACGAACAACGCACGACCCCGACACACAACCCAGGGGCGCGCGTCGCGCATCGCCGGGCGGACCGCGCTCGGCGTCCTGGGCGCACCCATCGCGATGCTCGCGGTAGCGGGCCCCGCGGGTGCGGCCACTCTCGACCTGGGCGGCACGTTCGACAACGACGCGCTGGACGTCCAGCTCGGCGCCAACGGCGTGTCGGTCCCGGGCCTCGACGCCCTCGGCGTCCCGGCCCTGCCGACCGAGCTTCCGTCCCAGCTGCCGATCGACGGCGCGGCCTTCGAGGGTGTCAACCTCGACCTGTTCAACGTTGGCGGCGCCGCCGGCATCGACCTCCCGGCGCTGCCGGCCGTCGACGCCGTCTCGCTCCCGGCGCTCCCCGCGCTGCCGAGCACCGGCGACCTGGCCCTGCCGTCCGTCGACTCGCTGCCGATCGCCGGCGCGCTGGCCGCGCTGCCGGTCGCCCTGCCGGACCTCCCGGCTGTCGGCAGCCTGCCGGCTGTCGGCGATGTGGCCCTGCCGTCGCTTCCGGCTGTCGGCGACCTGGCCCTGCCGTCGCTTCCGGCTGTCGGCGACCTGGCCCTGCCGTCGCTTCCGGCTGTCGGCAGCCTGCCGGCCGTTGGCGACCTGGGCCTGCCGGCCCTGCCGAGCGTCGGCGACCTGCCGTCGCTGCCGTCCCTGCCGGGCACCGACGCCCTGCCCTCGCTGCCGTCCCTGCCGGGCACCGACGCCCTGCCCTCGCTGCCGGCCCTGCCGGACGCCGTTGGCACCGTCACCGGTCTCGCCGGTGGCCTGCCGACGTCTGCCGCGCTCGACCTCGACAGCGTCTCGGGCACCGTCACGGACTCCCTGCCGGCCTCGGCGGACGTCTTCTCGGCCACGGACCTCGTCCAGGGCCTCATCTGAAACCGAGCACCATCCCGGTGACCGCCCTCCGCTCGCGGAGGGCGGTCACCGGTCTGCTTACTCTCGGCATGTGACGACCCACCCCACCACGTCCGGGCTCTCCGTTGCAGCCCGCGCCGCCATCCCGCCGTTCCACGTCATGGACGTGTGGGCGGCGGCGGCGGAGCGCCAGCGCACGCACGGCGACCTGGTCAACCTCTCGGCCGGGCAACCGTCGACGCCGGCCCCGCCTGCCGTGCGGGAAGCGGCGACCGCGGCGATCAGCGGTGAGGTGCTCGGCTACACCGTGACGCCCGGCATCCCGCCGCTGCGTACGGCGATCGCCGAGCATTACGCGCGCGCATACGGGCTCGACGTGGCGCCGGAGCAGGTTTTGGTCACCACCGGCTCGTCCGGCGGCTTCCTGTTGGCGTTCCTCGCCGCGTTCGACGCGGGCGATCGGGTGGCCATGGCTCGCCCCGGCTACCCCTGTTACCGCAACATCCTCACCGCACTCGGCTGCGAGGTCGTCGAGCTGCCGTGCGGCCCGGAGACCCGCTTCCAGCCCACCGTCGCGATGCTCGAGGCCCTTGACGAGCCGGTGAAGGGCCTGGTCGTCGCGAGCCCGGCCAACCCGACAGGCACGGTGCTCGACCCGTCCGAGCTCGCCGCACTGGCTGCCTGGTGCGAGGGCACCGGCGTCCAGCTCGTGAGCGACGAGATCTACCACGGCATCTCCTACGCCGGCTCGCCCGCGACGTCGTCGGCGTGGAGCACGTCGCGCGAGGCGATCGTCGTCAACTCGTTCTCGAAGTACTTCTCGATGACCGGCTGGCGGCTGGGCTGGCTGCTGCTGCCGCCGCGCCTGCTGCGCGCGGCCGACTGCCTCGCCGGCAACTTCACGGTCTGCCCGCCCGCGCTCGCGCAGCACGCGGCGCTCGGCGCGTTCCACCCCGCGAGCTACGCGGAGGCCGACTCTCACGTCGCCCGGTACGCGGTGAACCGCGAACTGGTGCTGGACGGGCTCGCGCGGCTCGGCGTCACCCGGCTCGCCCCGCCCGACGGAGCTTTCTACGTATTCGCGGACGTGTCGCACCTGACGGCGGATTCGATGGCCTTCACTTATCGCTTGCTCGCGGAGACCGGCGTCGCGGTGGCGCCCGGGATCGATTTTGATCCCGTGGACGGGGGCCGGTTCGTACGCCTTTCATTCGCCGGGGATGCCGACGACATCCGGGAAGCGATGTTCAGGCTCGAGGAATGGCTGCCGAACGCGCGCTCGTGAGCGTTAGGAGCGGATGCTCTGGTGCTCCTTGCACGGGTGGGAGGCCGCCTCCGCCGAAGATCGCCGTCCGGGGGGCATGAGCTGCATATTTGCAGGTCACGTCCCCATCGCGGCGATCATGGTCGGGCCCCGGCGCCCGATCTGCGGGAAGGTGTCCGACGTCAAGCGCATGGAGATATGAAGCGGGACGGGATCGGCCGAATGATGATGCGACTATTCGGGTTTTCGGCCGCGGTCGGCGAGTGTCAGATCTGGTTCGACGGATGGCAGGAGCAGCCGGTGGGTGCCCCTCGGCCAGGGTGGCTCCCGGTCGCTGGACTGCAAGGCTTGCCTAGTTCGCCGAGTAGCTCCTGAGCTGCGAAGGAAACTCGCCACCGCCGGCTGACCCGCCCGATACGGGAGATACGGGGGTTTACCGGAGTGCTTCGGGGAGCTCCGGTGCTTACGATCTTGACCATGATCGATTCGACTCCGGCGCGGCGGCGGACCGGGCTGGTGCTGGGGCTGGTGGGCATCGCCGCGGTGCTGGCGGTGGGCGGGGCGGCCACCGTGCGGGGGTTTACGGCCGCGGTAGTCGAGACATCCGAGTCGATGGTCTTCGACGCTCAGGTGCCACGGCTGACCGTCGACGTCGGCGCGGGGGATGTCACCGTCGGGCGGGCCGAGGGCGACCGCGTCGAGGTCACCCGCATCGTGCGCAGCCCGGAATCTGCGGGCCCCACGTTCACGGAGACGTCCACCGCAAACGGCGTGGCGCTCGCGGCGGAGTGCGTCGGCGCAACCTTCGGGCGGTGCAGCGTCGACTACGACGTCCGCGTGCCGGACGGGTTCGTGCTCGACCTGCGGTCGAGCTCAGGACGGGTAGCCGCGAGCGGGGTGGGGGTGGAGTCGGCGACGGTGCGGGCGTCGAGCGGCGACGTCCACCTCGCCGACCTGCGCGGGCCGGTGACGCTGGAGGTGAGCTCCGGCGAGGTCACGGGCGAACGGCTGGACGTGCCGACCTTCCGGGCCAGTTCGTCGTCCGGTGATCTCAGACTCGACTTCGCCACGGCGCCGTCGGCGGTCGAGGTGGATGTCAGTGCCGGTGAGGTGGACGTCGCGCTGCCGGCCGGCGGCACATACCGGGTGCAGGCCGAGACCAGTTCGGGGGATCAGTCGGTGAGCATCCCGACCGACGCGTCCGCGAGCAGCACGGTGCGCGTCCGCTCCAGCAGCGGCGACGTGAATGTGCGCCCGCGCTGAGGACATACGCTCCGCCGCATGGCCATACCCTCGCCGCCGGAGGAGCCCCGGATCGCTGCCTGGGACCGGCGCGTGGACTGGTGGCTCACCGGGCTTGCGGTCGTCTTCCTCGGCGCCTACGCGTGGCAGGTGCTCGACACGTCGATCACGCCGCTCGGCCGAACCGTGCTGGAGGTCGTGCTCACGGGTACGTGGGTGATCTTCGGACTTGACTACCTGGTGCGGATCGCGCTGGCCAGGCGCAAGTGGCGCTACGTCCGCACGCACCTGCTCGACCTGTTGATCCTGGCCCTGCCGATGTTCCGGCAGCTGCGGGCGCTGCGGGTCATCACGGTGATCTCCGTGCTCAACCGGCAGCTGCGCGGTGACTTCCGCGGGCGCGTGGCTGTCTACGTGTCGAGCAGCGTCGTCCTCGTCGGGTTCGTGGCCTCGCTCGCCGTGCTGGACGCCGAGCGAGGCGCCCCGGACGCGTCGATCACGACGTTCGGGGAGGCGGTGTGGTGGACGCTCACCACGATCTCCACCGTCGGATACGGCGACCGCTACCCGGTGACGATCGAGGGCCGGACGGTGGCGGCCTCGCTGATGGTCACGGGTATCGCTCTGCTCGGTGTGGTGACGGCGTCGATTGCTGCGTGGTTCGTCGAGACGGTCCGCCGGACGGGCGCCGGGGCGGCCGAGGAGATCACCGAGGAGATGGGGCAGGAGCTGGAGGAGGTCTCGGCGGACGTGGGCCGCACCGAGGTGCAGCTCGCGGCCGTGCTGGAGGAGCTGCGTGCGATCACTGCCCGGCTGGACCAGCTGGAGCGCGATCGACGGCCGACCTGAGGCCGCGCCCCCGTGCCGGCGCTCCGCCCGTCGACCCCGGCTCCACCTGGCCGATCCGATCGAGCGCCGTGGTGATGTCGGCGTCGCTGAGGTCGGCGTGAGTCATCAGCCGGACCTGGCCCGACATCGCGGACGCACGCACGCCTGCCGCGGCGAACCGCTCCAGCGTGCCCTCGAGGTCGGCCACCGCGACCAGCACGATGTTGGTCTGCGGGACCGCGGCCTGCCAGCCGCGCTCGCGCAGCCCTGCGGCGAGGGTGCGGGCGCGCTCGTGGTCCTCGTGGAGGCGACCGATCCGGTCGAGGGCCACCAGCCCGGCAGCCGCCACCACCCCGCCCTGCCGCACGCCGCCGCCGAGCATCTTGCGCAGCCGCCGCGCATCGGCCACGAAGTCGGCCGACCCTGCGACCACCGACCCGACCGGCGCGCCGAGGCCCTTGCTCAGGCAGACCTGCACAGTGTCGGCGCCGACGGTCAGCGCAGCGGGCGGCACTCCGAGTGCCACGGCCGCGTGCCATATCCGGGCGCCGTCGAGGTGCACCTTGAGTTTGGCCGCCCTCGCCGCTGAGACCACCGCCGCGTGCTCGTCGGGGGCCATCACCGCTCCGCCGGCCGCATTGTGGGTGTTCTCCAGGCACAGGAGCGTGGTGCGCAGCGCGTAGTACGGGCCCGCGGTTCCGGCGGCCCGCCGGACGGCCGTCGGCGAGACCTTGCCAGGGCCTGCGTCGTGCGGGAGGGGTTGCGGCATCCCGCCGGCCAGCCACGCCGCCGTGCCCAGCTCGTTGCTGAGGACGTGCGCGCCTTCCGGGGCGAGGAACGTGTCGCCGCGCTCGAGGTGGTGCATCAGCGCGATCAGGTTGCCCATCGAGCCGCTGGGCGTCCACATCGCATCGGCGGTGCCGAGCAGACCGGCCACGCGCTCCTCGAGCTCGCGCATCGTGGGGTCCCCGTCGAGGACGTCGTCGCCCACTTCGGCCGCCGCCATCGCGGCCCGCATCTGCTTCGTCGGACGGGTGACGGTGTCCGAGCGGAGGTCGACAGGACCGTCGTGGGCCGATCGCCGGGCTCGCGAGGTGGGTCGCACGGCCGCCGATTCAACCAGTCGGCGACAGGATGGTGGCGAGAGGGTCACAAGAAGATCACGATACTAGGCCGTTCGGGGGAACGGGGCTGCGGTGTGCAACGGGCTTCCCCGATCCTCGCGTCCTTCGACCGACGCTCACGGGAGGGAGGGACCGGCCGGGTGGACGAGCCCAGCGAGCGGGAGTTCGCCGAGTACTTCCGCGAGCGGCGCGATGCCGTGCGGCGCACCGCGTACCTCCTGTGCGGCGACTGGCACCGCGCGGACGACCACGCGCAGGCCGCGTTCGTCGCCCTGCACCGGCACTGGCGCCGGATCCGTGACCGCGAGGCGCTCGACGCGTGGATGCGGCGCACGCTGGTGCGCGCGGTCGTCGACGAGTCGCGGCGCCCGTGGCGGCGTGAGTGGGCGACCGCCGAGCCGCCGCCCGACCGCACGGGGGTGCCCTCGGCGTCCGACGCGGTGGCTACGCGGCACGTCCTCGTCGACGGGCTGCGGTCGGTGCCGCCCCGTCAGCGCGCGGTGCTCGTCCTGCGCTACCTGGACGGCCTGGACGTCGCGGGGACGGCCGCCGCACTCGGGTGCAGCGAGGGCACAGTGAAGAGCCAGACCGCGCACGGGCTCACGGCGTTGCGCGCCGTGCTCGGCGACGCGCTCGACGACCTGCGGCCGGCCGGATAGGGGAGGTGAGGGAATGACCGACGTCGACGACGACGACCTGAGCACGCTCTTCAGGGCCGCTGCATCCGACCCCGGTGCACCCCCGCCCGGCTTCGACCACCGGTCCGTCGTCGCGGCTTCGCGGCGGGTGACGATCCGCCGCCGAGCCGCGGTGACCGGCGTCGGTGTCGCCCTCTTCGCCGCAGTCGGCGTGGGAGGGATGATCGTGTTGCCGGCGAACCAGCAGGGCGGTGCGGGCGACGCTTCCACTGCCGCCGCGCCGATGATCGAGTCCGGTCCCGAGGTGCCCTTGCAGGCGCCCGCACCCGGCGCCGAGTCCCGGGCCGCGGCTCCGGAGAACAACAACGCGCGGCCTCCCGCTGGGCCGGGCGCGCCGGCCCAGGCCGCTGCACCCGATGCGGCGGTTGCAGGGGCAGCGCCGCTCGGGCCCGGCAGCGCGGAGTGCGCCGACCGTCAGGATCCGGCGCTGCGCGCGCTGGTGGAGCATGTGCTCCCCGAGGTGGTCGGCGCACCCGAGGCGGCGACCACGATGGAGTGCCGTCCCGCCGGGGAACGGGGGGTGAACGTCGAGGTCCGCGACGGCGCCGCCACCGGGCTCCTGACAGTCGAGTACCTCCCGCCAGGAGCCGCAGTGCAGGCGCCCGACGGCGCGATGACCGCACCGACGGCATCAGGAGGCACGGTGGTCGTCGCATCGCGGCCCGACCGCCCGGACGGCGAGGCGCCGCTGACGGACCGCCTGGAGCAGGCGGTGACCTACCTGGCCCCCCGCCTCTGAGGCCGACCGCACACACCGAGCACGGCAGGTGTGTGCCGTGCGGTCTGCCGCGCGAGAGACTGTGCGTGTGGGCACCGCAAAGGGCGAGCGGCGGCGGCAGGAGCTGGTGACGGCGGCCGCCGCGTTGCTGCGCTCCGGTGGTTTCGACGCCGTGCGGCATCGGGCGGTTGCGGACGTCGCCGGGCTGCCGCTGGCGTCCACCACGTACTACTTCGCCTCGCTGGAGGACCTCGTCACAGCGGCCGTCGAGCGCACGAGCCGCGACGAGCTGGCGGAGGGCCACGCGCAGCTCGACGCGTTGTCCGAGGGCGCTCTGGACACACCCGAACTGGCGGAGCTGGTGCTCGACCAGTTGCTCGGGCCGGAGTCGCGGGCGGGCGGCCTTGCCGCCGTGCTGCTGCGCTACGAGCGGCTCGTCGGGGCGGGGCGGCGGCCCTACCTCTCCCCGCTGATGCGCGAGCTGCGCGCCGAGCTGGACGCGCTGCTCGCCGAGATCCTGAAGCGCTCCGGGCGGCCGTTCGGCGAGACCCCGCTGCGCGACCTTGTCTCGCTGGTGGACGGTGCGGTGATCAGCGCTCTGATCGAAGCCGCCCCTGACCCGCGGGCCGTCGGGCGCGAGGTGCTGCTGCGTAGCCTCGGGGACGGGCCGTAAGCTGCACGAACGTGATTCCCAACGTGCTGGCCGCCCGCTACGCGAGCCCTGAGCTGGTCCGGCTCTGGTCACCCGAATACAAGATCGTGTTGGAGCGGCGGCTCTGGATCGCGGTGCTCAAGGCCCAGCGCGACCTGGGTGTGGCCGTCCCCGACGGGGTGGTCGAGGACTACGAACGGGTCGTCGAGCAGGTGGACCTCGACTCCATCGCCGCACGCGAGCGCGTCACCCGCCACGACGTCAAGGCGCGCATCGAGGAGTTCTGCGCGCTGGCCGGCCACGAGCACATCCATAAGGGGATGACGAGCCGGGACCTCACGGAGAACGTCGAGCAGCTGCAGGTGCGGCTCTCGCTCGAGCACGTCCGGGGCCGCACGGTCGCCGTGCTCGCGCGCCTCGCCCGAAGGGCTGCGGAGCACTCGGAGCTGGTGGTCGCGGGCCGCTCGCACAACGTCGCCGCGCAGGCCACCACCCTGGGCAAGCGGTTCGCTTCCGCGGCCGACGAGCTGCTCGTCGCATACGAGCGGCTGGAGGACCTGCGCCGGCGCTACCCGCTGCGTGGGATCAAGGGCCCGGTCGGTACGTCCCAGGACATGCTCGACCTGCTCGACGGCGACCCCGCGAAGCTCGCGGACCTGGAGCAGCGGGTCGCGGCGCACCTCGGGTTCTCGGGGGTGCTCACCAGTGTCGGGCAGGTCTACCCGCGGTCCCTCGACTTCGACGTCGTGAGCGCGCTCGTCCAGCTCGCGGCCGCGCCGTCGTCGCTGGCCATGACGATCCGGTTGATGGCGGGCGCCGAGCTCGCCACTGAGGGCTTCCGGCCGGGGCAAGTCGGCTCGTCGGCGATGCCGCACAAGATGAACTCGCGTTCTGCCGAGCGCATCAACGGGATGACCGTGCTGCTGCGCGGCTACAGCGGGATGGCGGCCGAGCTGGCAGGCGCCCAGTGGAACGAGGGTGACGTCTCCGACTCGGTGGTGCGCCGCGTCGTCCTGCCGGACGCGTTCTTCGCGATCGACGGGCTGTTCGAGACCACGCTCACCGTGCTCGACGAGTTCGGCGCGTACCCGGCCGTGATCGCTCGCGAGCTCGACCGCTACCTGCCCTTCCTTGCGACGACCGCCGTGCTCATGGCGGCGGTGCGGGCGGGCGTCGGGCGCGAGACCGCGCACGAGGTGATCAAGGAGCACGCCGTCGGCGTCGCGCTGGCCATGCGGGAGAAGGGCCAGCCGGACAACGACCTGGTCGCGCGGCTGGCGGGCGACGAGCGCCTCGGGCTCCCCGCAGGCGCCCTCGACGGGCTGCTCGCCGACCCACTGCGGTTCACCGGCGCGGCAACGGCGCAGGTGGCCGCAGTCGTCAACCGCGTCCAGCAGATCGTCGACGCCCATCCCGAGGCCGCCGCCTACACCCCCGGAGCCATCCTGTGAAGCTGCTGCACTCGGGCAAGGTCCGGGACGTCTACCTCGACGGGCCAGAAGACGGCGGAGATCTGATCCTCGTCGCGTCCGACCGGATCTCGATCTACGACGTCGTGCTTCCGACCGCGATCCAGGACAAGGGCGCGGTGCTCACCCGGCTGTCGGTGTGGTGGTTCGAGCGGCTCGCCGACATCGTTGCGCATCACGTCATCTCAGCCACGGACGTCCCGGCGGAGTTCGCCGGCCGGGCCGTGCGCTGCCGGCGGCTGGAGATGCTGCCGGTGGAGTGCATCGCGCGCGGCTACCTCGCTGGGCTCGGGCTCGAGGAGTACGAGAAGCAGGGCACGGTCTCCGGCGTGGCGCTGCCTCCCGGCCTGGTCGAGGGCTCCAAGCTCCTCGAACCGATCTTCACGCCCACGACGAAGGCACCGGTCGGCGAGCACGACGAGTTCATGACGTTCGACGACGTCGTCGCGGCCGTCGGGGCGGACACGGCAGCGCGGCTGCGCGAGCTGACGCTGGCCGTCTACACCCGCGGCGCGGAGACTGCGGCGCGCAACGGGATCCTGGTCGCCGACACGAAGCTGGAGTTCGGGCGCGACCCGGCAACCGGAGAGATCGTGCTCGCCGACGAGGTCCTCACGCCCGACTCGTCGCGGTTCTGGCCTGCCGACTCCTGGGAGCCCGGCCGCCCGCAGTTCTCGTTCGACAAGCAGTTCGTGCGCGAGTGGTCGCGCACGCTCGACTGGGACCGCACCCCGCCGGGGCCCGAGATCCCCGCCGACGTCGTCGCCGCCACCCGGGCGCGGTACGTCGAGGCGTACGAGCGGATCACCGGCGAGGAGTGGTGACAGGCGACTGACGCCGAGTCACCACCAGGCCATTCACCGACGGCCAACCCGAGTTCACGCTGGCGTGCGTTCATGGGCGCGTGGTCGCAGAGCTGCCCGTACCCCATCTGCTCGTGTCGCTTTCGGGGCTGACCGACGAGAACCCCGAGTCACTCGCGCGCGGCGCCGAGTTCACCGCCGAGATGGCTGCCCGCGGCGTGCCGCTCTCGCAACTGCTGCGGCCCCGGTCGGGGGCCGAGCCGCTGCGGGAGGACTCCGCACTCGTGCGATGGATGCATGAGCGCCGCTCAGCAGGCGACGCGGTCGTGTTGCACGGCTACGACCACACCGCCGACCCGATCGGCTCGTGGCACGGCTCGACGATCGCCCGGGTGGGCAGGCGCGCGGAGTTCGCCGCGCTGCCCCGCCACGAGGCCGGCCTCCGGCTCACCGCTGCCCGCCGCACGCTGACGGCGGTGGGGCTGCGCACCGACCTGTTCGTGCCGCCCCGCTGGCTCGCCTCGCCCGGCACGGTGGACGCGCTGCGCGAGCAGGGTTTCGGCGTGCTCGCGGACGAGAACGGCGTGCGCCGCCTGCGCGATCCGGACGCGCCCCTCGTGCGGGCCAAGGTGATGGGCTTCCGGGCGTCCGGCGAGCGGCACCCGCTGGGTGACGACCGCAAGGCCGCCGAGTCGTGGCGCTGCCGGGTGCTCGTGGCCGAGGTGACGAGGACGGTGCGCCGCGGCGGGCTGGTGCGCATCAACATCCGTGCGAAGGACCTCAAGCGCGCGTCGCGCCGCACCGCGGTGCTGGCGGCGGTGGACGCCGCGCTGGCACTGGGCGCGGTGCCGACGACCTACGGGGCGACGCAGCGGGCCTACGCCGCCTGACCGCGGCCGTCCATCCTCTGTCAGAGGGTGGTGGGCTGGGCGTGGTCCAGCACCTTCAGCGTCGTCGCCTTCGGCGCCAGGTTCTCGAAGAGGCGGTAGTAGATCTCCGGGCGGGACAGGATCGCCTGGTGGATCGGTACCGCCGCGGGCGGCGCGACCGCTCGCAGGTAGTCCACCGCCTCGGAGATCTTGAGCCACGGCGCGCCCGTCGGCAGGAACAGCACGTCGACCGGGCCGCTTGGGGGCGTGTACGAGTCGCCGGGGTGCAGGTGGGTGCCGTCCACAAGGTAGGCGTTGTTGGGGATCACCGGGATGTCCGGGTGGATGACGGCGTGGTCACCGCCGAGCACTTCGATCCGCGCTCCGGCCAGGTCGAACGCCGCGCCAGGCGACACCACCTCGTGCTCGATCGACTTCTCGGCGAGCTGGGTGGCCGTGCCGGAGTCGACGATCAGCCGGGCGTCCGGGTTGGCGTCCAGCAGCGGCCGGAGCCGGTCGGCGTCCAGGTGGTCGACGTGCTGGTGCGTGATGAGCACGGCGTCGAGCCCGCTGACGCCCTCGAACCCCTCCGAGAACACGCCGGGGTCGATCAGCAGCCGGGCGGCACCCGTGTCGAGCAGCACGCACGCGTGGCCGTAATGGGTGGTCTGCACCCCTCCACTGTCCCACCGGCACGATGTGATCGTGCAGTTGTGCTGGGGCAGGTGTCCTCCCCGCGCCTACGCTCCTGGGCTCTCCGTTCGCTCGACGAACGTCATAAGGCGTGTTCGGTTGACGCGTCGCTGCACGCTCCGGCGCGCCCCGCTTGATCGATGGCGCGATACATCGCCTGGGTTGCCTCTTCCCGCGAGTCAGCGAAGCCGTACAGCTCGGTAGCGGTCGCCTCGCGCCAGGCGTTCCACCACCAACGTTGCCGCCGATCGACATACACCACCCGGGTATCCCACCGCAGGGACGATGACCACAGGGGGCCAGGGACGTCACCCGGGCCGGTGCTCGCGCCGCTCACAAGGAACAGCCTTTCGGATTTCGAAAGATTCCGCAACTAGCGTCGATCGGGTGTCTGAGGACCCCGAGCGACTGGCGGAGCTGGCCCGCCTGCTCGCCCGGGATGTCCGCGACCTCTCAGACGATGAGCTGATCGAGGCAGCCCGCGCGTCGGGCGAGGTGACCAAGCTCGGCCCCGAGCGGACCGGCCGGCTGCTCGCGGAGCTGTACAGCCGTGATCGGTTGTCGTGGCCGCGCATCGCGGAACTGGTCGGCCTGCCGATGACCACGGTCTATGGGTGGGCTCGTCCGTATCTGCCGCCTGACCCCGGCGACGAGCGGTCTCCGCGCCAGGGGCGCAGCAAGGGCGACTGAGCCCACGCCCGAACCTCGAGCGGGGCAGCTAGCCGAGCAGGCCGGCCTCGTCCTCCGGGGTCAGCCCGGCCCGGCGCTCCCGGCGGCCCAGCCCGAGGGCGCGCTCGTGCTCCAGGGCGGCACGCGCGGTGTCGGCCACCGGGCGGCAGCGCAGGCCCGCTGCGGCGGCTGCGCTCGTGTCCCGCGCGGTCATGCCGGCGTGCGAGTCCGGGAGCCACAGCGGCAGCGACCGGGGGCCCGACCACGGCTGCACCTCGGCGGTCACGAGCGCGTCCGGTGCGACCGGGACGCGTTCGAGGCCGGGGGCGCCGACCGCCTCGGCGATCTCCTCCAGCACGGCACCGAGGGTCGAGCGCGGGCCGCTCGCGTCGAACGTACCCACCACGTGCTCCTCGCCGGACCGCACGATCCAGTCGGCGACGTCGAGCACGTCCACGATCTGCGCCGGCTGGCCGGGGGCGTCCGGCACCACCGCGCGCCCACCCCGCGAGAAACGGTTCGGCCAGTAGCCGAACCGGTCGCTGACGTCGTCCTGCCCGCAGAGCAGCCCGGCCCGCACGATCAGCGCCCGGTCGCCTGCGGCGTCGCGCACGGCGTTCTCCGACGCCACCTTGATCGCCCCGTACGCCTCCATGTCCGTGGTCTCGTCGGTGCGGGGCGCGAGGAGTTCGTCGTCCGGGCCACCGCCGATGGCGGACGGGTCGGCGTACACGCTGATCGACGAGACGAACGTCCAGTGGGGTGTGTTCGCGGCCAGCGCCTCGACGGCCGATCGCGCCCACCCGTACGACATCCTGGCCACGTCCACCACGGCGTCGAAGCGCTCGTCGCGCAGCGGGTCGAGGGCGCCCGGCTCGTTCCGGTCCACGGCGACCAGCTTCGCGCCGGCAGGCGTCCCTCCGGAGGCCCCACGCGCGGCGCAGACCACCTCATGGCCGCGTGCGACCGCGGTGGCGGCCACCGCCTTGGACAGGAACAGCGTGCCACCGAGCACCAGCCATCGACCCATGCGAGGAGCCTCACCGACGTCACCGGGTAGGGGCAACGATGTTCGCCGTACGCTTGATGACGTGGCAAAGGTCGTGGTGGACGTGATGCCCAAGCCTGAGATCCTCGACCCGCAGGGGCAGGCCGTCGCGGGTGCGCTCGCTCGGCTCGGGGTCGAGGGAGTCGCGGACGTGCGTCAGGGCAAGCACTTCGTGCTCGAGGTGGACGACTCGGTCGACGACGAGACGTTGCACCGGCTGGCCGGCACACTCCTGGCCAACCCCGTGATCGAGGACTGGGTGGTGACGCGCGCATGAGGATCGGCGTCATCACGTTCCCTGGCACCCTCGACGACGTCGACGCGGCCAGGGCGGTCCGGTACGCGGGCGCCGAACCCGTCGCGCTCTGGCACGCCGACCGCGATCTGCAGGGCGTGGACGCGGTGATCGTGCCCGGCGGCTTCTCCTACGGCGACTACCTGCGGGCAGGCGCCATCGCGAGTCTCGCGCCGATCATGAGGCAGGTCATAGCCGCCGCGGGCCGGGGCACTCCGGTGCTCGGCATCTGCAACGGCTTCCAGATCCTCTGCGAGGCAGGCCTGCTGCCGGGAGCGCTGGTGCGCAACTCCGGGCTGCACTTCGTCTGCCGCGACCTGCGGCTGCAGGTGGAGTCCACGGACACCCCGTGGACGGGCGGGCTGACCGCCGGCCAGGAGTTGCTCGTGCCGCTGAAGTCGGGGGAGGGCCGCTTCGTCGCCGACGCCGCCACGATAGACCGGCTCGAGAGAGAGGGCCGGGTGGTCTTCCGCTACGCGGGGGAGAACCCCAACGGTGCGCTGTCCGGCATCGCCGGGATCAGCTCCGCCGACGGCAGGGTGGTCGGGCTCATGCCGCACCCCGAGCACGCGATCGACCCCCTGACGGGTCCGTCGGCCGACGGGCTCGCGCTCTTCACGTCCATCGTGCAGACCGCCGCATCCGCCGCATAGGACGACGTGTCGCGGTCTCTCGTGCTGCGGACCCACCTGCGTCCCGACCTGCCGCGTCAGCCAGTCGCCTGCCGGGTGGGATCCGCGCCCGGACCTCGTGCTGCTCGACCTCAACCTGCCCTGCCCCGCCGCGATGGGCGCGAGGTGCTGCAGGAGGTCAAGGCAGATGTCACCGGACGAGTGTGGCGAGGCGTACGCGGGCACGTCCATGCAGTTCCGTACGCTGGGGAGTCGTGACGTCCGCCGCCACCGTCCACCAGGCCGACACCGTCGACAACGCCGCCGCCACTCCGGACCACCCGCAGCCCTACCGGGAGCTCGGGCTGAAGGACGACGAGTACTCGCGCATCCGTGAGATCCTCGGGCGCAGGCCTACCGATGCCGAGCTCGCCATGTACTCGGTGATGTGGAGCGAGCACTGCTCCTACAAGTCGTCGAAGGTGCACCTCGCCTACTTCAGCGAGACCACCACCGACGCCATGCGTGAGCGGATGCTCGCCGGGATCGGGGAGAACGCCGGTGTCGTCGAGATCGGCGACGGCTGGGCGGTGACGTTCAAGGTGGAGTCGCACAACCACCCGTCCTACGTGGAGCCCTACCAGGGCGCGGCCACGGGCGTGGGCGGGATCGTGCGCGACATCATGGCGATGGGTGCCCGTCCGGTCGCGGTCGCCGACCCACTGCGATTCGGCCCGGCCGACGCCCCCGACACCAGGCGCGTGCTGCCGGGTGTGGTGGCAGGCGTCGGCGGCTACGGCAACTCGCTCGGCCTGCCCAACATCGGCGGCGAGGTCGTGTTCGACGCGGGCTACCTGGGCAACCCGCTGGTCAACGCGCTGTGCGTCGGCGCGATGCGCACGGAGGACCTGCACCTCGCGTTCGCCTCCGGCACCGGCAACAAGATCATCCTGTTCGGTGCGCGCACCGGGCTGGACGGCATCGGCGGGGTGTCCGTGCTCGCCTCGGAGACGTTCGGTGAGGAGACCGGCCGGAAGAAGCTCCCGTCGGTGCAGGTCGGCGACCCGTTCACCGAGAAGGTGCTCATCGAGTGCTGCCTCGACCTGTTCCACGCCGGGCTGGTCGTCGGCATCCAGGACCTGGGCGGTGCCGGGCTCTCGTGCGCCACATCCGAACTGGCCAGCGCCGGTGACGGCGGCATGCACGTCGACCTGGACGTCGTGCCGCTGCGCGCATCGGGGATGACGCCCGCCGAGATCCTCTCCAGCGAGTCGCAGGAGCGCATGTGCGCCGTCGTGCGGCCGCAGGACGTCGAGGCGTTCATGGCGGTCTGCCGGCGCTGGGACGTGCTCGCCACCGTCATCGGCGAGGTCACCGACGGCGACCGGCTCGTGATCGACTGGCACGGCGAGACCGTCGTGGACGTCCCGCCGCGCACGGTGGCGCACGACGGCCCGGTCTACCGGCGTCCGGTGCTGCGCTCCGAGAGCCAGGACGACCTGATCGCAGACTCGCCCGACCTCCTGCCGCGGCCCGCCGCCCCGAGCGAGCTGCGCGCGGAGATCCTGCGCATGGCGGCCAGCCCCAACCTGTGCAGCCGGGCGTGGGTCACCGACCAGTACGACCGCTACGTCCGCGGCAACACGGTCGGGGCACAGCCCGCCGACGCCGGTGTGCTGCGGATCGACGAGCGCACCGGACGCGGCATCGCGGTCGCCACCGACTGCAACTCGCGCTTCGTCGCGCTGGACCCCTACGCCGGCGCGCAGCTCGCGCTGGCCGAGGCCTACCGCAACGTCGCCACCAGCGGGGCCGTGCCGCTCGCCGTCACGAACTGCCTGAACTTCGGCTCGCCAGAGGACCCGCACGTGATGTGGCAGTTCCAGCAGGCCGTGCGCGGGCTCGCCGACGGGTGTGCGCAGCTGGGCATCCCGGTCACCGGCGGCAACGTCAGCTTCTACAACCAGACCGGGGTCCGTGCGATCCTGCCGACCCCCGTCGTCGGCGTCCTCGGCGTGATCGACGACGTCGCGCGGCGCGTCCCGTCGGGGTTCCGGCGCGACGGCGACACTGTTGTCCTGCTCGGCGAGACCTACGACGAGATCGGTGGCAGCGAGTGGGCGAACGTCGTCCACGGCCACCTCGGTGGGCGCCCGCCCGTCGTGGACCTGGCCGCCGAGGAGCGCCTCGCCGAACTGCTGGCCGCGGCCGCCGCCGACGGGCTCCTATCCGGCTCGCACGACCTGTCCGACGGCGGGCTCGCGCAGGCCCTCGTCGAGTCCTGCCTCGTCGGCGGGCGGGGTGCGACGGTGGAGCTCCCGGCGCTCGACCCGTTCGTCGCGTTGTTCTCGGAGTCGGCCGCCCGGGTGCTCGTGACCGTCGACCCCGACCGGGCGGACGACCTGCTCGGGATGGCCGCCGAGGCGGGCGTCCCCGCGCACGTACTCGGCACCACGGGAGGGGACGACCTCACCATCACGGACATTCCGGGGTTTTCACTCGATGAGCTGCACACGGCGTGGGAGGGAACACTGCCTGCGCTGTTCGGGTGACGCCGCTGCGGCGCTCAGGCGTCACCGGGCGCCCGTACGGTGGACAGAGCCAAATCCGGAGGGTCAGCGCCCGGTTGTTGGGCTACGGTCGCCGCCGTGGGGCACGAGTTCCGCGGCGCGGAGATGGCGTCCGGCCCTGATGTGACCAGGGCCGATGCTGCTGTGCGCGCGTGGCTCGCAGGTGGCGCGACGCCGGATCGGTCGGTGTTGCGGGCCGCCGTGAAGGAGAGCCTCGGGGTGCTGGCGGCGGCCGCGCCGGGGCGCAGCGTGGAGGTACGCGTGCCTCCTTTCGGAGCTGTTCAATGTGTCATTGGCCCTCGCCACGGCAGGGGCACGCCGCCGAACGTCGTCGAGACCGACCCGCGCACGTGGCTCGCACTCGCCACCGGGGCGTTGACATGGGAGGAGGCGATCGCGTCGGGTGCGCTCCTCGCATCCGGCACGCGCAGCGCGGAGGTGGCGCACCTCCTTCCGCTGGCTTGACCGATACCGTTGGCGCCGACGCGGAGTCGAGTGTGGACAGCTCGCAGTGGCGCGAAAAGAGCGAGACACGGAAACTTTGATCTGATCAGCGTCGAGCGGGAACCGAACGGGCGACAGGAGGTGGCCGCGTGGGTGCTCCGCGCAGCCTTCCCGGCGCGGTCTACGCGCCCCCGAACACGGACGGCCGCGCGCGCACGCCAGGACCGTACGCCGGGATCGACGGGCTGGCAGCCGAATGGGCGCGCGTGGCGCACGACGGCGACCCGGGGGCCGCCGCCCATCTCGCCACACTCCTCCGGCGACTCGCGGCCGTGCTGCGCGCGGAGCCGTTCTGGCCGCTCGCAGCCAGGGAGATCGGGGTGGAGCTGCTCGCCACCGGAGGGTGCGGCCGGCCCCATCCGGCCCACGACCCGGAGGACGTCGTGGTGCCGAGCCTGCAGCTGCTTCGACGCGCGGCTCCCGCCGCGCTCGGCGTGCCCGGCCCCGAGGGCGAGCGCCGGCTCGCCGCGGCCGTCGACCAGATGGTCGCCGGGATAGTAGGTGCCCTGCAGCGGCGCCAGCGCCTCGACGAGCACACCGCCCGCACCGGGATTGCCGGCAGCAGCGTTCCCGATGTCCGGGTCGTTCCCGTGCCGGGAGAGTGCGTGCCCGTCGTCGGCGACCGGCACCGGCGCGCTGCCTACGAGCAGATGCCGATCGGCGTCGCGCTGCTCGGCCTCGACGGCAGGGTGCTCGACCTCAACCCGGCGCTCGCTGCCATGTTCGGCCTCACCGGCCCGCTCGACCAGCCGCGCCCGGTCTCCGACTTCGTGCACCCCGACGACATGACCGACGTCGTCGACAGCCTGCAGCGACTCGTCCGGGGCGACACCGAGGTGGTGCGTATGGAGCTGCGGCTCGTGCGCGTGGACTCCACTGTGCTGTGGGTGCACTCCACCGGCTCCCGCGTGCTCGACGCGTTCGGCGAGCCGTCGCACCTAGTGGCGATGGTGGAGGACCTCTCGGAACACCACCGGCTGTGGTCGCCGGTGCAGGAGGAGACCTTCCAGGACCAGCTCACCCGCCTGCCCAGCCAGAGCGTCGTGGACGAGTGGCTGCGCCGCACGTTCGCCGCCGAGGGCTCCCGGGTGGGGATCTGCACGCTGGAGCTCGACGGGTTCAACGCGATCCACGACCGCCTCGGCCAGAAGATCGGTGACCGGCTGCTGCTCGGGGTGGCCGGCCGGCTGCGGCTCGCTTCGGGCGAGCACCTCGTCAGCCGCACCGGCGCCGACCAGTTCACCGTGCTGATGGCCGGACCGGAGAACGCCGCCGACGTCAGCAGGCTTGCCGACCGGCTGCAGGCCGCTCTCGCCACCCCGTTCCACATCGACGGGCACTCCCTCGAGATCTCGGCCAGCATCGGCGTGGCGGAGGTCGCCACCGACGACGGCTACCCGGCCGAGCTCCTGCGCGCGGCGACCGTCGCCCGGGGGTGGGCGAAGGTGCTCGGCGGCAACCGGCACGTCCTGTTCGACCACGAGCGCGACACCGCCGAGTCGGCGCGCTTCGCGCTGCTCTCCAGCTTGTGGGGAGCGATCGACCGCGCGGAGTTCCGGCTCGCGTTCCAGCCGCTCGTCCACTTCGGGAGTGGGCGCGTGTACGGCGCCGAGGCGCTCGTGCGGTGGCAGCACCCCGACCAGGGTGTGATCGGGCCCAGCCGGTTCATCGACCTGGCCGAACACAGCGGAGCGATCGTCCCTCTCGGCCGCTGGGTCCTCGAAGCCGCGTGCGCGCAGGCCGTGTCCTGGTGGCGTGAGCTGGGCCCGGATGCACCCTTCGTCAGCGTCAACGTCTCGCCGGTGCAGCTCGCACAACCGGGCTGGGTTCGGGAGGTCACCGGCGTGCTGGCGGCCACCGGCCTGCCCGCCCACAAGCTCCAGCTGGAGATCACCGAGCAGGCGGTGCTCGGCGACGAGCTCGTGGCATTCGCCGCGCTCACCGAGCTGCGCGAGTCCGGTGTGCGCCTCGCGCTCGACGACTTCGGCACCGGCTACTCCAGCCTCGCCTGGCTGCGCACGCTGCCCGTGCACGCCCTCAAGATCGACGGCTCGTTCGTCGACGGGCTGCGCAACCCGTCGCCCGACCCGGTCGGCCACGCCATCGTGCGCGCTCTGATCCAGATGTCCCACGCGCTCGGGCTGGAGGTCACGGCCGAATGGGTGGAGACGACCCTGCAGGCCGACCGGCTCACCGAGCTGGGTTGCGACGTCGGGCAGGGACGTTGGTTCGGTGACGCGGGTCCCGGTGAGTGGGTCCCCGAGTTGTGGCGGCGTAACATCGGAACTTGAGCCGCCGTCTGCGCAAGGAGCATGTTGTGCGCCTGAGTTCCGCCAGGAACGAGCACTCGACCGAACGCAACCCCGAGCTCGCGGACGACCCATCGCAGGACCCGGCTCCGCGCGAGGAGTGCGGAGTGTTCGGTGTGTGGGCCCCCGGTGAGGACGTCGCGAACCTCACCTACTACGGCCTCTACGCCCTCCAGCACCGCGGCCAGGAGGCAGCGGGCATCGCCGTCTCGGACGGCAAGCGGATGGTCGTCTTCAAGGATCTCGGGCTGGTCAGCCAGGTCTTCGACGAGCAGGTCCTGTCGTCGCTGAAGGGGCACCTCGCCGTCGGCCACTGCCGGTACTCCACCACCGGATCCACGACGTGGGAGAACGCGCAGCCGACGTTCCGCACCACCGCGGCAGGTAGCGGCATCGCGCTGGGCCACAACGGCAACCTCGTCAACACGGCGGAGCTGCGCGACGAGGTGGCCCAGCTCCGCGCCGTGGCGAAGCCGGAGTCACGGTCCGACCGCTCGGCCGTGCAGTCCACCACCGACTCCGACGTCATCACAGAGCTGCTCGCCGGAACCGCCGCCGACACGGGCGTCGAGGAGGCGGCCATGCGGCTGCTGCCGCGCGTCCGGGGCGCGTTCTCCCTCGTGTTCGCCGACGAGCAGACCCTCTACGCCGCCCGCGACCCGCACGGCGTGCGCCCGCTCGTGCTCGGCCGCCTGGAGCGTGGGTGGGTCGTGGCGAGTGAGACCGCCGCGCTGGACATCGTGGGTGCCTCGATGGTCCGCGAGGTCGAGCCCGGTGAGCTGCTCGCCATCGACGCAGGTGGCATGCGCAGCTCGCGCTTCGCCGCGCCGGAGCCGAAGGGCTGCGTGTTCGAGTACGTCTACCTCGCTCGCCCGGACACCACGATCTCCGGCCGCTCGGTGCACGCCGCGCGGGTGGAGATCGGCCGCAGGCTCGCGGTCGAGCACCCCGCCGAGGCCGACCTCGTGATCCCGGTCCCGGAGTCCGGCACCCCCGCGGCCATCGGCTACGCGCAGGGCTCCGGCATCCCCTACGGGCAGGGCCTGGTGAAGAACGGCTATGTGGGCCGCACCTTCATCCAGCCCAGCCAGACCATCCGTCAGCTCGGCATCAGGCTCAAGCTCAACCCATTGCGCGACGTCATCAGGGGCAAGCGGCTCGTGGTCGTGGACGACTCGATCGTCCGCGGCAACACGCAGCGTGCGCTCGTGCGCATGCTCCGCGAGGCGGGCGCGCTGGAGGTCCACGTCCGGATCGCGTCACCGCCCGTGCGCTGGCCGTGCTTCTACGGCATCGACTTCGCCACCCGGGCGGAGCTCGTCGCGAGCGGGATCGACACGGAGGGCGTCCGCCGCTCCATCGGTGCGGACACACTCGGGTACGTGTCGCTCGAAGGCCTCGTCGCGGCCACTGAGCAGCCCCGGAGCAGGCTGTGCTCAGCCTGTTTCGACGGCCAGTACCCCATCGCGCTCCCCGACGAGGCCCGGCTCGGCAAGCACCTCCTGGAGTTCACGGAGCCGTCTGCGACGGGGTCCGGCGCCGCCTCGGGAGATGCCGGACCGGTCGCTGTCGGCTACGGTGCGGCCGAAGCGCTGGGCCGTCCCTGACGCGTCCGGAACCCCCAATCGATCGACCCCGGGTGCCGCGTGCCGCCGCCCACTACTCTGCTGGGAGCCCTGCAACGATGCCGCCGACCACCACCGGAGCCGAAGGGCCGGGAGCCAGCTACGCCGCCGCCGGTGTCGACATCGATGCGGGAGAACGGGCGGTCGACGCCCTCCGCCCGTTCGCCGAGAAGGCGAGCAGGCCGGAGGTGATGGGCGGCATCGGCGGCTTCGCCGGGCTGTTCGCACTGAAGCTGGGCAAGTACAACGAGCCGGTGCTCGCGGCGTCCACCGACGGGGTCGGCACCAAGATCGCGATCGCGCAGGCGCTCGACAAGCACGACACGATCGGCCTCGACCTGGTGGCGATGGTCGTCGACGACCTGGTCGTCTGCGGCGCGGAGCCGCTCTTCCTGCAGGACTACATCGCGGTCGGGCGGCTCGTGCCCGAGCAGGTCGCCACGATCGTCAAGGGCATCGCGGAGGGCTGCCAGCAGGCCGGCTGCGCGCTGCTGGGCGGGGAGACCGCCGAGCACCCGGGGCTGATGGAGGACGGCAGCTACGACCTGTCGGCCACCGGCGTCGGTGTGGTGGACGCCGACGCGATGCTCCGGCCCGACCGCGTGCGCCCTGGCGACGTGCTGATCGCGATGGGGTCGTCAGGGCTGCACTCCAACGGCTACTCCCTCGCCCGGCACGTGCTGCTGGACATCGGGCGGATGCCGCTGGAAGGGCATGTCGAGGAGTTCGGTTACAGCCTCGGCGAGGAGCTGCTCCTCCCCACCCGGATCTACGCCCGCGACTGCCTCGCGCTGGCGGCCGAGACCGGCGTGCGGACGTTCGCGCACATCACCGGGGGCGGGCTCGCCCGCAACCTGGAGCGCGTGTTGCCCGGTGGGCTGGAGGCCGTGGTTGAGCGCGGCACGTGGACGCCGGCGCCGGTGTTCAAGATGATCGCCACCCGCGGCCGCGTCGAGCGCGCCGAGATGGAGAAGACGTTCAACTTGGGCGTCGGGATGGTGGCCGTGCTGCCCGCCGACGACGTGGACCGCGCGCTTGCCGTGCTCACCGCCCGCCACATGCCGTCCTGGGTGCTCGGTGAGGTCCGCCGGTCCGGCTCGGACGAGGCCGGCCGGGTGCAGCTCGTGGGCGAGCACCCGCGCTTCTAGTGTCGCGCGCCGCTCAGAGGTCGCCGTCGCTGTCGCCGTCGCGGAGCATCGGCGGGTGGAGTGCCGTCGCCGGTCCGCGACGGAAGAGCTGACCCGGCCGGCCTCGGCCCGAGCTGAACTTCGCGCCTGTGGGCAGCAGGAAGCCCGGTGTGGACGTCACCTTGCGGGAGAAGTTGCGAGGGTCGGGTGTGGTGCCCCACACCGCCTCGTAGATCCGCCGCAGCTGGGAGATCGTGAAGTCGGGCGGGCAGAAGGCCGCGGCTAGTGTCGTGTACTCGAGTTTCGCGCGTGCGCGCTCAACGCCGTCGGCGAGGATCCGCGCGTGGTCGAACGCGAGCTGGTCGACCTTCGCGACCGGGTGCCAGGCACCGCCCGTCGAGTCGGCCCCGGCGCCGGCCTCCGGCTCGGGCAGGTCGGGCACCAGCGCGAGGTGCCCGACCGTCAGCACCCGGCCGCGCGGGTCGCGGTCGGGCGCCGCGTAGCTGGCGAGCTGCTCGACGTGGTGGGTGCCGATGACGAGCCCGGTCTCGGTGACCAGCTCGCGCGTGGCCGCGTCGAGCAGGTCCTCCTTGGGCTGCACGAACCCGCCGGGTAGTGCGAACTCGCCCTCGAACGGCTTCGCCGTGCGCTCGAGGAGCAGCACGCACAGCTCACCGTCCCGCACCGTGAGGACCACCAGGTCCACAGCGACGGCGAACAGGTTGCCACGCATGCGCTCCACCGATCTGACGAGGAGAAATGTTCTCGTCAGCTTGACGGTACCGGATGATGATCATGCGCCGTTCGCGGCCGTCCGTACGAGGCCGAGTATCTCCTCGTCGTCGAGGTCGATACGCCGTGCGGCCAGCACGAGTTCCCTCGCCAGCTCGATGACGGCCGCCCTGCCGGGCTGCGCGCCCTCTCGCACCACGGCTCCCCGGCCGCGGCGCAGCTCGATGAGGCCCTCGTCGCGCAGGGTCTGGTAGCCGGCGAGCACGGTGTGGATGCTCACCTGCAGCGACGCTGCGAGGTCGCGCGCTCCCGGCAGGCGCTCGCCGGGCTGCGCCGTCCCGTCTGCGATGCCACGCCGGACGCTCGCGGCGATCTGCTCAGCCAGCGGCGTGCTGCGCGCCGGATCCACCCGGACCAGCACGTCAACGCGCCTTGCTCGCGACGGCGGACAGCAGGCCCGCGGCGGTCTCCGCGTCGTCCCTCGGGGGATGGCAGCCGGCGGAGCCTGCGGAGTCGGCGGGGCGGGTAGGAAGGGTGACGGTGAACCGCTGCCCCGACCGCCGCGTGACCACGAGTGCCTGCCCGGAACGGATGATCACGCCCCGCCCGCCGGGCACGATCCGGTAGCCCCAGCCGCCGAACTGCGCTGGGGAGATCTCGGCGACGGTGACGGCCTCGACGTCCTCGGCGGGCACATGGACCCGCGGGCGGCCGAGCAGGCCGAGTGCAACGGTCAGGCCGCGCCGGTCGACGACCACCCGCGCGCTGCCGAGCAGCACCGAGGCGATCCCCGCCACTGCCAGCCCGACGCCCGCCGCCTGGTGGACCGCCGCCGCGAGCGCGAGCCCGGCACCGATGAGCACGGCCCCTGCGATCGGCAGCCACGGCGCGCCGACGGCACGTGACCAGCTGATCTGCTCGGTCGCGCCGATCGATGCCGGGGGGACGGGCGGGGGAGCCGCCCCGGCGTCCGGGGTGCGCGGGGCCAGCAGCGCGCCTACCGGCCCGGCCACTGCAGCGGCCAACAAGCCGAGCAGGAACGTGGTGCCCGGCAGGACGGCGGCGCCGGCGTCGGCGAGGTCGAGATTGGCCGCGACCGAGCCCGTGAGGATGGTGGCGAGGAACGCGGCCGTTGCCCATGCGATCCCGACGAACCATCGGGCGAGGTCCCGACGCGACCCGGGCGCCGGCCGACTGGTGAAAGCGAGCCGGGCGGAGACCCCTAGCACCAGCGCGAGCCCGGCGCCGAGCGCGGCCATCACCACGACGCTCGCGCCCACGCTGCTGAAACCGTCGGCGGCGCCGGACGGGCCGAAATGAGAGGCGATCGGATCGGGCAGGCGGTCGTTCGCGGTGGTGAGCAGGACGACCGCCGGTACGACGGCGATCAGCTGCGGGACAGCGGCGAGCAGCGTGCGGTAGGTACGGCGCGGGTCGGTCACGGAGACACCATCCTCACTTGTTATGGACCAACTATAACAAGTTCGGCCGCGAGACAGAACGGGGTTCGTTCACCTCAGCGAACTCGGTGCTGACCTCGCGCGGCCATGTGGGATGGGAGAGCCGGGCTCAATCCTTCGGGGAGCGCTCCGCTGTGGAGCGGGTCGCGCCGGCCGCCTGACGGCCGAGCTGGCGCATCATCTCCGCGAGTGCGACCTCCACCGCCGCCCGGACGGCAGCCGGGGAGACGTTGGGATCGACCGAGCGTGCCGCAGCGAGCGACCGCGATGACACTGAGATGTTGAGCATGCCGATCGCCTCGCCCTTCGAACTTCGGCCACGTTGCTTGTTAATCGTCGCAGGGTCGCCCAGCGTGTCACGCGCGGGTGAGGCACTGTTCACATGAACGTGATCTTGCCTCAGACGTCGGCGTCCCACCAGTCCTGTGGCCACCGATCGGGTGCAGCGCGGCGGTGCTCGCGCAGCAACCAGCGCCGCTTGCGGGTGTGGCCGAACGCAGGGTCAGCTGCAACGCACTACTTGATGCGCCCGGCAAACCGCGTCGTGCCCTTCGGGTGATCCTCCCGGGACGCGGGTGCCGCCGACCTCTACTTGCGACGAGGGCTCCGGACCCGAGGCGGGTCCGGAGCCCCGCAGGTCACCGGTAGCGGCGCTGCGGGCTGTCGTCGTCGTCGTCCGCGTCGGGGGCGTAAGGGTCGGCGTAGTCGTCGTCCGCCGCCTCACCGTTGCGGGGTGCCGCACTCCCGATCTCGCGCTGCAGCGCGTCGAGATCCATGGTGGGGGAGCTGTACTTGAGCTCGCGGGCCACCTTCGTCTGCTTGGCCTTGGCTCGTCCGCGCCCCATGGCTGGTCCCCCTTACAACAGGGAAGGGGCGGCCGGATGTCTCGGCGGCCCCATTCATCTCATCAATGTCCTGGTGACCACCGTACCTTGCGAAGGGCCGGGTGTGCGACGTGGCACTGCTTGTGTGACAACGGACGCGGTGGAGGCCACCCGTGGGGCTGGCACCATCGTCGTCCATGCTCGCCCCGTTCCTCTCCTACCTGCGGGTCTATGAACCGCTCAGGGCCTTCGAGGGTCCGTCGGGTGATGCTGTGCGCGCCGCGCTGGCACGCGGAGCGGTACGCCCGGAGGCGATGGGGAACCGGGAGCGGGAGCTCTGCCTGCGGGCCATGCTCGGCTCCCGGCTGTTGCCGCCGCCGCGCACTGAGATCCTGGTCACCGAGCGCGGCCCGGGTGACGTGCTCGTCTGCCCGCTGGACACGAGAGCGCGGGCGGGTGCCGCCGTCCTCGGCTTCCTCGACACCGAGGCGCCGTTCCTCAAGTCGGTGATCCTGCCCGTCCCGGAGCCCGCGGCCCGGCGCAGCGCTGAACGTGCGGTCGCTGACCTCGGGGAGGCTGCCGCGCACGTCGTCTCAGCGACCTGGACGGTGCCGCTCCCGTGGTTCGCGCTCGTCGACCAGGAGGACCGGAGGGTCCGCAGGCATCCGCGCCGGGTCTGGTGGCAGGTGCCGATCAGCCGCGCTCGCGGCCGGGCGGCCCGAGCCGAGGAGGTGATCCGCGCCGGGTTCGCGGACGGCAGCGGCGCCGCCGATGTCCTCGCCGAGACCGGGGCGTGGCTGGATCGCTTCGACCGCGACTCGGTCGTGGAGCTGGACTACGGCGGTCTCGTCCACCTCATCGACGACGTGAGCTTGCGGTCGGACACGTCCGCGGCGCAGGTGCGGGAAGCTCTGCGCGCGTTGCGCGACGGCGACGTCGACGGCGCCAGGCGGGGCTACGAGCGGCTGCGGGCGTTCTGGTCGCCGGTGGTGGGCAAGCAGCGGTCCGGCTGAGCTGCCGGTTCCGCGAGCCGGCGCAGTGCAAGTACGGCGCCCAGCGCGGCCGCGGCGCCCATCGCGAGCATCGCGGGCCACCCCGCGACCTCGGCCAGCAGCCCGCCCAGCGCGGGCGCTGCGGCCGCGGCGGCGTAGTTGGCCGTGTTGGACGCAGCCATCGCGGTAGCCGCTCTCCCGGGCGGGGCGAGCTCGCCCGCCGCCGTGAAGACGAGCCCGTTCCAGCTGATCGCGAGCGCCGCCGACAGCACGAGCACGGCCGCGAGCACCGGCGCCGGGCCCGGCTCCAGCACCGCGGCCAGCCCGAACCCCGCGGCGACGGCGAGCGCCACGATCCGCAGCGGGCCCAGCCTGCTCCCGACGCGGTCGGACCACACCCCGTTACCGAGCCTGCCCAGCGCCCCGAGTACCTGCGTGAGCGCGAGCAGTCCACCTGCCAACGCGAGCGACAGCCCGGCGCCGTCGTGGAGGACCTCCACCATGAACAGCGAGCCGAGGAACTGCGGCACCACCAGCAGCAGGCCCGCGAGGCTGAGACGCAGCAGCCGCCGGTCCATCAGCACGCTGAGCGCGCTCGCGGCCGGCCGGGCACCCGATGCGGGGCGCCCGGGTGGCTCGCGCACCCAGACCGCCACGGCCGCGGCGGTCACGAGGCATCCGGCCGCCAGCGTCAGGAAGACGGCGGGTACGCCCGCCGACGCGGCGATCGGCGGCAGCGCGATGGCGGCGAGCGCGGTGCCGATCGGCACGGACGTCTGGCGCACGGCCATCGCCATGCCGCGGCGCTCCGCCGGGAACCAGGTCAGCACCGCCCGGCCACTGGCCGCGTTGACGCTGGCCCCGGACGCGCCCGCGACCGCGAGCAGCACACCTGCGAGTACGGGGTCCCGCACGAAGGCCGTGCCGCCGAGAGCCGCAGCGGACCCGACCAGGCCTGCGGCCATCACTCCGCGCTCGCCGAACCGGTCGGTGGCGCTGCCCCAGGCGATCAGTGTGGCGACGAGGCCGACGGAGATGACGCCGAGCAGCGTGCCGACGCCCGCGATGCTGAGCGAGAAGTAGTCGCGCAGCGCGGGGGTGACGGCGGCGAGGCCGAGGAAGTACGCGGCGGTCGCGGCCTGGGCGGCGGTGCCCACCGCGAGCACGACGAAGCGGTAGCGCGGTCCCGTAATCACCGCTCGACGGTAAGCCCGGCGCCCATCATTCGAGAAAACCTTCCCACTATGTGGGCCACCGGCTCAGCTCCGCAGGGACTGCTGCGCCAACCTGCCCCGCTGCGGGTCGTCCGCCTCCACCACGGACGACGGGTCGATCGCCGCAGGCGCCGCCCGATCGTCCGTGCCCGCCACCAGCTGCGCGTCCACTGCGACCGAGCGCTTGACCAGGGCGAGCGCCACCGGCCCCAGCTCGTGGTGCAGGGCCATGGTGCCCACGCGCCCGACCGCTCGCCCGTCGAGCAGCACCGGGTCGCCCGGCACCGGCAGGCTGTCGTCGCCCGAGTCGAGGTGCAGCAGCACCAACCGCCGCGGCGGACGCCCGATGTTGGCCACCCGCGCAACCGTCTCCTGGCCGCGGTAGCAGCCCTTCGTGAGGTGTACGGCCGAGCCGATCCAGCCGACCTCGTGCGGGATGGTCCGGTCGTCGGTGTCGACGTGCAGCCGCGGCCGCAGCGCCTCCACACGCATCGCCTCAAAGGCCATCGTTCCGGCCGGCCGAGCGCCCGCGTCGGTCAGCCGCTGCCACCACGCGTCGAGGTCGGAGCGCGGAACCAGCACGTCGGCGGCGTCGATACCGGGCCAGGCCATCCGGCGCACGAGACCGCCGCCCGGGAGAGCGAGCGCGCCGTGCGGTCGCTTCGGTACGTCCACTCCCGCCGCGGCGAGGACCGTGGGTGTCTCCGGGCCGACGACGCTCAGCACAGCCAGCTCGCCCGTGGCGTCGCGGGGCTCGACCTTCGACCAGAAGACCATCTTGCGCAGGTAGTCGAGCAGCTCGGCGAGGTCGCCAGGCTCGGTGTCGAGGTACACGGTCTCCGCGGTGTGCGCGACGACCATGTGGTGCAGCACCCGCCCGTTGATGTCGAGCACGAGCGCTTCCGTGCCGATGTCCGCGGGCAGCTCGCTGACGTGCTGGGTGAGCAGCAGGTGCAGCCAGCTCAGCCGGTCCTCGCCGGTGACCGCGATGACGCCGCGGTTGCCCCTGTCGACGACGGCAGCGGTGCGCGCCATGGCCCGCTGCTCGGCGAACGGGTCGCCGCGGTGGGCCGCGACGCCCGGGTCGGACTCGGCGCCCGGGAGGCCCGCTCCCGCGTTCTCCGCCGGGCCTGTCTGCTCCGTGGGCTCGGTCATTGCGGTTCCTCCTGCGGAGTGTCCTGACAATTGCGGCACACCCCGGAGAGCGCGACGTGGGACGGGTCGAGCTCGAACTGGGACTCTGCGCGCAGCCGCTCGGCCAGCTCGTCCATCAGGTCGGTCGGCGACTCCGTCACCGAACCGCAGCTGTGGCAGACGAGGTGGACGTGCTGGTGCTTCTGCTCGGAGTACGTCGGCGCGCCGTGGCCGAGGTGGGTGTGGCGCACCAGTCCGATGCGCTCCATCAGGTCGAGCGTGCGGTAGATGGTGGTGATGTTGACGGCCGGGGCGGCCGTCTGGACCTGCGCGCAGATCTGCTCGGGGGTGGCGTGGCCCAGCTCGCGGACGGCGTCGAGGATCAGCTGCCGCTGCGGCGTCATCCGCAGCCCCCGCTTGTGAAGCGTGTGCCTGAGGGCCGCCGATCCGCCCGCGTGATCGACAGTCGACGAGGTGTCCATCGCTTCGATGGTAGGCCGTGTGGGGGTGTTCCTGCCGCGCCGCGGCCTGCTCGCGCAACGCACCGAGAACGGGGATCCGTCCACGATCGGTATGCTCCATGAGGGTGAACGAACAGGTGTAAGCGCAACGATCTACCTACCCTCGACGTAGAGAGGGGAAGCACTGCGCTTGGGGAGGGCCAGGGATGACGAGTGATGCGGGCGCGCTCGGCGCGCCACAATTCGACGTCGTCCTCCGCGGCTACGACCGCAGGCAGGTCGACGAGCATCTCGCGCGGCTCCAGCGGGTCCTCGGCAAGATGCGCGCCGATCTCGACGTGGCGCGCAGCCACCCGCTCCCGGTCGTCGCGTCCGCTTCTGCCGGTGTGCCGCTTCCCGGCCAGCCGCCGCTGCCGCCCGGGGCGCGCCCGCGTCCCACGCCACGGCCCCGTCCCGGCGACTCCCCTGACGTCGTCGGCAACTTCACCGACCGCATGCAGAGCATCCTGCAGGCCGCCGAGGAGGAGGCCGCGGAGATCCGCAACAAGGCCCGTGCCGCCGCGCGCGCCGAGGAGGAGGGCGTCCGGCACCAGGTCGCCGACCTGCTGCGCCAGCGCGACGCGCTGCTCGCCGAGCTCACGCGGATGCGGGGCCAGCTGGAAGGCATGCTCTCGGCCCCCACGGGCCGCATCACGCTTCCCCCGCGGGACCCAGCGGGCACGCCCGCTCCCGCCCGGCCGTCGGGTTCGCAGTCGCCCGCCCAGCATCCCGGAGCGCCGCAGCCGGCGCTTCAGGGGCAGGGAGGTCCGAAGTCGGGGCCCGGCGGGGCGCAGGGCGCGCAACCGCAGGGCCCGCAGCAGGGCGGCCCCCACGGCCAGGCCCGCGCGCCCGTAAGCCCCACGCCGCGGCCGCGGCCGAGCCCCGGCCAACCCTCGGCCGAGGGTGCCGCGCCGGGCCAGAAGGGTGCCGCGCGACCCGGTCAGCCGGGCCAGCAGCCACCGCCGGGTCAGCAGCCACCGCCGGGTCAGCAGGGGCAGCCGGGGCCGGCCGGTCAGCAGGGCCACCAGCCACAGCAGGGGCAGCCGGGCTCCCACGGTCAGGGGCAGCAGCCGGGCCAGCCCGGTGCGGGCGGCAAGCAGGCACCCGACAGTGCGCACGGCGCCCCCGGGCAGCAGGCGCGCCCCGCGTCCGATGCAGGCAGGGCTCCGTCCGGGGCGCAGCCCTCGCCGGCCGGTCCGCAGCCGGCGCCGCAGAAGGGCCCTTCGCCGCAGCCCGCAGCCGCCCCGCAGCCCCACGGTCAGCAGCCGGGTCCGCAGCCGCCGGGTCCGCAGCCGCCGGGCCAGCCGTCGCGGGGGCAGCAGCCCCACGGGCAGCAGTCCCAGGGGCAGCAGCCCGGCTCGCAGTCGCCGGGTCAGCAGCCTCCCGGCCAGCAGCCGGGTGGCCAGAAGCCCGCGGGTGCGCCCACTGCGGGTTCCGCGCCGAAAAACGGCCCCGGTCAGCAGCCGTCCGGTCATCAGCAGCCGTCCGGTCAGCAGCCCGTCGGCCGTGGCACCGAGGCGCGTCCGCCTGCCGGCCGTCCGTCGGCGCCGTCGCCCGCAGGCGACCGCGGCGCGGGCGGGGCGCAGCCCAGCGGGCAGCGGCCCATCCCGGGTGCGTTCGGGTCGGGCGCCGATCAGCCGGCGTCCCAGTCGGCGTCGATGCGCCCCCGCAACGAGCCGGAACCGGAGCCGGGCGACCTTTTCCGCCCGTCCACCGATCAGGCGAATCGCGAACCGAAGACCACCGCTGTCCCGCAGACATCCGCACCCCGGCCCGGCGACCAGAGCGGCCCCAATGCGGACCGCACCACGGTCGTGCCGCAGGTGCAGCCGCTGCCGCCCGGCAAGCCGGCTGAGCAAGCCCGGCCGGTGCCGGTCGACGCCACCACCAAGGTCAGCCCGGCCCGGCCGCCGAACGGCGGCGGTCCTGACCAGCAGGACGGCGGCCGCGAGGGCCCGGACAGGGGCGGCCGTCCCGACGGGAGCAACGGCGGTTCGGCCGGTGCCGAACGTGCCGACCGTTCAGCATCGGCGTCACGCTCCGGTTGATCCCGATCGCGCACGGTGAGCCCAGAGGGCGTACGGTGCGCTGCCATGCAGCTGCCCCTGACAGCGGACTGGCTGGTCCCGCTGGGTGCGGGAGTGGTGATCCTCGCCGCGCTGGCCTACCTGTGGTTCGCCCTGCGCCGGGACAGACCGGTCCCGCGTGGTGCGAAGGCGGACAGCCCGTCGCCTCCGACGGCGGGCTCAATCGAGCGGCCCGCGGCGCCTGAGCGACCCGCCGTTGCCGTCCCACCGCAGACGAGGTCGTTCGCAACGGTGCCGGCGCACTGGTCCGGCGGTTTGCGACCGGCGGGCCCGGCAGACCGGCAGGTGGCGGCGCGCGAGCACGCAGTGCTGCCTCGCGTGGCGCCCGCTCCGGAGGACCCGCCGTCAGGGCCGGTGCCCGTCGCCCCGTGGGCCCGCGCGGCTGACGTCGAGCCGGCTGCACCGGAAGCCGACGGGTCCAGGGCGCCCTTCGACCACTCCGGGTCCTCGCGCAGCGTGGCAGCCGCAGTCGTGCAGGCGTTCGCCGCGCGGGTGGCCGCAGGTCACCCGGGTGAATCGGCGCAGATGGTGGCCGAGCAGCAGGTGGTACGGCAGCAGCCTGCCGAGCAGCGACCTCCGGCCCCCGCACCGCAGCCTGCCGACGCGCCCCAGCAGCAGCCGCAGCAGGCCCCGCTGCCGTCCACCCGGCGCGACGACGCGCGCGACCGGCTGCTCGCCGTGCTCCTGCACGACCCCGAGCTCGCCGTCGACGCCACCATCGATCTCGACGCCTGCCGCGCTCAGCTCGACCGGCTTTCCGATGCGATGCGCCGCGAGCGCGCCGCGCTCCGGGACGTGCTGCCCCGCCTGGCGGGCGCCGGACTGCGCACCGACCAGCTTGCCCGGCTGGCCGGGATGCCCGTGGGGGAGTTGCAGGCCCTGCTGGCGGCGGCGTCGTCGCGTTAGGACGCTGTGGGAGCTAGGAGGGTCCTGAAGAACTCCGCCCGTAGCGAGCGGCGCCTGGGCGTCGCGCAGTAGGGCCGAGTTGTTCAGGGCGCTCCTAGCCCGCGATGCGGTTCAGCCGGGCCGAGAGGTGCGGTTGCATGGGCTGGCCCATCATCGCGCGCTCGTCGACGTAGGCCAGGTCGCCGCCCTCGACGAGGCCGTACAGCCGATGCGAGCCGCCGACCTCCTTGGCCGTCGCCGTGCGCACGACCGCGTCGGTCTCGATCTCCCAGGAGGTCAGGTTGCGAGCCCGCCCGTAGTAGATCTCCGAGATGCCGGTGGCATGGGTGATGAGCACCTCGAGGACGCCGTCCGGCTGCGGGCGCCAGAACCCGGTCTCCCGAGCGGCGGGACGGATCACCTCGCCGTCGGGGCCGAGCAGCCAGGCCTTGGCCTCGTACGACAGGAACGGGCGCCCGTCGTGCGCGAACACGAGTTGCTGCCCGAACGTGAACGGCCCGTCGATCGTCGGGTAGACGACCTCTCCGGTGCCGCGCCACACTCCGATGAGAGGCAGCAGTCCGAGGCACTGCTCGTGCAGGTCGGGGCCCTCACGCAGGTTCGCGGTGTCGTCGGGGATGGGCAGGTCGTCGAAGCGCGGCCGGTTGCGCCGCGGGGAGTCGGGGGCGGCGTTCGCCGGGCCCGTGATCGTGCCGGGCAGCTCGCCTTCCGGGCCCGTCACGGCGTCTGCTCCGCAGGCACGTCGGGCGGCCCGGGTGGCGCGGTGAACAGGCGCCGCAGCAGGTAGCCGGTGTAGCCCGCGATCCCGGCGCTGACCACGATCAGGAGGCTGGTGAACAACCACTGCACGGCACAGGAGCCTAGTCCCTGCTCCGAATGCCGGTGCGGGCGCCGCGCCTGCGGCGCGGGTCGCTCTGAAGGCACGAGCGGCGCTCCCCGGCGGGAGAGCGCCGCTCGTACTGCCGGTGTGTGGACCGGGTCAGGCGACCGCGATCTCCGCGCGGTGGACGCCGGGGCCGTCCGCCGTCAGCTCCGCCTGGCCGTTGCCCGCCCGCGAGAGCGCCCTGACGGTCCAGGTGCCCGGAGCGGCGAAGAACCGGAAATGTCCCTCCTGCGAGGCCACGACCTCGGCCGTGAACTCGCCGGTGCCGTCCAGGAGCCGGACGAACGCGCCTCCGACCGGTTCGCCGCCCGCGACGACCCGGCCGGTGAGCACGGTCTCCTTGGTGAGGTCGGTGCCCGGAGGCAGCGCGACCGCCTGGTCAGGGGCGCCGCACATCAGGCGCCCGCCTTCTGGGGCGCGCCCAGCTCGATCGGCACGCCGATGAGAGAGCCGTACTCGGTCCAGCTGCCGTCGTAGTTCTTGACGTCGCTGTGGCCGAGCAGCTCGTGCAGCACCACCCAGGTGTGCGAGCTGCGCTCGCCGATGCGGCAGTAGGCGATGGTCGGGCGGGAACCGTCGAAGCCCTCGTCGCCGTAGAGCTTGGCGAGCTCCTCGTCCGAGCGGAACGTGCCGTCCTCGTTGGCCGCCTTGCTCCACGGGATGTTGATCGCACCGGGCACGTGGCCGGGCCGCTGCGACTGCTCCTGCGGGAGGTGGGCGGGGGCGAGGATCTTGCCGGAGAACTCGTCGGGCGAGCGCACGTCGACCAGGTTCTTGGTGCCGATCGCCTCGACGACCTCGTCGCGGAACGCGCGGATCGAGTTGTCCGGCTCCTGCGCGGTGTAGGTGGCGGCCGGGCGCTCGGGCACGTCCGTGGTGAGCGTGCGGCCGTCCAGCTCCCACTTCTTGCGGCCGCCGTCGAGCAGCTTCACGTCGCCGTGGCCGTACAGCTTGAACTGCCAGTAGGCGTAGGCGGCGAACCAGTTGTTGTTGCCGCCGTAGAGCACGACGGTGTCGTCGCTGCTGACGCCCTTGGCCGACAGGAGCTTCTCGAACTGCTCCTTGTTCACGATGTCGCGACGGACCGGGTCCTGCAGCTCGGTGGTCCAGTTGACCTTGACGGCGCCGGGCAGGTGGCCGCCGTCGTACGCGGTGGTGTCCTCGTCGACCTCGAGGAACACGACGCCGTCGGTGCCGAGGTTCTTCTCGGCCCAGTCGGCGGTGACCAGGACTTCCTGGCGGCTCATGCGGTGGCTCCCTGCTGGTTGTTGTTCTGGCTGGAACGGTTACGGAGGCGGGCGATCAGTGCGTACATCTCGCAGCCGAGGCAGAAGCCGAAGGCGGCGTTGAGGAAGGCGGCGGCCAGCGCGAAGGCTGTGGCCACGATGCCCAGGGCGGTGAGCCCGGAGAAGTAGCCGACGGCGCCGACCACGGCGAAGGTGAAACCGACGCCCTGGGAGAACCGCACCGGGGCGGCCTCCTCCCGCTCAGCCGGCTCCCCGAGCCGGTGGGCGAGCATCGCGCGATAGAGGACGGAGTACGGCGCGAAGCGCAGGCCGGCGAACGCGCCGAGCGCGAACACCATCGCCTGGGCCGCGAGCAGCCACGGGCTCCCGGAGAGCAGCACGAGCGCAAGCACGACGGTGGTCACGGTCGCGTTGAACCGGACACCACGTGGGTCGACCGGTGGGTCGCCACGGCGCGTGGGCTGGTCGGGTGACGACATAGGGGTGCTCCTGAGTGAAGATGCGTGGAAGAAGCGTCGAACGCTCAGGATGCGTGACAGAGGCAGCTACCGATACGGCACAGGTCAACTGCGCGGCGTCGGGTAAGCGGCCAGAACACGCTCGCGAGCGTAACCGAGGAAGCCGGTCCAGGGCAGTCCGGCGGCTGGATCATCCCAACGGGTGCGGCGCCTGTCACGTCTGGAGGTCACGCCGAGGGCAGCTGTGGGGCGATCCGAGCTTCGAGCTCGGCGGGGCGCGGCACGCCGGTCACACGCAGAAGCTCCCCGCCGCTCCGGTCGAAAACGACCACGGTGGGCGTGCGCATCACGCCGAGCTCCCGCGCGACGTCAGGCTGCTCGGCCACGTCGACCTCCCGGTGCACCACGCCCGCTCTGCGCCGCGCAAGGTCGGTGAGCAGCGCACTCGTCTGCCGGCACGGGGTGCAGACCGGCGAGGAGAGCTGCAGAAGGAGCACCCGGTCGCTCTCTCGCGGTCCGTCGCCTGCGAGCCGCCAACCGTTGGTGGCGCCGCCGCCCGTACGCAGTCGTCCTGAGCGGGCGCGGAGCACGAACCCGGCGACCGTCGCAAGCACCAGCGTGCCGATCAGCACCGCCACGCCGATCGCGTCCACCCGGTCCTCCCCGCTGCGCCGTTTGCTGTAGCCAACCAGGGCGCGCGGACGCGAATTCCCTGCCTCAGCCGGTGGCGGGGGTGGCACCTGCGCCGAGGGTCATGTTCTGCGCCGTCCCGCTGATCTCCAGCGCGCCGTTGACGGCCTTCAGGTCGGTCGGGGTGACCGCGAGGGGCAGCGCGCCGGGGTTGACGCGGATCGTGAAGAGCTGCTGCAGCGTGGACTGGGCCACCGCGGGGAGCGCCGGTGCGTCGTTGCCGCCCAGGTGGATGTAGCGCGGCTCGATCTGCACCTGGCCGTTGACGAGCTGCAGGGTCGCGATGAGCCAGACGTCGACCTCCTGGCCGAGCACCGTGACCGTGCCCCCGAACCGCGCGGCCCGTTCCGGGTCGAGCTGCAGGAGCGACGACGGGCCGCCGTCGTCCTCGACGGTCTGCTGGAGCGCCTCCTCGTCGATCGTCTCGATGCGCAGGTCCTGCACACCCTGGACGAGCCGCTGGACGTCGGTGGCCGGCACGGACACGGTGCCCTCGGCCTCTTGCACACTGAGCGTCTTGGGGCCGGAGCCGAGCAGCATCGACAGCGGCGCGTTGACGTTGCGCAACTGGGCGGAGACGCCGAGCTCCTGCAGCGGGCCCACGTGGATGCGGGACGCGGTGACGTCCACGCTGGAGTACCGGCCCGACACCGCCTGGGTGAGGAACGGGAAACCGTTGATCCGCACCGACGGGTCGTCGACGAGCCCGATCTGCTCGCGCATCTGGCGGGACACCGCCGACTCGGCCAGCGCCGCTGACCCGAAGTCGACAGCCACGAACAGCCCGACCAGGACGAGCAGCGCGATGATCAGCCGCCTCATCCGACCTCCGACCCTGTGCTTACCCGCCCCGCCGGCTTCGCAAGCTCCGCCGACTTCCATCCCCCGGGGCCCGGCGATCTGCCGGGACGGCTCCGACCGTAGAGCGGCTGCGCGCAGGGCCGTCATGGGGGCCGTCACCAGCGCGGGCGAGCAGCGCCCAGCGCGCGATCCGTCCGGCCAGTTCGGCGTCCGTGCCGCTCTCGCCGTGTCCGTCGCGGGGTTCGGTCCACACTTCGGCGTGCCCGGCCGCCGCCGCGAGGGCCGTGGCGTGCGCGGCGGAGAAATAGCGGTCGCCCGCGAAGTGCACCAGGAGCAGCGGGAGCGGCGCCACAGCCGCCGCCACCTCCACCGGCGACGGGGGCACGAGCTCCCAGCCGCCGTCGAGCCGCACGCCCATCAGGCGCGCGATGAGCCGTCCGTGCGGCTGTTCGAGCAGCCAGTGCAGCCGGCGCATCGGCACCGTCTCGCGGGAGTACCAGCGGGCGGGCCCGCTCACCGCGACCACGGCGTCCGGTCGAGTGCCGTGGGTGGAGCTCGCGGCCTGGCGCAACGCGACGGCGGCGCCCAGGGAGAACCCGACCGTGACGACCCGCTCGTACCCGGCCGAGCGGGCCCATGCCACGGCGGCGTCGAGATCGAGCGGCTCGAGGTTGCCGACGGTGCTGCGCCCGCCGGACCGCCCGTGGCCGCGCATGTCGAACGCGACGACCGGCGCGTGCCGCGCGAGCGCAGCGACCACCCTCCGGGTGCTGGAGTGGCGGGTGTGATGGGTGAAGCCGTGGCAGACCGCCAGCACGGTGGAACTACCGCCACCCGGACAATGCATTCCGGAGAGCGAAACCCCGTCGGAGGTGCGCACTCTCACCGCACGCACAGTGACCTCCACCGCGGATCTCGTGCCATCGCCAGTCACCCGGTTATCCTGCATCGATCCGCGTGGTGGTGTTCCGACCGGGTCACGCGGATGTGAACGGTGCGCCAGTGTCGCCCCGCCGTGATCGGACGAGGGGCGCCGCCCGGCGTCCCGGCTCCCGGTGGAGAGGAGGCACCTGGTGGAACTCCTTCTGCTGACGGCCGACCCCGACCCGGGGTCCGTGCTGCCGGCGCTCACCCTGCTCCCACACGGGGTCCGCACGGCTGCGCCCGAGGTCGCTGCACTGCTCGACGCGGGTCCGCACGACGCGGTGCTCGTGGACGCGCGCACCGACCTTGTGGCGGCCCGCAGCCTGTGCCGCCTTCTGGGCAGCACCGGGATGGACGTTCCCGTCATCGCCGTGCTCACCGAGGGCGGCCTGGTCGCGGTGTCCGGCGAGTGGGTCGTGGACGAGATCCTGCTCCCCGGCGCAGGCCCGGCCGAGGTCGACGCACGGCTGCGGCTGCTCAAGTCGCGCCCTGGCACCGATTCCGGCCGCGAGGGCGGAGCGCTCGTGCTCGGCGAGCTCGTCATCGACGAGGCCACCTACGCAGCCCGCCTACGCGGGCGCCTGCTCGAGCTCACCTACAAGGAGTTCGAGCTGCTCAAGTACCTCGCCCAGCACGCAGGCCGGGTCTTCACGCGCGCTCAGCTGCTGCAGGAGGTCTGGGGCTACGACTTCTTCGGCGGCACGCGCACCGTGGACGTCCACGTGCGACGGCTGCGGGCGAAGCTCGGCACCGAGCACGAGCAGATGATCGGCACCGTTCGCAACGTCGGCTACAAGTTCGTCCGGCCCAGCCGGGGCGGGCTCGGGACGTCCGGCGGAGTCGGGCTGGTCGAGGACGACGGCGGGGGTGACGACGGAGAGGAGACCGATCGGGCCTCCGGTCGGGCCTCCGGTCGTGTCTCCGGCGTCGCCGGGATGGCCTGAGCCGAGGGCATCCTCCAGAGGTACGTTCGCTGGGTGACCGAAATGTCGTGGCGGACGGATCTGACGGCTGCCGAGGCCGACGAGGTCGTAGCCTTGGCGGCCGCGGCGGAGGCCGTCGACGGGGTGGCCCCGCTCGGCGAGCACGTGTTCCTGCACCTGCGCGACGGCGACACCGTCCACCTGATGGCACGGGACGCCGACGGGTCGCTGACGGGTTTCGCGCACCTGGAGTACGACGCCGAGGGCGGCTCGGCCGAGCTTGTTGTCCACCCTGAGCACCGCCGCGCCGGCTGCGGCCGGCAACTGGTCGAGGCGCTCCTCGGTCGCGCGCAGCCGCTTCGGGCGTGGGCCCACGGCAACCACGCGGGCGCGGTGGCGCTCGCAGCGCGCCTGGGCTTCAAGCCGGTGCGCGAGCTGCGGCGGATGGGGCGCAGCCTGCTCGATCCGATCGCCGCGCCCGAACTGCCCGACGGCGTGCGCATCCGGCCCTTCGCCGTGGGTGTGGACGAAGCCGAGTTCCTGCGCGTCAACAACGCGGCGTTCGACTGGCACCCCGAGCAGGGCGGCTGGACCGTCTCCGACGTGACGCTGCGCGAGGGCGAGCCGTGGTTCGACGCGGAGGGCTTCCTGCTCGCCGTAGATCGGGACGACCGGCTGCTGGGCTTCCACTGGACGAAGGTGCACGGAGGCGCCGAACCGCTCGGCGAGGTGTACGTGCTCGGCGTCGACCCTTCGGCGAGGGGAACCCGTCTCGGTGCGGCGCTCACCCTTGCCGGGCTGGAGCACCTGCGTGGCCGCGGGCTCGGTCGCGTGATGCTTTATGTGGAGGCAGACAACGGTGCCGCCATTCGGCTCTATGATCGACTTGGGTTCATGCTCTGGGACTCAGATGTTTCCTACGAGCGCTGACCTCTGTTCATCCGGTGGTAACCAACGGTCCGAGGTCGTGGATCTCATCGCCGCAGGTCACAGGTAGATCACGACGCTCCATTTCCCGTATTGGGATGGCGCACGAACGGGGCCTGTTCATTTCGCGTTCACCTCAACGGGGGGATGCGGCCATCGGACCTGCCTACCGTTCGCGGCCGAAGCGGTCAGACCTAGCCGCATCGCCCCGTTCCACGGGAACTCACGACGGAGGAACACAGGTGAACACCCTGCGGCACGGCTCGCGTGCCCGATTCGCCGCGGTTGGCATTGTCGCCAGCGGCGCCCTTCTGCTCGCCGGTTGTGGCGCAGCCAACGAGGCCCCGCCGTCCGGCGGGGCCGGCGCCTCGAACGCCCCCACCGTCTCCGGCACGATCGCCGGCGCGGGCGCCAGCTCCCAGCAGGCGGCTCAGGAGGCATGGATCGCGAACTTCACGAGCGCCAACTCGGGCGCGAACATCACGTACGACCCGAGCGGTTCGGGTGCGGGGCGCACCCAGTTCCTCGGCGGCGGTGTCGCCTACGCCGGTAGCGACGCCTACCTCAAGCCGGAGGAGCTGACGCAGGCCCAGACCCGCTGCGGCGGCGACGTCGTCGAGGTGCCTGCCTACGTCTCGCCGATCGCCGTGATCTACAACCTGCAGGGCGTCAGAGACCTGCAGCTTGCTCCCGCCACGATCGCACAGATCTTCGACCGCAAGATCACCAACTGGAACGACCCGGCGATCGCCGCCGACAACCCCGGCGTCACGCTGCCGGACCTGGCGATCACCCCGGTCAACCGGTCCGACAAGTCCGGCACCACCCAGAACTTCGCCGACTATCTCAAGGTCGCCGCCGGCGCTTCGTGGCCCTACGACGTCAGCGACGCCTGGCCGGTGCAGGGTGGCGAGGCCGCCCAGGGCACGTCCGGTGTGGTCGGTGCGGTAAAGGCCGGCAACGGCGCGATCGGCTACGCCGACGAGAGCCAGGCGCAGGACCTGGGCCAGGCGAAGGTCAAGGTCGGCACGACCTACGCCGGACCGACCGCGGAGGCTGCCGCCGCCGTGCTCGAGGCCTCCACCCGGGTTGACGGCCAGGGCCAGTACGCCTTCGCCTACAAGCTCGCCCGCGACACCACCGCCTCCGGCACCTACCCGATCGTGCTCGTCTCGTACCTCCTGGCCTGCTCCAAGTACCCGGACGCCGCCACTGCGGACCTGGTCAAGGCCTACCTTGGCTACGTGATCAGCGCGGACGGGCAGGGCGTCGCGGCGCAGAGCGCCGGGGCCGCACCGCTCAGCGACACGCTGCGCACCCAGATCACGCCCGCCGTCGAGGCAATCGCAGCGGGGTCGTGAGCGTTCCAACACCTGGCCGCCGGGGCCGGATGACAGCCATGATGCTGTTATCCGGTCCTGCCGGTCTTTCTTCCTTACCCCGCGTGAACAGGGGACGTCGTGACCACCACTGAGAAGGTGCCCACCAGCGCCGCTGCCCGGCCCGTGGTACAGACGGGCGACCGGATCTTCGCCGGTACCGCGAAGGGCGCGGGGATCCTCATCCTCCTCGTGCTCGCCGGAGTGGCGGTCTTCCTGATCGCGCAGGCGGTGCCGGCGTTCCTCGCATCGCCGGCCGACCTGCCGGGCGGGCAGAACCTCGTCGCGTACATCGGCCCGCTGGTGTTCGGCACGATCCTCGCCGCGGTGATCGCGCTGGTCATCGCGACGCCCCTCGCGGTCTCGGTCGCGCTGTTCATCACCCATTACGCGCCGCGCAGGCTCGCACAGGGCCTCGGCTACATGGTCGACCTGCTCGCCGCCGTGCCGAGCATCGTGTACGGCCTCTGGGGCGTCGCCGTCCTCGCGCCGGCCACACTCGGGCTCTCGGACTGGCTCAACAGGAACCTCGGGTGGCTGCCGTTCTTCGCCGGACCCGTCTCGGTGACGGGCCGCACGATGCTGACCGTCGGGGTCACGCTCGCCGTGATGATCCTCCCGATCATCACCGCTGTGGCGCGCGAGGTGTTCCTGCAGACGCCGACGCTGCACGAGGAAGCAGCGCTCGCGCTCGGCGCCACCCGCTGGGAGATGATCCGGATGGCAGTGCTGCCGTTCGGCCGCTCCGGCGTCATCAGCGGTGCGATGCTCGGGCTGGGCCGCGCGCTGGGCGAGACGATGGCCGTGGCGATCATCCTCTCGGCGTCCGGCGCCATTACATTCAACCTGATCAGCTCCGACAACCCGTCGACGATCGCGGGGAACATCGCGCTCCAGTTTCCCGACTCGACGGGGCTGGCCGTCAACACGCTCATCGCCTCCGGGCTGGTGCTCTTCGTGATCACGCTGCTGGTCAACGCGATCGCCCGCTACATCATCAACCGTCGCCGCGAGTTCTCGGGGGCCAACTGATGTCCATCGAGACCGAACGCGGACTGCAGGAGTCGGTCGCCGACGTCGAGTCCCCCCTGCGCATGCGCGGCGAACTCCCGCGGTGGGCACCGTGGGCGCTCCTCGTCGGCTCGTTCGTGGTGGTCGGCGGGGTACTGGCGGCCACCGGCTTCTCGGTGCCCTTGCTGGTGGTGCTGTCGGCGGTGCTCTATGCGGTGGCCACCTACGTGCTCTCCACTGTCGTCGAAGGCAGGCGCAAGGCGACCGACCGGCTCGTCACCATTGTGGTGACCTCGGCGTTCCTCGTGGCGCTGACGCCACTGGTCTCCGTCGTGATCACCGTGGTCGGCAACGGCCTCGCCCGATTCGACGCCGAGTTCTTCAACTCGTCCATGCGCGGGATCGTCGGCGAAGGTGGCGGCGGGTACCACGCGATCATCGGCACCCTGCTGATCACGGGGCTGGCGGCGGTCATGTCGATTCCGATCGGCCTGCTCACCGCCGTCTACCTCGTGGAGTACGGCAAGGGCAGGCTCGCGAGGGCGATCACCTTCTTCGTGGACGTCATGACCGGCATCCCGTCGATCGTCGCGGGCCTCTTCGCCTTCGCGCTCTTCGCGCTGTTCTTCGGCCCCGGTGTCCGGCTCGGATTCGCCGGATCGGTGGCGCTGAGCGTGCTGATGATCCCGGTGGTCGTGCGGTCCACCGAGGAGATGCTGAAGATCGTGCCGAACGAGCTGCGGGAGGCCGCCTACGCGCTCGGCACGCCGAAGTGGCGCACGATCGTCAAGGTGGTCATCCCGACCTCGATCGCCGGGATCGCGTCCGGCGTCACCCTGGCCATCGCCCGCGTCATCGGCGAGACGGCGCCGCTGCTCATCGTGGCGGGCCTCACCACAGGGGTGAACTTCAACCCGTTCGACGGCCGCATGGCCACGCTGCCGGTCTTCGCCTACATCTCCTACGCGGCCCCTGGCGTGCCGCGTGAGCCGTACCTGGACCGGGCGTGGACCGCAGCACTCGTCCTGATCATCATCGTGCTGGTGCTGAACCTCGTGGCGCGGCTGGTGGCACGCCTGTTCGCACCGAAGACCCGATAGCTGCGAAGACCCGATAGAGGAACAACTGTGGGCAAAGCGATCAACGCCATTGACCTGAACATCTACTACGGGTCCTTCCTGGCGGTGCAGGGCGTCAACATGACCATCAGGCCGCAGATGGTCACGGCCCTCATCGGTCCGTCCGGCTGCGGGAAGTCCACCTACCTGCGCTCCATCAACCGGATGCACGAGGTGATCCCCGGCGCGTACGTGGAGGGCAGGCTCGAGCTCGACGGCAAGAACCTCTACGGCCCCGGGATCGACCCGGTGGGCGTGCGGCGCCAGATCGGCATGGTTTTCCAGCGGCCCAACCCGTTCCCGACGATGTCGATCTACGACAACGTGATCGCCGGGATGCGGCTCAACAACAAGCGAATGGGCAAGGACGCCACCGACACACTCGTCGAGCAGTCGCTGCGTGGCGCGAACCTCTGGAACGAGGTCAAGGACCGGCTCGACAAGCCCGGCTCTGGCCTCTCTGGCGGTCAGCAGCAGCGCCTCTGCATCGCCCGCGCCATCGCGGTGCAGCCGGATGTGCTGCTGATGGACGAGCCGTGCTCGGCGCTCGACCCGATCTCCACGCTCGCGATCGAGGACCTGATCAACGAGCTGAAGACCGACTACACGATCGTCATCGTCACGCACAACATGCAGCAGGCCGCCCGCGTGAGCGACTACACGGGCTTCTTCAACATCGAAGGCACCGGCAAGCCGGGCAAGCTCGTGGAGATGGACGAGACCAAGACGATCTTCTCCCAGCCGAAGGAGAAGGCCACGGAGGACTACGTCTCCGGCCGCTTCGGCTGACAGCAACTCGCGCACCTCAATTCAGCGACTCGCGGGCCGGCTCCCGCGAGTCGCTGAATTCGTGCGCCCGAGTTGCGGTGTCAGATGGGGATCGCGTCGGGTTCCTGGCCCGTGACGGCGTAGACGGTCTCCCGGGCCACCACCACCGCGTGGTCGGCGAAGCGCTCGTAGTAGCGCGCGAGCAGCGTGATGTCGACGGCGGCCGGCACGCCGTGCGGCCAGTCCTGGTCCATCAGCACCGAGAACATGTGCGCGTGCAGGCGGTCCATGGCGTCGTCGTCGGCTTCGAGCTCGACGGCCTTGATCACGTTGCGGGAGCGGACGACGTCGGCCGCCTTCATCGCGAGCTGAACCGCGATGCGGTTCATTTCGCTGAAGTGGTCGCGGACCTCGGCTGGCACGGCCGGGTGCGGGTGGCGCATGCAGACGACCTGCGCGACGTGCAGCGCGAGATCGCCCATGCGCTCGATGTCGCCTGCGGAGCGGATCGCCGAAACCACCGCGCGGAGATTGCCCGCCACGGGGGCGTGGAACAGCAGGGCGTCGACCGCGATCTCCTCCACCCGCGCTCGCAGAGCATCGATGGCGGCGTCGCCCGCCACCACCTGCTTGGCCAGCCGGACCCGTGAGTCGAGGAGCGCGGCCGTCGCGTTGTTCAACGCCCCTGCCGCCGCCAGGCACATCTGTCCGAGCAACTCGGCGAGATCGGCAAGCTGTTTCGGGAGCGGGTCGGCAGACATCGGACGATTCTTGGTCAGACGGTGAGTGGGCCCGGCATCTGCCCGGTCACCACGTAGACGATCCGGCGGGCGACGGCGACCGCATGGTCGGCGTAGCGCTCGTAGAACCGGGCCAGCAGCGTGATGTCGACGGCGGGACCGACGCCGTGGCTCCAGTTGCGGTCCATGAGAACGGTGAACATGTGCCGGTGGAGGTCGTCCATGGCATCGTCGTCGCTCTCGAGCTGAGCGGCCTGGGCGAGGTCGCGGGTGCGGATCACCTGCCCGGCCTTCCTCGCGAGCTCGACCCCGACCCGCCCCATCTCCGCGAAGTACGGCGCAACCTCCTCGGGCAGCACCGGGTGCGGGTGCCTCCGGCGCGCCGCCTGGGCGACGTGCAGCGCGAGGTCGCCCATGCGCTCGATGTCGCCCGCGCCGTGGATGGCGGAGACGACGGTCCGCAGATCGGTGGCAACCGGTGCCTGCAAGGCCAGGAGGGCGAACGCCTTCTCTTCGGCGGCTGCGCGTAGGTCGTCGACCCGGACGTCCTCCGAGATCACTTCCTCCGCGAGTTGCAGGTCGATCTCGAGCAGCGAACGGGTGGCCTTCTGCATCGCCGCGGCGACCTCGTCGCACATGCCCGCCAGGCCGTCGGCGAGTTCGTCGAGTTGCTCCTGGTAGGCGTCACGCATATGACGAGCCTAGAGGCGACTCGGACATTTGGCCCCTTGTAGCAATGAACTGCGGGTGAACGTCGTCAACAGGTCACGAGCATGCAGCGGACGGCACCTGCGCGACGGGCGCGGTTGTGGTGGCCTGCAGCGCGATCGGCTCGGACGGCGCTCGGACCACGTCGTCGAACGAGCGGCCCAGCACCAGCTGCAGCACGCCCGTGGCACCCGGGTCCGGCACGGAAGTCGCCGACGGGACGGTGGCCGCGAGCAGTGCCGCGGCGGCCGCCTGGTCCGGGGAGAAGCGGATCACGGTCTGGGCGCTCGGTTCGTCGGCGCTGGCCACGTCACCCACGCCGAAGCCGAGCGAGCGCAGGGTCTCGCTGACCTGACCGGCCAGGCCGGAGCGGTCGGAGCCGTTGAAGACCTCGACGGTGACGTCGCTGGGGGAGGGGCCCGAGCTTCCGGCGGGATCGCCGGCCTGGGTGGGGAGCGGCGCGTCCTTGCGGACGGCGGCGAACAGGTCGGCCGCTTCGGCGTCGCGCAGGACCGCGTTCCCTCGGTTGTTCGCCTCGGTCGTCGGGACCGGGGCGAACGTGACCCCGTTGGCGTCCAGGCGGTGCAGCGTGAGCGACAGCGCCAGCAACTCGTCGATACTGACCCCGTCGGTCACGACGGCCTTGCCGAGCGCGGTCCGCAGCGCCGCGAGCCTGCCGACGTCGAGCAGCGCGGTGTCCGACACCGACTGCTGCAACACCGCCGCGAGCACCTGTTGCTGGCGCTCCACCCGCCCGTACTCCGGCGACGGGTCCCCGGCGACGTCGCCGGCCCGCACGAAGTCGGCGACTCGCACACCCTCGATCCGGTTCGTGCCCGCATCCGGCACGACCGGGCCGAGCAGGCCGTCCAGCACAGGTTGCGGCACGCAGACCTCGGCGCCGCCCACGGCGTCGGTCAGCGCCCGCACGGAGTCGATGTCCAGCCCGACGTACTTCGTGATCGCGAGCCCGCTGAGCTGCTGCACGACACGCGTGACGCACCGTGGCCCGCCCAGGTCGAGCGCGCTGGCGAGGTCCGTGCGCGGCTCGGCCCGGATGGTCTCGTCGAGGTAGGAGGCCGTCTCCGGGTCCCAGCGCTCGCAGGGCGGCCGGTTGATCTCCAGGTCGTTCGGGAACGACACCACCGTGACCGGCCCGCCGCCGGCGGGGATGTGCGTCACGGCGATCGTGTCCGCCCGTGGAGTGGGGCTCTCCGCCCCGCTGGGTTGGGCTACGCCCGGCTCGCTGCCGACCACGAGCACGTTCTCGTCACCCGCCTGGGCTGTGGCGTCGACGATCGCGCTCGACTCCAGGTCGAGGGCGGCGGCGTCGCGCACCCCCGTCTCGAGCCAGGTCTTCGCACCCCAGCCGAACGTCGTGGCGGCGAGCACGACCAGCGCGAGCGCCCCGGCCACGATCCGGCCGGGTGTGAGGCGGATCCGGCGGCGGGGCACGGGCGGCTCGTCGTCGTCGCGGGCGGACAGGGTGAGCCCCGCATGTGCCGCGGTGAGCCTGGTGAGGGTCTCGTCGATCCGGGAGGCGCGGGTGCTGTGGTCCTCCTCCCGCTCCGCGCGGCGGGCCATCTCGGCGCGCTCGCTCCGGTCGGGCGCCGCACCGTTCCGCGGCTGCGCGCGCACGCGGGTGGTGGCGGAGCCGGCAACGTCGGGCCGCTCGGGGCCGTCGTCGCGTGCGCGCCTGCGTCCCCCGGCCTGGACGACGGCCGTGGCCTCGGCTCCAGCTCCGACCGTGTCGCTGCCGGCTGCCCTGCCCGGCACGGCTCGGACCCTGGTCGTCGCGGCTGCCTCAGGGGCCCCTGCCCCGCGCGGCTGGCGCACGTCCGGCCGTCGGACGGCCCGGGTCGCCTCCGCCCCAGCGGGCTCCGGCTCGGGCTGCCGGGGAGCGCGGAGGGCCCGGGTTGCCTCGGCGGTGGTGCCGGAACCGCCGCTCCCGTTCACAGCGTCAGGCCGGCGTGGCGCGTCGGTCGCGGGCAGCCGTTGTCCCCTGGTCGGCTCCGGGTCGGCTCGCCGGGTGCCGCCGGTGCCCTCTGACGTGGGGCGGCGGACGGCCCGGGTGGCCTCAGAGGAGGCGCCGAAGCGACCGCTGCCGGACTCGGCCGAGGTGCGGCCTCCGGGCGCGGCTCGTCGGGAGCCGGACGCTTCGGTGGCGGGCTGCGCGGAGGCCCGGGTTGCGTCGGCCGGGGCTCCGGTGCGGCGGGCTGCCGGTACGGACTCCGGGGGTGCCTGCTGGACGCCGTGCTGGATCCCCCCGTCGGGCCTGCGGCGGGAGCCACCGGTCCCGTCCACGGACGCGCGCCGGGTGGCCCGGGTGGCCGCGGCAGGCGGGTCGGGATTACGGGAGTCAGCGGTGCTGCGGCGGGCGCCGCCGGTGCCGTCGACGGACGGGCGGCGGGTGGCCCTGGTCGCCTCGGGGGCCGCGAAACGGCCGCCTGGTGGTTCCGGTGCCGCGCGGCGGGTACCGCCGGTCCCTTCCGGAGCCGGTCCGCGGGAAGACCTGGTCGTGGCGGCGGGCGTGCCGAAGCTGCCGCCGGCGCCATCGGCCGCGCGGCGGGTACCACCCGTTCCTTCGGCCGTCGGGCGGCGCGTGGCGCGGGTCGCTTCGGGCGCGGCGCCGTGCCGCCCGCTCGCCGCATCGGACCCAGCGCGACTGGGTTCCTCGGCTGGCGGGGGGCGGCGGACGGCGGCCCGGGTGGCCTCGGGAGCGGCGTCGTGTCGCCCGCTGCCGGACTCGGCGCCGGCGTGGCGGCTCGCGCGGGTGCCCTCAGCCGGGCCGACAGGGGGCGCCTGCCGGCGTGACGGCTCGGTACCCGCGCGGCGGACGCTCCCGGTGCTCTTCGGGGTTGCGCTCTGCGCGCCCGTCCCCTCCGCTGCTCGACGGCGGGCGGCGCGAGTGGAGCCGGTGGGGGAGTAGCCGGATCCGTTCGGCTCGGCGGGGGCGCGGCGGGTGCCACCCGTCCCCTCCGCACCGGGGCGGCGGGTCGCTCGGGTACCCGCGACCGAGGCGTCCGGGTCGGGCCGGCGCGGCGGCTCGACCGCGCGGCGCCTGCCGCCGGTCGCCTCGGGACCGGGCCGGTACGGGTCAGGGGTGGGGTCGGGTGCCCGTCGTCGTCCGCCGGGCTCGGCGGAGCGGGGGGCGCGGGCCGATCCCGAGCGGTCCGGCGGCAGGGGAGGGGCCTCGGACCAGGGCTCGGCCGACCCGTGGCGGGCCTGGCCCGACCCGTTGGACGACCCGGGCTCCGCGGCGCGGCGGCGCCCCGTGCCCGTGGCGCTCCACGTCTGCCCGAGATCGTCGGCGGGGCCCGGCCGCGAACGGCGTGGGCGTGCGGGCGGGTCGTCGTGGCCCCTGCCGCCGCCCGTGCGGTGATCGGTGCCGACCGGCCCGAACCGGTCGAGGGCGGCCCTGCGGTCGGAGGCTTCCTGTTCGTCGAGGGCGCGGCGCCGCGCCGCGCGACCGGCGGGCTGGGAACCGAGCAGCCCGTGGCGGGCGAGGACGTCGTCGGGGGACTCCTCCTCGCGGGCCCTCCTGCGGCCGCCGTCGCCACCGGGGCCGGTGAAGCGCTGAGCACGGTCCAGACCGTCCTCCACGCCACCTCCTCGGCACGAGCAAAGGGCGGGCGCGGGTCAGACCCGAACCCGCCCCTCAATGACTTGATCCGAGCTTACGGAGCAGAAGGGGTTCGATCACAGGCGGGTGTCGGCACGCCGGCGAACGGCCTAACAGTCCGTCGGCCACCGGCAGCTCCGGCGAGCCGGACGGCGCCTGACTGGTCTTCGCGGAACGCCACCGCGTTGCGTCCAAGGTCCTTCGCCGCGTACAACCGCGCGTCGGCCGACTCCACGAGCGGCTCCGGCAGGGCCGGGCCGGACGCGTGCACCACACCGACGCTGACGGTCACTCGCAGACCGGCAGCGAGTTGGTCCCACGGGTGCCGGTGAATGCGTTCCCGAGCCGCCGGGATTGGCCGGCGCCGGTCAGCCGCCGGAGTGCTCCAGTTCCGCGCCGAACGGCACGGCCGGGTCGTCGGGGTCGTCGAGCCAGCGCTCGGGCAGCACCACCCGGCCCGGCGAGCCCTGGCGCCCGCGGGGCCCGTCGGCGTCGGCGGGGAAGGGCTCGTGCACGTCGAGCTGGGCGAGCAGCTCGTCGAGCTCGTCGATGCTGCAGACCAGGCCGAGCCTGCGGCGCAGCTCGGGACCGACGGGGAAGCCCTTGAGGTACCAGGCGATGTGCTTGCGCACGTCCCGGATGCCCTTGTCCGGGCCCATGTGCTCCTGCAGCAGAACGGCGTGGCGGCGCAGCGTCGCAGCGACCTGCCCGAGCGTCGGCGGCGCCGGCAGCGGACGCCCGGCGAACGCGGCCTCCAGATCGGCGAACAGCCACGGCCGTCCGAGGCAGCCACGCCCAACGACCACGCCGTCGCAACCGGTGGCAGCGACCATGGCAAGGGCGTCGGCTGCGGAGAAGATGTCGCCGTTGCCCAGCACCGGCACCTCGGCGGGCAGGGCGTCCCGGAGCCGGGCGATCGCCGCCCAGTCGGCGGTGCCGGAGTAGCGCTGGGCCGCGGTGCGCGCGTGCAGGGCGACGGCCGCCGCCCCGGCGTCGACGGCGACGCGCCCGGCGTTCAGGTAGGTGTGGTGCTCGTCGTCGATACCGATGCGCATCTTCACGGTGACCGGGAGCCGGCCCGCGTTCTCGACTGCGGCCCGCACGATCCGCTCGAACAGGCGCCGCTTGTAGGGCAGTGCCGCACCGCCGCCGCGGCGTGTGACCTTGGGGACGGGGCAGCCGAAGTTCATGTCGATGTGGTCGGCGAGATCGCGCTCGACGATCATGCGCACGGCCTGTCCCATGGCCGCCGGGTCGACTCCGTAGAGCTGCATCGAACGCGGGTTCTCGTCGGGGTCCATCGCGATCATGCGGAACGTCAGCGGGTTCTTCTCGACGAGGCCGCGGGACGTGATCATCTCGCAGACGTAGAACCCGGATCCCTGCTCTCGGCACAGCCGGCGGAAGCCCGCGTTGGTGATGCCGGCCATCGGGGCCAGCACCACGGGCGTGTCGGACACGTATGGGCCGATGCGCAGCGGTCGGACGGCGGTCGGGGCACTCACAGCACCCCATTGTCCTCTGCGCTAGAAACCGACCGAGATGCAGGCGACACGCGCTCCCGCCGTGTCGACCCCAACCCGCTCGCCCGACGTCGGCATCGCGTGGACGACCACCGACCCCGCGCGCCGGTCCGCCGGGAACTCCCACTCCACCGTGGCCTCGGCGCTGCCCGCGCCGGTCTCGTCGGTGACGACGTCGAGCCAGATTTCGTTCTGCGGGTTCGCGAACCGCGGGTCGACGCTCGGCTGCATCGGGTCCACCGTGTACTGGAAGTGCGGCCCCGCGTCCTCGGGCCGGGCGCCACACGGGTTCGCGTGGAGGTGCGCGCCGTAGACGCGCCGCGGCTCCACGCCACGGACGGCGAGCCGGACCGTCGTCGAGCCGTTGCGCGAACGGGACTGCACCGCGGCGCGCGACCCGACCCGGACCAGTTCCGGGTCGTAGGTGACGGCGGTGCCCGGCTCAGCCTCGAAAGTCGCGGTCTGTTCCACCTCCTCAACGGCGGGAGCGGCTGGCTCGACGGGGAACAGAACGGCCGTGCACCCCGATAGTGCGAGGACACCGGCGAGCCCTGCGATGACGAGGCAAGGGGAGCGCATAGCACAAGGATGGGTGGTGACCGCAGGTAGCCTACGCTGACCCCGCGTTACGCCACGTGAGCGAAGAGTGAGCATGCGGATGGAGCATCGGCGCACCCCGGTTGTGGCGCGGCGTGTGCGTGAGAGCGATGACAAGCCCACGCGGCGCTGGCCGTATCCTGGGGGCGCCGTGGTCCGCAGGCGGACGGCGGCGCGGGCCTCTAGCTCAACTGGCAGAGCAGCGGACTTTTAATCCGCGGGTTCGGGGTTCGAGCCCCCGGGGGCCCACCCTCTGACCTGGCGGTTTGCTGTCCGGCGGTACCCGCGGACGCCCCGTGTGCTCGGCGTGTGCACAACAGGACCGCCGACCGCCCGCGGGATGAGCGCCGCCGCGGCCTCCGCAGCCTCGGCCGCGACCGTCGGGAACACGCTCGTGTAGGTGTCCTACGTGATCGACAGGTTGCTGTGCCCGAGCGTCTCCTGAACGACCTGGCCGCCGTGCCCCCCGAGCTCCCGCGAGAGGGTCGCATGACCGACAAGTTGCCCGGCGCTGAGGTGTCCCGCCGCCTGGCCGCCGAGGGCGTCGGGGCGGGTGGGCGCCACGTCGGGGTGGACGTCCCCGTCCACGCCGGAAACGCAGCCTTGCGCCTGCCGATCCTCCCTGACGAGTTCTGGGACGAACGGGAGGTGCACAAGAAGATCCGGGAGGCCGCTCACGTCCGCCTCGTCTCCGCCGACCTGGTCTTGCACGTGGTTTTCGCGCGGATCGCCGCCATGCGCTCCCACCAGCTGATGTTCGACTCCGGGCGCGGCGAGTCCAGCCTCAACTACTGCGTGGCCGGCGTCGGCCCGTCCGGGGTCGGGAAGACCACCGGAACCGAGGCCGCTGCCGACGTGGTCAACCTGCCGCGCTACCTCCGTCGCAAGCTCGACAAGGCGGGTCGCCCGCTCGACGAGGCGGAGCCGGACCCGTTCGCGGACGGCCTGCCGATCGGTTCCGGTGAGGGCATCGCCGAGACGTACATGGGCCTGAAAGACGAGACCGTCGGCGAGACAAAGAAGGGCGAGCCGATCACTCGGCGGGTGCGCACGATGGTGCGGTACAACGCGTGGTGCCGTCGCCAGTCGCTCTCGATTAGCGGTTCGATGAGGCGGCGGACGAGTCGACGATTACGCCTCGTTACCACCGGACCCCAACAACACTCGTTCGGGGCGTCGGCTTCGCCCGTTCGCCACACGACCGCGGCACGTACCTGGTCGTTTCCTCATTGAGCGCGGTGAGCGGTTAGAACTGGAGGAAGATTGGGATGTTCCCATCGTCCGGGTACCTGCCACGCAGGATAGGCATGCGTTTCGGCGCCGTGTTGACGGCGGCGCTTGGTCTCGGTGGGACTGTTGGCGCTCGCGGGTAGTGCCTGGCCGCGGCAAGGGTGGCCACGGCAAGGGTGCCAGAACTGATTACGGCCACAGGTGATCTATCGGCCAAGCTACAAAGAAGCAATGCCTCAGGCGGTCGTCGGTGCGGTGCAGGTGACGGGTGGCGCAACGGCGAATGGTAATAGATCCCGGCGCGCCGCTCGGCCCGGGGAAACCGCAGAAGCAGATCGGACGACGTCGCCCGTGACAACGGCCGCTCCTCAATGACGCTGTCTCGTACGTGTCTCGAGCGAGCTCTGTTGTGCGTATGAAAGCGCAGGAGAGGCAGAAGTGAGGGAAGCACTCATAAGGAACGGCCGCCTCCACTTGCTGGATGGCATAGAGCCGATGGATGTGAGGGAATCGGGTCGCGAATCGGCCGATGACGCGATCAGTAACGCGACGCCGACGAAGGAGGCGGCGGACCGAGCCTCCAGTAGGACGCCAGAACGTTCAGGACCGCCGCGCCCGCTGGGGGTGGTGATGGCTGCCGCGACGGTCCTGTGTCTGGCGGCGGCGTTCCTCCATGTACTTCTGGTATTTCTGTACGTTGCTCCACCGAATACCATTTCGCAGCGTTACAGCAGTCAGATCTACGGGTGGGTCGAACCGTTGTTCCAGCAGAACTGGAAACTCTTCGCTCCAAATCCGGAGTCAGTCAATCGGCAGATTTTAGCGAGGACCATGCAGACCGCCCCGGACGGCACTGAACAGGTCAGCGATTGGTTCGATCTGACCGCTGTCGACGCGTCCGCCATCGAGCACAATTTGTTTCCGAGTCATACGGCTCAGAACATGCTGCGCGTGGCTTGGAGCAATTATCTCGATTGGCACGGCAGCGACGATCGGTCGCACTCGCAGCGGGCTCTGATGATGAAGGAGTACCTGCGCAACATCGCGGTGGATCGGGTAGCTGCACAACGCCACAGCACGTTCGAGGCCATCCAGTTGCAGGTGATCACCCGACCGATCGCGGCGTCTGCCGCCGCGGACAGCGCGGAGCGCACTGCACGGCCACCGATAGATACTAGGTACCTGCCGTGGTGGAAGGCCGGGGCTCATGAAAACTGAGCAGACACCATTCGTGCCAACCTCGCCAGGCCGGCAAGCCCCGCGGGTTACCGACAACGTCAAGGAATGGTTGCGCCACCAGTTCGGTGCGCTGCACACGGCCCTGATCGAGCAGCCGATCTCGCTGTACGCAGCGTCGGTGCTGCGCATCGGGTACGGGCTGCTCTACCTCGCCTTCCTGTTGAGGGAGTTTCCGCACCGGGACGAGATCTGGGGCCCTGATTCACCGTGGACACCGGCTCTGGCGACCCAATTCTTCGACCTGACTGGCTGGTTCAGCATTCTCACGCTGTCCGACAGTCGGCTGTATTTCGAGGGCTGCTACGCGTTGGCTGTCGTCACGTGCGCTCTCTTCATGCTCGGTTGGCGGAGCAGGGCGGTGTCCGTCGTGTTCGCGATCGTGGTGGTGTCGTTCCACGCGAGGGCGCTGTTCATGACGGACGGCGGAGACAATCTGATGCGTCTCATGGCCGTGTACCTCTGCTTGACGGCGTGCGGTCGGCGTTGGTCCCTCGATGCGCGCAGAAATCGGCTACGGGCGTCCACAGTATACTGCGCAAGTCGGTCGGCAGGGCTCGGAGCGCCGGACCTCTGGTGCCAACTCGGGGCCGCCCGCCGGTCGCTGATCACAGTCGTACACAACTGCGGCATGTTTGTCATCGCTGCTCAGATCTGCATCGTGTACGGGGCTGCGGGCTTGTACAAGGTGCAGGGCGGACTCTGGGGAAGCGGGACCGCTCTGCACTACGTCGTGAACCTCGATTTGTTCCAGCCGTGGCCCATGTTGTCGCACATGGTGGACAGCCAGCAGATGCTGGTCGCCGTCGTCGGCTATCTGACCGTACTGCTGCAGGTGGGTTTTCCGTTCATCCTGTTCAGCAGGTTGAAGTATGTATTCGTGACGATGCTCTTCGGTATGCACCTGGGCATTGGGGTACTTCTGGGGATGCCAGTGTTCGCCGGCGCGATGATTGTCGCGGACGCCGTGTTCCTGCCCGACCGCTTCTACCGATTCCTGGGCCGGACGTGGCGGCGGACCTTCTCACGGGCAGCGCTCCGCAGAAAGGGAACCACTGCCAGGACAGAAACTCCACTTGTACCGGCACGGTCGACTGGTTGATAGCGGGATAGCGCTCCATCGACCGTGTGGTGTCGCAGCCGGACCATGAACAGTCGAGATGCGCTTCGACTTGTTCGGGTGGCTGTAGTGCGCCCATTTGTAGGTGAGCGTCCACAGGTAGGTGTCCAGCGCGTGGAATCTTCGACTTGACGCCGCAGTCCGGTAGTAGGCGGCCCAACCCTTGATGATCGGATTGAGGCGCTGCAGCACGGCTGGGGCGTTGGCCCCGCGCAGGGCCATCAACTCCCAAGGAAGTCGAACCGTCGCGGCGCCGACGAGCGGCGTAGAGGCTCAGTACGATGAACAGGTGGTCGCAGAACCACCTCGTCATCCCCGCACCAGCGCAACCTGCCGGCGGGTCCCGGCGCTGAAAGGCTGGAGTGCCCCGGTCACGGTGTGTCTCGATCGGAGAAGGATACGCGCGCAATTGGGTGATTCGTAATCACGGAACGTGGATGTTTCCGGCCCGGCAATACGCTCTACTGTTTGCAGGGACCCCCAAAAGGATGCGAAACTAAACGCAGAGTATTCGAATCACCTGATAGTGGCACTTCGTTTGTCTGTGCCATCCCCGGCACGCTACCTTTCTCTCGGTCAGCGAGGCTCCCCGGTCAAGCGCTGGCACTAAATGGAATCGGCCTCGGTCGACTCCGCACGAGCCAACAGGAGAAACTGTGCCGAAGAAGGCTGGAATCATCGTCGCGGCGTCCATCGCTGGTATGCTCGCGTTGTCCCCACTGGCTTTCGCGTCCGAGGGCGGACACGACGGCGACAACACTTCGATCGACTACCGCGACCAAAGCGGCCGCAACTGCAATGCGGGAATCATCAACTCCGGTGACGCTACCGGTGCGCCGAGGTCCAGCGGCCAGCATGTGGTGCCCGCCCCGCCCAGCATCCTCGGGGCGCTCGAACTGGTTAACATCTCCCCCCTCTCCTGCAACTACGACAACGACGTCGACCTCACAGTGGTGAGAATCCCCGGCAGTAGCGGCAGTAGCGGCAGTAGCGGCAGTAGCGGCAGTAGCGGCAGTAGCGGCAGCAGTGGCAGTAGCGGCAGTAGCGGCAGTAGCGGCAGTAGCGGCGGCAGCGGCGGCAGCGGCAGCAGCGGCAGTAGCGGCAGCAGCGGCGGCGGCGGCAGTAGCGGCGGCAGTAGCGGCGGCAGTAGCGGCGGCAGTAGCGGCGGCAGTAGCGGCGGCAGCGGCGGCAGCGGCAGTAGCGGCAGTAGCGGCAACTGATCTTCACTGAGCTCGGCGAGAAATGCCCAGACCGCTGGTCCGGGCATTTTCGCGTCATGACCCTTGGGCGAAAGATCCCGGCCGGGCGCACTGGCTTGATCGAGCTCGTTTCCGCCATGCGGGTGGGACTCTGCTGGTCGAGACGGCTTGTCGCAGGGGCCTCGCCGCGGCGCTGATGCGGCTGTTGGGCTCTGGCGGCGCCCGCTCGCCCGTCATGACCCGGGGAAGATTGTGCTGGACCTGGCGATCGCGGTCGCGTTGGGAGGGACGGCGCCGCCGAAATCGCGGTGCTGCGCGCACCGGACCGGGTGTATTCGGGTTGGTGGCCTCGGACCCGATGGTGTCCCGGCTGATCACCCGCCTCGCCGAGGCCCGGACTCCGTGCTCGCCGCGATCACCGCAGCGCGGTCGGGAGCGCGGGAACGTGTGTGGCACTGGGCCGGGGCGCCGACCCAGGACGGACAGGTAGTGATCGATCTGGACGCCACCCTGATCACCGCACACTCCGACAAATCGACGCGACTCGAACCTGGAATGTCAACGGACAGCGGTACTTGGATCTGGCACGGTTCCCGTGATCATGCCGACCGGGAAGCTCTGATCGACATAGTTGATCATGGTTCTGGTGTTCGGATCCTGAAGCACTCGGAGTGCTGTTCCCGCATCTGGCCGACCTGCGCATCGACGGCGTGCGTGCCGCGGGGCTGGTGGTGCGGTTCGACCTGAGCACTCCGCCCGAGCAGGTGACCGGTCGCCGCGTGGGCGCCGCCGTGGTTGTCGACTTGGATCGTCGTCGCCCCGACAGGGTGGCCCGGCCGGTCGAGCACGACCACGGGCGGCACGACGTCCCCGCGCAGCACGGCGGTCGTCTCGGGCAGGAACGCGTCGTCGGTGTTGGCGCTGCCGATGAAGATGATCCCCTCGACCCGCTGCTCGATAAACGTCCGCAGGTGCCGGGCCTGGCGGGCGTCGTCGTGCTTCGCGTTGCCGAACAGCAGCGTGCGCCCGCGGCGCAGCGCGGCGTCCTCCACGTCCATCGCGAGCTGGCCGCAGTACGGGTTGGTGATGTCGGCGGCGATCAGCCCGATCACCCGCGTGCTCGCGCTGCGCAACGAACGTGCGACGGCGTTCGGCCGGTAGCCGAGCTTCGCCACAGCGGCGAGCGCCCGCTCCCGGGTCGCCGCCGAGACGTTGCGCGGCCCGTTGTTGATGACGTAGCTGACCACGGCCGTCGACGTTCCGGCCTCACGCGCGACCTGCTCCTGGGTGACCACGCCGCTCCTTCGCCTACCACGTCTGCCGTCGCCGCACCGCGCGGCCGCGCCATTACACGGTGACACAACCGTCGTCACGGTGAGAGTTGACCCGTTATCGAACGCCTGGTCTACAAACTTCGCCAGCGGTGCGGATGCGGCCTGGTGGGCTCGGAGGGTGCCACGGAGCCGACGCTAGGGCGGGACCGAGCCGTGCCAGGACGTTCTCTGTACCTGTGGATGGCTGGTCCCGCCCTTTCGAGCCAAACTGCGCGCTCAGCTGACGGCAGCGCCGAACCACTTGGGCAGCTGGCTGAGCAGATCCTGCTGGTCTTCGCCGACCCACGCCACGTGGCCGTCCGGCCGCAGCAGCGCCGCGGGCACGTCCAGTTCCTCGCTGACGTCGACGACGTGGTCGACCCGGTCTGCCCAGCCGGCCACCGAGAGCCGGCCGGTCTGGTCGAGCAGTAGCCCGCGGCCGCCGTGCATCAGCTCGTAGAGACGCCCCCGCTTCAGCCCCACGTCCCGCAGCCGCCTGCCGAGCAGTTCGTGCCCCTCGCCGAAGTCGTAGCGGACCCCGATCGCGGTGATCTTCTCGATCAGGAACCGGTTCACCTCTTCGAAGTCCATCAGTTCCGACACCAGCCGGCGCACAGCCTGGGGCCCCGGCCCGAGGGACATCAGCTCCATCTGCGCGCGGGTGTTGTCCAGCACGTCGGCGGCCACCGGGTGCCGTTCGGTGTGGTAGCTGTCCAGTAGCCCCTCCGGTGCCCAGCCGTTGACCTCGGCGGCCAGTTTCCAGCCGAGGTTGAACGCGTCCTGGATACCGAGGTTGAGCCCCTGGCCTCCGGTCGGCGGGTGGATGTGCGCCGCGTCGCCGGCCAGCAGCACCCGGCCGGTCCGGTAGCGCTCGGCCTGCCGGGTGGCGTCGCCGAAGCGGGAGAGCCAGCGCGGTGAGTGCACGCCGAAGTCGGTGCCGGCGAGCATCCGAAGCTGCTGCTTGACCTCCTCGAGGGTCGGCGGGACCGAGCGGTCCTCGGCCATCCCCTCGGCGGGCACGACAATGCGGTACACCCCCTCCCCGAGGGGCATGGCGCCGAACCGCTTCTGGGTCTTGCGGACTTCGGCCATGACGGCGGCCAGCGTCTCCGGCGGCGCGGTCAGCTCCATCTCGCCCAGCAGCGTCTCGACCCTGCTGGGCTCACCGGGGAAGCCGACGCCGAGCAGCTTGCGCACCGTGCTGCGGCCGCCGTCGCAGCCGACGAGGTAGCGCGAGCGCAACTGCGTGCCGTCAGCCAGCTCGACGGTGACCCCGTGGTCGTCCTGGCTCAGCTCGACCAGTTCGCAGCCGTGCCGGATCTCGGCGCCGGTCTCGATGGCGTGCTCGGCCAGCAGGCGATCGATGACGGGCTGCGGGATGCCGAGGGCGTACGGATGTGCGGTGTCCAGCCGGTCCGGCGACGGCTTGGGGATGGCGGCGAAGAAACCACCGACCGGGTACTGCTGGCCCAGCGCGAGGAACCGCTCCAGCAGACCGCGCTGGTCCATCACCTCGACGCTGCGCGCGTGCAGGCCGAGCGACCGGACAACCCGGGTCGGCTCCGCGTCCTTCTCCAGCACGAGCGCGTGCACGCCCTGCAGCCGCAACTCACTGGCCAGCATCAAGCCGGTCGGTCCACCGCCGGCAACGATCACGTCAATCATGAGGCCCCCCATTTCAACAAGCTGCATTTCGGCCAGCTGCTCCGCGCAGTCCGGCGGCGCGCACATCCGCACCTCCGCACCGAGTGCCCGCAACTGCTCCGCGAGTCCCACCGGCGGTTCGACGTCCCGCGAGACCCGCACGTCGACAAAGCCCACGTACTTCGCGAATCCCCTGATTTCCGCAGGTTCTGGCTTCGGCCGGAGATTCTGCGGCACGACCCGGGTCTTGCCGCAAGGCCCCCGGTGCGCTATATGTTGTGAGTGGGAAGGAGTGGGCAACCTCTTTGCCTTTGCATTTGTGGTCCGCTGTGGACGGACAAGCTCCTCCCGTAGCGGTGACGCGCCGCGTACGGCGATGCCGCCGCCGGCTGAACACACCTGGAGCTCGTCCTCGTCGGTGTCGGCGGTGGCCGGGTTGCGCAGGGCGCCGCCAGCCGGGGTTCGTATTGGGTGCGGGCGCCGCTGAGGTCGCCGAGGTCGTGCAGCACGGCGCCGAGGTATATCGATCATCATCGACCAGGCCCGCGCCATGATCGCCGCGACGGCGGGCAGCCGGTTGGTCCGCGTGCCGCACACCTGCCGTGGCCGGCCAAGCCCGCCCTGGACGCAGGCGCCGCCGGGATCGTGTTCCCGATGGTCACCAGCCGGGACGATGCCGCTTCTCGGAACCGCTCGGAGGCCACGCGCCACTTCTTCACCTTCCGCACCGCCGACGGAACTGAGGTGGAGTTCGAGGACCTCGCAGGCTGGGGCATGATCACAGGGAGTCCCGTCACGGTCACCTACGTGCCGGAGAACCCTCGGAAGACCGCGACCATCGCGGGCCGCGGCAGCTGGTCGCCGGTTCTGCAGTGCACAGCGCTGGTGGCCGGGTGCGGGATGGCGACGGTCGGATTCACCACGGTTCTTCTCTTCAACGTCTTCGGAGGTCAGTGATCACGCGCTACGGCTACCGGCGGCACGCCCGCCGGCCGGCACGAGCGCAGTAGCACGAGCCCGGCCGGCCCGGTCATCAGCGGCCGGTCATGACCGGCCGGGGTCGTTCGGGTGCGGTTGTACGGCTGTGATGGTGAGCTCCATCCACGGCCGCAGGGGCAGCGTGTCGAGCACGTGCTCCCGCAGATCGGCCTCGTTCTCGGCGCGCCAGAGGCCGATGCTGCGCAGCTCGCCGGCCGGCCGCCACAGCCGGACCAGGTTGCCGCTGGACGCGAGTTCCTTGGCACGCACCGCTTCAGCCGCGCGGCACGCGTCCACCTCGGCCGGATCGGTACCTTCAGGGACGGTCGTCGTGATCTCGACGATGAACTCGTGAGTCATGGGCTGATCGTGCGGCGAGGCGGGACGGGGCCGCCACGACCGCTTTTCTCTCGGGTGAGAGGCGGACCCTCCCATTGCACGTAGCATGCCGGGTCGTGGAACTGCGCCAGCTGCGGTACTTCGTGGCGGTGGCCGAGGAGCTCAATTTCGGCCGGGCGGCGGCACGTCTGCTGATCGCGGGACCGTCGCTGTCGCAGCAGATCAAGGCGCTCGAGCAAGACCTCGGCGTAGGGCTGTTCATCCGCGACCGCCGCTCGGTCGCGCTCACCCCGGCCGGATCGGCGCTGCTCCCGGACGTCCGGGCGCTGCTGGAGCGGGCCGACGAGCTGCGTCGCCGCGCTGACCGGCTGTCCGGGGCCGGTTCGGTCCGCCTCGGCTACGTCAACTGGCTGCCCCCCAACCTGGCCGAGCTCACCTCAGGTATCGCGCAGCTGCACGTGGACACCTGGGTCCTGCCCTCGCACGCCCAGGCTGCGCGGGTCGCCGACGGCAGCCTTGACCTGGCGGTGTGCTGGGTGCGCACCACTGACCTCGCCGAACACGGCCTGCAGGCCCGGCTGCTCGGCGCGGAGCGGCTCTACGCCGTGGCCACCGGCGCGAACACGTCGCCGGTGCGGGCGCGGGACATAAGGGTGCTCGTGGACGACGACACAACGTCGTGGCTGTCGTGGAACGTCTTCGCCGGAGAGTTCGCCCACACCACCGGCGCCCAGATCGTGCGCATTGAGGACGGCGGTATCGCCGGACCGTACTTCTTCGACCACGTCCGGGCCAACCGCCGTCCGCTGCTCAGCTCACCCAAGGGCCGGACCACGACGTTGCCGCCGGACCTCGCGCGCCGACCGGTGATCGACCCCGAGGTGATCTGGACGTGGTCGCTGGTGTGGCGCCGGGACGAGGTCCGTTCCACCGTGCTGGCCGCTGCCGACGCCATGACCCGTGACGTCGGCGACCTCGGCATCTACGGCAGCGGGGTGTGGTTGCCCGCCGGCGACCCGCACCGGCAAGTCGGAGGCTGATCCTCCCACGCGGGAGAGAACAAGTCGTGGCGCGGGAACTCGCCTCGCGCACACGATCGGCTCGTGCTTCGGCACAAACAAGTTCCCCTCTCGAAAGCGAGTATTCGCCATGTTCCCCGAGCAGAAGGTGGCCATCGTCACGGGCGCTTCGCAGGGAATCGGCGCTGCGCTCGTTCCCGCCTACCGCAAACTCGGGTACGCCGTCCTGGCCACCTCGCGTTCCATCGGCCCGTCCGGCGATCCCGAGGTGCTCACCGTGCCGGCCGACGTCTCCCAGCCGGGGGCCGGCGCGCACGTCGTGCAGCGGGCGCTGTCCCGGTTCGGCCGGGTCGACACGGTGGTGAACAACGCCGGTGTCTTCGTCGGCAAGCCCTTCGCTGACTACACGGACGACGACTACGACACCGTCACCGGTGTGAACCTGCGCGGCTTCTTCGAGATTTCGCGCAGCGCGGTCGCTGCGATGCTGGCGCAAGGCGACGGCGGCCACCTGGTCAACGTCTCCACCAGCCTGGTGGACCACGCGAACTCGCAGGTGCCCTCCGCACTAGCGTCGCTGACGAAGGGCGGTCTGTCCGCCGTCACCAAGTCGCTGGCGATCGAATACGCGACCCGGGGCATCCGGGCCAACACCGTCGCGCTCGGTGTCATCCGCACCCCAATGCACCCGGACGAGACGCACGACTTCCTCGCCGCACTGCACCCGGTCGGCCGGCTCGGTGAGATCGACGAGGTTGTCGACGCGATCATGTACCTCGAACGGGCCGGCTTCGTGACGGGAGAGATCCTGCACGTCGACGGCGGCCAGAGCGCGGGGCACTGAGCCATGACCATAAAGGTCAACTCGAAGTCGGCCGAGATGCTCCTGCGTGATGTCCTGAACCGCTGGAAGGGCGTTGCCGACCGGGCCACGCTCATAGGCCGCAGCAGCCATCCCGCTCAGGATTCTCCAAGACTGGCGGCGGAAGCTGGCCAGGATGAACCTTCAGGCACCCGCTCCGCGGCCGCGACCGGACCTGGGGGAACGCTCACCGCACGCGAGCACGCAGCCAACCGAGCGGCCTGCCCGCTCCCGGTGGATGCACCGGAGACGAGTGCCGGACTGGTGGCGACATGTCGCGGGCGTGGCCGCCTGGACGAGCATGATGTTGGTGGTCGTGCTCTGGGTGTGGGGCCAGGGCGTGCGGCAGCTGGGCACGGTAGCCGGGTTGCTCAACTCGGTGGGCCGGCTGACCGGGTTGGTGTCCGCGGATCTGCTGCTGATCCAGGTGCTTCTGATTTCGCGGATACCGTGGGTGGAGCGTTCCTTCGGCCAGGACGAGCTGGTTCGCCGGCACCGGCTGGTGGGGTTCACCTCGTTCAGTTTGATGGTCGGGCACATTGTGCTGATCACCTTGGCGTATGCGGCCAGCGACCAGATCGGCGTGCTGGCCGAGGTGTGGAGTCTCGTGACCACGTACCCGGGCATGCTGCTGGCCACAGCCGGCACCGCCTTGCTGGTGATGGTGGTGGTCACCTCGGTGAGGGCCGTTCGCCGGCGGTTGCGCTACGAATCCTGGCATCTTCTGCACCTCTACGCGTATCTCGGCGTTGGGCTGGCCCTACCTCACCAACTCTGGACGGGTAGCGACTTCATCGATTCACCGATCGCGAGTGCCTACTGGTGGACGGTGTACCTCGCGGCGGCAGGCGCGGTGCTGGTGTTCCGGGTCGGCCTCCCGATCTGGCGCAACTGGACGCATCGGCTTGTGGTGGACCGGGTGGTGCCCGAGGGCCGCGGCGTCGTGTCGATCTACCTCCGCGGCAGGAACCTGCACCGGCTACGCGCCGAGGCGGGCCAGTTCTTCGTCTGGCGGTTCATGCACGGCGCGGGCTGGACGCGGGGCAACCCGTTCTCGCTGTCGGCCGCACCGAACGGCCGGCTGCTGCGGATCACCGCCAAGGATCTCGGCACTGGGTCTCGACGGCTGGCGAAAGTCCCGGTAGGTACCCGCGTGGTCTTCGAAGGGCCCTTCGGGCGGCTCACCGATTCGGTTCGACGCATGCGCAAGATGACGATGATCGCCTCCGGGATCGGGATCACCCCGCTGCGGGCGTTGTTGGAAGAGGCCGACTACCGACCCGGCCAAGCGGTGCTGCTCTACCGGGCCAGTGCTCCCCCGGGTTTGTTGTTCCGCCGGGAGCTCGACGCGCTCGCCGTGCACCGTGGCGTGCGCGTGGTGTACCTGCCGGGGCCGCGGATGCGCGACCGGCGCTCCTGGCTCCCTCGGCACTACGCCGTGACGGCGGACGGAAACGCCTTACGCAACATCGTGCCCGACATCAAGGAGCACGACGTCTTCATCTGCGGGCCCGACGGGTGGACCGAGGCCGTGATCGCGTCCGTGCGCCGGGCCGGGGTGCCGGCCGAGCAGGTCCATACCGAACGGTTCGCCTGGTGAACTCGCCGATGAAAGGCCACTGATGCGCAAAATCGCCGTCGCGATCGCGTCGACCATCTGCGGATTAGTTCTCCTGTTCACGTACCCGACCAGCACCGGCCAGACCGTGGCCGCGGCCGGCGCCCTACCAGTTGCACTGCCACCGAATGAATCCAGCCTCAGTTCTGGCGGAGTTTCGGCTCCGTTGCCTCAAACTTCGAACAGCTCCAGCGGGCCGGGCACCGGCGGTGCCGGCGGAACGTTTGCCGGTAGCACATCGAAGACCAGGTACGGGCCGGTACAGGTGCAGATCAGCGTGACTGGCGGCAGGATCACGGCGGCAACGCTGCTGCAGGTGCCGCACGAGGCCGGCCGCACCGACCGCATCAACTCGCAGGCGGTTCCGATCCTCAACCAGGAGACGGTTCAAGCGCAGAGTGCGCAGATCGACACGGTCAGCGGGGCTACGTACACGTCGGACGGATATATGCAGTCCCTGCAGTCCGCGATCGACGCGGCGCACCTGGGATGACGGCCGGTATGGAGATGCCCCGCCGATCGTGGGTCGAGCAGATCATGGGGATGCCGATCAGCGTGCACCTGCGCGGCCCCGGCGTCAGCACCGGCCCAGGCGTTGCGCGGGTCGTGGCCGCGGTGTTCGAGCAGCTGCGTCAGGTCGACCATTTGATGAGCACCTACCGGGCCGACAGCGAGGTCATCAGGCACCGACGCGGTGAGCTGACCCTCTCGCGGTGCCACCCGTGGGTGCGCGAGGTGGTGGAGCTCTGTGAGCAGGCGCGACTGCGGACCGACGGCTACTTCGACGCGCGCCTTCCTGGCGGATTCGACCCTTCGGGCCTGGTCAAGGGCTGGGCGGTCGAACGGGCCGCACGGCTTCTCGCCGGCATCGACGCCTGCGACTACTACCTGAACGCCGGGGGAGACATCGCGCTTGGAGTGGCGGCGCCCGACGCGCCAGGTTGGAGGGTGGGTATCGAGGACCCTCGGGACCCCACGCGGATCCTCGCGGTGCGGGAGGCCCGCTGCGGCGGGGTCGCCACGTCCGGAAGCGCCGCACGGGGCGCGCACATCGTCGACCCGCACACCGGGCGACGTCCCGACGATCTGCTCGCGGTGACCCTGATCGGTCCGACATTGCTGTGGGCCGACGTGTACGCCACGGCCGCATTCGCCCGCGGGGCAGACGCCCTGCACTGGCTGCGTACCCACGCACCCGCGTACGAGGCTCTGGTCGTGTACCGGGACGGCCGCGCGGCACCCGCTGACGGGGCGGACCAGCACCCCGAACCACCGGCTTGGCAGGCATGACCCGCAACCCGCGCACCCGGCGCGGGGTAGGCACGGCGCGTTGGTCCTCCCGGCATTTCGCGACGTTGGGCCGTAGCGCTGGGCACCGGTAGGGCGTAGGACTGTCCCCGACGCAGCGTCAGCAGCATCGGGAAGGACGAGCATGCGCGCCTGCGCGGCATTGGCCACCAGAGGCGTCTCGTACGCGCTGGCACCGGCATGGGCGGCAACGCACATGCCCCCCGGCCGCGGGCCACTGCCCGTCGATGCGCTGACCATGAGCGCGACGCTCGTATTCGCACTTGATCACCCTCTCCCGCTCCCTGCCGTTCAGGGTGCCGATCAGGGCCCCTGGCGATCTTCAATGCGCCGGCCAGGATGGACAAGGAGATGGTTATGCCTGAGACGCCTCAAGACGTCCTCACACTCGCGCAGGAAAATGGCGCGCGGATCGTTGACCTTCGGTTCTGCGACCTTCCCGGGCTGATGCAGCACTTCTCCATTCCTATGGAGGAGCTCACCGAGGAAGGCTTCGAGTCGGGCTACGGCTTCGACGGCTCCTCGATCCGCGGGTTCCAGGAGATCCACGAGTCGGACATGCTCCTGATGCCTGATCCGAGGACGGCGGTGATGGACCCGTTCCGCGAGGTGCCCACGCTGCAGATGCACTGCTTCGTCGCCGACCCGATGACGCGGGCCAGCTACTCACGCGATCCCCGCTACGTCGCCAAGAAGGCGGAGGACCACCTCCGGGAAACCGGCATGGCCGAGGTCTCCTACTGGGGGCCCGAGCTTGAGTTCTACATCTTCGACGGCGCGCGCTTCGACCAGAACCAGCACGAGGGCTACTACCACGTCGAGTCGGTCGAGGGTGTCTGGGCGTCCGGCGAACCGGGGAGTCGCGGCTACCGTCCCCGGTACAAGGAGGGGTACTTCCCGGTGCCTCCCATGGATCATTACCAGGACCTGCGCAGCGAAATGGCCTTGACCCTCATGGATCTGGGCATTCCCATCGAGGTCCAGCACCACGAGGTGGGCACCGCAGGCCAAGCCGAGATGGACATGCGCTTCTCGTCCCTGCTCAAAATGGCCGACAACGTCATGAACTACAAGTACGTGGTCAAGAACGTCGCCTGGCGGGCCGGTAAGACCGCCACCTTCATGCCCAAGCCGGTGTTCGCCGACAACGGTTCCGGCATGCATGTCCACCAATCGCTGTGGCGCAACGAGCAGAACCTCTTCTACGACGAGGCGGGATACGCGGGGATCAGCGACGCGGGCCGGCACTACATCGGCGGGCTTCTCGAACACTCGCCCGCGCTGTTGGCGTTCTGCGCACCGACCACCAACTCCTACCGCCGCCTGGTCCCCGGCTTCGAGGCGCCGATCAACCTCGTCTACTCGCAGCGGAACCGCTCCGCCTGCGTGCGCATCCCCATGTACACCCAGAGCCCCAAGGCGAAGCGCCTCGAGTACCGCTCTCCCGACCCCACCGCGAACCCCTACCTCGCCTTCACCGCGATGTTGCAGGCCGGCCTCGACGGGATCCGGAACAAGATCGAGCCGCCCGACCCGATCGACCGGGACCTCTACGAACTCGCACCCGAGGAGGCGGCATCGGTCAAGCAGGTGCCGGGGTCACTGGAAGCCGTCCTGGACGCCCTGGAGGCGGATCACGACTTCCTGCTCGAAGGCGGAGTCTTCACCGACGACCTGATCGAGACCTGGCTCGACTATAAGCGGACCAAGGAGCTGGACCAGATTCGCGTACGGCCGCACCCTTGGGAGTTCATGCTCTACTACGACCTCTGATCGGGCGCATTGACTGCCGCGCTCGGCCGGGACGTCGACGAGCACGACTTTGGTGACCTGGGCGAAGCCCGACCACGACCTGTAGCCCAACAGGGCGAGCGCCAGCCTCAGTCCGGCGCGGATCCGGCCGAGCGCGGAGATGAGCCGGGCTGCGTCCGCTTGGGGCTACTCCGGGCGCCTGCGCATGCTCCGGAGCTGCGGTGACTAGCTGAATCTGTGCCTGCCCCGCAATGAGCTTCATGCCACATGCCTTGCCCCTGAGAACGAGGGTTCTCCTGCCGTACCGTCTCATGGGACTGATCGTTCCCCAACCGCCGCTGAGCTGCCTCCCGGCACGGCGACGCGGTAGGCAATAGCGCCTGGCTGCGCCCGCACAACCGGTGACGGGATGGCCGCACATTGCGCTGAAAGACACAGGTACGAACGTATGGCTGATCCGCGCGCGGAATCCCCGCCACACACGAACTCGGCAACCATGGCCGGGCCGACCGCTGCGGATGCCGACAAAGGTGCCGAGGTCGGGACTGCCGCCCCCTGGTACCGAAGCAAGGCTCCCGCCCGGCCGAAACTTCGCGCGCTGGCCGTGGCGACGGCCACCAGCATCGTCGCGCTGGTCGTGCTGGTGGCGGTCGGGCAGCTGCTCGGTCAAACCATCCTGATCCCGTCGCTCGCGGCCACCATGGCACTCGTCGCGGGGGGCAGCTCGCTCCCGATGGCGCAGCCCCGCAACGTCATCGGTGGTCAACTCGTCTCGGCGGTGGTGGCATTCGTCGTTCTGGCGATCGCCGGGAGCAGCGTCTGGGCAGCCGCAGTCGCCGGCGGCCTCGCGCTGGGTGTGATGTTGCTGCTGAGGGTGTCCCACTCGCCGGCTACCGCCACCGTCGTCATCGTGGTGCTCGAGAAGCCCGAGATCGTTCGGTTCCTCGCATTGCTTCTGCTCGGCACGGTGATCCTGGTCGCCGTCGGCGCGGTCTCGGCGCGTGCCAATCGCACGACCTACCCGCTCTACTGGTGGTGACCTGCCATCGCCCGTGTCAGGCGGCCAGGCGGGCGTAGCGGCCGTGTTGGGCGCTGAAGATCGTCCCCGCGGGGTCAGGGGTGCAGGGTCCTGCGCCGTATGTGCACCAGCACCCACCCGACAACCAGCAGCGCGATGAGCACGAGCGGTCCCCAGGTCAGGTAGCGCCCGACGGTGGCCAGCGACGTGGAGAACAGATATCCGAGCAGCACGCAGCCCGCGCCCCACACGATGGCGCCGGCGATGTTCCAGGGCAGGAACGTGCGCAGATACGGCATGCGCGTGATGCCGGCGATCCCAGGGGTCAGCGCGCGCAGCACCGCCGTGAATCGGCCGAGCAGGACCGCCTTGCCGCCGTGGCGGCCCAGAAACTCCTCGGCGCTCTTCCATCGGTCCGGCCCGATGCGACGGCCTACCCAGGAGACGCGCAGCCGCGGGCCCAGGGTGCGCCCGAGCTCGTAGCCGACGGTGTCACCGAGCGCCGCCGCGCCGACCGCGATGGCCAGCATCGGACCTAGCCCGATGTAGCCCTGATGGGCCGCGACTCCGGCCACGAGCAACGCGGTCTCCCCCGGGAACACCACCCCGATCATGATCGCGGCCTCTGCGAAGACGAGGAACCCGGCGATCAGATACAGCCAGCCGCCTTGTTGCTGCCCCAACTGCTGCAGATACTGAAGCACGATCCGCGCCGCCCTTTCGCTGCCCGTTTCCTCTCGAGCCGGAGCCGGTCCGGCACCGTCGGGGCGGCCGTGCTCGACGTCCCGGCCGGTGACGGCCGGGACGACTGCGCGGCGACGACGACGGCTCCCGCCCACCGGATCCAGCATGCGCCTCTGGCCTAAGAGTTCGATGAGCACACCGTCACGGCGTCGCTCAGCGGGCCCTAAGGAGGGTCACCGCGTTCTCAGGAGGGTGCGGAACCGGGCACGCCGTTGCGGCGTCGGCGAGAGATAGCCGCGGCGCAGATCCTGCAGGTCGGGCACATCGGGCGGATGCGAGTCGGGGAACTCCCGGCCGACGACGCGGGACAGGATGTGGTCGGCCAGCGCCGGGTTGCGAGCCAGGACCGGGCCGTGCAGGTAGGTGGCCACCACGCGATCGGTGACCGCTCCCTCGATCGCACGGCTCGACGACGGTCCGGCCGACGACGACTTGCGCCCCGGCCTTCTGCCCTGCTGCGCGGCACCGTTGCCCACGCCGAGCAGCACCTCGCCCAGGGGGCTCACCCCGGCACCCAGGGCGGTAGCGCCGCGGTGGTTCTCGAACCCGGTGAGCAACCCGATCTGGGGAAGCGCGCTGCGCGTGATCACCTCACCGACGGCACGGCGCTTGCGCGGCGCGGTGGTGAGGTCGAGCAGGCCCAGTCCGGCGTGGCAGCGGCCGTGCATGTCGGTGAGGGTGGAGCCGAGGATCTGCAGTCCGGCGCAGACCGCGAAGGTGACCGCCGTTTCCGACAGGGCGTGGCGCAGAGCGCGGTGGCGGGCCAGCCACTCGATCGCATAGAGCTGCGCGGTGTCCTCGCCGCCCCCGAGCAGGTAAATGTTGCATCCCGCCGGCGGTGAGGTATCGGCGGTGATGCGGAGGATGCCGGCGTTGATGCCGCGCCAGCGGGCGCGCTGGGCGAGCACGACGGCGTTCCCGGCATCGGAGTAGGTGCCCAGCATGTCGGGCAGCAGCACCCCGATCACGAGATCCGGGGCCGCGCTCATGTCGTCGCCTCCGCGCCGGCGGTCTCGGCGATCAGCCGGCGGCGTAGCCCGTGGAACGCGGTGTAGTTCGCCACGACATCGACGTCGCCGGTCGGCAGCAGCGCGATCGCGGCGAGCGGATCGGCCGCGGTGACGTGCTCGATCCCGGCGTAGGTCAAACGCACGCCCAGGTCCGCCGCGTGTTCCCCGGCGGCCACCACGGGGCGCCCGGTGAGCTCTTCGAACGGCACGTCCCACAGCCAGGACGTGTCGCGGCCGTCGGGCTCGCGCGCGTTGACCACCACCAGCAACGGCCGAGGCTCATCGAGCAACCCGAGCATCTCGGCCCACCCGGCGGGGTTCTTCGCCAGCAGCAGCCGCAGCTTCCGCCCGCGGTAGGTCACGATGGTGTAGCGACCGGCCACATCCGGGAGCTGCGACATCGCCGCGGCAGCCCGGCGTGGTTCGATCCCCAGCTGCGCCGCGGCAGCCATCGCCGTGACGGCGTTGCCCATGTTGAACCGCCCGGGCAAACGGAGCCCCACCGGGATCTCGAGCCCGTCGCTGGTGACGGCCGCAGCCTCGGCGGCCACCCATTCCGGGACGGGCCGGGCGAGCCCGCAGCGGCATCGCCACAGGTCGCCGTCGGCGCTGCCGACCACGTTGACGCCGCGGCGCAGGGTTGTACCGCAGCGCGGGCAGCTGGTGGCGTCCCCGTTCCAGCGGCCCCCGGTCGAGACCCACACCGTGGACGCGCGCGTGGACTGACTGGCCGCCCAGACCACCATCGGGTCATCGGCGTTCACCACCGCGACCGTGCGCGGATGCGCGGCGAGCGCGCCGGCGAGCACCGAGGCGACGGCGCGGACCTCGCTGCCGCGGTCGAGCTGGTCCCGCGAGAGGTTGAGCAGCACGACCACGGCCGGATCCACCGCCGCGGCGACCGCTGCCAGGTGCAGTTCGTCGATCTCGAGCACGGCCATCGGCGCGTCGCGGTCTGCGGCGAGCGCAGCCACAGCTCCATCTGGCATGTTCGCGCCGGTGGCGTTGTGTGCCACCCGGCCCGCGGTGCGCAGGGCGGCGGCCAGGAGATGGCTGGTGGTGGTCTTGCCGTTGGTGCCAGACACCAGCACGACCTGCCGCCCGGCCGCGAGCCGCGACAGCGCCGATGGGGCCAGCGCGAGGGTGACGCGGCCGCCGATGACAACCCCGGCGCCGATTCCGAGTCGTCGCGAGACCCAGCCGGCCGCGCGCCCCACACGCACCGCCACCGGCATCCACCGATCTCGTCTGCGCCTCGGGGCCAGGACCAGCGGAAGGGCCTGTGGCGGCAGGCGCATCGGCGCCGTGTGCGCCCAACCGAGAACGGCGCCGAGCATCACGTGCTCGCCCTGGCGGCGCCGGGCAGGCTGGACGACCGGTACGCACCCATCCTCACAGCTCCTGTAGTACGCCGAGCAGTGGACGGTGTCATGGACGCTACAGGATTGGGCGCAAGCACGAACCTCTCCTCTCATGCTGCTCGCGTATCGGTATGGCTCGAGCGCCGTCCGCGGGCATGCCGGGCCGAGCCGTTGCGACTGTCGTGGGACACCATCCGCTCGGTCACGACACGGGGTACTCGCAGGTCGAGGCGTTGGGCGTTACCCCCCAGTCGGGCGAACCGGGTTCAGCCGACGAGCGGGAGCTTGACGTGCAGGGCGGTCCCCGCGCCGGCGGGGCTGTCCACGGTGATGGTGCCGCCGAGCGCTTCGACACGGTCCTTCAGCCCGATGAGACCGGAACCGCGCAGCGGGTCGGCCCCGCCGGTGCCGTCGTCGCGGACGTCGAGGTGCAGGACCTGGCCTGCCGTCGCCGCGCTGACCTGGACGACCGACGCGTGCGCGTGTTTGGCCGCGTTCGTGAGTGCTTCGGACGCCACGTAGTAGGCGGCGACCTCGACGCGCTCGGGCAAGCGCGCGTCGGTCTCCACGCTGATCTCCACCTGGACGGCGCTGCGGCGCGCGAGCGCCTTCAGCGCCGGGGCGAGGCCGCCCTCGGAAAGGATCGCGGGATGAATGCCGCGCGCCATCTCGCGCATCTCGTCCATGACGGCCGCCAGTCCGTCGCTCACGTCCGCCAACTCGGTCCTGAGGTCGCCGAGCCCAGGCGGAACCGTCTCCTGCGCGCTCCGCAGTGCAAGCACGAGTGAGACGAGCCGCTGCTGGGCGCCGTCGTGCAGGTCGCGCTCGATCTGCCGGCGCGTCTCGTCCGCGGTGGCCACGACACGGGCGCGGGAGGCTGTCAGCTCGGCGAGGTTCTCGGCGTTGGAGATGGCGGTCGCCACAAGCTCAGTGAACGAGGCGAGGCCCGCCTCGGCGTCCGGGACGAGCGGCTGCTCATCGACCGAGCCTGCGACCATGACACCCCAGAGGCGGCTCTGGACGATGATCGGGGTGCCGACCGCTGAACGGAAGCCGACCGGGCTGCGCGCCGGGCCTGAGGCGTCGCGGTAGTCGTCGATCCGGGCCGGACGGCGGGTCTGGGAGATGATCGTGACCAGGTTGTTTCCGCCGAGCTGTTCCCGTGCGCCGAGGGGGACGTCGTCGCCTGCTTTGCTCCAGCAGCCGACCAGCACGGCCGTACCATCGGGCTCGAAGCGGGTCATCGTGGTCTGGCCGGCTTGGAGTAACCGGCCGGCCTCCCCGGTGACCGCCGCGAACAGCCGGTCCGGCGGGGCGCCACGCGCCACCAGCGTCGCGACCCGCCGCAACGCCCGCTCGACCCGCGAGGACGCCTCCTGTTCCTCGGCGAGCCGCGCGAGCTCGCCGATCAGGATGGCGGCCGCGACCCCGACGACCGCGAATGCAGCCAACGAGACCGGATCCGGGCTTAGGTCGACACCGGGTTGGGTGAAGGGGGGAGCGAACAAGAACACGCGCGCAGCGACGCCGATCACGACCCCGGCAAGCGCAGGACACCTGCCACCGATCACCGCGACGGCGATGACCACCAGCAGCGTGCAGAACAGGAACCCGCCCATCACCGGGGGCAACCGGATCCCGGCTAGCGTGAGCACCACCGGGCCGGCGACGGCGAGGACCCACCCCACGACCCGGCGGGTAGGCGACAGCTGCCTTGTCCACCGGCCACTCCGGCCGCCCACCAACCTCACCACATTGAGGCTAACCAGTTGCGACGGGCGGCGGCACGGCTTCCTCTCGTGCCTGCCATTGGACGACACTCCCGTCTTCCATGAGCTGTCCTTCACTGTGGGCGGTGGGCGCACGGGCCTCGTCGCACCGAACGGCGCGGGTAAGAGCACCCTGCTCTAGCTGATCGCCGGGGAGCTGCGGCCGACCGGCGGCACGGTGACCGCCACGGGCGTGCTCGGCTACCTCCCACAGACCCTGCCGCTCGTCGGCGACCTGACCGTCGCCGAGGTCCTGGGTGTCGCACCGTTGATCGAAGCGCTCGCCGCCATCGAGGCCGGAGACGCGAGCGAGCAGCATTTCACGACGATCGGCAACGACTGGGACATAGACCAGCGCACCAGCGCCGAGCTGGACCGGCTCGGACTCGGGGACCTGCGGCTCACGCGGCGGCTGCACACCCTGAGCGGCGGCCAGGTCGTGCCCAGGCGCCCGTCCGGGATGTCGGGCGCGGTCATCCGACGATGGGCGCGCGCGGCTCAGCCGCCCGGTACCACCACTGCGCGACCTCTCGCCCCCTCGCGCAGCGCCCGGTAGGCCGCGTTGACCTTGTCGAGCGGGTACTGCTCGCCGAGCAGCGCGTCCAGCGGGAGCCGGCCGGTGAGGTACAGCCCGAGGATCCGGGGGAGGTCCACCGGCGGGTTGGCCGAGCCGTAGAGGCTCCCCACGAGCCGCTTCTGCTGCTGCACGAGCTCGTTGACCGGCACCGTCGCGCTCGCGTCCACGGCGGTGAGGCCGACGGCGATCGCGGTGCCGCCCGGGCGCAGCGCGGAGAAGGCCTGGCCGAGAGTGCTCGGCAGGCCGACCGCGTCGACGGCCACCTCCGGCCCCCCACCGGTCAGGTCGCGGACGGCCGCCACCACGGCGTCACCGTCCAGCCCTGCCGCGTCCACGGTGTGGGTGGCGCCCAGCTCGCGGGCGAGCGCGAGCTTCTCGGCGGCCACGTCCACGACCACGACGGGCGCGGCGCCCACGAGTGCGGCGCCCATCACCGCGGAGAGGCCGACACCGCCCGCACCGATGACGAGCAGCGGCTTGCCTGCGACCTGTCCGGCCACGTTCACGACCGCGCCGACGCCGGTGATCACTGCGCACCCGGTGACGGCGGCGATGGCAGGCGGCACCCCGTCGGGGACCTTCACCAAGGCCCGCTGCGACGCGACCGCGCGCTCGGCGAAGCACGAGACGCCGAGGAAGTGGTGCAGCGGGCCGCCGCCGAGCGACAGCCGGGAGGTGCCGTCCATCAGCCCGCCGCTGCGGGCCTGTACCCGCCCGTAGACGCACATGACGGGCCTGCCTGTGACGCAGAACTCACAGAAGCCGCAGCGCGGGCGCCAGGTGAAGGCCACCCGGTCGCCCACGGCGACGGCGTCGACGTCCGGCCCGACCTCCTCCACCACCCCGCTGCCCTCGTGGCCGAGGACGATCGGGAGCGGGCAGGGGATGTCGCCGGACATGTAGTGCAGCTCGGTGTGGCAGACGCCTGCGGCCTCCACCCGCACCAGCACCTCGCCAGCGTGCGGTTCGTCGAGCGTGACCTCCTCGACGGACAGCGGGGCACCGGGCTCGCGCAGGACCGCGGCACGCACATGCCTCATCAGGATTCCTTCTCCGTCATGCGTGCATCGTGCCTTGCGCGGGCCGCGCGTGCCTGGCGCCGCCGTCAGCCGCCCTGGTCGCCCGTCTGGAGGTCCGGCGAGCCGATGGTGACGGAGCGGCTGCCGCCGCTAGGACCTAGTCGATGTCGTCCTCCGGTGTCCGGCCAACTGGCCGCTGCGACTCGCCCTTCGTCCCGACGTCGTCGCGGTCGGGCGCCAGGTCCTCGGCGCGGCCACCTCGGCTGCGGCCGACGCCCAGGGGCGGCTCCGGGTCGGTCTCGGTCGCCGACATCCCGCGGCGCTCCTCGTCGGAGACGGGAGGCGGCGGGCCCGGCTCGCCCGCGTTGTTGGCGTCGAACGCCTTCCGGACGCCCTCGGCGCCCTCTCCGGTGTTCTCCCCGCGCAGGTCGTCGTACGGCGGGACCAGGCCCTGGGGCTCGTCGACCGCGGCGGTGCCGGTCTCGGGCCCGCGGCTCGACCGGCCACCGGACATTTCGTCGTGCGCTTCAGCGGCTCGATGGCGGCCGGTAGTCGGGTCGTCGTTGACCATGTCATCACCTCGCCTCTGGCTACCCGCCACTCGGCGGCCGAACCGGGCCGGTCGGGTGATGCTGTTCGCAGGTGAGAGCGCTTTGCATGAAGACGGCGTGCCAGCGTTGGACGGCGCTCATAACATGATCCGCATGGGTCACGAGGAGTTGCTGCGCCGTTATCAGTCCGAGGGGCGCAGCCGAGCCGCCGCCGCGGCAGAAGGTGCCGTAGCCGCGCCCGCGTTGCACACCGTGGTCATCACCTGCATGGACGCACGCATCGACGTGGCTACTCTGTTCGGCCTTCACCCGGGTGATGCACACGTGCTGCGCAACGCGGGCGGTGTCCTCACCGAGGACGTGCTGCGATCGCTCACGATCAGTCAGCGCAAGCTCGGGACCCGTGAGGTGCTCCTCGTCCAGCACAGCGGCTGCGGGCTCGCGACGTTCACCGACGACGAGTTCTCCGACGAGCTCGCCACCGATGTCGGAATGCGGCCGCCGTGGCGGGCCGGCACGTTCACGGACCCCGTAGCGAGCGTGCGTCGCGGAATGGCCCGCATCAGCCGCGACCCGTTCCTGCTGAAAGACACCGTCGTCCGCGGGTTCGTACTTGACATCCAGGGTTTTGGTCTCGACGAGGTGCAGCCGGAGCCCTCGGCCGCGGACTCGTAGTCCGTTCCAGCACATGGCATCCGGGCCGATCGGGTAGTACGGACGTGATCACCCAAAGTCACGTCTGTTACTTCGGACGGTAATCGGACAACTTGCAGTAACCCGGACGCGCGCCTGTCGTTTGATCATTTGCGCGCGCTGTAACCGGGCGACGCTGTCGTCACCCGGTTGCAGTCATCCCTGTCCGAACTGCTCTGTTGGGTGCCATGTCACAGCACACCGCGCCGCCGAAGGCTGCGCCGTCCAAAGGCCCGTCCCGCCGCGCCCTCCTGACCGGTGCGGTCGTGGGCGTTGTCGTGATGTTCGTTGCCGTCCTCGGGTTCGCCTTCTTCAGCGGCGGCAGCGACCCGGCCGCCACCGGGCCGTCTGCGGTGGCGGCCAACGAGCTCGGGCCGGCCGCCCCCGGTGCCGACCTTCTGGCAAGCACCACGTTCACCACCATTGAGGGTGCGCCCTCGGACCCGAACCCGGACCAGGTGAACGACGGCATCGTCGTGCACCCGCTCCGGGAGACGCCGGTCTACGACGCTCCGAACGGGCAGGCCATCGCCCGCATGGAGCCGACGCAGTTCGGCGACACCTGGCTCCCGGTCATCGCCGAGGAGTCCGGTTTCGTGCAGGTCCTGCTCCCCTCGCGGCCGGACGCCTCCACGGGCTGGCTGCGGGCTGACGACGTCGAGCGCGCCAGGACGCCCTTCGTCGTCAACGTGCACCTGGGCTCGAAGCAACTCGAGCTGCTCCGCGACGGCAAGAGGGTCGACTCGTGGTCGATCGCCGTCGGCAAGCAGGAGACCCCGACTCCGACGGGCCGCACGTTCCTGCTCGGTGCGTTCTCCGACCCGAGCCAGAACTTCTCGCCGGTGATCCTCCCGCTCGGAACGCACAGCCCAACGCACGACACCTTCGGTGGTGGTCCCGGGACCGTCGCCATCCACACCTGGCCTTCTGCGGACGCCTTCGGTTCCGCCGTCAGCGAGGGCTGCATCCGTGTCCCCGCTGACGCGCTCGACAAGCTGGCCGAGGTTCCGCTCGGCACGCTCGTGATGATCGACCAAGATTGAGGGGTTTCGACCACTGTGAACACCAAGACGCTCGCCCGCGCGGCGGCGGTCGGCGCGGTTACGTCCGTGACGGCTCTGCTTCTCGGCAACACCGCCGCCGTCGCGCAGGAGGACACGTTCCCGGACTACGCGTACGGGATCGCGGCCTCCGGCGCGCTGACGATCGACCCGCTGCCCTACGTCGCCTCGAAGGACGGCAAGTTCGTCGGGGACCAGCTGCTGGGGATCGGTGACGTTCTCGGCGAGCACGAGGACGACATCGCCCTCGGCGTGCTGACCGCCGAGGCCGAAGCGGGCAAGGCCGAGACCTCGGTCACCGAGCTGAACCTGCTCAGCATCCTTCGCGCCGACCTCGTCCGCACCTGGTGCGAGGACGGCAAGGGTGGCCTGGAGATCATCAACGGCACTCTCCTCGGCCAGCCGCTGCCGGACACCTCGGTGCCGGGCACCAAGGTCGACCTCTCCCCGCTCCTGACCGTGACGCTGAACGACCAGCGTCGCAACTCCGACGGCTCCCTGACCGTCACGGGTATCGAGCTGAGCGTCCTCCCGGGTGCCACCAGCCCCGACGAGGAGCTGAGTGACGAGGAGAAGGCAGCCCTGCCCGGCCTGAGCGCCCTGCTCGGCGCCCCGCTGGACGCGGGTGCCAGCACCGTCGGTGACGTCCTCGACGGCGTCAACGGCGCCCTCGGCACCGACATCGCCCTGGGTAGCCCGCTGCAGACCATCACCGTGGGTGCGGCGAACTGCCACGAGTCCGGTGACGGCAGCAGCGACGACGGCAGCAGCGACGACGGCAGCAGCGACGACTCCGGTGACGACTCCGGCGCCGACGATGGCGCTGCCGGGTCGTCGACCCTGCCGGCTGCCCCGGCCCCGTCCATCGTGGCGGCGGCCCTGCCGGTGACGGGCTGACCCGCAGCACCGCAGCACGTCATTGCACCTGGCAATGACAACGCAGTAACGCAGTGACCGCCGGCGGGCGGGAGCCGAACGGCTCCCGCCCGCCGTGCTGTTTCCGGGTTCAGTGGGGCCTGAGGTGGTCTCTCGCCGCGAGGCTGTTCGTCGATCCCGGGAGAGGCCACTGCATCTTTACGGTCGTGCCGGCATCCCCGTGGCGGACCTCGACGCGCTCCGCGAGCCCGTGGATGATCATGAGGCCACGGCCGCGCCACCCCGGGTCCCCAGGCGGTGGCTGCCACTGCCCGCGGTCGCGCACCACCACGAGCACCGTGCCGCTGCGGCACTCGGCGTCCACGAAGGCCTCGCCGACACCTTCGGGGTACGCATGGTCGGCCACGTTCGCGAGCGCCTCGTGGGTCGCGAGCACGAGATCGTCCACTGTGTCGGTGCCGAGGCCCACCGCCTCCGCCCAGGCCGCCATCCGCCCGCGCACCGTGGACAGCTGGGTCGGCAGCGACGGCGCTTCGAGACGAAGTCTCAGCGGCTCGGGCCCGCGAGCGAGCGCTGGCATCAATCACTCCCAGGTCGGCACCGTGGCCACGGTCGGTTGTCGGGCAGGGGACGTTCTCGTCGACGTCAGTTAGTGGACAACTGGCGCAGGCGTACCCCGCCCCAGCGACGTCCAACCGGACGCGCTGCGCTGTCGGAAGAACGGGCCGCTCGGAGCAGGGGCAGGACCGGGTATGGATCGCCCGCCCCGTGCGTTGGGGCCGATGTGGATCGACCTGGGAACGTGCCCGACCGCACGTGGCTGATCGCGGTGGCCGCCGCGCTATGGGGTACTGACGGCCTGCTCCGCCAGCCCCTCGCCGGGCAACTGCCGGCCGCGACGATCGTGTTCTGGGAGCACCTGCTGATCGTGGTGGTGCTCGTGCCGTTCCTGCCGTCGGCGGTGCGGGCGTTCCGCACCGCCACCCGCCGCGAGCGCGTCGCGCTGGTGGTGATCGGGGCGGGGGCGTCCGCCGTGGCGACGGCGCTGTTCACGCAGGCCTTCAGCTACGGCGACCCGGTCACGCCGCTCGTGCTGCAGAAGCTCCAGCCGGTGATTGTCATCGTCGCGGCGGCCCTGCTGATCGGCGAGCGGATGCACCGGGGCTACTGGATGTTCGCCGTGCCCGCGTTCGTAGGCGCGTGGTTGATGGCGTTCCCCGACCCGCTCGACGCCGCACCGCAGGCCGTCGCGGCCGCCCTGCTGGCGGTGGCCGCCGCGGCGCTCTGGGCGGTCGGCACGGTACTCGGGCGGATGGTGAGCGTGCGCATCGCGAGCCGCGACGTCACGGTGCTCCGGTTCGCGATCGGGCTGCCGGCCAGCGCGGTGGTGCTGGCGGTGCAGGGCGCGCCCCTCGCAGTGACGCCCGCGCAGCTCGGGCCGCTGGTGCTGCTCGCGCTCGTGCCCGGCCTGCTCGGGCTGATGCTGTACTACATCGGGCTGCGATCCACCGCCGCCGCCCGCGCGACCCTCGCCGAGCTGGCGTTCCCGGTGACGGCCACGCTGATCGGCGTCGGCCTGCTCGGCACGGACCTGCAGCCCACCCAGTGGCTCGGGCTGTTCGTGGTGGTCGCGTCCGTCACCGCGCTGGGGCTGCGGGAGCGGACGAGGGAGCCCGTGGTGGCCGTCGAGCCCGCCGTCGGCTGAGCCCCGCCTCGTCGTTGGGCGGGACACTAGACGTTCCCCGCCCGGAAGGCGTCGAGCACGCGGCGTTCGCGCTTGGTCGGCCGGCCCGCGCCGCGCTCGCGCCTGGCCACGGGGATCGCGGCCTCCGGCGGGGGAGCGGGGGTGCGGTCGATGAAGCAGGTGGCGGCGTCGGCCGCGCCCACTCGCTTCTGGATCACCCGCACGACCTCGACGATGCGAGTGGCGTCGTTGACGCGGGCCCGCACCTCGTCACCCGGGTGCACGGGGGTGGCGGGCTTCGCGGGTTGGTCGTTCACGCGAACGTGCCCGCCGCGGCACGCCGCCGCGGCGTCCGGACGGGTCTTCGTCAGCCGCACCGCCCACAGCCAGCGGTCCAGTCGGGTCGACTCCACGCCCTCGATGATGGCCGCTCCTGCCCACCGGGGGCGAGCGGGATGCGGCCTTCGCGGTCATCTTCGCCCGGCCCGCGCCAGCCGATAGCGCTGGATTCGGCGGGTGTCGCAACGTTAAAACGTACGTGGGCCAACTGCGGCGCAATCTCGAACCGGTCCCCTCCCGCCCCCGCCACCTGCTCACCGAGCCCGATATGGGCTACCGCTACCAGCCCGGGTCCTAGAGACGGAAGTCCACCGCACTAGAGGCACGGGATCACGGAGCGAAGCGGAACTCCACCTCGCCGAGCTCGCCGAAGTCGGCGCGCACCTCGTCGCCGGGCCCGATCGGCACCGGGGTCGTCGTGGTGCCGGTCGTGACGATGTCGCCGGCGCGGAGATGCAGCCCGTATCGGGCCAGGTCGCCCACGAGCCAGGTCAGGGCCGTGCGCGGGTCGCCGAGGACGTTGCCACCACTGCCCGTGGCGGCCTCAGCGCCGTTGATCCACAGGCTCGTCCCCCATGTGGACAAGTCCAGACCGGTCCATCCAGGCACGCCAGGTCCCAGCACGAACCGCCCGGCGCACGCGCAGTCGGCGATCAGCTGTGCGGCGCCGACCACCTCGAACCGGGTGAAGCGCGAGTCGGGGATCTCGACGGCGAGATGCAGCGCGCCGACCGCGGCGAACACCTCGTCGGCGCTCGCGCCGGGCTCGACGGCGGCGTCCATCCGGTAGGCGAACTCGGCCTCCACCACCCGCATGTGCAGATCACCCGAGGGCAGGACGTCGCCCGGCTCGTGCCGGAAGCGCTCGAAGAGCCGGGCGGGCAGCGGGCCGTCGACACCGATGTGTGCCGCTCCGGCGGCGTTCGTGGCCGCGAGCTTCCAGCCGTAGCCCGGACCGGCCAGCCCGGCCACGGCCTGCTGGACGGCCATCCCCTCCGCGGCGTCCTGGGGGCGGACGTCGGCTGGGAGCTCGGCGATCCGCTCGCCGGTGGACCAGGCCTTCCAGATGACGTCGGCGGCGGTGCCGGCGCGGGACAGGTCATCAGACATGCGGCCCATCCTGCCCCGAGTGGTGCAGCCGCATCTCGTCCACCACCACCCGGACCCGGGGGTCGTCGTAGAGCTCCTCCACCGAGACCGGCAGCGGCAGCCGCCAGTTCGGGTACTGGTCGACGGTGCCCGGCAGGTTGGGTTGGCGGACCTCGCCGACCACGTCGTAAGGCGAGATGAGCGCGAGACGCGAGCGGCTGCGGGCCAGCAGCGTGTGCAGCCCGACGACGAGCTGGTCCTCGCCTGGGTGCTCGCCTTCGACGAGGCCCTGCTCGCGCAGCAGCTCCACCAGCTCCAGCCGGTCGACCTCGGCCTTCGCCGCCTCGGCCGCCGGGTCGTCGAGCAGGTCGAGCTCCGCCCGCGCCCGCACGTGCTCGCCGCGCAGGAACCCGGTGGCCGTCGGCAGGTCGTGGGTGGAGATCGTGGCCACCGACTTCTCCGGCCACTCCTGCGGCGGGAGCAGCGGCTCGCCGGGCGCGTCCCGGTCGCGGGTGAACCACAGCACCGACGAGCCGAGCATGTTGCGGGCGGCCAGGCCCTCGGTGACCTCCGGCTCCACCGTGCCGAGGTCCTCGCCGATCACGACCGCGCCGGCGCGGTGCGCCTCGAGCGTCAGGACGGCGAGCATGACCTCGGCGTCGTAGTGCACGTACGTGCCACGGTCCGGGGTCTCGCCCGGAGGCACCCACCACAGCCGCCACAGCCCGGCCACGTGGTCGATGCGCAGCCCGTCGGCCTGCCGCAGGAGTGCACGCAGGAGGTCGCGGTAGGCGGCGTACCCGGTGGCGGCGAGCCGGTCGGGACGCCACGGCGGCAGGCCCCAGTCCTGCCCCTGCTGGCTGAACGCGTCCGGCGGCGCGCCCACCCGCACGCCGAGCGCGAGGACGTCCTGCAGCGCCCACGCGTCGGCACCCTCCGGGTCGCACCCGACGGCCAGGTCGTGCACCACCCGTACCCCCGCCGCGCGCGCGGCGTCCCGCGCCTGTGCGAGCTGGATCTGCACCTGCTGCTGCACCCAAGCGTGGAAGGCCACCCGAGGGGCGAGGGCCGCGCGGGCCGCGGCGACCCCCGGCGCGTCCGGGCTACGGAGGTTCACGGGCCAGCGGCTGAAGCGGCCCCCGTACCGCTCGGCGAGCGCGCAGAACGTGGCGAACTCCCAGAGGTCCGCGTGCGCGTCCCGGGGTTCGGGGCGGCCCTCGGAGCGCCACAGGAGCTCCAGCGCGGAGCGCTTCGCGGCCCACACGCGATCGTGCTCGATGCGCCCGCCGACAGTCTCCGGGCGCAGCGCGTCAACCTCCGCCCTGGTGGGCGCGTCCGCGCGGGCGTAGGCCTCCAGGTCGGTGACGCGCAACGCGAGTGGGGTGCCGAACCGCCTGCTCGACGGCGTGTACGGCGACGGCTGGACCGGCGGAACGGGGGTGAACGCGTGCAGCGGGTTGAGCACCACCGCGCCCGAGCCGTGCTCGGTGCCTGTCCACCTGGTAAAGGCGCGCAGATCGCCGAGGTCCCCGATGCCCCACGAGCCCGCCGAGTGCAGCGCGTAGAGCTGGAGCATCCAGCCCCACGACCGCGGTGGTTCGGGCAGCGCAGGTGGGGCGACGACGACCGTCACCTCCTGGTCGCCGGTCTCCAGCCGGTACCAGCCGGGCTCGAGACCCGCGGGGATCTCGGTGACCTCCCGGCGCGCGCCCCGCTCGTCGACGAGCACCCCAGGCACCGGGAGTGGGTGTGCCTGGTCCATGCGGGCGGCGATCGTGCCTGGCAGGCGGCCCGCCGCGGCGTCGGCGCGCGCGGTGGCGAGCGCGGCCCGGCACGCCTCCGGCGAGGTCGCGTCGACGTCGAGCAGCCCGAGCACCCGGACCACGACGTCGTCGTCGACCTGCACCGGCCGCCGATCCCCGTCGCGGTACTCGGTGGCCACGCCGTGCGCAGCCGCAAGTTCCCTCAGGTCCGTGTTCACACCGCTCCTTCCCCGCCCGGCCCCGCCCGTATTCGCAGACGCGGCACCTGATCAGCATGCCGCGCCACAATTGATCGTGATAAGCGGCCCTGACCTGCGATAACACGCTCCCGCCCGCTCCCCGATCCGGGCACCGCGGGGTGCTACGTTCCATGGTCACGGTCCCCGTGGCTCGTCGGCGGGGTGGGCAGGCGCAGCGAGGGAGAGCCATGGATCTGGGTCTGCTCGGCCTGTTGGGTGCGCTCGGGCTGGTCCTCGTCGTGCTCGCGGCCGCGGTTGTCGTGGTGCTGGTGGTGTGGCGGCAGCAGCGGGCAGCGGCCGCCACTCGTGGGCCCAGGACCGTCGCTGACCTCGTAAGACTGCGCGCCGAGGCGCCCGACCCCGCGCTCCGGCCCGTCGCGGTCGCCGCCCCTGCCATGCCCGTGCGTCTTGAGCGACGGGCCGAGCCATCGCCGGCGCCCCCGGCTGAGCCTGCTGCCGCCCTTACGCCCGCGCCCGAGCCCGCGCCGCTCCCGGAGCCGGTCGCCCAGCGCGCCCCGGCACCCCCGCCTGCCGAACCGCCTCCGCCCCTTGTCGCCGCGCCGGCACCGGTCGAGCAGGCACCAGTGGTCGAGGAGCCCGCCGAGAAGGCACCGCGAGCGCAGGGCCCCGACGTCGCGGGTGCCGACACACCGTGGCATCGGGCCTCGCTCATGGCCGCCGGTGACGGCGGGGCGGGCACGTGGCATCCGCCGCCCGAGCCGGTCGCCGCCGTGCCGGCCCCGGCCAACCCGGTGCCAGTGGTGCTGCGGCTCGTGCCGCCCATCGCGGCCGCCGGCCACGACGCCGACCCTGAGCCCGACCCGACATGGACCGGGTGGGCCAACTGGGCCGAGGTCGACGCCGAGGAAGCCGGCGCCGAGACTTCCCGCTCCTCGCTCGCCAGGGGGGAGTCCGGGCCTGTAGACGGAGGCCCTCCCCCCGAACCCGAGCCGGCGCCCGCCGCCGTCCCCACCCCCACCCCCGCCCCCATCCCCAGCACAGAGCCGGAGGCCGAGTTCGTGGCGCTACCCCTGGGCCGTCGGACCCCCGAGGAACGGGCGGCCGAGCAGGCCGCCGCCGACATGGCCCTCCTCCGCACGTTCGGCTACGACCCCAGCGCACGTCCCGACAGCGCACCGGTGATCTCCATGGTCGGCCCGGACGCCCAGGACGAGGTGGTCGTGAACAAGGGCCTCGCCCAGCCCGTGCGGTTCCGCGTGGTGCGCCGCGACGGGGCCACGGTCGGCGGCGCGGCCGTCGCGCTGCTCGACGACTGCGGCCTCCGCGTGGCCGACGTCATCGCCGACGCGGACGGGCTCGGTGAAGTGCTCGCCCCGGCCGAGGGCAGCTTCATGCTGATCTCCACGGCCGCGGGCCACCAGCCGGGCGTAGTGGCCGTCACGGTCGGCGACGCTCCGGTCGAGGCCGAGGTACTGCTCGCGCGGTCCGCGTCGGTGTCGGGCGCCGTGCAGGGTGAGGACGGGCCGATCGTGGGGGCGCGCGTCACGCTCGTGCAGGACGGCGAGGTCGTCGACGCGGTCATGACCGACGCCGAAGGTGCCTATCGCATCGCGGACATCGGATCGGGCGAGTACGGGATCTCGGTCGCCGCGGCGGGGTTCGTGCCGGCGGCAGGGTTCGTCGAGGTGCCAGACGAGAAGCACCTCCGGCACGACGCCATCCTCGCGTCCGCCAGCCCCACCGCGGCCCGGTACGACGGGTACGACGACGCCGACGACGGCATGATGACCGGACAGCGCTACAGCTGACGGAGGGGACGCGGATGGCCGATCGGCTGGAGCACGTCGAGGGCAGGCTGACCGGGGTCCGCGACGTCGAGCTGTTCTGGCAGGCGTGGCTCCCGCCGGAGCCGCCCACCGGGGTGCTCCTGCTCTGCCACGGTCTCGGCGAGCACTCGGGCCGCTACGGCCACGTCGTCGACGCACTCGTCCCCGCCGGGTGGGCGGTGTACGGGCTCGACCTGCGCGGCCACGGACGGTCCGAGGGGAAGCGCTGCCACCTCGTCGACTATGCCGACTGGCTCGCCGACTTCGACGCCTTCCGCCGGCTCGCCGCCGCCCGGCACGATGGGCTGCCCGTCTTCCTGCTCGGCCACAGCATGGGCGGCAGATCGCGCTGGCCTACGCGCTCGACCACCAGGACGACCTGCGCGGGGTCGTGCTGTCGGCGCCCGCGCTGGCGAACAGCTCCCTGCCCGCCGCGGTCGTCCCGGTGCTCATGCAGGTCGCCCGGTTCGCCCCGACGCTCCGCCCGGCGGGCATCGACGCGTCCAAGATCAGCAAGGACCCCGCGGTGTACGCGGCCTACCAGGCCGACCCGCTGGTACACCACGGCCACCCGACGCTGGGGCTGTCTTCGGCGCTGTTCCGGCAGTTCAGCGTGCTGCCGGAGCGGTCGCGGGAGCTTCGGCTGCCGCTGCTCCTGCAGTACGGCGAGCTGGACGCGATCACCGACGTCTCCGGCTTCCGCGCGTTGGAGGAGGCGTGCGGATCACCGGACTTCACCGTGCAGCGGTACCCGGGGCTCTGGCACGAGATCTACAAGGAGCCGGAGCGCGACGGACCACTCTCCGACCTGCGGGAGTGGCTCGCCGCGCACCGCTGAACGGGTGCTCTCTCAGCCCGGCGTGTTGACGTTGATGCCGGTGCCGCCGCCGGGCGCGTAGACGGTCACCCCGGAACCCTGCAGCGCCTCGTTCGCCTTACGCTGCGCCTCGCCCTGCTCGCGCACCAGGTCGATCTGGGCGCACACGTTGCAGGCGAGGTAGCCGCGCTGGCGCTCGGCGTTCGCGTCGGCGTCGAGCCTGGCCTGGTTGAGCCGCGCCTGCGCGGCCGACGCCCCGGCGAACTCCGCCTGCGCGGCCTCGATGCGCTCGCGCAGCTGTGCAGGGAGGTCCACGCCGGTGAGTGAGAAGCTGATGTTGGTGAGGAAATCACCGCCGAGCGCGCGGTTGATGTTCGTGGCCAGCGCGGTCTGCACGTTGGTCTGGATGCGCTGGAGTACCTCGGCGTTGTTCGCGCCCTGCCCGGTGGCCGCCGCGTTCGCCACCTGCTCCGGCGTGGAGTTCTGCACCAGCGCGCAGGACGCCTGCAGCTCCGCGCAGTCCACCGTGCCGATCTGCTGGCGCAGCGTCTCCTCGAGCACCGGCTTGATGACCACGTCGAGGAACGCGCCGAACCCGGCGTCGCCCTCCCACACGGCCAGGCGCTCGTCGGTGCCCGGCACCTGGAAGGTGCGCGTGCCGTAGGCGTCGTCGAACGCGCGCAGCACCGGCTCCGCGGTGTTGAGCCGGAAGTTCAGCCGCGCGGTGAGCCCCACGTCGACGCCGTCGCTTGTGGGCGTCCGGTAGGCATTGACGCCGGGGGTGTCGTCGCCGGCGGGGACGATGTCGTAGAACCGCTGCTGCGCGGGGTAGGGATGCTCCTCCGAGAACATCCCCGAGTACGTCCGCGGGCTTGCGGGGGCGAGCACCTGCCGGATGTCCTGCGAGTCGAACGGCCCGCCGTTGCGGATGACCAACGTCGTGCCGCCGTCGGTGCGGGAGAACGACGTGAGCGCGATGAACCCGAAGATCGCCCCGATGATCACCGCGACGACCACCAGTCCACCTACCAGCCGTGAGATGGGGGAGCCGGACTTCGCTCGGGCTTTCGTGGACATGCGGATCCTCCGGCTGGGCGGGTTGGGGTGATCGTCGGGATGATCCTTTCGCTCCCGGCCGGGAGGGCGCTACCCCGGGTCTGCGGTCTCATGCCCGGACATTTACCCCGGCCAGGGCAAGCTCCTCCCGCGCCGTGGGAAGGATTGGAACCAGGGGATCCGGTGTGCTCAGATGTGGTTGTGCACGCGCCGGCCGCCTTCCTCGGAGAAATCTGGGGCACTCGCCGTGCCGACGCGTTCGACCAGTGCTGTCGCCCGAGCTGACGTCCCCGCCCGCTCGTTCGCCGTCACCACTGGAGCACTGCCGTGCTGCTGCACGCCCCCACCCCGCTCTCGCTCGCCGATCTCACCGCCCTGACCCGGGACGTCGCCGACGAGGTGCGCGCAGGCCGACACCTCGTCCAGGTCGATCCGGAGCGCCGCTGGTACCGGCTGCTGCGAAGCGACAGTTACGTCGACGTCTGGCTGATCAGCTGGGCCACCGAGCAGACCGCCGAGCTGCACGACCACGCGGGGTCCATCGGAGCGCTCACCGTCGTGTCCGGGAGCCTCGTCGAGCAGCGCTGGGTCGGCGACGGGCTGCGCTCGCGGCAGCTGCGCACCGGCCGCAGCCTTGGCTTCCCGCTCGGGCACGTGCACGACGTGGGTAACCCCGCCGCGGCGCCCGCGGTGTCCGTGCACGCGTACTCGCCGCCGCTCACGGCGATGTCGTACTACGCGGTCGAGCCCGGTTCCGTCGAGAAGGGCCCGCGGCTGCGGCGCACGCGCAGTGTGCTCGTCGAGTCGGGATCGTCGGAGGGAGTGGGATGACCACCGTCAACGACCTGCTGGCGGCGGCCAGGGCCCGCCTCGACCGCCCGGACCCGCGCCGCGCGGCCGAGATGGTGGAGCGCGGTGCGATCCTCGTCGACACCCGCCCCGCCTGGCAGCGCGAGCAGGAGGGCGAGCTGCCCGGCGCGCTGCTGATCGAGCGCAACCACATCGAGTGGCGCCTCGACCCCGCGTCCGATTCGCGGATCCCGGAAGCCGTCGACCACGATGTCACGTGGATCCTCGTGTGCTCGGAGGGCTACGCGAGCAGCCTGGCGGCCGCGTCGCTGCAGGACCTGGGCCTGCACAACGCAACCGACCTGGATGGCGGCTACCAAGCCTGGAAGGCGACCTTCACCCCCACCTCCTCGCATCTGCTCAGGAGGGGGTCAGGGGCGGGGGAGGGTCCCTAGGAGCGCCTCCACCAAAGGTGTCAGCTCGGGGCTCTCGCTTGCCTCGTCCAGGGCCTTCTTCAGCGTCGCCGCGTGCACCGGGCGGGCCCGTTCGAGCAGTTCCTTGCCGTGGTCGGTCAGCGAGCTGTAGATCCCGCGCCGGTCGTCCGCGCACAGGGTGCGGTTGAGCAGGCCCCGGTTCTCCAGACGCGTGACGAGCCGCGTGGTGGCGCTGTGCGAGAGGGCCGCGGCGCGCGCGACCTGCTGCATGCGCATGTGCCAGCCGTCCTGCCGGGCGAGGGTGTCGAGCACCGTGTACTCGACGACCGACAGGTCGAACCCTGCCTGCAGCGCCTTCTCGAGCGCCTCCTCCAGGCGGCCGTGCAGAGCGGCCAGCGTCCGCCAGCCCTGCGCGCGCACCTCGACCGCGTCGTCCGCGATGACCACCCGGCACCTCCTCTTGTGCGCAGAGCCTACCTGCTTGCAGTGATAGGAAGCGTGTGCAAATGTTGCGCACGCGCTCTAACGGCGCTCGCTCAAGCGTTGAGGGCAGGAGGCACCCATGGACAAGAAAGCACTCGTGGTCGGCGCCCGGGGCGTCATCGGCGGCACGCTAGCCGAGCACCTCGCCACCCAGCCGGACTGGGACGTCGTCGGGCTCTCCCGGCGTGGCGGGCCCGTCGACGGCCCTGTGCGGCACGTTGCGGCCGACCTCTTCGACCCGGAGTCCGTGCGTGCCGCGCTGCACGCCGAGCCGGGCGTGACACACGTGTTCTACGCGGCCTACCAGGACCGCCCGACCTGGTCCGAGCTCGTCGAACCGAACGTGACGATGCTGCGCACCGTGCTCGACGCGGCCGAGACCGCGGCTCCCGGGCTGCGGCACGTCAGCCTCATGCAGGGCTACAAGGTCTACGGAGCCCACCTCGGCCCGTTCGCCACCCCGGCTAGGGAGAGCGACCCGCCGCACATGCCGCCGGAGTTCAACGTCGACCAGCAGCAGCTCGTCGAGGTGCGCGCGGCTGCAGGCGGCTGGACGTGGTCGGCGATCCGTCCGTCGGTGGTGGCCGGGTTCGGGCTCGGCAACCCAATGAACCTCGGTGTGGTGCTCGCCATCTACGCGTCGATCAGCAAGGAGCTGGGCGTCCCGTTGCGCTTCCCGGGACGGCCCGGCGCGTACGACCCGCTGCTGGAGCTGACCGACGCCGGGCTGCTCGCCGAGGCGACGGTGTGGGCGGCCACCGACCCGCGCTGCGCGAACGAGGCCTTCAACATCGCCAACGGCGACCTCTTCCGATGGAACCGGATGTGGCCCGTCGTCGCAGACGCGTTCGGGCTGGAGGTTGCGCCACCGCTGCCGATGTCGCTCGCGAGCGTGATGGCCGACAAGGAGCCGGTCTGGAACGCGATGGTGGCGAAGCACGGGCTCGCCCCCACCCCGTACTCCGACGTGTCCTCGTGGGCCTTCGGCGACTTCGTCCTGTCCTGGGACTACGACATGTTTGCCGACACGTCGAAGTCACGCCGGTACGGCTTCCACCGGTATGTCGACACGAAGGAAATGCTGCTTGGGTTGTTCGACGACCTGCGCAAGCGCCGGATCATCCCGCGGTAGCGTTCCCCGGACGACGGGGAGGCGGGGCCGTGGGTGAGGTCGAATCGGTCGAGCAGGTGACGGGCTGCAGCAGCCGGCCCGTGGCCGGGAGCATCGCGACCGACAGCAGCATCGCCGTGGCGGGGAGCGTCGCCACCGGGGGCAGCGTCGCGGTCGCGGGCAGCGTGGCCACAGCGGGCAGTGCGGCGGTCGCCGGCAGCGTCGCGACGTCCGGGAGCGTCGGGGTGGCCGGGAGCGTGGCCACCGCCGGGAGCGCCGGGATCATCGCCTCGCTGCTCACGCTCCTGAGCGTCGGGCTGATCGCCTGCATAGCGTGCCTGGGCTGCGTCGGCTGCCGCCGCTGCGTGGCCTGCGTGGGGTGCATCGACTGCGTGGACTGCGTCGGCTGCGTGGGCTGCGTAGGCCTGCGCGGCGCGGTAGGCAAGGTCGGCACCACAGCCTGACGCCCGCGAGTCGGGGTCTGAATGCGCGCGAGTCGCTGGAGAAATGTGCGCGAGTCGCTGGAAAAGTGCGCCCGAGTTGCGGCTCCTCGTGCACGGCGAGCAGCGACTCGCTCGCACGAATGCAGCGACTCGCTCGCACGAATGGCGCGACTCGCGTGCATTCACGCCCCGACTCGCGTGCACTCACGCCCCGACTCGCGCGCACCCAGACCCCGACTCGCGGGTGTTGCTGTTCAGGTCACGGCGTTCGTGATCTCGTCGGCTGCGCTTTCGAACCAGGCTCTTGCTCGTTCGGCGCGTGCCTCGGCCTCCGCCGTCCAGTAGGCCGCGAAGCCGGGGACGCCGTCGGCGGCTCCCTCGCGCACGATGTCACGCATCCAGCGGTGGCTGTCGCGCAGCGCGGGGAGGAAAGCAGCGCGTCCCTCGGCGTCGAGCCCGTAGGCGTCGACGAACTGGCGCAGCCGGTGCAGCTCCCGCCCGCGTCGGACGTCAGTGACGTCCGACGGATCGCGCAGCGGCGCCCACAGCCGTGCTGCCGCCGCCACGTCCCACACCGGGGTGCCCGGGCCTGCCAGGTCGAAGTCGATCAGCGCGATGGCGGTGCCGCCCCGGAAGACGACGTTGTCGAGGTTGAGGTCGTTGTGCGCTATTCCGCCGTCTCCGAAAGGGGCGGGCACCTGGGGAGACCATTGGTACGGGGACGGGTCGAAGTCCGCCGTGGCGTCGTGGAAGCGGCGTACGAGCCGGCCGACGCTGCGCAGCGCCTCGTCGGTGAGCCCCCAGCACGGCGGCGGGGCGGTGACGGCCTGGCCGGGCACGTAGCTGAGTACCTCGCGGCCGGCCTCGTCCACCCCGAGCACCCGGGGCGCCCCGTCGAACCCGACCTCCTCGAGGTGGCGCAGCAGCGCATGGGCGGCCGCGCTCGTGGGTCGCAGCGGCCTGCGCACGGTGTTGCCGACCCGGTGCACGCGCCCCTGGTTGGCCGTGCCGCCCAGGAGCTGCACCTCGACCGTCATGGACCAGGCGCCGAGATCAGCGCCTCGGCCAGCGTCGAATGCGTCACCAGGCTGTCGACCATACCGCCGCGCACGGCGGCGAGCACCGCCTCGACCTTCGCCGTGCCGTAGACGATCGCGATCACCTCGGGCACCGTGCGCATCTGCTCGGCGGTGATGCCGATCATGCGTTCGGTGAGCGAGGACGGCACCGGCGCCCCGTCGGAGTCGACGAGCACACCGGAGATCTCCGCACAGACGCCCTGCCGGGCGAGCTCGCGGCGTTCGGCTTCGGAGGTGGCGTCGTAGAGCGTGGACTGTTCCGGGGTCCACGCGCCCACCCCGGCGACGGCGCAGGTGACCGTGTCGATCCGCGAGAACGCCTGCGCGACCTCCGGTTGGCGGCGCAGGGCCTGCGCGGTGGTGGCGTCGGGCACGGCCATCGGCGCGTAGAAGAAGTAGGCGGGCCCGCCGGCGACCCGGGCGACGTCGCGGACCACCTCGATCGAGCTGTCGTCCACACCCGGGCGGGCGAGCGCCCCGGTGAGCTGGACGACCGGCACGGTGGCGAGCCTGTGCAGCGCCGCGGCCATCGCGCTCACCGAACGGGCCCAGGACAGGCCGAGCACGTCGTCGGGGGTGATGATCTCGGTGAGCAGGTCAGCGGCGGCTGCGCCGAGGTGTTCGCGCAGGGACTCCGGGTGGTCGTCGGGGGTGTCGGTGACGACGCAGTGCTTGAGGCCGAGCGCGGTCATGAGCCGCCCGGACAGGTCGACGTCGACGGTGCCGGGGTGGCCGATCTCGATCCGGACGAGCCCGCTCGCGCGCGCGTCATCGAGCAGCCGCGCCACCTTGAACCGGCTGAGCTCGAACTCCTCGGCGATCTCGACCTTGGAGCGGCCGTCGAGGTAGTACCTCCGCGCCACGGAAGCGCTGAGCACGAGATGGGCGGGCCCCCGCGTCCCCCCGCCGACCGCGACCACAGTGCCTCCCAGACTTCCCGGCGCTCATCTGAGCGCTATGGCGCCCATTCTGTCACGACCCATTGCCCTGCACGGGGAGTCGTTGCCACACTCTCTTGTGATCAGGGCGGCGCTCATCTGAGCGCGCGTCTTCGGGCATGTCGGGAGGATCGCGATGAAGCGTTCGGGCATGCGCGCGGCGCTGCTCGCCGCCGTCGTCATGATGGCGAGTTCCGCCTGTGCCGGCTGGGGCGGCAGCGTCGGTGGGGGCGGGGCGAACAGCATCAACGTGCTGATGGTCAACAACCCCCAGATGGTGGACCTGCAGCGGCTCACGGCCGAGCACTTCACCCGCGACACCGGCATCACCGTCAACTTCACGGTGCTGCCCGAGAACGACGTGCGCGACAAGATCAGCCAGGAGTTCTCCAGCCAGGCAGGCCAGTACGACGTCGCCTCGCTGAGCAACTTCGAGATCCCGATCTACGCCCGCAGCCGGTGGATCGCGCCGATGGACGACTACATCGCCGCCGACCCGGCCTTCGACCAGGCCGACATCCTCCCCTCGATGACGACGTCTCTCACCGGAGATGACGGGAAGATCTACGGCCAGCCCTTCTACGGCGAGTCGTCGTTCCTCATGTACCGAAAGGACGTGCTCGACGCGGCCGGCATCACGATGCCCGCGAAGCCGACGTGGCCGCAGGTCGCCGACATCGCCGCCCGGTTGGACGGCGCGCGGCCCGGCATGGCCGGCATCTGCCTGCGCGGCCAGCCCGGCTGGGGCCAGGTCATCGCCCCGCTGACGACGGTGGTCAACACGTTCGGCGGAACCTGGTTCACCGCCGACTGGCAGGCCCAGGTGAACGCGCCGGAGTTCAAGAAGGCGGTGCAGTTCTACGTCGACCTGGTGCGCCAGCACGGCGAGGCGGGCGCCCCGCAGGCCGGGTTCACCGAGTGCCTCAACAACCTGGTGCAGGGCAACGCGGCCATGTGGTACGACGCCACGTCGGCTGCGGGCTCGCTCGAGGCGGCCGACTCGCCGGTGCGCGGCAAGATCGGCTACGCGCCCGCGCCGGTGGTGGAGACCAACAGCTCCGGGTGGCTCTACGCGTGGTCGTGGGGCATCCAGGCGGCGAGCCAGAAGAAGGACAACGCGTGGCGGTTCATCTCGTGGGCGTCGAGCAAGGACTACGAGCAGCTCGTCGGTCAGGAGATCGGCTGGTCGGACGTGCCGGCAGGCAAGCGGGCGTCGACCTACGAGAACCCGGCCTACCTGGCTCAGGCGTCGGCGTTCGCCGCGCCCACGAAGGCTGCGATCGAGAGTGCCGACCCGCGCAACCCCGGGGTCCAGCCGCGGCCGGCGATCGGCATCCAGTTCGTCGGCATCCCGGAGTTCCCCGACCTCGGGACGCAGGTGTCGCAGTCGGTGAGCTCGTCGATCGCCGGGATCGTGACGGTGGACCAGGCGCTGGATCGGGGACAGCAGCTGGCTGACGACGTGGCGGAGCGGTACCGGTCTCGGCTGAAGGGCACCTCATGACCACCGAACTTCAACCGCAGACGGGCCCCACGTGGGACCGCTCGGCCGAGGAGAAGCAGGCTCTGCGGCGCGCAGGCGACTGGGCCCGGCGTGCCCCGCTGCTACCCGCGCTGATCTTTCTGATCATCGTGACGCAGGTGCCTTTCGTGATCACGCTCGTGATCTCGTTCATGAACTGGAACGCCTACTACCCCGACGAGCGCGGGTTCGCCGGGGTCGACAACTTCCGTCGCGTGCTCACCGACGTCAACACGCGCGACTCGATCATCACCACGATCCAGCTGACCGTCTCAGTGGTCCTGGTAAGCGTCGTGCTCGGCCTGCTCATCGCGCTGCTGCTGGACCGCGCGTTCCGTGGCCGCGGGGTGGTCCGGACGATGATGATCACGCCGTTCCTCATCGTGCCGGTGGCAGCCGCCCTGGTCTGGAAGCACGCGCTCTACAACCCGGAGTACGGCCTCCTCAACGGGGTGCTGACCTGGATCTTCGGGGCGAACGCCCCGCAGCCGGACTGGATCTCCATGATGCCGCTGACGGCGATCGTCGTGTCGCTGGTCTGGCAGTGGACGCCGTTCATGATGCTGATCATCCTGGCCGGGCTGCAGAGCAAGCCGCTCGACGTCATCGAGGCCGCGCGCATCGACGGCGCGTCGACCTGGCAGATCTTCCGGTTCATGACACTCCCGCACCTGCGCCAGTACCTGGAGCTGGGAGCCCTGCTCGGGTCGATCTACATCGTGCAGAACTTCGATGCCGTCTTCACGATCACATCCGGCGGGCTCGGTACGGCGAACCTGCCGTACACGATCTACCAGACCTTCTACAACGCGCAGGACTACGGTCGGGCGTCCGCCGCGGGCGTGGTCGTCGTGATCGGGACGATCGTGATCGCCACCTTCGCACTGCGCACCGTGTCGTCGCTGTTCCGCGAGGAGGGGTCCCGATGACCACCACAGTGGAGGCGCCGCGCGTCGCCCCGCCGTCGGCGCCGCCGGCCAGGCGCAACCGGACCGGCACGCTGCTCACCGTCGTGGCGTGGTTGGTCGGCATCCTCTTCATCATCCCGGTGCTGTGGATGGTGCTCACCTCGTTCCACAGCGAGACCGACGCCGCGACGAACCCGCCGTCGCTGTTCGCGCCGCTCACGCTCGACGGCTACGCGAACTTCTTCGGCGCCCAGACCGGCGCCAGCCCGTGGCCGTCGCTGCTCAACTCGCTGACAGCGAGTGTGCTCTCCACGGCGCTCGTGCTGCTGCTCGCGATCCCGGCGGCGTACGCGCTGTCGATCCGGCCGGTGCGCAAGTGGACCGACGTGCTGTTCTTCTTCCTGTCCACGAAGATGCTGCCGGTCGTCGCAGGCTTGCTGCCCGTGTACCTGATCGCGCAGCGCATCGGGATGCTCGACAACATCTGGCTGTTGATCATCCTCTACACGTCGATGAACCTGCCGATCGCGGTGTGGATGATGCGGTCGTTCCTCGCCGAGGTGCCGGTCGAGGTGCTCGAGGCGGCGGCGATCGACGGCGCCGGGCTGATGCGCACCCTCCGCACGGTGGTCGCGCCGATGGTGTTGCCCGGCATCGCGGCCACGTCGCTGATCTGCTTCATCTTCAGCTGGAACGAACTGCTGTTCGCGCGGGTGCTCACCGCGACCGTTGCCCAGACCGCCCCCGTGTACCTCACCGGCTTCGTGACCAGCCAGGGCCTGTTCCTGGCCACGGTGTGCGCGGCGGCGGTGGTGGTGTCGCTCCCGGTGCTCATCGCCGGGTTCGCGGCGCAGGACAAGCTCGTGCAAGGACTCTCGATGGGAGCCATCAAGTAATGAAGGCTGCAGTCATCAGTGCAGACGCCGTGACCGTGGAGACGGTGCCCGATCCCACCCCGGGCCGCCGGGACGTGGTTGTCGCAGTGGCCGCGTGCGGGATCTGCGGCACCGATCTGCACATCGCCGAGGGCGAGTTCGCCCCCACGTTGCCGATCGTGCCGGGGCACGAGTTCGCGGGTGAGGTCGTGGCGCTCGGCTCGGACGTCGACGAACTCGCCGTCGGCGACAAAGTCGCCGTGGACCCGTCGCTGTACTGCCACGAGTGCCACTACTGCCGGCGTGGCCACAACAACCTGTGCGAGCGCTGGGGTGCGATCGGCGTGACGGTGGCGGGGGGCGCGGCCCAGTTCGCGGTGGCGCCGGTGGCCAACTGCGTCAAGCTCCCGGAGCACGTGCAGCTGAACGACGCCGCGCTCATCGAGCCGCTGTCCTGCGCCGTGCGTGGGTTCGACGTGCTCGCGCCGCAGCTCGGCGACCACTACCTCATCTACGGGGCCGGGACGATGGGCCTGATGATGATGGAGCTGGCCAAGCGCGCGGGCGCGGCGAGCGTCGAGATGGTGGACCTCAACCCGCAGCGGCTCGAGACGGCCAAGCAGCTGGGCTGCACGGCCACCGTGACCAGTGCGGACGAGCTCGACCGGCCCCGCGGATGGGAGGTCGTGATCGACTGCACCGGCGTGGTCGCCGCGATCGAGGACGGCCTCGGTCGCGTCGCACCGGGCGGCACGTTCCAGCAGTTCGGGGTGGCGAACGAGGACGCGACGGCGACGTTCTCGCCGTTCCGCGTCTACAACAAGGAGATCAGGATCGTCGGCTCGATGGCGGTGCTGCACAGCTACGAGCGGGCCGCCGAGCTGTTCGCCGACGGCGCGCTGCGTCCGGAAGTGATGATCAGCCACCGGATGAGCCTCGACGAGTTCCCGCAGGCGCTGGAACAGTTCCGGGCCGGCGTGGGCCGCAAGATCCAGGTGCTGCCCGGGAAGTGAGAGACCGGGGCAACTGTCGGACCCACGCGCTAACGTCCGGCGTGTGACGGTCCTGGAGCTGCGGCAGTACTCCCTCCATCCCGGTCGGCGCGACGAGCTGGTCGCGCTGTTCGAGCGGGAGTTCGTGGAGTCGCAGGAGGAGCTGGGCGCCCGCGTGGTCGGCACGTTCCACGACCTCGCCGATCCCGACCGCTTCGTCTGGGTCCGCGAATTCGCCGACATGGGCGTCCGGCTGGCGGCGCTGCGCGGCTTCTACGGCGGCCCGGTATGGAAGGAGCACCGCGACGCCGCCAACGCCACGATGATCGACTCCGACGACGTGCTCCTGCTGGAGCCGGTCGGCGCCGGGTTCCCGACGGCATCGCGGGCCGGCGTGGGGGAGGGGCGGCCGGGCCCGTCGCGGGTCCTGGCTGTGCTGCGGCTCGGGTCCGGCGGCGAGCCCGACGCGGCGGCGGCCCAGCGGCTGCTGGGCGCACCGGTTGTCGTCGCGCGCACGGCGTCCTACGTCAACGACTTCCCGGCGCTCCCGGTCCGCGACGAGAAGGCGGTCGTCGTGTTCGCAGCCTTCCCGGGTGCGAAGGAGGTGGCGGCGGCCCGCCGGGCCGTCGAGCACGCGTGGCAGGGCGAGCACCTGCAGGTGCTGGAGCTGGAGCCGACCGCGCGCTCGGCGTACCGCTGACGGTTGCCGATCAGTCGAAGTAGTGGGGTACGTCGAGCGGGCCGCCCGCCGCGGCGAACTCCGCGCGCACGGCCTCGCGCAGCCCGGGGTCGGCGAGGTAGTCCACGGCCGTGAGCGCTAGCCCGAGTGCGCCGTCTCGCACGGCCCGGTCGCCCGCCTCCGAGCCGGACGCCGCGGCGAACTCGACGGTGTGCAGTGCCACGGTCGGTTCGGACACCGCGATCATGGGGTGGATGGCCGGCATCCGATAGCTCAAGTTGCCCAGGTCCGTCGAGCCGGTGAGGAACTCCGGCACCACTCCGGGCGGCAGCGGCTTGCGGCCGGCGGGCTCCTGGTTCACGGCCCAGCGTCCGGCGAGGGTGTGGTTGAAGCGGATCGGCAGGTACGCCGGCCGCTCGTCCCAGCGAAGCTCCACGGTGCAGCCGGTCATGGTCGCCGCGGCGCGGGCGACGGCGTCGAGGCGTTCGGCGAGCTCGCGCAGCGTCTCGGGGGCTGCAGAGCGGAAGTAGAACAGCAGCGCGGCTCGCTCCGGCACGATGTTCGGCCGGGCGCCGCCGTCGGTGAAGATCCCGTGCACGCGGTCGGTGCCCGGCAGGTGCTGGCGCAGCGCGGCCACGCCCTGGTAGGCGGCGACAGCGGCATCGAGCGCGTTGCGGCCCATGAACGGCTGTGCGGCGGCGTGCGCCGCGACGCCGTGGAACACCATCTCGACCTGGCGGCGGCCGAGGAACGGGTGCATCGCGATGTCGTGCGTGAACGGGTGGAGCATGATCACGGCGTCGACGTCGTCGAAGACCCCGGCGCGCGCCAGCGTCTCCTTGCCGCCGCCGCCCTCCTCGGCAGGCGTGCCGATCAGTGACACCCGCCCGCCGACCCGCTCCTGCGCCTCGGCGGCCGCGAGGAACCCGCCGACGGCAGTCGCGCAGATGATGTTGTGGCCGCACGCGTGCCCGACGCCGGGCAGTGCGTCGTACTCGGCCAGCACTGCGACGTGCGGGCCGTCGCCCCCGCGGGTCGCGACGAGCGACGTCTCCAGCCCGCCGACCCCGACATCGGCGCGGTGGCCGTGCCGCTCCAGCAGGTCCGCGACGGCGCGGACCGAGCGGTGCTCGCCGAACGCCTCCTCGGGATGGGCATGCAGGTCCTGGCTCAGTGCGACGAGCTCCGCACCCTGCTCCCGGACGAGCGCGGCCACCGCGTCGCGCACGTCGGCCGGGGCGCCGTCGTGGGCGGACCCGAGCGGTTCCGCCTCGGCAACCGCCCGCTCCGTGGCGGCGGTGATGGCGCGGAGGTAGCTTTCGTCGGGGGCCGGGGGCCGGCCGAACACGTCAGACACGATCGAACCCTAGCCCGTGAGTCCCGGAACGGATGAGATCGACGTGAGCCTCCGGCCCCAACCACGTCGATCTCGCGTGCGGAGCCGGCGGGGCTCGCAACGTAAGTGGAGGCCGGCCGCACCGTCGACAGCCGGGAGGCTGGAGCGTAGCCTGATTGGCTGGCCGCGAACAGGTCATCCGGGAAGGAATGCGGCCCTCTCTGTGTGATGGGTGAGAAATATGCAGACCGCCGCCCGATCTCAGCAAGACACCGGGCACACCTTGGGTCGGTATCGTCATATCTGTGCGTTCTTCAACAGCGTGGAGGAACAGCGCCGCGTACTCCGCCCGTTCATCACGGAAGGGTTCGAGCACGGGCACTCGGCGTATCACTACGTTGACCCCGAGCTACGGGAAGAACACCTCAGGTGGCTTGCCGAGGCCGGCGTCGACGTGTCAGAGGCGATGGGCAGTGGACAACTGGAGGTGCGGCCCTGGCAGGACAGCCTGCTCCGCGGAGGCGGCTTCGACCTCGACCCCTGGCTGGCCTCCTTCGAAGAGGTGTTCAACGCCGCGTCGGCAGCCGGGTACAAGCAGACAAGATTCCTCGGGCACATGGAGTGGGCACTCCAAGACCTCCCGGGCGTCGAGGACCTCATCGAGTACGAGGCGCGGGTCAACTACCTGATTCCCAGGTACGACCACGCAGTGATCTGCACGTACGACCTGACGAAATTCGGCGCGAGCGTGGTGATGGATGCCTTGCGGACGCATCCGGCGGTGATCATCGGGGGGCTGCGTCAGGAGAATCCGTTCTTCGTTTCTCCTGAGGAGTTGCTGCTCGAGGTCCGGGAGCGGCGGTCAAACCACAAGATCCCGAGCGTGGGGCGCTGATCCCGATCGGGGCCGATAGCGAGATCCGCGAGCTGCGAGCCGTGCTCAGGGATCTCGTGGCGCTTTCCGCGGTGCCGACGGCGTGGGTCGGTAGAGCGCCGGCCGCCGTAGCAGCCGGACTTGCCGATGCATTGATCGACCTCATGTGGCTTGACTTCGTCTTCGTCCGGTTGTGCGTTCCGGGCAGCCCCGACGGAGTGGACATCACGCGGGGGACGGCATGGAAGAAGTTCCCGGAGTGGTTGGACAGTCATCTCGACGAGAGCGGGCGGCTCTCCGCCATGACGATCGTCCCCGATGTCGACGCCGCCGGAGAGCCGTGCCGCGGTGTAGTGATGCCCATCGGAGTGGACACCGAGGGTGGTGTTGTTGCTGCGGCGGCTGCGCAGCGCACCGAGTTCCCCACCGAGATCGACATCCTGTTGCTTCGACTGGCCGCGAATCACGCCGCGACAGCGTTTCAGAGCGCACGACTCGTCGACGACCGCAGGAGGGCCGAAGAGGAGGTCCGGAAAGCCCGGAACGACCTCGAGGTGAAGGTGGCGGAGCGGACAGCCGAACTGCGCCGGATCGAAGCCTATTTGGCTGAGGCGCAGCGGTTGACCCACACTGGTACGGCAGCCTTTGACGTCGCCACCGGCCAGTTCACGCACTCGTCCGATGAACACTCCCGCTTGTACGGCTTCGACCCTGAACGCGGAGTGCCATCATTGGAGGAGTTCCGTCAGCGCATCCACCCGGACGACCGCGCGAAGTTCGACGCGGCGCACGAGCGCGGAATCCGCGAAGCCCGGAGCATCGATTTAGAGATCCGAATCCTTCCGCCGCAGGGCGCACTGAGGTATCTCCACGTGATCTCGCATCCCCTCCTTACCACGGCCGGCGACGTTCAGGAATTCCTCGGCACCGTCGTGGACGTGACGGAGCGCAAGCACGCCGAGGAGGAACACTGGGCGCAGTTGTGGTTCCTCGAAAGCATGGACCGGGTCGACCGCGCCATCCAAGGTGCCAGCGACCTCGAGCAGATGATGGCTGATGTTCTTGACGTCGCGCTGGAGGCCTTCGCATGCGATCGAGCCTGGCTGATCTACCCCTGCGACCCGGATGCCGCCTCCCACGAGGTGCTGATGGAGCGAACACGGCCCGAATACCCTGGTGCCTTCGCCCTGGGCGTCGAGATCCCGAATGACGCGGCGATTGTCGAGGCGTTCCGAATCACGCTGGCCTCGAGCGGTCCCGTGCGGTTCGATCCCGAATCCGATTGCATGCCCCCGGCTCAGTCTGCGGCGCGTTTCAACGTTAAATCCATGATGTGCTTGGCTGTTTACCCCAAGGTGGACAGGCCCTATTCGTTCGGCCTGCACCAGTGCTCCTACGCACGGGTCTGGACGCCGCAGGAGGAACGGCTGTTCCACGAGATCGGACGGCGGCTGGCCGACGGGCTGGACACCCTGTCGATGTTTCGTAACCTGCGTGAAAGCGAGCGCAACCTCGAACGGAGCCGGGCTGAGCTCGCCGCCTCGCGCGCCAGGATCGTTACGGCAGCAGACGAGACGCGGCGCCAGATCGAGCGGGACCTGCATGATGGGGTGCAACAGCGGCTCGTCTCACTCGCGCTCGTCCAGCGGAGTGCGGAGGCGATGGTCCCGGACGAACTGCCCGAGTTGCGGGCGCAGCTGTCCCGTGTGGTGGACGGACTGACGGGCGCGCTCGATGAGCTGCGGGAGATCTCGCGCGGCATCCACCCAGCCATCCTCGCCCACGGCGGCCTCGGCGCCGCCCTCAAGACGCTTGCCCGGCGGTCAGCCGTCCCCGTCGAGCTCGAGGTGAACACCGAGACACGGCCGCCCGAACCGGTGGAAACGGCCGTCTACTACGTCGTGTCGGAAGCGCTCACGAATACCGCCAAGCACGCGCAGGCAACTGAGGTGCACGTCGTCGTCGAAGCGCGTGACGGTGTCCTCGAGGTCTCGATCCGCGACGATGGCTGCGGAGGGGCGGATCCGCACCGTGGGTCCGGGCTCATCGGCCTCACCGACCGCATCGACGCACTCGGGGGGACGATCGAAGTCGTCAGCCCCGTCGGTCAGGGGACGACGCTGCTCATCACGCTGCCCATCGAAGCGGGCCAAGGAGCGCCCTGAACAGGCCCCTCCTAGCCCAGGTCGTCGATGGCCTTCTGAATCCGTTTGATCGACACCGGGTACCGCGTGCGCATCGGGTGCGCGTAGAGGCTCACGCGGAGTTCCTCGATCATCCAGCGGATCTCGCGCAGCTCCGGGCCCGGCTCCACACCCGGCGCGAGCGCGGCCAGCTCGGCGGCGTACTCGTCGGCCACCACCCGCACCTGGGCGGTCCACTCGGCGTCGCGGGCAGGGTCGGCGCGCAGCTTCTCGATGCGCCGCTCCGCCGCCTCCAGGTACCGGGCGACGTCGGCGAGCCGGGTGGCGCCTGCCGCCGTGGCGAAGCCAGGTCCGACCAGCGCGTTGACCTGCGCCGTGAGGTCGGCGAGCCCCGCGGCGAGCACGGGTGCGCGCAGGTCGCCGAGCTGGGCCTGCACCCGGTGCCAGACGCTCAGCACCCCGCGCACGGCCTGCAGCACCTGCAAGGTGGTGGACGCGAGCCGGTCGGCGAAGAGCTTCGCCAGCCGGGCGTAACCGCGCTCGTCCCACGCCGGGCCGCCCGCGGCGGCGATCAGGGCGTCGGCGGCGGCGGTGACGCAGTCGTCGAGCAGGGCGGCGACGGAGCCGTGCGGGTTGCGCGACAGCGCGAGTTTGGTGGGGTTGTCGAGGTCGCGTTGCACCTGCCGCACCGGGCTCGGGGTGCCGAGCAGAAGCAGCCGCCGGAGCCCGCGGTGGTGCGCCGGGTCGCGTTCGGCGGCCGTCGGGAAGACGCGCACGTCGACGGTGGTGCCGCGGTCGACCAGCCCGGGAAACCCGGTGACCGTGTGACTGCCCCGACGGATGGGGTGCTCGCGGGGGAGCGTGCCGATTGCCCACGTGGTGAGCGCGGTGCGCTCGATGTCGACGCCCGCGGCGGCCAGCTCCTCCCGGACCTTGGGGGCGAGCTTGCGCCGGAGCGCGTCCAGATCGGTGCCGGTGGCGATCTCGCGGCCGGCCTCGTCGATCACCCGGAACGTGACGGTCAGGTGCTCGGGGAGCCGGTCGAGCTCCCACGCCGTACGCGGGATGTCGACGCCGCGCATGCGGCCCAGCTCGCGCTCCAGCCCGTCGAGCAGCGGTTCCTGCCCGGCCTGGAGGCGGGCGAGCACCGCGCGGGCGTGGTCGGGCGCGGGTGCGAAGAGCCGCCGCAGCTGCTTGGGCAGCGTGCGGATCAGGCCCGTGACCAACTCCTCGCGCAGGCCCGGCACCTGCCAGGTGAACGGGGTGGGGTCGACCTGGTGCAGCGCAGCCACCGGCACGTCCACCGTGACGCCGTCGGAGTGCGCCCCCGGTTCGAACGCATACGAGAGCGGCAGCGTGAGCCCGCCCGCCTCGACGTGGTCGGGGTAGGCGGTGCGGTCGACGCCGGCGGCCTGCGCGGTGCGCAGCATCTCCTCGGTGAAGTCGAGGAGGTCTGGACGACGGCGGGACTCCTTCTTCCACCACGAGTCGAAATGGCGGCCCGACTCGACGTGCGCCGGCACGCGCTCCTCGTAGAACGCGACGAGCGTCTCCTCGTCCACGACCAGGTCGCGGCGCCGTGCGCGGTGCTCCAGCTCCTCGACGTCCTCGAGCAGCTCCCGGTTGGCGTGGAAGAAGCGGTGGCGGGTGTCCCAGTCGCCCTCGACGAGCGCGTGCCGGATGAACAGCTCGCGTGCGGTCTCGGGGTCGATGCGGCCGAGGTCGACGCTTCGGCCGACGACGATCGGGATGCCGTGCAGCGTGACGCGCTCGGTGGCGACGGCGCCGGCGCGTTTGCGTGACCAGTGCGGTTCCGAATAGCTGCGCTTGACGAGATGCTCGGCGAGGGGCTCGATCCACTCCGGCTTGATCCGGGCGACGGTGCGCGCGAACAGCCGGGAGGTCTCCACCAGCTCGGCGGCCATCACCCAGCGCGGCGGCTTCTTGGCCAGGGGCGAGCCCGGGAAGATCATGAACTTTGCACCGCGGGCGCCGAGGAACTCCTTGGCCTCCTCCTGCCGCAGGCCCACCTGCGAGAGCAGCCCGGAGAGCACCGCGGTGTGGATGCGGTCGGGGTCCGGGTCGGTGTCGTTCATCGTGAGCCCGGCGTTGCGCGCCGCCTGGCGGAGCTGGGCGTGCAGGTCCTGCCACTCGCGGATGCGCAGGTAGTGCAGGAACTCCTCGCGCAGCGTGCGGCGGAACCGGTTGCCCGACAGCTCCCGGCGCTGCTCGGCCACGTGGCGCCAGAGGTTGAGGAAGGCGAGGAAGTCCGAGCCGGCCGCGTCGAGCGTCACGCCGTCGGCGGTCCACTCGCCCGCGAACCGGGCGTGCTTGGCGTCTGCGGCCTGGCGCTGCTCGGTGGGCCGCTCGCGCGGGTCCTGCACGGACAGCGCGGCGGCGATGACGAGCACCTCGCGCAGACAGCCGTTGCGGTCGGCCTCCACGAGCATGCGGCCCAGCCGGGGGTCGACGGGCAGCGCGGCGAGCGCCCGCCCGACGGCAGTGAGCTTCCGGTCGGTCTCCAGGGCGCCCAGCTCGTGCAGGAGCGCGAGGCCGTCGCCGACAGCCCGGGAGTCGGGTCGCTCGACGAACGGGAACTCGGTGAGCTCGCCGAGGTCAAGAGAGATCATCTGAAGGATGACCGACGCGAGGTTGGTGCGCAGGATCTCCGGGTCGGTGAACTCGGGGCGCGCGTCGAAGTCGTCCTCGGCGTAGAGGCGGATGCAGATGCCGTCGGCGACGCGCCCGCAACGGCCCGCGCGCTGGTTGGCGCTGGCCTGCGAGACCTTCTCGATGGGGAGTCGCTGCACCTTGAGTCGCCGGGAGTACCGGGAGATGCGCGCTGTGCCCGGGTCGATCACGTAATGGATGCCCGGCACGGTGAGCGAGGTCTCGGCGACGTTGGTGGCGAGCACGACCCGCCGCCCCGGGTGTGGGGCGAAGACCCGCTGCTGCTCCGCGGTGGACAGGCGGGCGTACAGCGGAAGGATCTCCGTGTTGCGGAAGTCGCGCTTGGCGAGCGCATCGGCGGTGTCGCGGATCTCCCGCTCGCCGGGGAGGAACACGAGAATGTCGCCGTCTCCCTCGCGCTGCAGCTCGGCTACGGCGTCGCTGATGGCGTCGAGCTGGTCGCGGTCGGGGTCGGCCTCGGGGTCGTCGGGATCGACGATCGGCCGGTAGCGGATCTCGACGGGGTAGCTGCGCCCGGAGACCTCGACGATCGGCACGTCGGTGCCCAGTGCCTGGGAGAAATGGCCGGCGAAGCGCTCGGGGTCGATCGTCGCCGAGGTGATGACGACCTTCAGGTCGGGGCGGCGGGGGAGCAGCTGCGTGAGGTAGCCGAGGATGAAGTCGATGTTGAGGCTGCGCTCGTGGGCCTCGTCGATGATCAGCGTGTCGTACTGGCGCAGCATCCGGTCGCCGGTGAGCTCCGCGAGCAGGATGCCGTCGGTCATCAGCTTGACCAGCGTGTTCTCGCCGACCTGGTCGGTGAACCGCACCTTCCAGCCCACGAGGTCGCCCAGCTCGCTGCCGAGCTCCTCGGCGATGCGGGCGCCGACCGTGCGGGCGGCGAGGCGGCGCGGCTGGGTGTGGCCGATCATCCCGCGCACACCGCGGCCCAGCTCCAGGCAGATCTTCGGGATCTGCGTGGTCTTCCCGGACCCCGTCTCGCCGGCGACGATTACGACTTGGTGGTCGCGGATCGCGGCCGCGATCTCGTCGCGGCGGGCGCTGACGGGCAGCGCTTCCGGGTAGCGGATGGCCGGAACGGCGGCGCGGCGGGCGGCGACTCGCTGCTCACCGGCCTCGAGCGCGGCGGCGACGCCGGCCGCAGCCTTCGTGCGCGCGTTCGCGTCGCGGGTGCGGCGGGCGGTGTCGAGCCTGCGTCCGATGCGGTGCTCGTCGAGAAGCGAGAGGGAGGCCAGCCGGTCGGCCAGCGCGTCGATGTCGGCGTCGGCGACGGGAGGCAGCTCGCCGTCGGTGGCTGCGGCTACCGCGGGCGTCTCGGCCCCGCTGCGGCTGCGCGGCCTGCGACGGCGCGGCCTGCGGGGGCGGGACGGGGTGTCGGAGCTCCCGCGGCCCGGGCGGTCGGCGCCGTCACGCGCCGCCTGCCCGCCGTGCGTGAGGTGCGCAGCTGCGGCGCCGTCGCGGGAGGGGACGGCGCCTGCGGGCGGCTCGAGCGGCGCGGAGCGCGCGTCAGCGGCACGGGTCGCGGGAGAGGACATCGTGAAAGGAGTCTGCCTGGAGTGAGGGCTCAGACCGAGCGCAGGGTGGGCACGATCTCGTCGGCAACCGGATCGTCGGCGGCCGGGTGCTCGACGAGTGCCAGGACGCGGTTGGAGAGGAAGCGCGCCGTGCGCACGGTGCTGCCGCCGCGGGTGGTCTCGCTGACCTCGATCACGCCGCGGCCGTGGGTGACGTTCACTCGCCGCCCCGCGCGGGTGGCCACGACGTTGTACGTGCGCGTGGTGCCGCTGCCGGCGTCGATGACGATCTCTACGCGGTCGCCCTTCATGACAGGTCCTCAAGGTTGTGGAGGTGGATGTCCGAGCCGGACGCCGGTCGCCTCTCGGCGGAGCGCACCCCGTGGGGCGGCAAGTCGTGAGACCCGGGACTTGTCACATCAAGTGCCGAGGATCCCCCGGCTCGGACACCTGATTCAACCACTCCTACCAGCGGGTTGTTCCCGAGTTTCGGAGTGGATGTAGAGGAGGGCGGCGCTGTCGGGGCAGCGCCGCCCAGGCGGCCGCGTCGCTCGGCGGCGGGAACGCCGGACGCGGCAGGTGGGAGAAGGGCGGCGCTGTGGGGGGCAGCGCCGCCCTGGCAGCCGCGCCCGGCGGCGGGAACGCCGGGCGCGGCAAGTCTGTGAGGGCAATTCTGTGGGGCAAAGACTGTGGGGGCAGAGCGCCGCTCAGGCGGCCGCGCGCGGCGCTGAGGCCGGGCGCGGCAGAGTGGATGGGAGCGTGTGGGTGGGTGGGATGGGTGTCCGGACCAGGCGCTGGTCGCCTCGCGGCGAGTGGCACGACACGGCTCCAGCCGCACTGGTTTTCCGTGAAGGCTCTTAATTTGTGAGACCCGGGGACACAGGTCGCCCGGTCCGGACACGGGTATTAACGGGCCACCCCGCCAGATGATTCCCCCGGCGCCGCGCAAAACCCCGCGCCGCCGCCGGCGTCCGGATCTGCGCTGGTCAGCTCCGCAACGCCGCCAGCACCCCGTCGGTGAACGGGGGCCAGGCCTCGACCGCCCACGGGCCGAAGTCCCGGTCGGTCAGCGCCACGCACGCCGCCCCGGCGTCTGGATCGACCCACAGGAACGTGCCCGACTGGCCGAAATGCCCGAACGTGCGCGGTGAGCTGTGCGCCCCGGTCCAGTGCGGCGACTTGCCGTCGCGGATCTCGAACCCCAGCCCCCAGTCGTTCGGCTTCTGCCGCCCGTAGCCGGGCAGGATCCCGTCGACGTCCGGGAAGGCGACCGTGGTGGCCTCCTGCAGGGTCGAAAAGTGCACCAGCTTGGGCTCTTGCAGCTCGGCGGCGAACCGGGCGAGGTCTGCGACCGTGGACACGGCGCCGGCCGCGGGGGAGCCGTCGAGGCGGGTGTCGGTCATGCCGAGCGGGGCGAGCACGGCTTCGTGCAGGTACTGGGCGAACGGCATCCCGGCCGCCGCGGCCACCGTCTCGCCGAGTGCCTCGAAGCCGGTGTTCGAGTAGATCCGGCGGGTGCCTGGTTGTGCCTGCACGGCCGCGTCGGCGAACGACAGCCCGGACGCGTGCGCGGCGAGGTGGCGGACCGTCGATCCCTCGGGACCCGCCGGGGTGTCCCATTCGACCGCGCCCTCCTCGACGGCCACGAGCACCGCGTACGCGGCGAGCGGCTTGGTGACCGAGGCCAGATAGAAGACCCGGTCCGTCTCGCCCGCGGTGGCGAGCACCGTGCCGTCCGCGGCGACGACGGCCGCCGCGGCGTGGTCGACGGGCCAGTCGAGGACGGCGCCGACGGCCGTGGTCAGCTCACTGGGCTCAGGCATCGCCGTACACCGGGATCGCCGCGCCGCTGATCGGGGCCGCGTCGGGGCCGCAGAGGAACGCGATCACCTTCGCGATCGCCTCGGGTGCGACGGCCCGCGCCACCTGTTCCGACGACATCCATGCACGGTTGGCCGGGGTGTCGATGATCGAGGGCAGCACAGCGTTGACGCGGATCCGCTGGGGCCGCAGCTCGTTGGCCAGCAGCGTCGTCAGCCGGACGACCGCGGCTTTGCTCACCGTGTACGCCACGGGGCCCGGTCCGGTGAGGGCCGGGCGCGAACTGACGGTGACGATCGACCCGCCACCGCGCTCGGCGAACCGCGGGGCGGCCGCCTGTGCCGTCCACAGCACGGACTCGAAGTTGGAGCGCCACATCGAGTCGAGCTGCTTCTCGTCGACGTCGGCCAGCGCGCCGGGGGCGAACCCGCCCGCGAGTCCGACGAGCGCATCCGATGTGGCGGGCAGGGCATCGATCTCGGCGAACGCCGCCTGAACCGCGCCCCGGCTGGACAGGTCGACGGCGACGGCGTGCACACCGTCCTGCTCGGCGAGCGCGTCGAGCCGCGCACCCGGCCGACCCAAGGCGACGACCGGGCGGCCGGCCCCGAGGAACTCGGTGACGACCGCATGGCCGAGGGGGCCGGCAGCACCTGTCACGATGACTGCGTCCATCCGGCCATCCTGCCTCTCGGGTGGAATGCTCGCCCGGGTGGCACGGGCATGGGTGGGGACCTCGGGGTGGCGCTACCCGCCGTGGCGCGGCACCTTCTTCCCCGAGGGCCTCGCGCAGCGTCGTGAGTTGGAGCACCTGTCGGGCCGGGTGGACAGCATCGAGATCAACGGGTCCTTCTACTCGTTGCAGCGCCCGGAGAGCTACCGGTCTTGGGTGGCCGAGACGCCCGACGACTTCCTCTTCTCAGTAAAGGGCGGCCGCTTCATCACCCACATGAAGCAGCTGCGCGACGTCGAGACGCCGCTGGCCAACTTCTTCGCATCCGGCGTGCTCGGCCTCGGGCCGAAGCTCGGGCCGGTGCTGTGGCAGCTCCCGCCGCGGATGCGGTTCGACCCCGACCGGCTGGCGGAGTTCCTCACGATGCTGCCGCGGAGCACGGGCGCGGCTGCCGAGCTGGCCACCCGGCACGACGAGCGCATGGACGGGCGCGCGCTCACACAGATCGACGCCGACCGGCCGCTGCGGCACGCCCTGGAGGTGCGGCACCCGACGTTCTGCCGGCCCGAGTTCGTCGAGTTGCTGCGGGAGCAGGAGTTGGCGCTGGTCGTCGCGGACACGGCGGGGACGTGGCCGCACCTGGAGGACGTGACCGCGGACTTCGTCTACGTGCGGCTGCACGGCGACACCGAGCTCTACACCAGCGGGTACACCCCGGACGCGCTCGATGAGTGGGCGGAGAAGGTGCGCGCGTGGCGGGCCGGTGAGGCTCCGACGGGGGAGTTCACGGTCGCGCCCGAGGCGCCGCGGCGCCCTGAGGGCCGTGACGTGTTCGTCTACTTCGACAACGACGCGAAGGTGCACGCCCCGTACGACGCGATCGGGCTGGCGGAGCGTCTGCGCGCGGGTTGAGCGGACGGCGATCGGGTAACGGGACGGAGTGCAGTCGACCACCGAGCAGGAACGCCGCGACGAGATGGCAGCCCGCGTGTCCGAGCTCGCCCGCCGCCACAACATCACCGTAGCCGTCGCCGAGTCGCTGACCGGCGGAAACGTCGCCACCGCCCTCGCCGCCGCGAAGAGGGCGAGTCAGTGGTTCCGCGGGTCGCTCGTGGCGTACGCCAGCGAGGTGAAGCACGAGGTGCTCGGTGTGCCCGAGGGCCCGGTGGTGAGCGCCGAGGCCGCCGAGACGATGGCTACCGGCGTGCGCAAGCTGCTGCGCGCCGATGTGGCGGTGGGGGTGACCGGCGCCGGAGGCCCGGAACCTCAGGACGGGCAGCCGCCGGGCACGGTCTTCGTCGCGGTGGACGATGGCAGCGAGCGGCGGGTCCAGCACCTGTCGCTGCAGGGGGAGCCGCCGGAAGTCGTGATCAAGGCGGCGGCCAAGACGCTGGAGATGCTGGTGGACCGCCTGGAGGCGAGAACCTGACCGTCCGCTGACCTGCCCCGGGTCTCACAGGCTCTGCCTGGGATGGCGCGCCCGCCCCCCGCGATTGCCTGACCGGGAGACGTGGCCCGCGCCTTCCAGGCTCTGCACACACATACGCGTCCACCCACTCGCGCGCGGGCCGTGAGATGCACACCTGAGCTGTTCGACCTTGGCTTGGGTGCTCTCGTGCGCATCTCACGGGTCGGGGCGGTGCGTATTTGTGTGCAGAGCCTGGGATAGGACGACACACTGCTCGGAACCACCGACACGTCAAACCTCGTCCGGTACCTCGAGCGCTTCCCGGAGGAGATGGGGTTGACCGAGGACGACCCGGACGCCGTCCTCGACCGCTACTGCACCCGCGACTTCGAGCATTGGAACGACGGGATCCGGCTCGACCGCGAGCGGCTCATCGCCCACGCCCGCCCGGCCCGGCGGAACGCGGTCGACGTGCGGGTCGAGGTGCACGACGCCTTCGTGGCCGGCGACCGCGTGGCCGCCCGCTACGCGTTGCGGGCCAGCCTGCGGAACGGCCGGGTCGTGGCGACCGAGATCTGCATGATCGGCCACCTCGCACCCGACGGCAGGCTGCGGCGGATCGATTCGATCACCCGCACCCTCTGACTGGAGGACCTCGCATGGACGCACGCCGCACCCTGCTCGCAGCGGCACGGCTCGGGACCGCGCACTGGCTGTTCGGCAACCTCTATGAGGAAGTCGTCGACATGCCGGGCCGGGTCGCCGACGGGCCGCGCGACGGCGGCCTCCTCGGCCGCAGCAGCCCCGTCCGCTACTACATCCCCGCCGCGCCACTCACGTTCGCCGCCACAGCGGCGTCCGTCGTCAGGGGGTGGGACCGCCGGGAGGACCGGCCGGTCCTTGTGGCGGCCGGGGCGCTGACGGCGGTCGGGGCTGCGATCACCGGCTACCTCGTCCGGACCGTCGTCGTCCGGCTCTTCGACGACCAGCTCCCCGCAGTAGAGCGGGACAGGCTGGTGGCGCGCTGGCACCGCGCGAACCGGGTGCGGCTGCTCGCTGCCGCGGGCGCTGGGCTGGCGTTGCAGGCCGTGGGCAGGAGGGGCTAGGAGCGCGCTGACAAGCTGGCCCGCTGACAGCCTGGGATGGCAGGCGGGTCCGGCCGCAATTGCCCTCCTGTCACCCCCGAACGCGGCTCTGCTGCCCCGCCCACTCCCGCTCCCGCAGCTCGAACTTCTGCACCTTGCCCGTGGAGGTCTTGGGCAGCTTCTCGACGAACTCGACTTCCCTCGGCGCCTTGTACCGGGCGATCTTCGACCGCACGTGCTCGATCAGCTCCGGCGCGGTGGCCTCCTCCCCGTCGACCAGCACGACGAACGCCTTGGGTCGCTCGCCCCACTCCTCGTCCGGCACGCCCACCACGGCCACCTCCAGCACCGCCGGGTGACTGGCGAGCGCCTGCTCCACCTCGATCGTCGAGATGTTCTCCCCGCCCGACACCACCACGTCCTTGGCCCGGTCGCGCAGCTCGACGTACCCGTCGGGATGCAGCACGCCGAGGTCACCGGAGTGGAACCAGCCGCCTTCGAACGCCTTCTCCGTGGCCGCCGTGTCGTCGTAGTAGCCCAGCATCACGTTGTTGCCGCGCATCACGACCTCGCCCATCGTGGTGCCGTCGGCCGGCACGTCGTTCATCTCGCTGTCCACGACCCGCATCCACTCGGCGCACAGCATCCCGACGCCCTGGCGGGCCTGCTTGCGGGCGCGGTCCTCAACGTCGAGGTCGTCCCAGTCGGGCTGGTACTGGTTCACCGAGTACGGCCCGTAGGTCTCGGTGAGCCCGTACACGTGCACGATCCGGAAGCCCATCCGCTCGGCGTGCGCGATGGTCGTCGGGCTCGGCGGGGCGCCTGCGGTCGTGATCGTGATCGGCCGCTCCAACGGCGCCGCCGCCGGCGATCGCAGGATCATCGTGACGACCGTCGGCGCGCCGTTGAGGTGCGTGACGCCGTGCTCGGCGATCAGCCGCCAGATCACGTCCCCCCGCACTTCGCGCAGGCAGACGTGGGTGCCCCCCACCGCGGTGACGGCCCACGGAGTGCACCACCCGTTGCAGTGGAACATCGGCAGCGTCCACAGGTAGACGCTGTCGAACGTGTGGCCGGAGTGCACCACCTCGCCGAACGAGTTCAGGTACGCCCCGCGGTGCGAGTACTGCACGCCCTTGGGCCGGCCCGTGGTGCCGGACGTGTAGTTGATCGAGATGCAGCTCGTCTCGTCCTCGACCTCCCACGGCAGCGGCGTGTTCCTGCCCCGGGCGAGCAGGTCCTCGTAGGTGACGCCGCTGCCGGTGGCGTCGCCGGGGACTGCCGGGTCGATCACGGTGATGACCTCCTCGACGGTCTTCAGTCCGCGGGCGACCGGCGCCACCGTCGGGTACAGCGCCGCGTCCACGATCAGCAGCTTCGCCCCGGAGTGGTCGAGGATGTAGCGCACCTCCTCGGCGGACAAGCGCGTGTTGATCGCGACGAGCACCGCCCCCGCGAGCGGCACCGCGAAGTGCGCCACGAGCATCTCGGGCACGTTCGGCAGCATGTAGGCGACCCGGTCACCGCGCTGGATGCCGGAGCCGCGCAGCGCGTGGGCCACCCGCGTGACTTCGGCGGCGAACTCTTCGTAGGTGTGCCGCCGCTCGCCGTAGACGATCGCCGTGCGCGCGGGGAAGACCTCCGCGGAGCGGCGCAGGAACGCCAGTGGAGTCAGCGGGGTGTTCCAGACGGTCATCGGCTTCTCCTCGCGCGGGCACCGCAGGCTCACGATCCTGAGTGCTGCTCGCGCCCCGGGCAACCTCCCGCCGTCACTCCTCCTCGTTCGTGCCCCGCTCGCGCAGCTCCCGCATCTGACGGCGCAGGTCATCGAGGCTCCACCGGAGGTGCCCGCTCGGGAGGACGATGGTCGGCCTCAGAAGGCCGTCCCGGGCGTAGCGACCGAGGGTCGTCCGGTCGATGCCGAGGATCTTCGCCGCCTGGGAGGTGGTTACCAGCTCCTCGCCCTTCGATGCCTCGGCCACCCCTGCACGCTAGGTGCTACAACCGCCACGAACGACACGTCATCGTCAAGTGACGCAAACACATCTTGCACCGCAGTATCCGCGTCTGCATCAGTTTGCCCTACAGTTGGCCCGTGCTTCTCGCCAAGCCGATGCGGCTGTGCGCGCACGGCCGCTACCTGCTCTACCTCACCCGCGACGGGGGCAAATGGTGCTTCTGCGACGTCCCGGTGGACCCCGCGTACAGGCACCTCGACGACCGCATGGAGGGGATCCGTGCGAAGTGGGAGGCGCTGGGCCGGGCGAAGGAGTGGGCCGATGGATGACGGGCCCTGGACGCGGTTCGTCGCCGAACTGTCGAGGCAGCCGACGGTCATCGAGACGCTGTTGTCGGCGCACGTGCCGACTGCGGAGGGGCTGTGCCGGGGATGCACGACACCCGGTCAGGGCACAGCTCAGAAGCCGTGGCCCTGCGCCCTCTGGATGGTGGCTGACGCGGCTACCCGGATGCCTGGAAAGCCACGTTCATGACCGCTGACGCCCTGATGTGGCTTCCAGTCGTTTCGGTCAGGATGCGTCGTCGCTGCGCTCAGTCGTCGACCAGCTTGATGGCCGCCCGCGGGCAGCTCATCACGGCTTCCTCGAGCTTGGGACGCAACTCCTCGGGAGGGTTCTCGTCGAGGATGTAGAGGAAGTCGTCCTCACGCACCTCGAACACCTCAGGCGCGATGCCCATGCACACGGCGTTGGACTCGCACAGATCGAAGTCGACCACGACCTTCATGCCGACATCGTCCCCTCCCATGGCCCCGCGCGGTAGTCAGGGCTCCCTCACGACTCGGGCGTAGGCGACGACGTTGTCGCGGTAGTGGCCGGTGGCCGGGTCGAACGCACCGCCGCAGGTGATGAGCCGCAGCTCGGGGCTCGCGGTGTTGCCGTACACGCGGTCGCTCGGGAACTGGTCCTTCGGGTAGCTCTCCACGCTGTACGTGCTGAACACGGCTGTGGTGCCGTCGGCGCGGGTCACGCTGACCTCGTCGCCGGGGACGAGGTTGTCCAGCCGATTGAACACTCCGGGCACACCCCGGTAGTCGACGTGCCCCGCGATCACGGAAGGACCGGTCGCGCCGGGCGTCGGCCCGAGCGTGAACCAGCCGGCGGTGCCGGCGTCAGGTGGTACCTCCAGCGCGCCCCTCGGGTCGAGGCCGAGCGCGAGCAGTGGGCCCGTGCGCACGTCGATGGCCGGGACGGTGAGCGCGACCGGGTCGTCGGGGGAGAGCGGCGCCGGTACGGGCCGGGGCCCGGCCGGGTCCGGTGCGGGCTCGGCCACGGGCCCGGTGGGTGGCACGACGGCCCGCGGTGCAGCGTGGTGGTCCGGTGGCGCGGTCGGCGGGAGGGACGTGCCGCACCCCACGAGGAGCACCACCGGCACGGCCCAGATCGCGCCTGCCCAGCGCCTCGGTCGCCCGCTCACAACTTGGGCGTTCCCCCGGTCGCCACGCCGCCGACCGGGACGACCGCAACCTGGTTGCCCTCGGTGCCGAACTGGTCCTCGCACGCGATGCCGTCGTTGTCGGCGTCGAGCCGCTCCGGGTCTCCGGGGGCGCTGACGAATGCGACCTGGGCGTCGGCCTGGGTGGCGAAGTCGGGGCAGTCGCGGTCGACGGCCGGCGCCTCGACGGTCGTGGGGGACGTCGAGGAGGACGGCGTCGTGGGTGTTGCGGTCCCGGATTCGGCCACCGCGCCGACGTCCGACTCGTCGACGTCCGGCACGTCGCTGGGTGTCGTGTTCGGCCGCAGATTCGTCGGTGTCGTGGTGCTGGTGTCGTCCACGACGTCGGACGTGCTGGTCGTGTCTGCCCGCCGCGGCAGCGACTCGCACGCCACGCCGTCCGCCGGTCCGTCCGGGCCGCCGTCCAGCCCGTGCGGGTCGCTCTTGTCCTGGTCGAGCAGCTTCTGGGCGTCCTCCTGGTAGGCGAAGTCGCTGCAGCCGACGTCCTCGAAGGCGATTGCGGTGCCGGCCATGGCCACGACGATCGCGGCGCTGAGCGCGGCGGCAACCGCGGCGATGCGGGTCGAAACGGCCACAGCAGGTCCTTCCGGTGATCAGATGCGGCCGTGGAACGAAGGTCGGCCGCTCTATCAGGCCTTTCTGCTTCCGCCAACGTGGTGTTACGAGTCGGTCACCAGTTGCTCCATCCGGCCGTGCCCGAGCAAGCGAATGCCCGGTCAGCCGCGCCTGCGTCGGAGCAGCGCCATTAGCTCGTCCAGCAGCGTCGGCGTTACCGCGACCGTGGACGCCGAGCGAGTGGTGTGGGAGTTCCCGTCCAGGTCGACGATCACCGCGCCGGCCTCGCGGGCCACCGCGACCCCCGCCGCGGTGTCCCACGGCAGATTCGTCTGCATCACGGTTGCGGCGATCCGGCCGTCGGCCACCCAGACGAGATCGACGGCCGCCGAGCCGAACATCCGGATCCGCTGCACCGAGGCGGCGAGCAGCTCGGTGGTCCGCAGCCGTTCCACGTTCTTCTGCGAGGCGTCGGCGCCGACGGCGTAGTCACCCAGTGCGACCACCGCGTCGGCCAGCCGGTCGGCGTCGCGCGCCGCGGCGATGCGGTCGCCGTCCCGGTACGCGCCGAGGCCGTCCACGGCCGAGTAGCGCAGCCCGAGGAACGGGAGATCGATCACGCCGAGCACCGACCGGTCGCCGCGCACCAGCCCGAGCGAGACGGCGCACAGCGGCACGCCGTGCATGAAGTTCACGGTGCCGTCCACCGGGTCCAGCGCCCACACCAGCTCGGCGTCGTCCGCGCCGAAACGCCCGTCCTCCTCGCCGAGGAAACCGACCTCCGGGGCCTCGGCGAGCAGGAACTCCCGGACGGCCCGCTCGACGGCGTAGTCCACCTCGGTCGCGGGGTCCCGGTCGCCCTTGGCCGTGACCGTTCCGGGCGCGCGGTTCCGGACGACTTCGCTCGCCCTGGCGACGGCCTCGAGCGCGATCGGGAGGAGCTCCTCCGGCGTGGGCACCGCCTACGCCCGGCGCAGCACCGGACGCAGCGCGTCCAGCACGGCCGGGTCGTCGATTGTGCTCGGCACCGGTTCGTCGGCGCCGTCTGCGATGCCGCGCATGGTCTTGCGGAGGATCTTCCCGGAGCGTGTCTTGGGCAGCGCGGGCACGACTGCCACGTCCCGCAGCGAGGCGACCGCACCCACCTGGTCGCGCACGAGCTGCACCAGCTCGGCGCGCAGCTGCTCCTCGTCCACCTCGACGCCCGCCTTGAGCACCACGAAGCCGCGCGGGATCTGCCCCTTCATCGCGTCGGCCACCCCGATCACCGCGCACTCGGCGACCGCCGGGTGGGATGCGAGCACCTCCTCCATCCCGCCCGTGGAGAGGCGGTGCCCGGCCACGTTGATCACGTCGTCGGTGCGGCCCATGACGTAGACGTAGCCGTCCTCGTCGAGGTGGCCGCCGTCGCCCGTGAGGTAGTAGCCGTCGAACGCCGACATGTAGGAGGCGACGAAGCGCTCGTCGTCGTTCCAGAGCGTGGGCAGCGACCCCGGCGGCATCGGGAGCTTGACGACGATCGCGCCGTCGGTGCCCGGCTCGACCGGCCTGCCGGAGGTGTCGAAAACCTGCACGTCCCAGCCGGGCAGCGGGCGGGTGGGGGAGCCCGGCTTGATCGGGAGCAGCTCGATCCCGGCCGGGTTCGCGACGATCGGCCAGCCGGTCTCGGTCTGCCACCAGTGGTCGATCACGGGGATGCCGAGCAGCTCGGACGCCCAGCGGTGGGTCTCGGGGTCCAGTCGCTCGCCCGCGAGGAACAGATACTTCAGTCCGGAGATGTCGTACTGGCGCGCGAACTCGCCGTCCGGGTCCTCCTTCTTGATCGCCCGGAACGCGGTCGGTGCGGTGAAGACGCTCTTCACGCCGTGCTCGGCGACCACCCGCCAGTACTGCCCCGCGTCCGGTGTGCCCACTGGTTTGCCCTCGTAGAGCACGGTCGTGGCGCCCGCGAGCAGGGGCGCGTAGACGATGTAGGAGTGCCCGACGACCCACCCGACGTCGGAGCCGGTGAAGATCGTCTCGCCCGGTCCGACGTCGTACAGGTTGGGCATCGACCAGGCCAGCGCCACCGCGTAGCCGCCGCCGTCGCGCACCACGCCCTTCGGTTTCCCGGTCGTGCCGGACGTGTAGAGGATGTAGAGCGGGTCGGTCGCGCGCATCGGCACGCAGTCGGCGGGCTCCGCGGCGGCGACGGCGTCCGCCCAGTCCACGTCGTCGGGGCCCATCGCCGCCTCGGCCTCCGGACGCTGCAGGATCACGCGCTTGCCCGGCTTGTGCTCCGCCAGCTCGACTGCCTTGTCCAGCAGCGGCTTGTACTCGATCACCCGCTTGCCCTCGATGCCGCAGGACGCGGAGACGATCACGCTCGGCGCGGCGTCGTCGATCCGTACCGCGAGCTCCTTCGGCGCGAATCCGCCGAAGACGACGGAGTGGATCGCGCCGATGCGGGCGCAGGCCAGCATCGCGATCGCCGCCTCCGGCACCATCGGCATGTAGATGACCACCCGGTCCCCGCGGCCGACGCCGAGGCCGGCCAGCACACCCGCGAACCTCGCCACCTCGTCACGCAGCTGCCGGTAGGTGTACGTGCGCTGCGTGCGGGTGACAGGGGAGTCGTAGACGAGCGCGGGCTGGTCGCCGCGGGCCTCGACGTGCCGGTCGAGCGCGTTGTGGCAGACGTTGAGCTCCCCGTCGGGGAACCAGCGGTAGAACGGTGGGCGCGACCCGTCGAGGGCGCGGGTCGGCGGCACGTGCCAGTCGATCGCCTCCGCCGCCCGGAGCCAGAAGCCCTCCGGGTCGTCCGTGCTGGCGCGGAAGATGTCCTCGTACTCGCCCACGCGCTTGGCCTCCTCGCCCCGCTGCCTGTCCTCGTCGAGACAGTAGGCGGAGTAGGAGTCGGGCGCAGGATCGTGCGCCGCGTGGGCGATCTCCACCTGCCCGGGTGGCGAGGGCGGGCCCCATGACCGCACAGCCCGGCGACGCTCGACGGAACGTAGCCGTCACCACCCGATCGGCCGACTACCGGAAGTGGCACGCCGCTCGTTCCACATTCCGTAATGAGATGCCTACTCAACGTCTTCACGGGGTCGCGGCCCGCGCACTGGCTGCCACCGGGCCTCGCGGTACCGGTGGCGCTCGCCTGCACCGTTGGGCTCACGGTCGCGATGGGCGGCGCCGCGGCGCAGGCCGGTCCGGCGGCGGCGCCGGCATGCTCACCGGCATGGGTGACGGCGTGGGAGGCCGCGACGCTGCCCGCCCCCGCTGACCCGTCGCTCGAGGGTGCGACGCTCCGGATGGTCGCGCGTCCCCAGGTCGGGGGGTCCGAGGTGCGCGTCCGGCTCTCCAACGCGTTCGGGGAAACGCCGCTGCAGGCCGCCGCGGTCACGGCCGCCGGGCCCGACGACCGCACGCGGCCGGTCCGGTTCGCGGGCCGCGACGAGGTGACGATCGCGCCGGGCTCCGACGTACTGAGCGATCCGGTTCCGCTCGCCGTCGAGGCGGGGCACCCGCTGGTGGTCGGGATGCACCTGCCGGTCGTCCCGGACGTGCTCACGCAGCATGCGGTGGCCCTGCAGACCTCGTACGTCTCGCGGGCGGGCGGGACCACGCCGGTGGACTCGTGGCTGGTGCTCACCGGCGTCGACGTGCTCGCGGCACGCCCGGTCAACGCCGTGGTGGCGGTCGGCGACTCGATCACCGACGGCGTCGGCAGCGACCCGGACGCGGACCAGCGCTGGACCGACGCCCTCTCGGCCCGGCTCGCGAGCCGGGGCGGGGCAGCCGCGATGGCCGTGCTCAACGCGGGGATCTCCGGCAATCGCCTGCTCGGCGACGAGGCGCCGCTGCGCCGGTTCGACCGGGACGTCGCCGCCGCGGCGGGCGTGTCCGACGTCGTGCTGCACATCGGCACGAACGACATCGCGACCGGCCGGGGCGCCGTGGAGATCGTCGCCGGGATGCAGGGGTTTGCCGAGCGTGCGCGGGCGGCCGGCAAACGCGTGTTCCTGACGACCGTGACCCCGTCCGACGCCGGGCTCCATGGGACGCCCTCGGCGGTCGCGGTCCGCGAGGCGGTCAACGCCTGGGTGCTCCGCCACGGGAACGAGCACGCCGACGGGGTGTTCGACTTCGCCGCTGCCGTCGCCGACCCGGCGCGCCCCACCCACCTGCTCCCCGAGTACGACTCCGGCGACGGGCTGCACCTCTCGCCCGCCGGCTACCGGGCGCTCGCCGCGGCCGTCGAGCCCGCGCGGCTGAGCGGCAGTGCGTGCCTCGCGGACACCGCACCCGTCCGGGTCCGGCTCACAAACGGCTGACCTCCGCAAAAATCTCGCAAAGAATCAGCTGTACGTCTGTACAGCTGGCTGTACAGACGTATTGTCGGCGTTGTGGCAGACCGAACCGACGACCTCACCGCCCGCGCCCGGATCCGGGACGCGGCCATGGCCGAGTTCGCCGCCCGTGGCGTCAGCGGCGCCACGATCCGCGGCATCGCCCAGCAGGCCGGGGTCTCGCCCGCGCTGGTGCAGCACCACTTCGGAACGAAGGAAGGGCTGCGGGCGGCGTGTGACGCGTACGTCCTCGACTACCTCCGCGCCGGCGTCAAAGAGGGCATCGACGGCGGCCAGATCGGGGAGGTGGAGTTCCTCGCCGCCATCTACCGATCGGCGCCGCCGGTGCTGCGGTACCTGGCGCGGGCGCTCGTCGACGGCTCGGCGGCCGCAGCCGCCGTCTTCGACGAGATCGTGGCGCTCACCGAGCAGTACCTCGCGGGCGTCCCGGCGCAGTCGGACGCGCACACCCGCGCGGTCGTCTTCACGGCGATGCGGCTGGGCCTGACCGTGCTGCAGGAGCACGTCTCGCGCGGGCTCGGCACCGACATGCTCTCGCCGGAGGGCAGTGCCCGCGTCGGCCTCGCGACGCTCGACGTCATCGCGCCGCAGATCATCCCGGACGGCGCCGCCGACCAGGTCCGCACCGGCCTCGCCCGGTACACGCGGGAGCATCAAGGAGAAGAGGAGCGATGAGCACTGCCATCGTGGCCAGAGGACTGGTGAAGACCTTCGGGAGCACCAGGGCGCTGGACGGGCTGGACCTCGAGGTGCACGCGGGGGAGGTGCACGGGTTCCTCGGGCCGAACGGCGCAGGCAAGACCACGACGATCCGCATCCTGCTCGGCCTGCTGCGGGCCACCGCGGGCGAGGTGCGGCTGCTCGGCCGCGACCCGTGGGCCGACGCGACCGCGCTCCACCGCAGGCTCGCGTACGTGCCGGGCGACGTCACGCTCTGGCCGACGCTGACCGGCGGCGAGGTGATCGACCTCCTCGGCAGGCTCCGGGGCGGCGCCGACCGCGGGCGCCGCGACGAGCTGCTGTCGCGCTTCGAGCTCGACCCGACCAAACGCTGCCGGACCTACTCGAAGGGCAACCGGCAGAAGGTCGCGCTTGTCGCGGCGCTCGCGTCGGACGCCGAGCTGCTGGTGCTGGACGAGCCGACATCCGGGCTGGACCCGCTGATGGAGGCGGAGTTCGGCGCCGCGATCGGCGAGGAGCGCGCCCGTGGCCGCACGGTGCTGTTGTCGAGCCACATCCTGTCCGAGGTCGAGACGCTGTGTGACCGCGTCAGCATCGTCCGCGCCGGCCGCACGGTGGAGTCCGCGAGGCTCCCCGAGCTCCGCCGGGCCCGCCGCACGGTCGTCAGCGCCGAGCTGGCCACGCCGCCTGCGGGACTCGACAGCCTGCCCGGCGTGCACGACCTGGAGATCGCGACCACCGCCGACGGCGCAGCGGTCACGTGCCGCGTCGACGCCGAGCACCTCGACGACCTGCTCCGTGCGTTCGCCGCGGCCGGGGTGCGCAGCCTCGCCAGCCGACCCCCGTCGCTGGAGGAGCTGTTCCTCGCCCACTACCGGCAGGACGTCCCGGTCGGGGCGGCGAGATGACCGCCGCGGTCGCCCGGCACGCCATCGTCCCCAGGCGCGAAGCTGCGTTCGCCGGCACGCGGGAACTGGTCCGGCTGATCGTGCGGCGCGACCGGGTCGCGCTCGGACTCTGGGTGATCCTCATGGCCGCCCTGCCCACGGGGCTCGTGTCTGCCGTGGAGCAGGGTTATCCGACCGAGGCCGACCGCGTCGCTTTCGCGGCGGGCGCGGCCGTCAACCCCGCCGAGCTGGCCACCCGCGGCCCGGTGTTCGCGGCCACCGTCGGCGGGCTCACCGCGTGGACGATCGCGTCGTCGGCGGTGCTGCTCGGGGGAGTCGTGAACATCCTGCTGGTCGTCCGGCACACCCGGGCGGAGGAGCAGGCGGGCCGGCGCGAGCTGGTCGGCGCCGGCGTCCTCGGCCGGTACGCCCCGCTCGCGGCTGCCCTGGTCGTCGTGACGGTCGGGAACCTCGCGATCGCGGCGCTGGTCACCGCGGGGCTGGTGGCGGCCGGGCTGCCCGCGGCCGGGGGCGTGGCGCTCGGCCTGGCGATCGCGGCGGGCGGGCTCCTCTTCGCCGCGGTCGGGGCGGTGGCAGCGCAGGTCGCGGAGGGAACGGGCGCGGCCAACGGCATCGGGTTCGCGGTGCTGGGCGTGCTGTTCGCCCTGGCCGCGGCGGGCGAGGTCTCCCGGTCGTGGCTCGTGTGGCTCTCACCCTTCGGATGGTCCCGGCGCGTGCAGGCGTTCGCGGGGGAGCAGTGGGCCGTGTTCGGGCTGTTCGCCCTGGCGACGGCTGTGCCCGTCGTTGCGGCCTTCGTGCTGTCCGCGCGCCGGGACGTCGGGGCCGGGCTGCTGGCGGCCCGGCCGGGGCCGGCGACGGCCGCGCGCGGGCTGCGCAGCCCGATCGCGCTGACCTGGCGGCTCGACCGCGGCGGGATCCTCGCCTGGACGGCCGGGCTCACGCTGCTCGGCCTGCTGCTCGGGGCCGCGATGGCCTCGATCGGCGACCAGCTCGACACTGCGGCGTTCCGTGACCTGACCGGCACGCTCGGCGGCGGCGACCCGGCCGAGGTCTTCTTCCGGTTCATCCTCTACGTGCTCGCGCAGGTCGTGACGGCGTTCGGGCTGGCGACCGTGCTGGAGATGCGGGGCCAGGAGACCGGGGGTCTGGCCGACGCGGTGCTCGCCACACCGGTTCGCCGCGCGCGGTGGGCGATCGGACAAGTCGCCGTCGCGGCGACCGGCGTGGTCGTCGGGCTTGCCGGGCTGGGACTCGGCGCCGGTGTCGGCTACGGCACCCCGCTCGCCGTGATGGGGACGACGCTGGCGTACGCGCCGGCCTGCCTACTGTTCGCCGGCCTCGCCGTGGCGCTGTACGGGTGGGCTCCTCGGCTCGCCGCCCCGCTCACATGGACGGTGTTCGGCCTGGTACTGCTCCTCGACCTGGTCGGGGAGTTCGGCCTGGCCGACGCGTCGGTGCTGGGGCTCTCGCCCTTCGTCCGTACGCTCGGGCCGCTCACCGTCGGCAGTGGGCTGGCCGGAGCGCTGCTGGTGATGTCGCTGATCGCCGTGGCGCTCGTCGCCGTCGGGCTGGCCGGCCTGGCCCGGCGCGACCTCGACTGAGACCGAGCAGCGTAGTGAGGAGCGAGGTCAGCGGCGGCCCAGCCTGCTGCGCAGGCCCCGGCGTTTGGGCTGGTCGCCGCCGCCGTCGACGACGGGCAGCGGGCCGGTGGGGGTGTCCTCGCGGTCGAGCCGGTCGATCACCCAGTCCACGGCGAGCGCACCGGGGGAGACCCCTCGCTCCTCCGCGATCCGGCGCAGCTGCTCGATCCGCAGCGCAGGCAGCCGGAGCTGGAAGACCTGGGCGTGCCCGAAGCGGCCGGTGAGCTCCGTCGGGTGTTCGTCACCGGACCCGGACAACGCCGCGAGGTAGGAGTCGAGCTCTGGGTCCGCCACCGCCTCCTCGGCCGGCCCACGGCGTTCGGACTCGGGGGCGCGGTGACGAGGGCGGGGCCGCGGGGCGGGCGGAGGCATGCCAGCAGCGTACGACCGGCCGGGTCATGCGGGCCCGGCGCCGGTTCAGTCCGTCAGGTCGTACCCGGCCTCGGTGACCGCTGCGGCGATCTCGGCGCGCCCGATCTCCCGGTCCGCGAGCACCGTGACGGCGCCGGAGTCCAGCGAGACGTCCACCGCGCTGACGCCGTCGATCTCGCCGACCTCCTCAGTCACGGACATCACGCAGTGCTGGCAGGTCATCCCCGCGACGGTGACTCGGGTGCGGAACGGTGCCTCGACGGACATGCGGGTGTCTCCTCGGACGCAGCGCGGGTGGTGGCCGGGATCGTCGCAGAGCCGGGAGCCGGCCGGACGACCGGGCGCGACAATACCCGCGCGGGGTACGCGACACGCCGGTGCGGGCGGCGGTCCCGGTGTGTTGTCCGCTTCACCATATGCGTCGACCCTCACTCGCGAAGAGGGGTGCGGTGCGATGCCCCGAAAAGGTAACGTGCCGGTCACGGCCACGGGGGTGGCTACGGGGCGTTCCGACTCGGGGTGGGGATCCCGGGACGCGCAAGGCAACCGATTTCCGGTGGACGTCGCAGTCCGCGGGGATGTGCGCCCCTCATGGCCGTGTCCTGGTGACGACCGCTCGGGGAGGGCGTCGATGAGCAGTATCGGGAGTACGCGGCAGGGGATCAGTGAGGAACGGCTCGCGTCGAGCGGGTCGATCCCCAGCCAGCGCAATGCGGCGGACGCCTACCGCGTCTCGGACCAACAACTGCGCGCGGCGCGTCTCGTCGTCGCGCGGAACTCGGACGATTCGGAGGATCTCCGCCAGCTACTCGACATGCTCGGCCTGATCTCCGGGAACCCGGATCTGCCTCCACCCGTCACGCGCTGACGAGCCGGCCGGCTCGGCCGTGACCTGCGGCCGAGCCGGGCAGACCCGAAACGGCACCCCGGGTCGGGGGGCGCCACCGGACTGTCCTATGCTTGTCGTGCTCCCAACGGACAGCCGTTGCGAGGCGGGGACTTCCGAGTCCAAGCCCCCATCGTCTAGCGGCCTAGGACTCCGCCCTTTCAAGGCGGCAGCGCGGGTTCGAATCCCGTTGGGGGTACGTTCCACCAGCACGACAAGTTCATGATGTACAGCAAGGCCCAGTGGCGCAGTTGGTTAGCGCGTCGCCCTGTCACGGCGAAGGTCGCGGGTTCGAGTCCCGTCTGGGTCGCTTCACCGCCCGGTGTGTACCGGGTGCCCGGCCAGGTAGCTCAGTTGGTACGAGCGACCGCCTGAAAAGCGGTAGGTCGGCGGTTCGACCCCGCCCCTGGCCACCACGTCTTCCTCAAGGGGCCCGGGCGACGGTGGGCTCGTCTCAGCAGGAGCTCCCCCGCTGCGGTGTGTTGTGCGTCATGTAGCCGGGCCTCGCGGACGCCAGCTTCCTGGAGGAGCTGCTTTCCCTCGGTGAGATCCCGTCGCGGGTCGATCGGACGCCCGTTCTCCTGATCGCATGTCAGCGCTGCGGGAAGATGGCGTCCTGCTCGTCGCGATCAGACCGGCCGCAATCGCTCGTCGAGGAAGCGCACCGTCCGGTCCCAAGCCGTGCGGGCGGCGGTCTCGTCGTAGAGCGACGGGGCGTCCCAGTTGGAGAACGCGTGCCCGGCGTCGTAGCGGTGCAGGGTGACGTCGGGGCGATCGGCCAGCGCCCGCTCGACCTCGTCGATCTGCTCCGCAGGGATGTATGGGTCGTTGGCGCCGTAGTGGAACAGAACCGGGCACTCGACTCGGTCCGCCGAGTCGAGCAGACCGTGCACGCCTGAGCCGTAGTAGGAGACGACGGCGTCCGGGCCGCGCCCGTCCACCCGTGCGGTGGTGGCGAACAGGTAGGCGAGTGTGCCGCCGAGGCAGAAGCCGACCCCGCCGACCCGCCCGTTGCAGCCCGGCATCGCCAGTGCGTGCGCCATGGTGGCGGTGATGTCGGCCGCGGCGAGGTCGAAGTCCAGCTGCTGGACCATCGCGAAGCCGTCGGCCAGCCCCGACTCGTCCTTGCGCTCGAAGCGCGGCTCGATGCGCCAGAACACATCCGGCGCGAGCGCCAGGAAGCCGGCCTCGGCAAGCCGGCCGGCCAGCCCGCGAATGTTGTCGTTGATCCCGAAGACCTCCTGGAAGACCAGAACGGCCGGGGCGTTCGGGGCTTCGGGCACGGCACAGAACGCGTCGAACGCGCCGTCCGGTGTCGTGATCGACTCGTAGCGGGTGTGGACCATGAGGGCAGCCTAGTTAGACAAGGAGATCGCCGGGTGCGGCAACGAGGGCAGTCGACCCGGACCGGGGGCCGGCCAGGGCCGAGGACCGGAAGCGGCGGGGCAGAGCCTCTTGCTTCCCCCCACCTGACTTCAAGGGAGCGCGCCTGCGACCCGCGGTCGGGGGCCTACCGCCTCACACCTGCTCGGTTAGGCTCTTCCGTGCGCGGGGGCGATGGCTAGTTGGTCCCGCCCATTGCGGTCTCTCCTCCGCGCCCGGGCACGGTGAGCCGTTCGCCGCTCGACGCCTTCCGATGGGCCGCCGCCATGATGACGTAGGGTCGTCATCCGGCTACCATCCGCCCGATATGAGGGACCGCCGATCGAGCCGACGGCCTGGGTGAAAGGGTTTCGGGGGATGCGAGAGCCACCGCGTAGCCCGAACGGGCCGAAGCGTTGGGCCGTCTGGTCACTGCCGTACCCGGTGTTGGCCATCGTCCTCCTCGTCGAAGTGCTCGCCGTCGGCATATTGGTCGCTCCGCTCCGTGACGGCATCGGCCCGCTTCCCGAGTCGTGGGTGCTCACGCTCGGCGTGCTCGTCGCGGCCGGGATCATCAGCACGGAGGCGTCCCTCGGCGTCGAACGCGTCCGCCAGAAGTCGAGCGACGAGAGCCCGCACATCGACCTCAGCAGCGTGTGGGCGTTCGCGGCGGCTGTGCTGCTGCCAGGCGCGCTGGCCAGCGCCGTGGCGCTCGCCATCTACGGGCACCTCTACGCGCGGGTGTGGCGGCACTCCGGCGTCCCGCCCTACCGAGCCTTCTTCTCCACCGCCACGGTCGTGCTCGCGGTGGAGGCGGCCGCCGGGGTCACCGAACTGGTGGCCCCCGAGGCGCTGTTCCACAGCATCGCCGGGCTCGGCGCCGTGGTGCTCGCTCTGCTCGCCTACGCCGCGGTCAACATGGTCCTGGTCGTCGGCGTGATCGTGCTGAGCGGGCCCAACCGCGACCTCGCGACGTTCCGGCAGATGCTCTTCTGCGGCGACGAGGCCGTGCTGGAGTTCGCCACCCTCTCGATGGGCGCGCTCGCGGCGGGCGCGATGGCGGCGCTCGGCCCCGCCTACGCCGTGCTGGTGCTCCCGCCGTTGATCGTGCTGCACCGCACGGTGCTCGTGCGCCAGTTGGAGGAGGAGGCCAGCGTCGACGGCAAGACCGGCCTCCTCAACGCGGCCGCCTGGCACGCCAGAGCGGGTCGTGCGCTGCGCCGCGCCGAGCGCGAGGGCGGCCACGCGACGGCGCTCGTGCTGGACCTCGACCACTTCAAGCTCGTCAACGACCGGTACGGGCACCTCGTGGGCGACCAGGTGCTGGCCGCCGTCGCCGACGCCGTGCGCGCCGAGGTCCGTGAGGGCGACGTGGTCGGCCGCTTCGGCGGCGAGGAGTTCGTGGTGCTGCTCCCCGGCGTCGTCGGCGAGGACGGGCGAGCGGTCGCGGCCGCCGTGGCCGAGCGGATTCGCAAACGGATCGACTCGATGTGCGTCGACGTGCTCGACGGGCCGGTGCCGCTGATGATCAACCACCTCACGGTGTCGATCGGCGGCGCCACGTTTCCCCGTGACGGCGCGGACCTCGGCCGGCTGCTCGAGGTGGCCGACACAGCGATGTACGCCGCGAAGCGCGCGGGCCGCAACACGGTGCGCATGGGTATGCACGCCGTGCCGAACGGCCCGATGGTGCCGCGGCCCACGCCCTACCGCCGAACCTAGTGTCCCGCGCCGCAAGTCCACCACATATCTCGACGGCCCAGCTCCCCGCTGGGCGCACCGGCGCACGCCCGAGTACGCCCGGTACGAGGACCGCGCCCCGGCACACCCAGCGGAAACCTGGATCCGCCGATATACGCACCGGACTTCCGGCGCGGGACACTAGCCGTCCCGTCGTCCAGCGCCCGGCCGTGGGACGATCGGGGGTGGGCCCAGGCCGAGCTGGGCCACCGCGCCCGTCGAGGAGCCCCGATGCCCGTAGCTCCGCACCGCGGCCCCGCCGCACGGCGCCGATCCGGTCGCCGCCCCGTGACGTCCCGCTCGGAGATCGAGCACATCGCACTCGATCTGTTCAGCGAGCGCGGCTTCGACACCACCACCGTCGACGACATCGCGGCGGCAGCCGGGATCGGGCGCCGCACGGTCTTCCGCTACTACGCGTCGAAGAACGACATCCCGTGGGGCGCGTTCGACGAGGAGCTCGACCGGATGCGGGAGACGTTCGCGGCCCTGCCGGACGGCATTCCGGTGATGGCCGGGGTGCGGGAGGCCGTGCTGGACTTCAACGAGGTGCACCCCGATGAGCAGCCGTGGCACCGCAGGCGCCTGCGGCTCATCCTGGGCACACCGGCGCTGCAAGCGCACTCGACGCTCCGGTACGCCGCGTGGCGGCAGGTGGTGGCCGACTACGCTGGAAGGCGTCTCGGCCTCCCGTCCGACGATCTGCTGCCCCAGACGATCGGGCACGCGAGCCTCGGGGTCGCATTGGCGGCGTACGAGCGCTGGCTCGCCGAGGACGCGTCCGCGGGTGCCGGCGCCGAGCTGCGGGACCTCCTCGACGCCGCGTTCCGGGCCCTCGAACACGGACTGACCCCGGAACCGGTGCGGTAGCACCCGTCCCGGGGTCGGTCGGCGACCGGCGCGGGTTCGGCGCCGGCCGCCGAGGCCGTCGGGTCCGGGGACGCAGCCGCAGCGGGCGCCCCCGCAGGAGGGGGCAGCTCGGCCGGAACCGCATCGGAGCCTCCCCACTCGGACCACGTCCCGCATTTGTGAGCTCCTAGGAATTGCCACTTCCGTGAATAGTCGGTGATGCATTCACGGACGACGGTCCGTGGTCGACAGCGCGCTGATCACCTGTTCGAGTGGGACCGGTCGGGTCGGCCGGTGGCGATCTCGTCGCACCCAGGGGAGCCGGACCGAGGGGTGCGGCACGACAGGGCGCAATGATCACCCGACCGAGTGGGACTTGCCGCGGACCCGTACCCCGGGCGTCGGCGTCACCCATCGTGGAGCTGGACGCCATGCACCGCTACGTGCGGTGATGATCAGGCGGGTCCCCGGGCAGCGGGCGGCCGGCGGCCCCCCGCGGCCCCGGCGGACCGGCCCGCCCGCACGCCCGGTGAGCAGCGAAACCACCGTCAACGGCCCTTGCGCGGGGAGATCTCCGTGATAGGTTCTCCCGCGGTTGCAGTCGTGTCTTCCTCGATCGTTGTGAAGCGTCCGTGGAGAGTGACGGTGGGCTTCACAGGCGTACGAGGACATCCTCTGCGTTCGCCGGTAGCCCCGTGCAGCCCCCCGTCGACGCCCAGTCGGCAGGGTCCGCTTCACGTATGGAGAACAGGTATGCCGCAGGGCACCGTCAAGTGGTTCAACGCCGAAAAGGGCTTCGGCTTCATCGCGACCGATGACAACGGTCCGGATGTCTTCGTCCACTACTCGGCCATCCAGTCCGATGGGTTCCGCACGCTCGAGGAGAACCAGCGCGTCTCCTTCGAGGCGAGCCAGGGCGCGAAGGGTCCGCAGGCCGACACGGTCCGCCCCATCTGAGGCTCCCTGCGAGCTGAAACGGCCCGGTGCCGGCGACCCGACGGGGTCGCCGGCACTGCTCGTTTCCGGGCGTTGTAGGACCGGGGGCCCTGCGGGCTCGGCCCGTGTGGCAGCCGCTGGTCGACGACGACCGGCAACGGCACGTCATGACCAGCGGGGCGCGGGCCGCCGGTCCACGGACGGGAACCGGTCAACCACCGTTCACCGCTAGTGAGTGCTCGGTGCCCGAGGGTGTCGCCCACTCGTCTCGGGGCCCGGCGCGGTCGCCGCTATGGGCTCCACTCCCCGAATCCGACCCGTCATGCTCAGTGTTGAGCCTCACAGAGATGCGTCACGTACGGCGCATCCGGGCGATGCGACGGAGGTCGGAGATGCCGGGCTGGGACAGCTACCGCGTGGTGTACGGCGCGGAGCTGCGCGCGGCGGCGCGGGAGTTCGCCGACCACGGATGGCCGGTTGTGGAGTCGACGCCCACGTCGCTCCTGCTGGTCACCGGTACCGCCTTCGACGTGTTCGAGGTGCCGGCCGCAATCGGCCGCCTGGTGTGCGCGCAGCTGCGCGACGCGGGCGCGGTGGTGCCGGTCGCCGCCACACCGACGGGTTCATGGTGGTTCCCGGTCGAGTCCGGCGCGGTCCTGCCAGCCGAGCTCGGCGGGGTCGACGGCGTCGTCCTGCACACCGCGGGCGCCGCGGTGCTGGCCCCGCCTTCCGAGGTGCCCGATGGCTGGGTGCACTGGCGCGTCGCGCCCTCGCTCACCGGCTACCAGGTGCCCGCAGCAGACCTGATCCTCCCCGCCGCCGCCGCCATCGTGCGGTGGCGGGCCGGCCGACACCCGGGCACCCAGCGGCCCGCCGGTGCGCTGGTGATCGGAACGCGGTTCTAACCGGACCGCGCGACCGGCATCTCCGGTTTCCCTTCCGCTGACGCGGCACGTCGCCGCCGCGCCGGAGGGGCCGGGGACGCCGGTGGTGCGGCGCCCCGGGGAGCACTCCTCCCCGAGACGCGCAGCCGCACCACGAACGTGGCCGGGGTCGGCGGAGCACCACCGACCCCGGCCAGTCCCACCCCGGCACGGCGCCACCGCGCACGCCCCACGTCGTGGGGCAGCACCACCTAGGAGACGCACGCTTCCGGCGCGAAGGGGTCCTTCGGGGAGCTGTGCCGGCCCTGCCCGTTCGATCCGGACACCAGTCCTACGAGCGGGCAGGCACTATAGGTGCGTGCAGATGTCGCAGTCCCCCCGCACGGACGTGCCGGAGTCGCCCGCCGCGCCCCGGCGGCGGCCGGTGGTCGAGGTCGGCCTCGGTCTCGGCCGCATGGATGCCGTCCGGCTGCGCGACCTGCGCCGGATGAAGGCACTCGCCACCGGGCTGCTGCTCGCCGCCACGGTCGTCTTCCTGCTGTCGCGGTGGTGGGAGGTCAACGACGGGCCGGTGTGGATCGGCTACATCAGGGCGATGGCCGAGGCCGGCATGGTCGGCGCGCTCGCCGACTGGTTCGCCGTCACCGCGCTCTTCCGGCGGCCACTCGGGTTGCCGATCCCGCACACGGCGATCATCCCCACGAAGAAGGACGTGTTCGGCGACAGCCTCGGCGACTTCGTGGGCGAGAACTTCCTCGCCGAGGACGTCGTGCGCGACAAGCTCTCCCGCGTCGAGGTCTCGTCCCGGGTGGGCGCGTGGATCGGCCAGGAAGCCAACGCCGACCGCATCACCGCCGAGCTGGCCACCGCGGCCCGTGGGGTCGTCACCGTGCTGCGTGACGACGCCGTGCAGGAGGTCATCGAGCAGGTGCTCGTGCGCAAGCTCATGGAGCGGCCGGTCGGTCCGCCGCTGGGCACGGTGCTGGAGGGCATCCTGGCCGACGGCGCTCACCACCGGCTGGTCGACCTGGTCTGCGACCGCGCCTACGACTGGGTCACCGCCAACCACGACACCGTGCTCCGCATCGTGCACGACCGGGCGCCCACGTGGTCGCCCCGGTTCGTCGACGACCTGATCGCCGACCGCGTCTTCCTCGAGGTGCAGAACTTCGCCTGGGGGGTGAAGACCGACCCCGAGCACCCGCTCCGCAAGGCCATCGACACGTTCCTCGTCGAGTTCGCCGCCGACCTGCAGAACGACCCGGAGACGATCGAGCGGGCCGAGCGAATCAAGCACCAGATCGTCGGGCACCCGGACGTCCAGAAGTTCATCGGGCAGGCCTGGGGCACCGTCAAGGGGCTGATCCTCGATGCCGCCGCCGACCCCTCGAGCGCGCTGCGCACCCGAGTGCGTGACGGGCTGGTGGCATTCGGCACGCGGCTGTCCGTCGACGCCGAGCTGCGGGCGAAGATCGACGGCTGGCTCGGGGACGCCGCCGGCTACGTTGTGCGCCACTACCGCGGCGAGATCACCACGCTGATCACCGACACGGTGGCACGCTGGGATGCCGAGGAGACCTCGCGCAAGATCGAGCTCCAGGTCGGCCGTGACCTGCAGTTCATCCGCATCAACGGCACGGTGGTCGGCTCGCTGGCCGGTCTCGTCATCTACACGGTGGGCCAGCTGGCGTTCGGCTCGTGAGGCTACGGCCGATCGCGTCGACGACTGTCGGTGGGCGACCGTAGGGACATGCGTGTCGTCAGCGGTGGTGGGGCCGTCAGCTCGCGACCGCCGAGCCGACCGTCAGACCCAACCCGGCCGCGCCCAGGCCTGCCAGTACCGAGCCGACTGCGTTCAGCGTGGCCAGGAGCCTGCTGGCCCGCGCGCCGGGCTGCCCGCTCCCCAGCTGCACCGTCTCGTAGCTGAACGTCGAGTAGGTCGTCAGCGCGCCGCAGAAGCCGGTGCCCACCAGCGCGACCACGTCGGGCGACGCGGCCGCGCCTGTCACGAGGCCCAGCACGAACGAGCCGGTGACGTTCACGACGTACGTCCCCCACGGGAAACCCGTGCCGTGGCGCGCCTGCACCAGCCGGTCGGTGAGGTAGCGCAGCGGGGCGCCGACGGCCGCGCCGAGCGCCACCAGCAAGGTGGTCATCGGCCCACTCCGGTTGCGGCGCGGGTGAGGCGGATGCCGAGCCAGGTGGCGGCGAGCGCAGCCACCAGCGTCCCGACGAGATAGACCCCGGCAGTGGCCAGGTGGCCGCCCTGCAGCAGTTCCTGCGCGTCCACGGCGTAGGTCGAGAAGGTCGTGAACCCGCCCAGCACACCCGTGATGAGGAACGGCCGGACGAGCGGGTGCGCCTGCCGCACCTCGGTGATGGTCACCAGCAGCGCGCCGATCAGCAGGCAGCCGAGGACGTTCACGAGGAACGTGGCGAGCGGGAACGTGCCAGGCGCGTGCGGCACTGCTACCTCGGCGCCCCACCGGGCGAGTGCGCCGAGAACTCCGCCAACCGCCACGGCGGCGAACGCGGGCCCCTGCCCGGCGAGTGGCCGCATCGGCGGGGTGGGCGGGACACCGACGTCGTCCTCACCGGTGGGGGGCAACGCGCCACTCATCGGGGCGAATCTACACCGTCCACCCGTTTGGCCTCTGTGGTCGAGGGGATCCACCTGCGCAAGCATTGTGCTTGCAAGAGCTAGCAGGGCGGCGTACGTTCGGTTGTGACGGACGGAGGTGAGCGCCGGTGACCCGACCGGACAACGCGAACTCGAAGGCCGAAGGGCCCGGGGAGCGCGTCGGCCACGCCGTCGAACAGGTCGGCCAGGTGGTCGAGCAGGCCGGCCAGGCCGTCGGCCAGGCGGTGGACGACATCGGTGGCTACATCCGCAGCCAGCGGGAGAGCGCGCAGGTGTCGGTGCGTCAGCTGGCGCGCATCGCCGGCGTCAGCAACCCCTACCTCAGCCAGATCGAGCGGGGGCTGCGCAAGCCGTCCGCCGAGATCCTGCAGCAGATCGCCAAGGGGCTGCGGATCTCTGCCGAGGCCCTGTACGTGAAGGCCGGGATCCTCGACGAGAAGCCGGCGAGCGCCGTCACCGATGCCGTGCGCGCCGACCCCGGCCTGACGGAGCGCCAGAAGCAGGTGCTCCTGGACATCTACCAGTCCTTCCGACGGGAGAACGACTACGACGTCGTCCCCGCGTCCGACGTGTCGTCGTCATCATCAGAGGAGCATCACCATGGCCGTTGAACTGCCCACCAGCGCCGACGTCCGCAAGGCCCGCCAGAACGTGGCGGAGCGCGCCGAGGCCGCCCGTACCCCGCTGCTCGCCGTGCTGGGTGCCGGCGACGTCGCCGTCACCGCCCTCTCGAAGGCCGTTGCCGAGGCGCGTGCCCGCGCCACCGCCGCCCGCGCGAAGGCCACCGAGCAGGCCGAGGACGTGCAGCACCGCGTCGTCGAGCTGCCGCAGAAGCTGAACTCCGACGAGCTGCGCAAGACCGTCGCCGACCTGCGTGTGCAGGCCGAGCACGCCTACACGGGCTTCGCCGAGCGCGGCGCCGACACCTGGGGCCGTATCCGTAAGCAGCCGCAGGTCAAGGAGGCGCTCGCGCGCATCGAGACCTACACCGAGAAGCTCGACGCCCGCGTCGACGAGCTCGTCGACGACGCTCGCGACGCGGCCGAGAAGGCGCTTGGGGCCGTCACCACCCAGACCCGGTCGACGGGCGAGCGGGTGGCGCGCGTCACCCAACGCTTCTCCGGTCAGGCCGCGACGGCCGTTTCCGAGGCCGGGAGCGAGGCCGCCGAGGCCATCACCGAGGCCGGGGACGAGGTGGCGCACGAGACTCGCAGCACCACCCGCAAGATGGCCAACCGCACCGCGCCCAAGCCGGAGCCCACGGCCGAGACGAAGTCCGAGCCGGAGGCCGAGCCCAAGGCCGAGACCAAGCCTGCCGCCCGCAAGCCGGCCACCCGCCGCACGACGAACGGCTCGCAGTCCAGCTGACCCACCAGCCGCTGCGATCGGCAGCGCCCCCGGAGCCTCCCGCGCTCCGGGGGCGCTGTGCTGCGTCGGCAACGATGCCGGTGGTCAACCAACGTTCGCGTCGTGTTGGTCCGAGCGCTGTAAACCGCCCCGGGGATGTGCGCAATGGGTGATCACACGTAGTCTGGGCGTGTGAGCCTGCTGTACAACCTCGATACCTGGGTGCTGTGGGTCATCTGGGTGCTCGCCATCCCGGTGGGCGCCTACGCGTTCATCCACGCCGTGCGGCAGCGTGCCGACGCCTTCACAGCCGCCGACAAGCTCACCAAGCCCGCCTGGCTCGGCATCACCGGTGCCAGCCTGCTGGTGCTCGTCGTCTTCCAGGGCCCCATGAGCAGCGGTGCTCTCTTCTGGATCGCCGGGTTGGTCGCCGTCCTCGTCTACATCGTCGACGTGAAGCCCGCCGTGGTCGGCGTGCAGGGAGGCGGTCAGCGCTGGTGACCGCCTGGTCTGTCCTCGGCACTCTGGAGGCCGTCCCCGCGCTCGACCGGCCCGATCTGCTCGGCGATGCGGTCGCGCACGCCCTCAAGTCCCTCGACCCCGCCGACGCCAACCTCGTCGGCGTGGCTGAGATCGACCCGACGCTCGCCGACACTGCCGCGTTCTGCGAGGCCTACGGCTCCCCGCTCGACGGTTCGGCCAACTGCGTCGTCGTCGCGGGCCGCCGCGGAGAGGAGACCCGCTACGCGGCCTGCCTCGTCCTCGCCACCACTCGCGCCGACGTCAACGGCCTGGTCCGCAAGCGCTTGAACGCGCGGAAGGCCTCGTTCGCGCCGATGGACGACGCGGTGGCGCTCACGGGCATGGAGTACGGCGGCATCACGCCCGTCGGGCTGCCCGAAGGCTGGCCCGTGCTCGTCGACACCGCGGTCGCCGCCGCGGCGGCTGTCGTGATCGGCAGCGGGGTGCGGCACTCGAAGCTTGCCCTCCCGGGTGAGCTGGTCGCGCGCCTGCCCGGCGCCGAAGTGATCGAGGGCCTGGGCCGCTAGACCAGCGGGCCTGGCACGGCCACATCCGAACGCTCATCTCGGCAGTGCGGCCGGACCTCGATGCCGAGACCGCTGCCGACGTGCTGCTCGGTTCCCTCCAGAGCGGTCCAGTTCTGGAGATGCTCGCGCGGGATGAGGGCGGCCGGTTGATCGCGGTGCTGGAGGCGATGACAACCGGCCTGCTGGCGGGCCCGCGGTCGTGACGAACCGCCGGGCTCAGGTGTGGTGCGGCAGGCCCCCGCGCAGCAGGTCGAATGCGTGGTCGGCCGCCGTGATCGCCTCCGGGGCCAGGTCGTCGGCGCTGCTCCCTGCGCTGATCCGGCGCTGGTTGCGGTCCGCGAGCGTCCGCAGGACTGCGAGCACCTGGACCGCGGTCAGGCGGGACGTCAGCTCGGCGTCTGGCGCCGGCGCGGTGGTCTCCAGCAACGCCGAGGTGAGCGCGTCCTCCCCGCGCGACTGGTAGCGCACCCGGGCCCCGGCCAGGGCGGGTGTGTCGATGACGAGGCGGTAGAACGCGACGACCTGCGGGATGTCGCAGAGCCCGGTGATGGGGTCGCGCTCGTCGAGGCGTGACCGCAGATGTCGGTGGAGCGCGTCGAGCGGCGCCTCGCCCGCACCGCGCTCGCGGACCACCCGGGCCGGTTCGTCCTCGTGGTCGGCGAAGCGGTGCAGGACCAGGTCGTCTTTCGAGGGAAAGTACGCGAACAGCGTGCGCTTGGAGACCTCGGCAGCGGCCGCGATCTGGGCCACCGACACGGCGTCGTAGCCGCGTTCGAGGAACAGGGCGATCGCCGACTCGGAGATCGCCTGGCGCGTCCGCGCCTTCTTCCGCTCCCGCAGACCGGGCTCCACGTCCATGAGCGCGATCCTAAACCCGGTTAAAAACTGCACTAGGTCTACTTATGCTCTCGGTGTGGAAATCTTCGAGACTGACGTTGTGGTGGTCGGCGCCGGGCCCACCGGCCTCATGCTGGCGGCTGAGCTCGCGCTGGCCGGGGTGGCCGTCGAGGTCGTCGAACGCCAGGCTGTGCCGAGCGGGCAGTCCCGCGGGGGCGGGATCAACCAGCGCACCGCGGAGGTGCTCGCCATGCGGGGGCTGCTCGACGCGGTCGCCGATCACGCCATCCCGCGGGAGTCCGTCGGCGGGCACTTCGCCCACCTGCCCGTCCCGCTCGACACGCGCCCGTGGCGCACCCGCTACCCCGATGGGATCCTCACTCCGCAGGATCGCCTCGAGGAGATCCTCGAAGCGCGGTTGCACACCCTCGGCGCGGGCGTGCGGCGGAGCACCGAGTTGGTCGGCCTCAGCCAGGACGCCGACGGCGTCGAGGTGGTCGTCGCCGGTCCGGACGGGGAGTTGCGGCTGCGCGGGCGCTACCTAGTCGCCTGCGACGGCGCGCACAGCACCGTCCGGAAGATCACGGGCGCGGAGTTCCCCGGTCGGGCCGGAACGATGGCCGCGGTGAGCGCCGACATCGAACTCGATGTGGTGTCGGAGACGGTGCCGCGCGCCGTCGGGCACGTCAGCTCCCTCGTGCGGTCCGGTGGCGGGTACTGGATGATGCTGCACCCGATGGACGGGGACGGGGGTCGCGTCTCCGGCTTCCGGGTCGTGTTCGGCGGGCCGGAGCAGGCTGCGGTCCCGCGTGAGTCGCCGGTTACGGCGGAAGAAGTCGCCGCGGCGCTGGCCGCCGTCCATGGTCCGGGGACGGTGCTCGGGCGGCTGCGGTGGGGCACGCGCTTCAGCGACGCTAGCCGGCAGCTCGCGCAGTACCGGCACGGCCGCGTCCTCTTCGCCGGGGACGCGGCGCACATTCATCTGCCGATCGGCGGGCAGGGGCTCAACCTGGGTGTCCAGGACGCGGTGAACCTGGGTTGGAAGCTTGCCGCGGAGGTGCGGGGTGACGCGCCCGCCGGCCTGCTGGACAGCTACCACGCCGAGCGGCACCCGGTGGCCGCCCGCGTCCTCGCGACGACCAGGGCGCAGGGCGCGATCATGAATCCCGCGCCGGACTCCGACGCGGCCGCGCTGCGGGAGATCCTCGCGGAGGTGGCTGCACTGCCCGACGCGAACCGCTACCTGGCCGGGCTGATGTCCGGCCTCGCGATCCGCTACGACCTCGGCGACGCCCACCCGCTCGTCGGCTCCCGGATGGTCGACCTGTCCCTGGAGACGCCGGAAGGTCTCACCACCGTCAGCGCGTTGATGCAGACGGGAAAAGGGCTGCTCCTGGACGTCGGTGCTCCGGCGCCCGGCACGGCAGGGGATCGGGTGGATCGGGTGGCCGCTCGGGTCGTGGACTCGCCGGTCGGCACGGACATCGGCGCGGACCGGGTGCTCGTCCGTCCCGACGGGTACGTGTGTTGGGCCGGGTCCGGGCCGGACTCGTCGCCCGCCGAAGCGCTCCGTCGCTGGTTCGGTGACCTTGAGCCCAGGGGGCGCAGGGTTCCTGCGTTCGCTGACAGCGGACTTACTTGAGCGCTGGAATGTGTTCAACGGTGTAAGCGTTGACACAGGCATGACAGAGACGCTGAAGCTGCCGGTGCTTCCGCTCGCCGACTCGGTGGTGCTGCCCGGCATGGTGGTTCCCGTCCGGCTCGACGAGCCGGAGATCCAGGCAGCGGTCGATGCAGCGAACAGCGTCGATCGCAAGGTCCTGGTGGTCCCTCGCCTCGACGGCAAATACGCCGCCGTGGGCACGATCGCCGTCCTCGAGCAGGTCGGCAGGCTCCCCAGCGGCGAGAAGGCCGCTGTCGTGCGCGGTGAGGGCCGCGCGCAGATCGGGTCCGGTGTCCCGGGCCCCGGCTCGGCACTGTGGGTGGAGGCCACCCCGGTGGAGGACGGGCCCGTCACGGGGCGGGCCACCGAGCTCGCCAAGGAGTACAAGGCCCTCGTGATCGGCATCCTCCAGCAGCGCGGAGCGTGGCAGGTCGTCGACTCGGTGCAGCAGATCACCGACCCCGGCCAGCTCGCCGACACCGCAGGCTGGGCCTCCTACCTGGACGTCGAGCACAAGGCGCAGCTGCTCGCCGAGACCGATGCGGTCAAGCGGCTGGAGCTGCTGATCGAGTGGACTCGCGCGCACGTCGCCGAGCAGGAGGTCTCCGAGAAGATCGCCAACGACGTCCGCGAGGGCCTGGAGAAGACCCAGCGCGAGTTCCTGCTGCGCCAGCAACTCGCGGCGATCCGCAAGGAGCTGGGTGAGGACGAGCCGGAAGGCGCCGACGACTACCGCACGCGTGTCGAGAGTGCCGACCTGCCCGAGCACGTCCGCAAGGCCGCGCTGACCGAGGTCGGCAAGCTGGAGCGGGCGTCGGACCAGAGCCCGGAGTCAGGCTGGATCCGCACATGGCTCGACACCGTGCTCGACATCCCGTGGACCACGCTCACCGACGACTCCGACGACCTCGTCGCGGCGAGGGCGGTGCTTGACGCCGACCACGCCGGCCTCGACGACGTCAAGGAGCGGCTGATCGAGTTCCTCGCCGTCCGGGCGCGGCGCAACCGCAAGGGCATGGAGAAGGTCGGCGGCCGCGGCTCGGGTGCCGTGCTGTCGCTGGTCGGCCCGCCCGGCGTCGGGAAGACGTCGCTGGGCGAGTCCGTCGCCAGGGCGCTGGGCCGCAAGTTCGTGCGTGTCGCCCTCGGCGGCGTGCGCGACGAGGCCGAGATCCGCGGCCACCGGCGCACCTACGTCGGCGCGCTGCCCGGCCGGATCGTCCGGGCCATCCGCGAGGCCGGTTCGATGAACCCCGTGGTGCTGCTCGACGAGATCGACAAGGTCGGCAGTGACTTCCGGGGCGACCCGACCGCGGCCCTGCTCGAGGTGCTCGACCCGGCGCAGAACCACACGTTCCGCGACCACTACCTCGAGGTCGACCTCGACCTGTCCGACGTGCTGTTCCTGGCCACGGCCAACGCCTACGACACCATCCCCGGCCCGCTGCTGGACCGCATGGAGGTCGTGACGCTGGACGGTTACACCGAGGCGGAGAAGGTCGCCATCGCGCGCGACCACCTGCTGCCCCGGCAGATCGAGAAGGCCGGTCTGGAGCCGTCCGACGTCGACTTCTCCGACGTGGCACTCGGCATGATCGCCGCCGAGTACACGCGCGAGGCCGGCGTGCGGCAGCTGGAGCGGGGCCTGGCGAAGGTCCTTCGCAAGGTTGCCGTCAACCTCGACTCCGGAACCGCGGCGCCGGTCCACGTCGACGCGGACGTGCTGGTCACCTACCTGGGCCGGCCGAAGTTCACGCCGGAGTCGGCCGAGCGCACCTCGGTGCCCGGCGTCGCCACCGGACTCGCCGTCACGGGAGCGGGTGGTGACGTGCTGTTCATCGAGGCCACCGCGATGGAGGGCGACCCCGGCCTGACACTCACCGGCCAGCTCGGTGACGTCATGAAGGAGTCGGTGTCGATCGCGCTGAGCTACCTGCGTTCGCGCGGGCTGGCCGGTGACCTGGCGGCGCGCAAGCTGCACGTCCACGTCCCGGCGGGCGCCGTCCCGAAGGACGGCCCGAGCGCGGGCATCACGATGACCACGGCGCTGGCCTCGCTGGCGTCGGGGCGGCCGGTGAAGTCCTCGGTCGGCATGACCGGTGAGGTCACGCTGCAGGGCAAGGTGCTGCCGATCGGCGGCGTCAAGCAGAAGCTGCTGGCCGCACACCGGGCCGGGCTGACCGATGTGATCATCCCGAAGCGCAACGAGCCCGACCTCGACGATCTGCCGGAGTCGGTGCGCGGTGAGCTCCGGGTGCACCCGGTGGCCGACGTCGCGGAGGTGCTGGAGCTGGCTCTCGAGCCGGCCCCGGTGGCCGCAGCCGTCTGACCTGCACCAACCCAACAGGCACCCGCGCCCCCGTTCGGGGCGGGGGTGCCTGTTCGCGTATCAGGTGCCCCGACGGCCTGCTCCTACCTCGGACACACCCAGCAGGGCGCGCGGATGGAGCAGACATGACGAACACGGTGAAAGGCGGCGTCGACGCACTGCGCGACGCCATCGACGGGCAGGTGACCCTCCCAGGCGACGCGGACTTCGACGTCTCGCGGCTGATCTGGAACGGCGCGATCGACCGCACCCCGGCGGTCGTGGCACGCTGCACCTCGCCCGCCGATGTTGCGGCGGCCCTCGTCTGGGCTCAGGCGACCGGGATCGAGGTCGCTGTGCGGGGCGGTGGCCACAACGTGGCCGGCACGGCGATCGCCGAGGACGGGCTGACGATCGACCTCAGCGAGCTCGCGACAGTTGTCGTGGACCCCGTCGCCAAGCGCGCCCGGTGCGGGCCCGGCGCTGCGCTCGCCGACCTGGACGCCGCCTGCCAGGAGCACGGGCTCGCCGTGCCGGCGGGCACGGTCAGCCACACCGGTGTTGCGGGCCTGACCCTCGGTGGCGGCTTCGGCTGGCTGAGCCGGATGGCCGGCCTGACCATCGACAACCTGGTCTCCGCCGAGGTCGTGCTCGTGGACGGCCGGATCGTGCGGGCGAGCGAGGCCGAGCATCCGGACCTGTTCTGGGCCCTGCGCGGCGGGGGCGGCAACTTCGGGGTTGTCACCGAGTTCGAGTTCCGGCTGCACGAGGTCGGCCCGCTCGTGCATTTGGGCATGTTCTTCTACGGGCTCGACCGCGCCGAGGACGTGATCCGGTTGGGCCGGGCCACGCTCGCCGCCCTGCCGCGCAATGCCGGTGGCGCCATCGCGGGTGTGAACGCCCCACCCGCGCCGTTCGTGCCGGAGGAACTGCACTTCGCACCGGGTGTGGCCCTGATGGTGATGGGTTTCGGCGCCGCCGAGGACCACGAGGCGACGCTCGCCCCGATCCGCGCGGCCGCGCCCCCGCTCTTCGAGCTCGTCACGCCGATGCCATACGTGGCTCTGCAGCAGATGCTCGACGACGGCGCGCCGTGGGGCGTCCACTCCTACAGCAAGGGCCTCTACCTGGAGGAGCTGGGTGACGAGGTCGTCGACGTCATCGCCGAGAACCTGCGGGCGAAACAGTCGCCGATGTCGCAGCTGCTGCTGTTCCCCCTGAGCGGTGCCTACGGCGACGTGGCGGACGGGGACACCGCGTTCGGCGGCAGCCGGTCGGCGACGTACGCGGTGGTCGTGGACGGCTTGGCACCGAATGCCGAGCTCCTCGGGCCCGAGCGGCAGTGGGCGCGCTCGACGTGGGACGCGGTGCGCCCGTTCGCGCCCGGCGCAGGTGGTTACGTCAACCTGATGTCGGAGTACGGCGAGGACCGCGTGCGTACGACCTATGGCAGCGCCAAGTACGAGCGGCTGGCCCGGATCAAGGCGACGTACGACCCGGGCAACGTCCTGCACTGCAACGCCAACATCAAGCCCGCCTGACGGCTCCGATGCCGAACGGGTGGTCCGTCCGCGGTGGGACCACCCGTTCGCCTCGTGCTGCTCGATAACCTTCCACACTCTGTGAGCGACATCACTCGGTTGGTCGGGCAAGGGAGGGAGACCTGCCATGACGAGGACGGCACCGGGAGACACAGAGGGCCTACGGGCGGCGATGTCGGGCTCCGTGCTTCTCCCCGGCGAAGCCGGATACGACGAGGCCAGAGCGCTGTGGAACGGGGACTTCGACCGGCACCCGGCCGTGGTCGCCTGCTGCGCCTCGCCCTCCGACGTCGCCGCGGCAGTCGCGTTCGGTCGCGACAACGGGCTGGAGATCGCCGTGCGCGGTGGCGCCCACTCGCTCAGCGGGGCGTCAGCGGGCGACGACGGGCTGATGATCCACCTCGGGCCGATGAACACGGTCGCGATCGACCCCCGCCAGCGGCGGGCGCGGGTGGGTGGGGGCGCGTCGTGGGCCGAGGTCGACGCCGCCGCGCAGGCCCACGGTCTCGCGGTCACCGGCGGCGTGATCAGCCACACCGGCGTCGGCGGCCTCACCCTCGGCGGCGGGATGGGGTGGCTCACCAACAGACACGGGCTGAGCATCGACAACCTCGAGTCCGCGGAGGTCGTGCTCGCCGACAGCAGGATCGTCAGGGCGTCGGACTCCGAGAACGCGGACCTGTTCTGGGCGCTGCGCGGAGGCGGCGGGAACTTCGGGGTCGTCACCGAGTTCGAGTTCCTGCTGCACCCGGTAGGCCCCGAGGTGCAGTTCACGCTCCTGTTCTGGGAGATCGAGCGGGGTGTCGAGGGGCTGCGCGCCTGCCGGGACGTGATGGCGAGCCTCCCGCCCGACTACGGGATCCTGATCGCCGGCGCGCTGGCGGCCCCGCAGGCGCCGTTCGTGCCCGCGGAGCACCACGGCCGAGTGGGCCACGCCCTCCTCATGACAGGGTTCGGCACGGCCGAGGAGCACGCGCAGGCGGTCGCTCAGGTGCGAGAGGCGTGCGCCCCGCTGATCGAGTTCGTGTCGCCGCTGCCCTACACCCAGGTGCAGCAGTTGCTGGACGACTCGGTGCCATGGGGCATCCGCTGCTACGACAAGGGGCTACTGCTCACCGAGCTGACCGACGACGCGATCACGGTGATGACCGAGCGCGCCGAGGAGAAGACCTCCCCGTCGACGTTCATGCCGATCTTCGCGCTGCACGGCGCGATGGCCGATGTCGACGAGGACGCCACGGCCTTCGGCGGCGTCCGGGCGCCGCATTACGTCTTCGATCTCTCAGCCGCGAGCACCGACCCGCAGGTCTTCGCGGCCGACCGGGCCTGGGCCAGGTCGGTTTGGGACGCGATGCGCCCCTTCGCCGCCGGCTCCGGCAGCTACGTCAACTTCATCTCGGACGTGGGTGCCGACGAGCGGGTCCGCACGTCGTACGGGCCGGAGAAGTACGATCGGCTCGCGCGGATCAAGTCCGTGTACGACCCTGGCAACCTGTTCCACCGTAACGTCAACATCAAGCCGGCCTGAACCACTCGGAATGCCGGTCGGTCCTCTGCGTTGCCGTGGGCATGACTTTCGCATTGCCCGATGAGGGCACCGAGTTCGACGCGCGCGTGGCGCGGCGGCTCGACGAGGCGGTGGTGGCCTGGTTCACCGTCGTCGACGGCGCCGGCACGCCGCAGCCGGCGCCCGTGTGGTTCGTGTGGGACGGGGAGACGGCGCTCGTCTACAGCGACTACAGGGCCAAGCGGCTCGACCATGTGCGCGCCCGCTGCCAGACAGCGCTCAACCTGGACGGCGACGGAGCCGGCGGCGACATCGTGGTGCTCGCCGGCGAGACCCACGTGGACGCGGTCGCCCCGGCGGTCCCGGACAACCCCGCCTACCTGGCCAAGTACGGCGAGCGGATCACGAACGGCTGGGGAAGCGCCGAGGAGTTCGCGAAGACCTACTCGGTGGCGCTGAGGTTCCTCCCGAAGCGACTCCGCGGCTATTGAGCGCAGAGCCCTACGGGCGGAGTTGTTCAGTATCGCTAGCGGAACACCACCGTCTTGTTGCCGTGGACCAGCACCCGGTCCTCCAGGTGCCAGCGCAGTCCACGGGCCAGCACGAGGCGTTCGATGTCGCGGCCGCGGCGCACCATGTCAGCTGCCGTGTCGCTGTGGTCCACGCGGATGACGTCCTGCTCGATGATCGGGCCGGCGTCCAGGTCGGGTGTGACGTAGTGGCAGGTGGCGCCGATCAGCTTCACGCCACGCGCGTACGCCTGGTGGTACGGGCGCGCGCCGACGAACGACGGCAGGAAGCTGTGGTGGATGTTGATCGCGCGTCCGGCCCACTCCCGGCACAGCTCGGGCGGGAGGATCTGCATGAACCGCGCGAGCACCACGGCGTCCGGATCGTGCTGCTTGACCAGCCCGCGCAGCTCCTCGAAGGCCTTCTCCTTCGCCTCCTCGTACCGCCCGTTGCCGGGCGGCGGGAACGCGATGTGGTGGAACGGCACGCCGTGCGCCTCGACGATGCCCGCGAGCCCGTCGTGGTTGCCGATCACGGCGGACAGCCGCACCGGTAGCTCGCCCGTCGACACGCGGCCGAGGAGGTCGTGCAGGCAGTGCGCCTCCTTGCTGACGAGCACCACGGCGCGTTTCGGGACGTGGGTGTCGGTGACCGTCCAGGTCGTCTCGGGGCCGAAGTCCGCGGCCACCTCGGCGAACCGGCTGCGCAGCTCGTCCGCGCCGTAGGGGAGGGAGTCGGCCCGCACAACCTGGCGCGTGAAGAACCATCCGCTGGTCGGGTCGGAGTGGTAGCCCGCCTCAACGATCCAGCCGCCCGCGTCGGCGAGGAACCCGGCGATGCGGGCGACGATCCCGGTGGTGTCGGGGCAGCTCAGCGTGATGACGTACTGCTGCTCGGCGTTGGGGTCCACATCAGGAATCGTGCCTCACGGCGTCGGCGGGGCCGCCCGGTGTGGCCGATGACAACTCATGAGTGTCCGTGACGCTCGTCGCCTGGGTGGTGGACAGCCTGCGGCGACGCCCTACCGCCGTCGCGCCAGCCAGTCCTGCGTGAAGGTCGACTCGGATTCGAGTAGGCCCGTCACCTGCCCGGTGACCATCTCCTCGATCTTGCCGCCGATGAGCGGCACCTTCACCGTCACCTCGATCCGGATGTGCAGCTCGCTCCCCTCGCCGGCGTCGCGCAGCCGCATGACGCCGGTGGCCGAACCCGGGGTGCCGGGGATCGTGACGCGAGTGTCGCCCGTGTAGCTGCCCGGACCGTCGCGCCTCCAGCTCTCCTCGCGCTCGATGACGACGTCGCCGGGGAGCACGGTCCGCACCAGCGACGGGAGGTTCTGCGGGTCCACGCCCTGCCGCAGCCGATAGCGGGCGCCGTCGGCGTCGACGCTGTGCTCCAGCAGCGCGGCACCGGGGCCGCCGATCTGCTCCAGCCGGGCGCGGAGGAAGTCGGCCTCGACCATAGTCGGATAGACCTCGTCGGCCGGGAACGACCACGTGTGCCGGTAGTCGAACTGGGTGGGCATAGGCGGAGGCTACCGTTGCCCCCCGTGCGGGTACCCGACGTAGCTCCACCGCCGACGCAGCGGCTCGCGCCACTCACCACCCTGCGGCTCGGTGGACCGGCCCGGCGGCTGGTCGACGCGCCGTCGGCCGCCGCAGTGATCGAGTCCGTGCGCGCGGCCGACGCGAACGGCGAGCCCATGCTCCTGCTCGGCGGCGGCTCGAACGTCGTCGTCGCCGACGACGGCTGGCCGGGCACGGTGGTGCGCGTCGCGAGCACCGGCCGGCACGTCGAACGCCGTAGCGACGGCTCCGTGCTGCTCACCGTGGAGGCAGGTGAGGACTGGGACGACGTCGTCGCCGCCTGCGTCGCCGACGGCCTCGGCGGGCTCGAATGCCTCTCCGGCATTCCCGGCCGCACCGGCGCCACCCCGGTGCAGAACGTCGGCGCGTACGGGGTGGAGATCGCCGACCTGCTCGTCGACGTCGACGTCTACGACCGCCGCACCGACGCCGTCCGGGAGCACATCCCGGCGGCCGACCTGGGGCTCGCGTACCGGACGAGCGTGCTCAAGGGCCGTGACGACGTCGTGGTGCTGCGGGTGCGCTTCGCGCTGCCGGGCACGGGGGAGAGCGCCGAGATCCGCTACCCCGAGCTCGCTCGGACGCTCGGCGTCGAGCCGGGCGCGCGGGTGCCGGCGGGCGCCGCCCGGGACGCCGTGCTCGAACTGCGGGGCAGCAAAGGCATGGTGCTCGACGCCACCGACCGCGACACCTGGAGCGCGGGGTCGTTCTTCACCAACCCCGTGCTGCCCGAGGCGGACGCCCCGGCCGAGGCGCCACGCTGGCCTGCCGGTCACGGCCTGGTCAAGGTGCCGGCGGCCTGGCTGATCGAACGCGCCGGATTCGGGCGGGGGCACGCAGGCCCCGGCGGGCGCGTCGCGCTGTCCGGCAAGCACGTGCTCGCCCTCACCCACCGCGGCGGCGGCACCACCGCCGATCTCCTCGAACTGGCCCGCGAGGTCCGTGACGGCGTCCGCGCCCGGTGGGGTGTGGAACTGCACCCGGAGCCCGTGCTCGTCGGCTGCGCGCTCTAAGACTAAGGAGCGCCCTGAACAACTCGGCCCTACTGGGCGTCGCTCGCTACGGGCGGAGTTGTCCAGGACCCTCCCGGAGCGCCCTGCGGCCCTCCCGCCGCCCGCGCGGATGTGCATCACCCCGCAGGGCGACCCCCAGACGATGGTCGTGGGCGGCCTGCGTGATGCTGCGCGTAGCGTGAGGCGGGGTGCCGGGCTCACGGTGGTGGGAAGCAACCGCAGCGCAGCGCGGGCGTCCTTGCTGATGGGATGTGCTGCGAGGGGGGGCGGACTTGCGAAGGTTGCTGCTCGTACTGGCCGTGATCGTGGTGGGGTCGCTGGGTGTTGTCACCGCGGCCACCGCGGGTGCCGACAGGGGTCCGGAGCCGCTGCCACCTGTGCTGGCCCAGCCGGCCACGGTGTCGTTCACGCCGTCCGGCGGCGCCACCGGGGTCGACCCGAGGGCCCCTGCCACCGTCACGGTGGCGGACGGCACGCTCGAGCGTGTCACGCTGACCGACCCCGACGGGAAGGTCGTCGACGGCGCTCTCAACGCCGACCGCACGGGCTGGACCAGCAGCGGCGCGATGCGCTACGACACCGTCTACACCTGGGGCGGCACCGCATCCGGCGCCACCGGCTCGGTGCCGGTGCAGGGCTCGTTCACCACCATCACGCCGGTCAAGATCGTGCGCGGCTCCATCAACATCGGCGACAACCGCACCGTCGGCATCGCCGCGCCGATCCGCCTTCAGTTCAAATCCCACATCGAGGACCGCGCCGCCGCCGAGCGGGCGCTGTCGGTCACCACGTCGGTGCCCGTCGAGGGCTCGTGGGCCTGGCTGCCGGACGAGGGCGGTGGCTCGCGGGTGGACTGGCGGCCGAAGGAGTACTGGCCCGCGTACACCACAGTCACCGTGAAGGCCGAGCTCTTCGGCGTGCCCTACGGCGGCGGCAGCTACGGCGCGGCCGACGTCACCAGCACGTTCACGATCGGGCGGGCGCAGATCGTGAAGGCCGACGCCACCAGCCACCGCATGGTCGTGACCCGCGACGGCAAGCAGGTCGCGGACTACCCGGCGAGCTACGGGCTCGACTCCGACCCGAACCGCAACACCCGCTCCGGCATCCACGTCGTCACGGAGAAGTTCACCGACAAGCGCATGGTGAGCGCGCAGTACGGCTACGACGTGATGGAGAAGTGGGCCGTGCGCATCAGCAACAACGGCGAGTTCGTCCACGCCAACCCGGCGTCGGCGTCCGCGCAGGGTTCGGCGAACGTCAGCCACGGCTGCGTCAATCTCTCTCTCACGGACGCGCAGGCCTACTACGACACCGCGCTCTACGGCGATCCCGTCGAGGTCACCGGCACGCAGGTGCCGCTCTCGGCGAAGGACGGCGACGTCTGGGACTGGACGCTCAGCTGGGAGAAGTGGAAGTCCCTCTCGGCTCTCTGACGGTTCTAGGAGCGCAGTCGCGGAGCACGGCGGCGGCGTCACGCACGGTCGTGCGGATGCGGTACAGGCTCGTGCTCGCCGTGACGTAGAGCGTGCGCCCGTCGTCGCCGCCGAAGCAGACGTTCGAGATCTTCTCCGGCACCGGCACGCGCTCCACGGGCTTGCCGGAGGGGTCGAACACCTGCACTGAGTCGTAGCTCGACGTCCACACGTTGCCGTGCTCGTCCACCCGGAACCCGTCGGGCAGGCCCGGCCCCACCTCGACGAACTCGCGCCCGTTCTTGCACAGCCGCCCGTCGAACACGTCGTAGACGTGGATCGAGTGGCCGCCCGGCCGGGCCGGGTCCCGGTGCCCGCCGGGCGGCGCCAGGCCCGAGTCGGCGACGTAGAGCAGCGACTCGTCGGGGGAGAACGCGAGCCCGTTGGGCATCTCGACGTCGATCACCACAGGCCGTATCGAGCCGTCGCGTGGGTCGAACCGGAAGACGTAGTGGTCGCCGTACTCCCGCTCACCGGGATGGCCCTCGGTCGGCTTCTGGATGCCGTAGGAGGGGTCGGTGAACCAGATTGTGCCGTCGTTCTTCACGACGACGTCGTTCGGCGAGTTGAGGCGGGCACCCGCCCACCGGTCGACGACCGTCTCGGCCGTACCGTCCCGGTCCCGTTCCACCGCGCGGCGCCCGTGGGAGCACTGGACCACCGAACCGTCGAGATCGAGGGTGCGTCCGTTGGTGAACTCGACGTCCTCCTGGTAGACCGACAGCTCGCCGGTCTCCTCGGAGAACTGGAGGATGCGGTTGTTCGGGATGTCGCTGTAGCGGACCGTGCGGCCGGCCGGGATCCACACCGGACCCTCGGCCCAGATCGAGCCGGTGGCCACCTGCTCCAGCTCGGCGCCCACCTCCAGGACCTTCGTCATACCGGTTCCTCCGTCCTGACGCGCTCGTTGACGCGCACTGTCGCGGTGATCCTCGCCGGCGCGTCGAGCACGACATAGTGCACTCCGTAGCCGAACTCGTCGATCACCCAACCGGACGCGGCTGCCACGAGCACCCCGATCCCTGGCTCGGCGATCCGCCTGCGATCTGGCGCGCGTGTTCACGACGTTCCGGCGGGCCGGCACGGCGCTGTGCTCGGCGTCGGTCCATCGGATGTATCACGCGCGGTGGGCGCGGGTGGCGCTCGCCTGGTCCCGGGGCTTGATCACGATCTGGTCGAGGTTCACGTGGCTCGGGCGGGTGGCGGCGAACGCGATCACGTCCGCGATGTCATCGGCGGTGAGCGGGGTCAGCCCGCGGTACACGTTGGCCGCCCGATCCTGGTCGCCGGCGAACCGGACCAGCGAGAACTCGGTGTCCACCATGCCCGGCAGGACCTCGGTGAGGCGCACGGGCTGCCCCAGCAGCTCGCCGCGCAGGGTGCGGTGCAGCATCGCCTGGGCGTGCTTGGCGCCGGTGTAGCCGGCGCCGTTGTCATAGCTCTCGATTGCGGCGATCGACGTGACGGTCACGATGTGGCCGTCGCCGGACGCGAGCAGCGCTGGCAGCAGCGCCTTCGTCACGCGCAGGGTGCCGAGCACGTTGGTCTCGTACATCCAGCGCCAGGCGTCCTCGTCGGCCTTCGCCACCGGCTCGAGGCCCTTCGCGCCACCGGCGTTGTTGACCAGCAGCGTGCAGTCCGGCACTGCTGCGGCAAAGGCCGAGACGGACTCGGGATCGGTGACGTCCAGGCGCACGGCGGTGCCGTCGATCTCCGCGGCGATCTCGGCACAGCGGTCGACGCGGCGGGCGCCGAGCACGACGTGGAAGCCGGCCTTGGCCAGTGCGCGGGCGGTGGCTGCGCCGATGCCGGAGCTGGCGCCGGTGACGACTGCAGTGGGTCGAAAAGTCATGCCATCGAGCCTACGTTCGCGTTGCGAGGTGCGACTTCAGTCAAGACCTCGCTGAGCGGCGCGGGAGCCCCGCCGGGCCGACGCGCGCTGCCAGGAGTAGACGCCGAATCCGAAGCCGCCGAGCAGCATCCCTGCCAGGCACGTGGTGAACCAGATGTCGAGTGGCCGCCACCCGGCCAGTGCCGCGAAGAGCAGGGCCGCGGCTCCGAGCCCCCACAGCAGGGACCCGATCGCCGTGACCGTGCGCACCTGCGTGAGGCGGCGCGGCAGCGGGGGAGGGATCACACGACGAGAGTACGGCCAAAGATGACATCAAGACTTAGGTGTGCCGGTGCAGTCGTTGTTCGGCGGATGACGGATAGTTGTGTAGGCTAACCAAGGGTGAGCACCGTCCTCGGATCAACGTCCAGGGGCGGGATCTTTGCCTCACTCCGCGTCCCCAACTACCGCCTCTACGCAGGCGGGCAGGTCGTCTCCCTCGTCGGCACCTGGATGCAGCGGGTCGCGCAGGACTGGCTCGTCCTTGACCTCTCCGACGGCAACGCGGCGGCGCTCGGGGTGGCGGCCGCGCTCCAGTTCTGCCCGACCCTGTTGCTCACGCTGTGGGGCGGGGTGCTTGCCGACCGCGTCGACAAGCGCCGCATGCTGGTCGTGCTGCAGATGTCGATGGGCGCCTGCGCGCTGGTGCTGGGCCTCGCCGAGGTCGCGGGTTTCGTCGAGCTCTGGCACGTCTACGTGCTCTGCGCCCTGGTCGGCTGCTTCTCGGCGCTCGACATCCCGGTGCGGCAGGCGTTCGTGCCGGAGCTCGTTGGCATCGGGCAGATCGGCAACGCTGTGGCGCTCAACTCGGTGACGTTCAACCTGGCGCGGATCATCGGGCCGTCCATCGCCGGGCTGCTCCTCGCCGTTGTCGGCACGGGTGAGGTCTTCCTGCTCAACGCGCTGAGCTTCGCCGCGGTCGTGATGGCGCTGCTGCGCATGAACGCTGCCGGACTCGAACGCACCGCGCCCGTCCCGCGTGCGCCGGGGCAGCTGCGGGCCGCGTTGCGGTACGTCCGCGGACGCAGCGACCTCGTCGCGGCGCTCGTGCTCGTCTTCCTCGTGGCGACGTTCGGGCTCAACTTCCAGCTGATGCTCGCCGTGGTCGCCCGCAACGTCTTCGGGCTCGGCCCCGACGCGTACGGGTTGCTCTCCACCCTCGTGGCCGTCGGCTCGCTCGTGGGGGCCGTGTTCGCCGCCCGGCGCAGAGGACGGCCCCGGCTGCGGCTCGTGGCCGGCTCGGCGCTCGTGTTCGGCGTGCTCCTGACCGCCGCCGGGCTGATGCCGACGTTCGCGCTGACCGGCGCGATGTTCGTCCTCGTCGGGTGCGCAGCGCTGACGTTCACCACCGCCGCCAATGCCGCCGTCCAGCTCGCGGTGGAGCCGAGCATGCGCGGGCGGGTGATGGGCCTGTACTTCCTGTTGTTCCTTGGTGGCACGCCCGTGGGGGCGCCGCTGCTCGGCGTGTTGGGCGACCGGTTCGGCGGGCAGTTCCCGCTGGTTGTGGGCGGCGCCGTCACGGTCGTCTCGGTGCTCGTCGTGAGCGCGGTGCTCGCGAGGAGAGGGTTGCGCGCTAAAGGTAGGGTAGGCTAACTTAAAGAAGTCGCTTCGTGGTGGGAGCGGCGCGTCAGTTCGGAAACACGTCGGGGCCCTGGCATCAGCCAGGGCCCCGATGAACTTCCGAGCAAGATTTCTGGGCGAGATCAGAGGCCGTAGATCCGCACCCAATCCACCTCGAGCTTCACCTGGTCGGGGGTGGTTTCGTCGCGCGGCGGCACCCAGCCGTTCCCGAACGGGCCGGGGTCCTGCTGGATCGCCAGGTGCATGGGCCGCGGCGGAATCGCGATCGAGTCGGTCGAGCGGAAGATCTCCTGGCCGTCGATGAAGCCGGCCACGTGGTCGGGCGCCCACTCCACCGCGTAGTTGTGCCACTGTGTGAAGTCGCCCGCGGTGGTGGTGCCGACCTGGCTGTTGTCCTCGCCGTAGTGCAGCACGAAGTGCGCCTCGGTGCGCTGGCCGTCGGGGATCTCCATGAAGTCGATCTCGCCGCCCTCCGGGAAGTCCTCGGCGTCCGGCCACAGCAGGATCACCGCGCTGTAGCCGTTGCCCTGCTGGGCCCTGGCCCGCACCTCCCAGCGGCCGTACTGCTGGCCGGGTTGCCACGCCATGCCCGCCGACGAGGTGCCGTGGCTCGTGATCGCCATCGTGCCGCCGCCGACGCTGATGTTGTCCGGGTTGTGGCGGCCGACGCCGCCGGTGGTCTTGCCGGTGTAGGTGTTCCAGACCGACTCGTTCAGCGTGGTGCCGTCGAACTCGTCGTTCGCGATCAGCGGCCAGTTGCCGCGCACGGCCGCCTCCGTGTCGGAGCGGTCGTTCGGGTCGAGCGTGGAGTGGCCGCCAGGGCGGATGGGATCGGCGGTGTTGCGGGGCGTCGGGTCGGGCGCGGCCGTCGGCGTCGCCGGCGCCTGGCCGCCGCCGACCTGGCCGATGACGACAACTGTGACCAGCACCGACACCAGTGCGGAGACGACGGCGACGGCGACGAAGAGCAGCAGGATCCGGCCTCGTCCCCGCCGCGGCGGCTCCGGCTCCGGCGGGAACAGCGCGGGTAGCTGTTGGGTGTCGGGCACGGCGAAACCCTAGGCCAGGGGCACTGTGCCGACGCTGAGAGCACCCCGCAACACCTGGGGGATGGCAGCCGGCGGAGCTTGCGGAGCCGGCGGGGTGGGTAGGACTGGGGGGATGGCAGCCGGCGGAGCTTGCGGAGCCGGCGGGGTGGGTAGGACTAGCCCAGAACTAACCCTCCCCAGCGGGGAGATCGGGCGTGGCGGGGGAGTCGCCGGCCACGAGCCAGCGGCCGTCGGGCTGGTGGGCCAGCACGACGTACCGCTCGACGAGGGCGACGGTGAGCAGACCCCCGGGCGGGCCGGTGGCCGTGCCGACCTCGGCCCGGTAGCCGCGCCGGGTGTTGCCACTGTCGGCGGCTGCCAGCTCCAGCGCGGTGACGGATGCGGTGCGGGCGGCGCCGGGGGGCGGCGGATCGACCACAACCACGCCGACGGTGGCCGGTGGGCTGCCCGGCACCGCGTACGCCGCACCCCGCAGGTGGGTGTGGCCCGCGTCGTCGGGCGTGAGTGAGTGCGCGGCGACCAGGTAGGCCTTGGCCACCGCTTCCGGATTCGTGAGGTCGACGCCTGGGTCGGCGGGCGGCGCAGGTGCACCGCGCTCGACGGGTGGCGCGTCGAGCGCGCCGCGGTCCTCCTCGCTGATCGCCCCGCCGATGGGTGGATCGCCCGACGGCGGGACCTCGGTGGTGCCCGCGGTCAGCAGGAACGCGGCGGCCGCCACGGCGGTGACCGCGAGCGCGGCGAGCAGCGGGACCGGGATCGACAGTTTCACGGCTTCACTCCCGGAAGCTGACGTGCACGTGGTCGAAGTGGCCGCCGGTGGCGTCGCGCACGTCGTAGATCCCGCCGCCGGTGTATCGCTTTCCCCAGCCATCCGGCTGGTCCTTGACGCGCGGGTCCCAGTAGCGGCCCTGCCAGATGAGGTACTTGACCTGCAACGGGCCGGCGTTCGTGCGGAACCAGTCGGCGACCTGCCAGCCGGATGCCAGCTCCACGCCCTCGGGAAAGGTGCCGGCGTCGGTGGGGAAGAGGTCGCAGGCGCGTCCGCGGGAGTGGTCGCTGCGTGGGTTCCACGCGTGTTTGTCCCAGCAGCCGGCCGACCGGATGGTCGGCCCGTCCGTCCAGTCGCCGAACGCGGCCGCGACCGACTTCAGGCCGTGGCGGGTGGCACCGGTGAGGCAGCCGTCGCCGGTGGGGTCGGGCGGCCGGCAGGCCGTGGCCCCGCCCGTCCAGGCCTGTGGGGCCGCGAGCACGGGAGCCTGCGGGGCCGTGGGCACAGCGGGCGCCGCGAAGCGCTCCAGGTTGCTGTGTACCGCGTCCACGTACCGGCGGATCACCAACGCGCAGCGCTCCTGGCAGCCCGCCTCGCCCGCGACCGGGATCCCGGTGGCACTCCCCGTGACGCGGCCGCAGCCCGCGATGTGGCACACGAGCATGGCGTCCAGCGGCGGGGTCGGTTTGCCGGTCTCCTGCAGGTGCGCCGTGACGGCGCGCAGGTTCGCGCAGACCCACGGGATCGCGACGCGCAGGTGCGCCTCGGGCGAGAGGATGTCCGCGTCCTCGCCGGGCGGGTCGGTCTCCCACGGCCGCCCGCCCGCGGTCGCCCAGTTGCGCTTCCCGAACTGGTAGAGGCCTGCCGCTCCGCCGGGCCGTGCCGCGGTGAGCGTGGCATCCCAGCCGGACTCCGCCTGCACCTGCGCCACCACCCACAGCGGTGGCAGCTCCGGGCACTGCGTGGTGGTGAGCTCGGTGATCAGCGGCAACACCTCGCGCGCGGGCACCGGAACCTTCGCGGCGTCCACACCTGACGTCGGGTCGGAGGCGGGTACCTGCGCCGGCGCCGCGCCCATCAGCAGCAATCCGGCGACCGCGGCGAGTGCCACCGCCAGCGTGCCGCGTGCACCGCTCGCCACCGCTCACCCTGCCCGGCCCGCCGGAAGGGGCGGGTGGAGGAGGGCCTCGAGCGCTTCGTCGTCGAGCTCGGCGGGCCGGGGCGCGGGGACATGAACGGGGACATCAACGGGCGGCGGCGCCGGGGGCGGTTGGACCGGTGAAGGGGTGCGCAGGCCCGGCCACAGCCGGCCGGTGGATGGTCGCGAGACCATCGGCGGCGCCGAACGGTCGAGCACGCCGCTGTCGTTCAGGGCCGTGACGAGAGCGCGCAGCGCCGTCGCGTAGGCGCGCACCGGTTCGGTGAGGTGCTCTCGGTGCTTCCCCAGCACGCTCGCGGCCTCCTCGCGGACGGTGGCGCCGTGCCAGCGCCGTACGTGCGGCAGCACCACGACCGCTGCGAACCGCGCGCGGACCGCCGCGAGCTGCTGCGCCACCGCGTCCGGCCCGGCCGGGTCGAGCAGCACCGCGAGTACGGGCCGCGGGCCGGACGCCGCGCAGGCGAGCCCAGCGGCGTGGCGGAGCGCACCTGCCCGGCAGACCACGACATCGGCCTCGGCGGCCACGCCCTGGCCGAGCACCCCGGTGTCGGACGCGTGCAGGGCGGCGGCCAGCGTGCTCGCGCCGGAGCCAGGGGCGAGCCCGGCGATCACCGGCGGGCGGACGCTCACCACGGATCCTTCTCGCGGGGTTCGGCCAGGGGGTCGTCCTCGTCGAGCGTGTGGTCCTCCGCCGGAGGCGCCGGGGCGGGTGGGGGTGGCGGCTCGTCGCCGAGCGTCTCCTCCCATGCGTCGATGACCAGCCGCCCGCCGTCCACGACGACGGGCACGCTCAGCCGGACCCAGCTCGACGGGAGGCTGCGCCAGCCCCGGCCGGTGGGCGCGGGGGCGACGGCGGGGACCCCCGTGACCTCGGGCTCCGGTTCCGGCCCCGCGACGCGGGCCTCGCGCTCGCCGACCGCCCGGTACGGCGTGACGCGGACCCGGACGTCGACGAGCACCCGCCCTTCGCCGTCGAGCCGGACGCGGCCGGGAAGGGCGAACTCCGCGCGCTGGCGCCCCAGCCCCGACCAGCCCAGGTGCGCGGGGTTGTTGCCGGGAACGGTCAGGTAGTCGCGCAGCACGCGCCCACGCCGGTCCGGGTCGTCCTCGTCCCAGGACAGGTAGTCGACGGCGAACGCGCCGGCCAGCGCGGCAGCCTCCGCGGGTTCGGGCGGCTCGATCACGGTGGGCACGGGCCAGGAGGGGGTGGCCCGTTGCGGCGCCACCGGTGGCCGGCGCGTCGGTGGGGGCGGTGGCCCCGGTGGCACAGGTGGGAAGCCGCGCGGGTCGGTCGGCGGATCGGCGGAGCCCGCGGCCGGCCGGGCAGCTCGGGTGGCCGGACCGGGTGCCACAGGCCAGGGCACGCCGGCGCCCATCGGTGGGGGTGCGGATGGCCAGCTCGGCGCCACGAAGGTCGGCACGTCCGGCGGGGCGGACGGGTTGCCCGGACCGGGCGCCGGTGCCGTGGGAGCGCGGCCGAAGAGCCGGAACCGACCCACGGTCACCGTCCGCGGCCGGCGGGCTGCTCGGCGGGCTGCGCGGCGGGCAGTTCGGCGGGCTGGCCGGCGGGCAGTTCGGCGGGCAGATCGGCGGGCCTGCTGTGCGGGGCGGGCTCGGGCATGGCTCTCCCGTCTCACGGCGCGCGGGATCGCGCTCGCAGCGGGCGCTGCGGGCGTGGGACGGCGGGACTACGGACCGGCTCAGCGGGTGGCACCGGCCCCCGACGTCACGCGCCTGACGTTAGGACTGGCCTGCGGTCCTGCGGGCCGGAATGGAGAAGAGGTTTGCGATCGTGAACGGTCAGGCGGGGACCGGCCACGTGTGCACGGGCTCGTTCGCCACCGAGTTCTCCAGGTAGCGCGCCAGCATCCCGTGCAGAGCCGCGGTCCGGTCGGACCCGTTGCGCTCGAGCGCCGCGACGGTATCGAGCTGCCACGCGGCGCCGGTGCGGCGCGTGACGCACCGCTGCTCGATCACCGAGAGGAACCGGTCCACGACCTCGGCCGCGACGCCCCACCGGGCGAGCCCGTCGGCCGCCTGCGGCAGGAGCTTGCGCAGCACCAGCTCGTCCGGCCGGATCCAGCCGCTCCCCGGCCAGTACAGCGGGCCCTCCATGCCGTGGCGGGCGGCGGTCGTGAAGTTCTCCTCGGCCGCCTCGAACGACATCGAGCTCCACAGCGGCCGGTCGGCCTCCACCAGCGTCCGGATCAGCCCGTAGAAGAACAGCGCGTTGGCCACCATGTCGATGACCGTCGGGCCGGCCGGAAGCACGCGGTTCTCCACGCGGACGTGCGGCACCCCGTCCGCGACGTCGTACACGGGCCGGTTCCAGCGCCAGATGGTGCCGTTGTGCAGGCGCAGCTCGTCGAGGCCGGGCACGTTGCCGGCCTCCAGCTCCGCCATGGGGTCGGTCTGCTCGGTCACCGGCATGAGCGCGGGGAAGTACCGGCCGTTCTCGGCGAAGAGGTCGAGGATCGAGGTGATCCACCGCTCCCCGAACCACACACGCGGCCGCACCCCCTGGTTGCGCAGTTCGGGCGTGCGCACATCACACGACTGCTCGAACAGCGGGATGCGGGTCTCGGCCCACAGGCGCGAACCGAGCAGGAACGGCGAATTCGCGCCGACGGCCAGCTGCACACCCGCAATGGACTGCGCGGCGTTCCAGTAGCCCGCGAACGAGTCCGGGTGCACCTGCAGGTGCAGCTGCATCGAGGTGCAGGCGGCCTCGGGCGCGATCGAGTCGAAGTCGGCCGTGAGGTGCTCGGGCGCCACCTCGTGCCGGCCGGACGGGTCGTCACCGGCGATGTCCAGCCGGATCGGCTCGCCCCGGGCGTTGAGCATCTGCTCGTTGAGCATCTCGTAGCGCTGGTCGGGGGAGAGGGCCTCGGCCACCAGGTGGCTGCGTCGGAGCGTGGGCAGGATGCCGATGACGGCGAGCTGTGAACCGCAGTCCACGGCCTTCGACCGCGCCACCGCCAGCTCGTCGAGGAGCTGGTGTTCGAGGTGGCGCCACTGGTCACCGGGCAGCGGGCGGGGCGGCAGGTTCAGCTCGAGGTTCCAGCGCCCGAGCTCGGACTGGAACTCCGTGCCGCCGATCGCGTGTAGCACGTCGGCCCCGGCCAGCGAGGGTTCGAGCTCGTGGTCAACGAGGTTGAGCTCCACCTCGATGCCGGTCATCGGCTCGTCACGGGCGAACGGATGGTCCCGCAGCATCAGAGCGAGAACGTCGAGGCACCTCTGCACCTTGGCCCGGTACTGCTGCCGATCTCGTCGACTGAACGTGCGTCTGTCGACGTCCTGGCCCATGCGTGTGCTGCCTCCCGACCCCGGACTGAGCCCGGACGCGAGCGGCTCGGTCGGGCGGTTGTCCACCGTGGCACGGAGTGTGATCCCCGCGCTACGGCCGACCGGATGACCGGCCGGGCTCTCATGAACAACGTCGGCCCCAGCCTGGGACTATGAGGACTCGTGGCGACCATCACCCGCGTCGGCGATCCGGCCGACCCCCGCGTCGACGACTACCGCGACCTCACCACGGCCGACCGGCGCCCCGACCGGCCGGGTGGGCGCGGGCTCGTGATCGCCGAAGGTGTGGTCGTCGTCCGCCGCCTGATCGAGTCGCCGTACCCGGTGCGCTCCCTGCTCGGGGTGCCGCGACGCCTCGACGAGCTCACCGACGACCTGGCAGCGCTGCCCGTGCCGGCGTTCAGCACGAGCGCGGAGACCATGGCGGAGGTCGTCGGGTTCCACCTCAACCGCGGCGTGCTGGCCGTCGCCGACCGGGCCGCGCCGCCCGACGTCACGGCGCTGCTACGCGACGCCCGCCTCGTGGCGGTGCTGGAAGGGGTGGGCGACCACGAGAACCTCGGTGCGCTGTTCCGCAACGCCGCGGCGCTCGGCGTGGACGCTGTGCTGCTCGGCCCGCGCTGCTCCGACCCCCTGTACCGGCGCAGCGTCCGGGTGTCGATGGGGCACGTGCTACGGGTGCCGTTCGCCGAGCTGCCCGGGCCGTGGCCTGCGTCGATGGCGCTGCTGCGCGCCGCCGGGCTGCGGGTCGCCGCGCTGACGCCGGCCGCAGGCGCCCTGCCTCTCGCGTCGGCGGGCCTCGCCGGGGAGCGGGTCGCGCTGCTGCTGGGGGCCGAGGGCCCGGGCCTCACGGACGAGGCGCTCGATGCGGCCGACGTCCGGGTGCGCATCCCGATGGCGGCCGGCGTCGACTCGCTGAACGTCGCGACGGCCGCAGCAGTGGCTTTCTACGGCCTCGGATGCGCCTAAGGTTGCCGATGTGGAGCTCGCGTCGGGGGGCCGGGTGGTGCTGGGTGAGCGGCGGGTCAGTGACCCGCCGCTCCCAGTGGAGCTCCAGCGCGCGCTGGGCGAGTGGGCCGCGTTCGGCGTCACCGTTGCGCGGTCGGGCGGCCCGCAGGAACGGGAGATGCTGCAGCGCAGGGGCCGCCAGCTCGCCTCCCGCGTCGCGGACGTGCTCGGGCGACCCGTGGAGTTCACCGATCCTGTGACCGGGCGAATCGAGTCCGTGCGGGTCGGCTCGACCGGTCCGATCCCGCGCCTCGCCCCCGAACCGCCTGGCCCCACCCCGTGGGCCACCGGGCTCGCGGTCTCGCTGTTCTTCGCGGTGCTCGTCGCATTCGGAGACATCGTGCTGAGCAGGGCGTTCGCCGAGGCGTTCGGCCTGCTTTGGGTGCCGGCGAACCTGCTCGTCGGGCTCGGCCTCACCCCGTCGCTCTACCTCTTGCGGCAGACCCCGTTCTGGCGCTGGCCCGCCATCGGAGCCGCCGCGGGCCTCGTCGCGGCCTGGGTGGTGCTGCTGCTCGGCCTGCTCGGCTGAGCCGGCGACAGCGGCTCAGACCCCGGGCGGGATGAGCCGGGCGTCGTGGGCGATCACGGCGGCCTGCACCCGGTTGCGGGTGCCCAGGCGAAAATCGCGCTGACGTAGATCTTCACCGTGCCCTCGACGACGTGCAGGCGCCTGCCGATCTCCGCGTTCGACAGCCCGGCGCCGATCAGGCCGAGCACCTCACGCTCGCGGCCGGTCAGGTCGGCCACCCTGGTGTGGGCGTCGCCCGGCCGCCGCGTGCGCGCCAAGCGGGTCTGCGGCAGGGCGGGTGCGCGCGTTCCACCAGATCACGAGGAACGCGGCGAGGTAGCAGACGATCACCGCATCGGTGGCGAACACCGCGGCGACCTGCGCGGCGTGCGGCAGCCGTGTGGCGGCGTCGACGATCCGCATGTACCACTCGGCGCTGATGTCAGGGACGTCGGGGATCTCGGGTCGGGAGTCGATCACCCGTCCCAGCATCGGGACGGGGCCGCGCCGGCACCGCTGCCGAACGGCAACGGCCGACCCTGTCGTTCGGCAGCCCTTTCGGCGTCAGCGCTGCTGGCCGCGCACGCCCAGCAGCACCTCGTCCCACGACGGCATGACCGGCTTGCCCTTCTTGGTGCGCTTGGCCGCGGCCGGCTGCTGGGCGGGTGCCGCCGGCTCGGCGGCGGGCGCGTCAGCAGCGGGCTCCGCAGGGGCCGCCGGTTCGGTGGGCGGCTGCTCGCGCGTCCTGGTGGCCGCGGGCGGAGGGGGTGGCTGGACCGGCGGTGTGGTGGGGATCGGTTCGGTGGGCGGGGCGGGCTCGACGGCCGGCTCCGGCTCAGGAGCGCGCTGGCGCGCCGCGGGCGGGGTGGTCCGCCGCTCTGCGGCGCGGGTGGTCGGGCGCTCGGGGGGCGGGCGCGTGGTCTCGGGCGCCGGGGTGTGGTCGCGCCCGCGGACCGTGTCGGAGGCCGCGGCGCGCAGCTCCTCGTTCGGTGCGGGGGCGGGCGCGGGCGCCTGCTCCTCGGTGCGCCCGATGTCGATCACGGGCCCGACCGTGCGCAGCGGGCGGGCCGGCAGGCCTTCGACGAGGTCGCTCGCGTGCTCGTCGACGGCGGTGACGGTGCCGCCGTGGGCGCCGGGCTGGAACGTCCAGTGGGCGCGGTTGTCGGAGCGGCCCGCCCGCCAGGACAGGGCGACGACCCACTTGCCGTCCTCGCCCTTCCAGGAGTCCCACTGTGCGTCGTTGTACTCCTGCCCGCGGAGGCCGAAGGTGTGCGCGACGACGTCGCCGAGCGTGCGGGTGTCCGGACCGTCGGTCCGCACGGGATGCGCGCGCTGCGCGACCTCGGCGGTACGTGAGCGCTCCAGTAGCACTGGGTAGGCGAACCGCTCGATCTTCTGCAGCGGCACGCCCGCCGCGGCGGCGACCTGTTCCACGGACGCTCCGGCGCGGATGCGGGCCTGGATCTCACGTGGGCGCAACTGGCTCTCCAACTCGATCGCGATCTGGCCGAGCCGGGTGAGGTCGCCCCGCGCGGCTGCCCGCAACTGCTCGTCCGCCGGCACGGTGAAACGCTCGCGTCGACCAGGGTCCTCGAGGACGACGGAGAACTCACCGCCGCCCTCGGTGATCCCGACGACCCGCAGCGCCCGCATCAGCGGCCCTCCTGCTCTCGTTCTCCCCGTGCGGCTGACGCTAGTTGCCAAATCGCAACGTGTGTCGGAGGCGCGCCGATGCCACCCCGCAATGTCCGTCGACGGACGCTCCTTCCGACACCCCCGCGCGTGCGTAGCGTGGCATTGGCGGGTCGGCAGGTAAAGCTGCGGCGGATGTTACTGGTGTGACTACGCAGAGCGCATGCAATGGGGTGGATGCCGGTACTGGAACCGGCATCCACCCTTCCGGGTGGCGCGGGTCAGGAGAGGTGCTCGACGACCCAGTCGATGCTGGCCGTGAGCGCCGAGACGTCGGCCGGCTCGACGGCCGGGAACATCCCGATCCGCAGCTGGTTGCGGCCGAGCTTGCGGTAGGGCTCTGTGTCCACGATGCCGTTGGCGCGCAGCACCTTCGCCACGGTGGCGGCGTCGACGCTGTCGTCGAAGTCGATCGTGCCGACCACCTGCGAGCGGTGGGACGGGTCCTTGACGTACGGAGTGGCGAACGCGGACTTCTCGGCCCAGTTGTAGAGCCGGCCCGAGGAGTCGGCGGTGCGCGCGACGCACGCGTCGAGGCCACCGAGCCCGAGCATCCAGTCGATCTGCTCCGCCATCAGGAACAGCGTGGCGATCGCGGGCGTGTTGTAGGTCTGGTCCTTGACCGAGTTGTCGACGGCGGTCGCGAGCGACAGGAACGGCGGGATCCACCGGTCAGCGGCCGCAAGCTCCGCGACGCGCTCGAGAGCGGCCGGGCTCATCAGCGAGATCCACAGCCCGCCGTCGGACGCGAAGCCCTTCTGCGGCGCGAAGTAGTAGGCGTCGGCCAAGCTGACGTCGACCGGGAGACCGGCCGCCGCCGAGGTGGCGTCGATCAGCACGAGCTGGCCGTCGATCGCGGCCTCGGGCCGGACGACGGGGACCGCCACGCCGGTCGAGGTCTCGTTGTGGGCCCAGGCCAGTACGTCACAGGAGGGGTCGGCGGTGGGCTCGGGCGCGCTGCCCGGGTCGGCCTTCACGATCACCGGGTCGGCGAGGAAGGGGGCGCCGCGGGTGGAGTCGGCGAACTTCGAGGAGAACTCCCCGTATGCGAGGTGCAATGCGCGCTCCCGGACGAGCCCGAACGCCGCCGCGTCCCAGAAAGCGGTGGTGCCGCCGTTGCCGAGCACCACCTCGTAGCCCTCGGGCAGCGAGAACAGGTCGGCGAGCCCCGACCGGACGCGTCCGACGAGGGACTTCACCGGCTTCTGCCGGTGGGAGGTGCCCATGACCGACGCTCCGGCTCCCACGAGCGCGGACAACTGCTCCGGGCGGACCTTGGACGGGCCGCAGCCGAAGTGTCCGTCAGCGGGCTTGAGGTCGGCGGGGATCTGCAGGTCGGTGGGCGTAGAAGCGGTCACGGCCTCCAGTCTTGCATTCGGCAGCGGGCCACTGATGGGTGTGGGTCCTCATCGTGCGCCGCCTCACGCTCGTCAGTGGAGCAGGCCCCGATTGCGCGCCACCGTCACCGCAGCGGTGCGGTCGGAGACGTCGAGCTTGGTGAACGCGCGCAGGAGGTGCGTCTTGACCGTCGCCTCCGCGATGTGCAGCTCCCGCCCGATCTCGGAGAGTGCGCGCACGAGAGCCCAGGAGTCGCTGCGTGCCTGCGGATCGAAGCCGGTGGTCGGCTCGTCGAGGACTCAGAACGGTGGTTCGTCGTCGGCTGGATCGTCCGCCGGGTCGGGGTGTTCGGGGGTGGGCTGGTCGGGTGGTGGTCGGGCCGCCCAGGTCTGGGGGAAGGGGTCGTCGTCGTCGCGGTAGTCGTGGGGGGTGCTGCGGTAGCGGTGCCCGGTCGGGGTGATCCACTCGATGACGCCGTCGGGGAGGGCGTGGACCTGCCAGCCCGGGCTGTGTTTCAGGTGGTGGTCGTGGCTGCACCCGGTGGCCAGGTTCGCCTCGCTGGTCGGCCCCAGCGGGAAGGGGATGAGGTGGTCGAGTTCGCTGTCGGTCGCGCGGCGGCGGCAGATGGGCTGGCGGCAGTGGACATCACGGGCGCGGACGTGGTCGGCCAGCCCGGCGGGGGGCCGGTAGGTAGCGCGCCCGTAATCGAGCAGGGTCCCGGAGCGGGGGTCGTAGACCAGCCGGTGCAGGGTGGCGTCGGTGGCGATCTCCCGGGCGTGCCCGGCGGTGATCGGGCCGTGCCCGACCAGTTCGCAGGGCTGCTGATCCGCGCCGAGCAGGGTGGTGAACGGCATCACCACCTGGACCAGGGGTTTGCCCGGGCTGACCGGCCGCGGCCCGGTTTCGGTGCCGCCGGGGTCGGTGGTGGGGGTGAGCCGGCCGGTCAGCAGCGCGGCGAGCAGGTCGGCGCGGCGGGCGTCCATGGAACGCGGGTCCTGCGTGCCGCAGCCCCGCGCCAGCCGCGTCAGCCACTGAAAGGCGGCGACCGCGTCGGTGGCCGGGAGCAGCGCCCACAACGAGGCCATCCCGTCCGGTTCCGGGTTGACCGCGACCCGGCGGTCCCGGCGGGCGGCCGTGTGCCGCTGCTCGGCGCCTTCGGGGTCGGCCGCGATCACCGCCCGCGCCAGCGCGGCCCGCAACTGACCGAGGGTTTGTTCGGGGGCGCGGGGCAGCACCCGCTCCTGCACCGCCCGCGCCGTGTCGAGGGATAGGTGGCGGGTGGCATCGCAGATCGCGGTCACCCGGCGTTCGTCCAACCGCCCGGCCTCCCACAGGCCCAGGGTTTCCGGGAGCCGCTCGACCAGTTCCCGCGACTGTGCGATCCGGGCGGTCGCCGACCAGCGGGACAGCCGTAGGGCCAGCCCGACCTCGTCCGGGGCGTACGGGCTGGCCGCGCAGGTGCGGTCGGTGCCGGCCATGTCCTTGGCGTCCGGCGGGCGGCGCCGCGCGAACTCGGCCACGACCCGGGCCTGCCGGGCCTGCGCCCACGCGGCTTGCCGCCCGAACCCGACCATCGCATCGATCAACTGCGCATCCGACAGGCACGCCGGGTCGCCGGTGTCCACGTCCAGTTCGAGCGCGGCGATCCCGGACGGGGCGGTGTCGGCCCAGGTCCGGTCCGGCGGCGGCTCCGGCCAGGTGAGCAGGTCGAGATCCGCGAGCTCATCCCGGAGGGGAGGCGCCACAGTCTCGAACATGTGTTCGATTCTAGTCGAGATGTCGATCTCCCGCAAGGCGGGGCGGCACCCTCGCGCCATCCACGGTCGGCTGCCACCAGCCCATCAACAACGTGCCTGGTCAGTACTAGGGCGTGTCCGGTGGATCTTGTTCGATGAGAGCCGTGATGCAGGTGGTTCCTGGCGGCGCCGCCGGATCGCCCTCATACCGGGCGTATCCGGGCGATCCGGCGGTGTCGACAGGGGCCGCCTGGGCGCGGCTATCGCGGACGAAGATCCGCCGGACACGCCCTAGGCGCCGCGGTAGATCCGGCGGTAGGCCAGCGGCGCCACGCCGATCACGGCGTGCAGGTGCTGGCGCAGCGATGCCGTGGTACCGAAGCCCGCCTCCGCCGCCACCCGCTCCACCGGCAGATCGGTGGTTTCGAGCAGCCGCCTCGCCACGGCCACCCGCTGCGAGGCGAGCCAGCGGGCCGGGCTCAGGCCGGTCTCGGCGCGGAATCGGCGGGTGAACGTGCGCACGCTCATCGCGGCGTGCGTGGCCAGATCGTCGAGGGTGAGCGGCTCGGCGATCCGCTCGAGCGCCCATGCCCTGGTGGGGGCCGTGCCGCTGCCCTCTGCGTCGGGCGTCGACTCTATGAACTGCGACTGCCCGCCCTCCCGCCACGGCGCCACGACGGTGCGCCTGGCCACCCGGTTGGCCACGGACGAGCCGTGGTCGCGGCGCACTATGTGGAGGCACAGGTCGATCCCCGCGGCATTGCCCGCTGAGGTGAGGACGTCGCCGTCGTCGACGTAAAGCACGTCGGCATCGAGCTTGACGTCGGGGAAGAGGGTGCGGAACGCCTCGGCGTGCATCCAGTGTGTGGTGGCCGGGCGACCCTGCAGCAGGCCTGCTGCGGCCAGCACGAACGCGCCGGTGCAGATCGAGACCATTCGCGCGGACAGCCCGTCGAGCGCAGCGGCGAGGTCAGGTGAAAGCACCCCTTCCTCCCTCGGCGGCCCGCCCAGGATGCCCGGGATGATCACCGTGTCGGCCGTGCGCAGGATCGACGCGTCGTGCTCCGGGAGCACCTGGTAACCCGCCGAGGTGCGCACAGGGCCGCCGTCCACCGTGGCGACCCGCACGCGGTAGAGCGCCCGCCCGTCGTCGTCCACGGCGGTTCCCATCAGCTTGTGCGGCAGTCCCAGCTCGAACGCCACAACGGTCGGAAGGGCGAGGACTGCCACCTCGTGTCGTGTGCGCATGGCCGAATCTTTTCATGTATTGACCATCGGGCCACTGTCGTTCGGTGCCACGCGCGAGGATTGTGTACGCGTGACCGAACTCAGCGCCGCGCGCGCGTCCCGCATCCACCCGGCGTGGTGGGTCGCGGCCGTCACGTTCCTCGCGCTCGTCGGCGCTGCTGGGTTCCGCGCCGTACCGGGCGTGCTGATGACCCCGTTGCACGACGAATTCGGCTGGTCGATCTCCACGATCTCCGCGGCCGCCGCCGTCAACATGGCGCTCTACGGCCTCACGGCGCCGTTCGCGGCGGCGCTCATGGAGCGCTTCGGCATCCGCCGGGTCGTGACGGCCGCGCTGCTGGTGGTGGCAGCGGGCAGCGGCCTCACCGTGTTCATGACGGCGAGCTGGCAGCTCATCCTGTGCTGGGGCGTGCTCGTCGGGCTGGGCACGGGAGCGATGGCGTTGGCGCTCGTCGCCACGGTGACGGGGCGATGGTTCGTGGCCCGGCGCGGCCTCGTCTCGGGCGTGCTGACCGCAGGCGGTGCGGCGGGCGGGCTGGTGTTCCTCCCGCTCGTGTCGCAGGTGGCCGACCGCTTCGGCTGGCGGCCCGCGTCCCTCGCCGTCGCCGCGGCGGCGCTCGCCGTGGCTCCGCTCGTGATGTGGCTCCTGCGCGACCGCCCGCGAGACCTCGGTGTGGCGCCCTACGGTGGGGTCCCCGCCGACGACGTGGAGCCCGTGCGCAGTGGCGCCGCGCGGATGGCGTTGCGCGCGCTCGCGACGGCCGCCCGCACGCGGGGATTCTGGTACCTGGCCGCGGGCATGATGATCTGCGGCGCGACCACGATGGGGTTGATCCAGCCGCATTTCATCCCAGCCGCCCACGACCACGGCATGCCGCAGACGATGGCGGCCGGTCTGCTCGCGCTCGTCGGGATCTTCGACATCGCCGGCACCATCGCGTCCGGCTGGCTCACCGACCGCATCGACCCGCGCTACCTGCTGCTCGTCTACTACGTGCTGCGTGGGCTCTCGCTGCTCGCGCTCCCGGTGCTGTTCGGGCCGGACATCGAGGCGAACATGGTCGCGTTCATCGTCTTCTACGGCCTGGACTGGGTGGCGACGATCCCGCCGACGATGGCGCTGTGCAGGGAGCTGTTCGGCGCGGCGGCACCCGTCGTCTTCGGGTGGGTGTTCGCCTCCCACCAGGTCGGTGCGGCGTTCATGGCGCTCGCCGCCGGCATCGTCCGCGACCAGTTGGGCGCCTACGACGTGGCGTGGTACGTCGGCGGCGTGCTGGCCGTGATCGCCGGGTTCCTGTCACTCCTCGTGCGCAAGCGCACCGCGAAGGTGCCGGCCCCGGCCTGAACGGCCCGGGACCGGCACCGCCGGGCGTCAGCCGTGCTCGATCTCGTCCCAGCCCTCGACCTCCCGCGGCGTGCGCGGGCCGGGCCCGATGTACTGCGCGGACGGGCGCACGAGCTTGCCCTCGCGCTTCTGCTCAATGATGTGTGCCGACCAGCCCGCCGTGCGTGCGCTGGTGAACATCGCCGGCATCATGTGCGGCGGGACCTCGGCGAAGTCGAGGATCACCGCCGCCCAGAACTCGACGTTCGTCTCGATCGCGTGATCGGGACGGCGGGAGCGCAGCTCGTTGAGCGCGGCCTGCTCGAGCGCGACGGCGGCCTCGTAGCGCGGGGCCTTCAGCTCCCGGCAGGTGCGGCGCAGCACGCGGGCCCGCGGGTCCTCCGCGCGGTACACGCGGTGCCCGAATCCCATCAGCCGGTCCCTGCGGTCGAGGATGCCCTTGACCAGGCTCGTCGGGTCCTCGGTGCGCTCGACCTCCTCCAGCATGGGCAGTACCCGCGCGGGCGCCCCGCCGTGGAGGGGGCCGGACATCGCGCCGATCGCCCCCGACATCGAGGCCGCGACGTCAGCGCCCGTCGAGGCGATGACGCGCGCGGTGAACGTCGAGGCGTTCATGCCGTGCTCGGCGGCCGACACCCAGTAGGCGTCGACGGCCTTGATGTGCGCCGGGTCCGGTTCGCCGCGCCAGCGGGTCATGAACCGCTCGGTGATCGTGGTGCACTCGTCGATCCGGGTCTGCGGCACGGCGGAAACGCCGATGCCACGCGCGGACTGCGCCACGTACGACAGCGCCATCACGGAAGCGCGGGCCAGCTGCTCGCGGGCCTCGTCGTCGGAGATGTCGAGCAGCGGCCGGTAGCCCCAGTACGGGGCCAGCATGGCGAGCGCGGCCTGCACGTCGACCCGGACGTCACCGGTGTGCACCGGGATCGGGAACGGCTCCGCCGGCGGCAGCCCCGGCCCGAACCGGCCGTCGACGAGCAGCGCCCAGACGTTGCCGAAGGTGACCTTGCCAACGAGGTCCTCGATATCGACACCGCGGTATCGCAGTGCCCCGCCGTCCTTGTCCGGCTCGGCGATCTGGGTCCGAAATGCCACGTGGCCCTCGAGGCCCGATTTGAAGCCTGGTGGGGGTGGGGGAACCTGGGCGGGCTGGCCGGCAGATCCCGGGGCGGTCGGCGCAGTGGTCACCGCGTCCTCCTCATCGTGGTCCCGAACTCGGGCGAGCGGCCGCAGGCCCGGTTGCGCCGTTGGCCGGGTCTTCGCGCGCCGTCCGGAGAGCCTCCAGACGGAGCACCGACCACGCCACCGATGGTGGTACGTGGTTGCCGTCACCCTGCCTTCGCTGCCACGTGGTGGCAACGGGTGAGCAGGTGGCATCGGTCACCGAGACTGTTACAAGTGGTCCAGACCACATAGCGTGGTGGACCGGCTACGGAAAGAGGCGCTGATGGTGGAATCGCTGGAGGAGATGCGGGTGGACTACCGGTCCGCCGCACTCGACATCGGCGACCTTGCCGGCGACTGGCACGTGCAACTGAACGACTGGCTCGCCGAGGCCGTTGCCGCCGGCGTTGCCGAGCCCAACGCCATGGTCCTGGCCACGGCCGATGAGGACGGCCGCCCGACCTCTCGCACCGTGCTCTGCAAGGGGATCGACGCCCGCGGCGTCGTCTTCTACACGAACTACACCTCGGCCAAGAGCCGCGAGCTGCGTGCCAGCCGATACGCGTCGGCGACGTTCCCGTGGTATTTGCAGCAGCGCCAGGTGCACGTGCGAGGCACCGTCGAGACGGTCTCCGCGGCGGAGACGCGCGCGTACTGGGCCACCCGCCCGCGCGGGTCGCAGCTCGGCGCGTGGGCGTCGGCGCAGTCGGCGCCGGTGCGCGATCGCCGGGTGCTCGACGACGCCCTGGACGGCGTGACGCGTCGGTTCGCCGACCAGCCCGAGGTACCGCCGCCGCCCCACTGGGGTGGGTGGCGGATCGTGCCGGAGCAGGTGGAGTTCTGGCAGGGCCGCACGAACCGCATGCACGACCGCCTCCGTTACGAGCTCGACTCCCATGACCGCAGCTGGAAGATTCAGCGCCTCGCACCCTGATGCGGCCGCCCGGTTCTTGTCGCAAGCGAACAAGGTGGTAGGTCTGGTGCCGTGACGACGTCCGGTCCGGAGGAGCCCACTCGCCCCAACCGGGCGGATCAGGAGGGCCGGACCGAGCGCATCATGGCCGGACCGGACGCTCCGACACGCGCCACGGAGAGCGAGTCCCCCACGCGCCGGCTCGGCAGGGCCCTGCGCGGGGCGCTCACCGACACCCGCCCGCTGCGGACGCCCGCCTACCGGCGGCTGTGGGCGGCGGGCATCGTGACGGTCGTCGGCGCGCAGCTCTCGGTCGTCGCCGTCCCGGCCCAGATCTACGAACTGACGGGCTCGTCCACCTACGTCGGGCTGACTGGCCTCTTCGGGCTCGTGCCGCTCGTCGTGTTCGGGCTGTGGGGTGGCGCGATCGCCGACGCGATTGACCGCCGGACGTTGCTGCTGTTCAGCGGTGCGGGCATCGCGCTCTCGTCGCTCGCACTGTGGGTCACGTCCGCGGGCGGGGTGGGCAGCGTGTGGCTCGTGCTGACGCTCTTCGCCCTGCAGTCGGCGTTCCTGGCGGTCAACCAGCCCGCCCGCAGCGCCGTGATCCCACGGTTGCTGCCGCCCGACCAACTACCCGCGGCCAACGCACTCAGCATGACCGTCTTCCAGGTGGGCGCGATCGCCGGCCCGCTCCTGGCCGGCGTGCTGATCCCGGTCGTCGGCCTGTCGACGCTCTACCTGCTCGATGCCATCGCGCTGCTCGCGACGCTGTGGGCGACGTGGAAGCTGCCGCCCGTCCCGCCCGCGGTGACGACGGAGCGCAGGCGGGCCGGGCTGCGGGAGGTCGCCGCCGGGTTCCGCTACGCCGCGCTGCACAAGGTGCTGCTGGTGTCGTTCCTGATCGACATCGTGGCGATGGCCCTCGGCATGCCGCGGGTCGTGTTCCCTCAGATCGCACACACCCTCTACGGCGACCCGATCGAGGGCGGCTTCGCGCTCGGCCTGATGTTCGCAGCCATCCCCGTCGGGATGGTGGTGGCCGGGCTGTTCTCCGGCTGGCTGCACCGCGTGCACCGGCAGGGGGTCGCCGTGACGATCGCGATCTGCACGTGGGGTCTCGGCGTCGCGCTGTTCGGGCTCACCGGGTCGCTGTGGCTCGCCGTGCTGTTCCTCGCGCTCGCTGGCGGGGCCGACGCCGTGAGCTCGATCTTCCGGAACTCGATGTTGCAGTCCGTCGCCACGGACGAGATGCGCGGCCGGATGCAGGGTGTGTTCATCGTGGTGGTCGCGGGCGGTCCGCGGATCGCCGACATCTGGCACGGGCCCGCCGCCGACCTGATCGGGCCGGGCGCCGCCGCGTCGGTCGGCGGGTTCCTGGTGATCGCAGGCGCGATCGCCGTCGTCGCCAGGTTCCCTGAGTTCTGGCGCTACCGCGCGCCGCGGGAGTGGGCCTGAGCTGCGCAGTCCGTGACACGAAAGTCACGATCGTGGGAAGACGCCTCGCCACCGGGTGACGAACGGGGGCAAAACCGTCACCATTCCGTCATGGCGGACGTGAGCACAGTCACTGCGCAGCCCGAGCTGAAACGGGCGATCGGCCCGAAGCTCCTTCTGTTCTTCGTCATCGGCGACATCCTCGGCACCGGCATCTACGCGCTCACCGGCTCCGTGGCGGGAGTCATCGGTGGAGCGCTGTGGCTGCCCTTCCTGCTCGCCTTCATCGTCGCGTTCATCACCGCGTTCAGCTATCTCGAGCTGGTCGGCAAGTATCCGCGGGCCGCCGGTGCGGCGCTGTACACGCACAAGGCGTTCGGGATCAACTTCCTGACGTTCATGGTCACGTTCACCGTGATGGCATCCGGCGTCACGTCCGCGGCCACCGCGGCGCGGGCGTTCGGGGAGACCTACCTCCGGCAGTTCATCGAGCTGCCCACCTGGGCCGTCGCAGGTGTGTTCATCCTCGGCCTCGCCCTGATCAACTTCCGCGGCGTCGGTGAGTCGGTCAAGGCGAACGTGGTGCTGACCTGCATCGAGCTGTCCGGTCTGCTGCTGATCATCGGCGTCGGCGTGTACGCCGTCGCGCAGGGGCAGGGTGAGCCGTCCCGACTGGTGGAGATCAACACGGGCGACACGACGGCGCTGCTCGCGATCACCGCTGCCACCTCGCTGGCGTTCTTCGCGATGGTCGGGTTCGAGGACTCGGTCAATATGGCCGAGGAGTGCCACAACCCGCCGCGGATCTTCCCGCGCGCGATGCTCCTCGGCATGGGGGTCGCGGCCGCGATCTACGTGGTCGTCGCCGTGCTGTCGTCGATGCTGGTGCCCACCGAGGTTCTGGCCGGCTCGGGCAGCAGCGCGCTGTTCCGCGTGCTGGAGGCCGGGGCCCCCGGGTTCCCGCTGGCGGTGTTCGCCGCGATCGGTCTCTTCGCGGTGGTGAACTCGGCTCTGATCAACATGTTGATGGCCAGCCGGCTGCTCTATGGCATGTCGAACGAGCGGATCATCCCGCGGATCTTCGGGCGGGTGCACCCGGCCAGGCGGACGCCGTGGGTTGCGATCGTCTTCACCACGATCGTCGCGATCATCCTGGTCGCCACGGCGGACATCACGCTGCTCGGTGGCACGACGGCGCTGCTGCTCCTCGCCGTGTTCACGATCGTCAACATCGCGGTTCTGGTGCTGCGCCGGGACCATGTGGAGCACGAGCACTTCCGCGCCCCGAACTGGACGCCCTACGTCGGCGTGCTGCTCTGCGGCTTCCTCGCCACGCCGCTGTCGGGGCGCCCGCTGCAGCAGTTCGTGGTGGCGGGGATCCTGCTGGTCGTCGGTGCGGCGCTGTGGGTGATCAACTACTTCGTCGTCGGCCGGGTGGACGTGGATCCGGAGAAGCTCGCCAAGAACTGACGAACCTCGCCCGAGGCGGGCCGGCAGCGGACCTCGTTGCCGGCCCGTTCGCGTCCGTGAACGGATTCCGCTGGAACGCGCACGCTTCGGCCTGGCACCCCGTGACGAACGCGTCACGCTCGAACAGGCACAAGACCGACCAGGAGCACTAGCGTTGCCGGCAACATAAAAGCAACGTTCGAGTGCGAGGGAACCTCCACATGGCCGACGAGACCAGCACCGCCGTCCTGCACCACCCGGGCGGGGACTACGAGATGGATATTCACGCCGCCACCGAGGGCGCGTCCGCGTTCGACATCTCCAAGCTGCTGTCCGGTACGGGGATGACCACGCTCGACGCCGGCTACGGCAACACCGCAGCCTGCAGTTCGGCCATCACCTACATCGACGGCGACGCCGGAATCCTGCGTTACCGGGGCTACCCGATCGACCAGCTCGCCGAGGGCTCCAGCTTCCTCGAGACCAGCTACCTGCTGATCTACGGGGAGCTCCCCAGCAATTCCGAGCTGGACGCGTTCACCACCAAGATCAGCCGCCACACCCTCCTGCACGAGGACCTCAAACGGTTCTTCGACGGGTTCCCGCGCGACGCCCACCCGATGCCGGTGCTGTCCAGCGCCGTCAGCGCGCTGTCCACCTTCTACCAGGACAGCCTCGACCCGTTCGACCAGGACGCGGTCGAGCTGTCGACGGTGCGCCTGCTCGCCAAGGTCCCGACGATCGCGGCGTATGCCTACAAGAAGTCCATAGGCCAGCCGTTCCTCTACCCGGACAACTCGCTCGGGCTGGTCGAGAACTTCCTGCGCCTGACGTTCGGGTTCCCGGCTGAGCCGTACGAGCTCGACCCCGAGGTCGTACGGGCGCTCGACACCCTGCTGATCCTGCACGCCGACCACGAGCAGAACTGCTCGACGTCCACCGTGCGCATGGTCGGCTCGTCGCAGGCCAACCTCTTCGCGAGCATCTCCGCCGGCATCAACGCCCTGTTCGGCCCGCTGCACGGCGGCGCCAACCAGGCGGTACTGGAGATGCTGCAGCGCATCCGCGATGTCGAGGAGGGCAACGTCGACGCCTTCGTCGAGCGGGTCAAGAACCGCGAGAAGGGCGCGCGCCTGATGGGCTTCGGGCACCGCGTCTACAAGAACTACGACCCGCGCGCCCGGATCGTGAAGCAGAGCGCCGACGAGATCCTCAAGCGGCTCGGTGTGAACGACCAGTTGCTCGATATCGCCAAGGCACTGGAGGAGCGTGCGCTCGCCGACGACTACTTCGTCATCGCCAAGGCACTGGAGGAGCGTGCGCTCGCCGACGACTACTTCGTCGAGCGCAAGCTCTACCCGAACGTCGACTTCTACACCGGCGTCATCTACCGGGCGATGGGCTTCCCGACGAAGATGTTCACCGTCCTGTTCGCACTCGGCCGGCTCCCCGGCTGGATCGCGCACTGGCGGGAGATGATCAACGACCCCACCACGAAGATCGGGCGTCCGCGCCAGCTCTACGTCGGCGCCACGGAACGCCCGTACGTGCCGATGAGCGAGCGCTGATCATCTCCATCTCACCTGGGTGACCGGCAGGCGGTCGGCGCGCGCGGCTAGCCGCCTGCCGTTAGCTTCGGGACATGGGCACCGCTGTCGTCTGGCTCCGCCGGGACCTGCGGGTGCGCGACCAGCCCACGTTTCTCGCCGCGGCCGACGCCGCCGACCGGTCGCTGGCGCTGTTCGTGCTCGACCCCGCCCTCCTCGGGCCGTCCGGGGCGCCCAGGCGGACCTACCTCTACCGCAGTATCCGAGCCCTGGACGCCGCTCTGGGCGGGCGGCTGCTCGTCGTCCGCGGTGACCCCGCCAAGCTCGTCCCGCGGGTCGCGGCGGCCGTCGAGGCCACCACCGTGCACGTCGCCGCCGACTTCGGCCCGTACGGCACCCGGCGGGACGAGGCCGTCGGGAAGGGGCTAGCCGACGCCGGTCGCGAGCTGGTGCGCAGCGGTTCGCCCTACGCCGTGGCCCCGGGCCGGGTCCGGAAGTCCGGCGGCGAGCCGTACCGGGTGTTCACCCCGTTCCGGCGGGCGTGGGCGGAGCACGGCTGGCGGCACCCCGCGCAGACCGATGCCGGGACGGTGACATGGCTGGCCGCGCCGGGCGACGTGCCGGGCGACGTGCCGGCCGTCGCGATCCCGGACGACGAGGACGTCGGCGCCACGCTGCCCGAGGCGGGCGAGGACGCCGCGCGCGCCCGATGGCAGGAGTTCCTCGACGGGCCGGTGAGCCGGTACGGCATCGACCGGAACCGGCCGGACCTCCCGGGGACGTCTCGGATGTCGGTGCACCTCAAGTACGGCGAGATCCACCCGCGCACGCTGCTCGCCGACCTCGCGGCGCTGCGCTCGGAGTCCGCCGAGGCCTTCCGCTCGCAGATCGCCTGGCGGGAGTTCTACGCGGACGTGCTGTTCCAGCGTCCCGACTCCGCCCGGCGGAACTACGACCGGGCGTTCGACGCGATGCCGCTGGCGTCGGGGAAGCGCGCGCAGGGGCGGTTCGACGCCTGGTGCGCGGGCCGCACGGGCTTCCCGATCGTCGACGCGGGGATGCGCCAGCTGAGCGAGCAGGCGTGGATCCACAACAGGGTGCGGATGATCGTCGCGAGCTTCCTCGTAAAGGACCTGCACCTGCCGTGGTGGCTGGGTGCGCGGCACTTCATGCGGCTGCTCGTCGACGGCGACCTCGCGTCCAACCAGCACGGCTGGCAGTGGACGGCCGGCACCGGCACCGACGCCGCCCCGTTCTTCCGCGTGTTCAACCCGGTTGTCCAGGGGGAGAAGTTCGACCCCGACGGCGATTACGTGCGCCGGTTCGTCCCGGAGCTGCGCGGGGTGGCCGGCAAGGCGGTGCACCAGCCGTGGGCGCTGCCCGATGGGGTCCCGGACGGATACCCGGCGCCGATCGTCGACCACCAGGCCGAGCGGCAGGAAGCGCTGGCCCGCTACGAGCGGGTGAAGGCCGCGCGCGGCTGAGAACTCACAGGGTCGCCGATTGCTCCGTGTGGGGGTCCGTCCTACCCTTCGTAAGCAGCTGACGGAGAGGTGAGCTCATGGTCAGGGACGTCGACCGACGTGGCGGACTGCGCTGGGTGTTGCTGTTCGTGCTGGTCGCGGGCGTTGCCTGGGTTGCGTGGTCCCGCCGGTCCACCGCGGAGGTCGCCCTCGGCAACATCGGCGCGGTAGGTGCCCCCACACTCCCCCCGACGCCGAGGCGGGTGTCCGAACGGCCGGTCGCTGCCACGGTGGACCCCGAACCCGGCCCTGACCGTGACCCCGGGCCCGAGCCGCCCGGCGCCGCGGCCCCGCTCCCGGACGGCTCGGCACCCGGCCCCGACTACACGATCAAGGGCAACGCGGGCTCGATGCTCTTCCACCTGCCCAGCAGCCCCTACTACGAGCGCACCAAACCCGCGCTCTGGTTCCGCACGGCCGAGGACGCACGAGCGGCCGGGTTCACGGAGTGGAAGCCGAAGCGCCGCGCCACCAACTGACTCTCAGCGGCGGTCATCGCGTCTTCAGCGCCTCGCGCAGGCTCACCCGCGCGCCCGTTCGTAGCACGGAGTTCTGGTAGATGCGGCCCGCGATCCGCACCACCACGACGATCGCGAGCAACGCGAGCCCGGCCGCCACCAGCACCTCCCACAGCGAGGCGACGCCGAGCGCGTAGCGGGCCGGCATCACGGTCTGGGAGAAGAACGGGATGAACGACAGCACGGTGGCCACGCCGTTGCGGGGGTCGCTGGGCAGCAGGTTCAGCGTGAGTACGAACGGGATCAGCAGCAGGAAGATCATCGGAGCGACAACCGACTGCAGCTCCTCCTGACGAGAGACGGTCGATCCGACGGCCGCGTAGAGCGAGGCGTAGAGGAAGAAGCCGAGCAGATACCAGAGCACGACCATCACGAACATCCCCACGGCCGCGCCCGGCACCGTGAGCAGCCCGGCGGCCGACGCGCCGGCACCGCAGATCGCGCTGAGGATCACCAGCTGCAACAGCCCGACCGTGCCGAGGCCGAGGATCTTCCCCGCCAGCAGCTGCCACGGCCGGATCGTGGCCAGCAGGAGCTCGACGACACGGCTCTGCTTCTCCTCCACGACACCGGTCGCGACGAGGCTCCCGTAGCCGCTGAGCGAGAAGAACAGGAGGACCGTCCCGACGATGGCCACAGCGAGCCGCTGCCCGCTGTCGGGGTCACCCGGCTGCAGCGTCTCGACGACCACGTTCGAGCGGTCCGCGAGCCCACTGGGATCGACGCCTGCGGCGTTGAGCTCGGCCGTCAGCGTCTGCTGCTGCACGGCGGCGTCGACGATCGACCGCAAGTTGTCGCCGACCGAGTCGAGTCCGATGAGCTGGTAGGCGCCGGGAGCGCCGGTGAGGACGGCGTCGAGGTCACCGGACTCCACCTGGGCGCGGCCCGTCGCGTCGTCGACCTCGTGCAGGGTCAGCTGGGCGCCCTGCGACTGCGCGGCTTGCTGCAGCCCGGGCTCCAGGCCCGCGGCCCCGGCCGTGACGCCGAGGGTGTGGCTGGAGGACTGCCCGCTGATCCAGGCGCCGAGCAGGAACAGCCCGCCGAACAACACGAGCGTGATCACGAGGCCGATGACGAAGCTGCGCGAGCGCACCTGGGTGACGAACTCGCGGCGCGCCACCAGCACAACGGCCTGGCTCGTCGACAGTGGCGTGGTCACGCCGGTATCTCCTGCGGTTCCGGGCCGGCCTGGACGACGTCGCGGTACAGCTCCGTGAGCGGCGGCCGCCATCGCCGGAACTCGTGGACGGGCCCGGCGGCGAGTGCCGCACGCAGCACGTCCTGGTCGTCGACGTCGGGGGCGATGCGAAGCCGCGTGCGCCCGCCGTCGTCGACGGCGAGCACGTCCACACCGGTGAGGTCGGCGGCCCACCCCGGTCCCGGCCCGAAGACCTCGAGCACCGCGGCCGCTCCCGCCCGTTCCCGCAGCTCCTCGACGCTGCCGACGGCCACCATGCGGCCGGTCGCGATGATCCCGATCCGGTCGCACAGCCGCTCGACCAGTTCCAGCTGGTGGCTCGAGAAGATCACCGGGACGCCTGCGTCGGCCTTGTCCCGCAGCACGCCGCTCATCACCTCGACGGCGGTGGGGTCGAGCCCGGAGAACGGCTCGTCGAGCACGAGCACCTCGGGGTCGTGCACCAGCGCTGCGCACAGCTGCACCCGCTGCTGGTTGCCGAGGGAGAGCTTCTGCACCTCGTCGCCCGCGCGTCCGGCGATCCCGAGCCGGTCGGTCCAGCGCTGCACGGACGCGGCGGCCGCGGACTGGGTGAGCCCGTGCAGCCGGGCCAGGTAGCGCAGCTGCTCGCCGACCTTCATCTTGGGGTAGAGCCCGCGCTGTTCAGGCATGTAGCCGATCCGCCTGCGAAGGTCCGCGTCGACGGCGGTGCCCTTCCAGCGCACCTCACCGGCGTCGGCGGTGAGCACGCCGAGCACGATGCGCATGGTGGTGGTCTTCCCCGCGCCGTTGCTGCCGACGAAGCCGAACACCTCGCCGGGCCGGACGGTGAAGGTCACGTCGGCCAGCGCCTGCCGCGTTCCGAACCGCTTCGAGATCGCCGCGATGTCCAGCACGCCGCGACCTTACGTCGGGGCCGCACGGGTGATCGGTCAGCCCCGCCGGCCCGCCTCCACGCCGGGCATGGAGATCCCGTAGCCGCGGATCTTGCGGTAGATCGTGGCCCGGGACATCCCCAGGTGCCGGGCTGCCTCGGCCTTGTTGCCGTCGTTGTCGAGCAGCGCGTCGACGATCGCGTCGCACTCGATGGCCTCGAGCGGCGTGAGCACGCGGCGGGTGATCGCCCGGCACTCGGGCGGCAGGTCCTCCGCCGTCAGCACACCCGCGCGGCGACGGGCCACTGCCTTGCGGAGCACCTGGTAGAGCTGCTCGACGTTGCCGGGCCAGCGGTTGCGCATGAGCACGCGCATGGCGTCGGGCGAGCAGGTGAGGTCGCTGCCCCTCGTCAAGCGGGCGAGGAGCTGAGGGACGAGCTCGGCGAGGTCCTCGACGCGATGGCGCAGCGGCGGCACCTCGACCGTGCGCGGGAAGAACTCGAGCAGGTCCGGGACGTTGTCGCCCGCGGTCAGCCCGCCTGGCCCGACGGTGGCGACCACCCACATGCGCTCGTGGTCGGTGGACTCCCGGTGCGGTTCCAGCGCGTCGGCGAGCGCCTGCACGCCCTCGGGCGGGAGCCGGTCGACGTGGGTGAGCACGAGGGTGCCGCCGGCTCCGGTCTCCAGCTCCTCGATGATCTCGGCGACCCAGCGCGGGCTGTACTCGTCGGAGTCGAGCACCCGCAGATGTGCGGCGGGTGTGCGGCACTGGTGGGTGGCCCTCGCGAGGGTGGCCTTGCCGGTTCCGGCCTCGCCCTCCAGCACCAGCCACTCGCGGTTCTGGAAGTGCCGGTCGACGGCCTGTCGGCACTTGGTCCACAGCATCCCGGAGCCGACGGCGGCCGCCTGTGACGAGGTCGTGGGCGCGGCGTGCGTGCGCGGGCGCGGGATGTCCGGCGCCGCGAGGTGGACGTGGAGCACACCGCCTGTGGTTCCGCGGTCGGTCCAGCTCGGCTTGCACTGCACGCGCGCGACGGCGCCGCTCGGCAGGTCGATCATCATGAGTCGCTGCCCGGAGTTCATCGCCTCGGTTGCCCCGGCGATGAGCGCGACCTGGTCCATGGGGTCGATCAGCTCCCGAGCGCGGTCGTTCATCATCACGACGCCGGGACTGACGGCGAACACGGCGCCCCGGGCCCGCTGACAGGCGCTCAGGTAGTCGTGCAGGAGTGCGAGCTCACGCGGTCCGGACTGCTCGAGCAGCGCTCCCTCGATCTGGCGCGCGATGCGCGCGACGGCCACCGCCATGAAACGGCCTGCGTCGCGGCGCCAGCAGGTGAGGTCGACGACGCCGAGCAGTTTGCCGCTGGTCGGGTGCCAGATGGGGGCGCCTGCGCACGCCAGGTCGGCCAGCGGCTCGACGTAGTGCTCGTGCCCGAAGACCTGGGCCGGTCCGCGCCCCTCCAGCGCCGTGCCGATCCCGTTGGTTCCGATGAACCGCTCCGCGTAGGAGAATCCGGGGGCGAGCCAGACCTTGTCGAGGTGCTGGTTGAGCGCCGTGTCGCCGCTGCGCCGCTCCAGCACGACCCCGTCGGCGTCGGTGAGGATCACGCTCACCGGCTCGCCCGCGAACTGGTCGGCGACATCGGCCACGATCGGTGCGGCCGCCCTGACCAGCGGAGAGTCCGGTTCGAGGTCGAACTCGCCCGACAGCTCGACGTTGTCGGTGTCGATGTCCCACTCCCGGGAGCGGGTCCACGAGGCGAGGATCGTGTCGCGGACGGCACCGAACTCGATCTGGTCGTCCACGAGGAACGACGTGCGCGCACGCACCAAATGCTCGGCGGACGCGTCGGTCCGTCGTGGGGGAAAGCCTTGGTACGCGCGGCCCAAGCTCGTTTGCCCTTCCTCGGCGCAGTGGCGCTCACGCGGCGATGCGTGCTCCTGCGTCGAACGAACAGTACCGCGCTTCTCGCGAGGTCAGAGCCAGGCAATCGCTTACCGTCTCATATTGAGACCTCGCTCCGGCGAGCGGGGCGGTGTGATTCCCGGCACGAGAGGCGAACCGAGATCGGCTGGGCCGGCCGGACCCGGTTCCGCCTCTCGGGTCCACCTCCGCTGCCGGCGCCACCCGCGACCGACCGGCACCGCGGACGGGGGCAGACCAAGGGGAGCGGTGCGCGTTCCCGCCAGTCCGGGCGAGCCCGGTCCGGCGGACGCGAGGCGCGAGCCGGTCCGCGGCCAACCACCACGTGAGGAGTCGATGTGAGTCGGCAGAGTCTGGCGAAGGCTCATCAGAAGATCCAGGAACTGGCCTGGGAGCCGCAGTACCACGAGCCGTACATGAAGTACGGCACCGACTACACGTTCCGGAAGGCAGCCAAGAAGGACCCGCTCAAGCAGGTTCTGCGGTCCTACTTCCCGATGCAGGAGGAGAAGGACCACCGCGTCTACGGAGCGCAGGACGGGGCCATCCGCGGAAACATGTTCCGCCAGGTCCAGGAGCGCTGGCTGGAATGGCAGAAGCTGTTCCTGTCGATCATCCCGCTGCCGGAGATCTCGGCCGCGCGGTCGATGCCGATGTTGTTCCACGTGGTGCCGAACCCGGAGCTGCACAACGGCCAGGCGATCCAGATGATCGACGAGGTCCGGCACTCGACGATCCAGCAGAACCTCAAGCGCCTCTACATGAACAACTACATCGACCCGGCGGGCTTCAACAACAGCCTGCGGGGCTTCCACGGCGACTACTGCGGCACCATCGGCCGCCAGTTCGCCGAGGGGTTCATCACCGGTGACGCCATCACCGCGGCGAGCATCTACCTGACCATCGTCGCGGAGACGGCCTTCACGAACACGTTGTTCGTGGCCATGCCGGCCGAGGCGGCGGCCAACGGCGACTACCTGTTGCCGACGGTGTTCCACTCGGTGCAGTCCGACGAGTCGCGCCACATCTCCAACGGCTACGCCACCCTGCTGATGGCGCTTTCGGACGAGGACAACCGCCAGCTGCTCGAGCGCGACCTGCGCTACGCGTGGTGGAACAACCACCGCGTCGTGGACGCCGCGATCGGCACGTTCATCGAGTACGGCACGAAGGACCGCCGCAAGGACCGCGAGTCCTACGCGGAGATGTGGCGCCGCTGGATCTACGACGACTACTACCGGTCCTACCTGGTGCCGCTCGAGAAGTACGGCCTGGTGATCCCGCACGACCTCATCGAGGAGTCGTGGAAGCAGATCTGGGAGAAGGGCTACGTTCACGAGGTCGCGCAGTTCTTCGCCACCGGTTGGCTCGCCAACTACTGGCGGATCGACGCGATGACCGACGAGGACTTCGAGTGGTTCGAGTACAAGTACCCGGGCTGGTACGACAAGTACGGGAAGTGGTGGGAGAACTACGGCCGCCTCGCCACCCCCAACGGTCACAACCCGATCGTGTTCGAGGACGTGGACTACGTCTACCCGCAGCGGTGCTGGACCTGCATGGTGCCGTGCCTGGTGCGCGAGGACATGGTCACGGCCGAGGTGGACGGCGTGCACCGCACGTACTGCCACGAGGTCTGCCGGTGGACCGACGTCGAGGCGTTCCGGGGCACCTACCAGGGCCGCGAGACCCCGAACATGGGTCGACTGGTCGGCCACCGCGAGTGGGAGACGCTCTACCACGGGTGGAACTGGGCGGACGTGGTGTCCGACATGGGCTTCGTCCGCGACGACGGCAAGACCATGACGGCCCAGCCGCACCTGAACCTCGACCCGAGCAAGATGTGGACACTCGACCACCTGCGCAGGTGCCCGCCGCTGCAGAGCCCCAACGTCCTCTTCAACGAGATGAGCGACGCCGACCGCGCGGCATTCGTCGAGAACTACAACAAGCAGGGTCCCGCCGGGCGCCCCGCACCCGCTGACGCCTGAGCGCGGGTCAGGCGAGGGGGGAGGGCCGGCTCCAGCCGGACCGGCTCCTCTCCCTGCCGTGACCTGCCCTCTTCCACTCGAGAGACGGCGGCATGGCCGCCGCAGTCCCACCAACCCGAGAGGGTGCCATTCCGTTGGGTGAGAAACACGTCGTGCGCTTCGAGCCGGTCGGCATCGAGATCGAGGTGGACGAGAACCAGACGATCCTGCGCGCGGCTGCCGAGCAGGGCGTCCAGCTCATGCACGGCTGCAAGGAAGGGCAGTGCGCGGCCTGCAAGTCGTTCGTGCTCGAGGGCGACATGGACAACATCGATCTCGAGCGGTACTCGACGTTCGCCCTCCCCGACTACGAGAAGGAGGAGGGGCAGACGCTGCTCTGCCGGGCCCATCCGTACGAGGACCTGGTGATCGAGCTCCTCAACTACGACGAGGAGATCATCCGCTCCGGCCTGCCGCTGCGAAAGGGCGTGGTGGAGGTCGTCTCGAACGAAGCGGTGACTCACGACATGCGTCACCTGGTGGTGAAGCTCGTGGAGCCCGAGGAGATCAAGTTCTTCCCCGGGCAGTACCTCGACTTCATGGTGCCGGGCACTGAGGAGAGCCGCTCGTTCTCGATGGCGAACACGCCTAGCCGCGACGGGCGGTACGAATTCGTCATCAAGATCTACCCGGACGGGTTGTTCTCCCAGTTCCTGGACGAGCGGGTGAAGGTCGGAGACCGGCTCGACGTGGAGGGGCCGTTCGGCACCTTCACGCTTCGCGAGAGCCGGACATCCGACCTGATCTTCGTGGGCGGCGGGGCCGGGATGGCGCCGGTGCTCGGGTTGCTGCGGTCGATGGCCGAACGCGGAGTCGAGCGGAAGGCGACCTTCTACTACGGGGCGCGGGCCGCGCGCGACCTGTGCTTCGAGAAGGAGCTCGAACGGCTCGCCGAGAAGATGCCGGGATTCCGGTACATCCCGGCGCTGTCCGAGCCGGCCGAGGACGACGTATGGGACGGGCACACCGGCCTGATCACCGAGATCGTCCGTGCGAACGAATCATCGTTGGAAGGGATGGATGCCTATGTCTGCGGTCCGCCGCCGATGGTGGACGCGGCGATCGCGACTCTGACGGCACTCGGCGTGCGCGAGGAGCACATCTTCTACGACAAGTTCACCACTACCGGTGAACCGGAAGGCGAGGACGGCCCATGACCACCACCGAACGGCCCGAACGCAGCGTCCCGAAACCGGTTTTCACGGACGCCGAGGCCGGCGCACGGGAGTTCCCGGATTCGAGCGCGAGCGCCCGTCGTTACAACTACTTCCAGCCTGCCAAGCGCAAGCAGACCCACTACGAGGACGTCACCGTCGAGGTGCAGCCCGACCCGCGGCACTACCTGTCGCAGGGCTGGATCTACGGCTTCGCCAACGGTGACAACGGCTACCCGCTGCACTGGACGAAGCTCAAGGCGTGGGGCGTCGACAAGCCCGAGCCGCAGCGCGGTGTCGGCTCCGGCGGGCTGCCGAAGGACTTCACCTGGCCCGCCCACGGATGGCACGAGTTCCGTGATCCCAACGAAGAATGGGAGATGACGATCTACCGGTACGGCGCGAACGTCGTCCGGCAGCTGAACCAGAACGTCGAGAACGCCCGCAACGCCAAGGCGTTCGAGCAATGGACGCCGAACTGGGTCCGTTTCGTCGAGCGCAACGTCGGTGCGTGGATGCACGTCGAGCACATTCTCGGGCTTTATGTGTTCGCCGCCTGCAACCGCTCCGGCCCGACGAACATGCACAACACCGCGATGGCCGTGAACAGCGCCCACAAGATCCGGTTCGCGCAGGACCTGGCGCTGTACAACCTGACACTGACCGAGGAGATCGAGGGCTTCGACGGCACGGCGCACCTCGACGCCTGGAACAACGATCCGGTCTGGCAGGGCGTCCGCAAGGTGACCGAGGCGCTCACCGCCGTCGACGACGACTGGGGCGAATCGATCTTCGCCGCGAACGTCGTGTTCGAGCCGCTGCTCGGCGAGCTCTTCCGCAGCAACCTGGTGCAGCAGTCCGCGGCGGGCAACGGCGACTACGTGACGCCCACGCTCATCGGTGCGGGCGAGTACGACTATTCCCAGCGGGACCTGCGCTGGACGGTCGCGTGCTTCGCCCCGCTCACACAGGACCGCGAGTTCGCCGACCACAACAAGCAGCTCATGCAGGGCTGGCTGGCGAAGTGGGTGCCGCAGTGCCTCGAGGCGGCGCGCACCCTCCAGCCGATCTGGTCGCAGGCCGACCACAAGCCGCCGACGTTCGAGGACGCGCTCGATCGGGCCAAGAACCGGTTCGCCGGGATCGTCTCCGATCTCGGCCTGCAGACCCCGAAGGAGCTGAAGCAGTGACCTCGTACAAGACGGCCGAGAGCCCCTACCAGTCGAACAACACCGCGTCGGGCATGTGCGGCTTCACCCTGATGAACAACCAGGTTGGAGCGCTGGTCGCCCACGTCCTGGGCCGGCTCGACAACGTGAAGGTCACTCACCTCCCGTCGATGATCCGGGTCGACGCGACCGGCCGTTTCGACCTCGTCTACGCCGATGTCGACGACGAGGCAGGCGAGGAGGAGGGCTGGTTCGACGCGGCCGAGTTCGAGGAGAACATGTCCACCCACTACGGGCGCATGGTCCACCTCGACGACCGCACGATCATGTTCGCCAACCCCGAGGACGCAGCCGAGTACCTGGACTTCGACCTCAAGCCCGTCACGTAGATCCACCTCTCCCGGGTCGCCGCCCGCTGATCTACCGCGGGCGGCGGCCCGGTTCGCCGTTCGAGGCGGACAAGGACCCCCGCGCATCCAACCGACGAGACCCGCGAACCGTCCAGGAGGACACACCCCATGGCGAAGGAACTGCGATTCGGAGCGGACGCCCGGCGCCTGCTCCAGGCCGGCGTCGACCAGCTCGCCGAGGCTGTGAAGAGCACACTCGGGCCGAAGGGCCGCAACGTCGTCCTGGAGAAGATCACAGGCACGCCCGAGGTCACCAACGACGGCGTGACGATCGCGCGGGAGATCCACCTGCGTGACCCGTTCGAGAACATGGGCGCGCAGCTGCTCAAGGAAGCCGCGATCAAGACCAATGACATCGTCGGCGACGGCACCACCACCGCCACGGTGCTCGCGCAGGCCATCGTCCGCGAGGGCATGAAGGCCATCGAGAGCGGCGGCAACCCGGTACTGGTCAAGCGAGGCGTCGACGTGGCCGTCGGCGCCCTGGTACAGCGCCTGGCGCAGGTGGCGCACCCCGTGGCGAGCGAGCAGGACTACTCGCGCGTCGCGGCGATCTCCGCCAACGACGACGAGGCCATCGGCCGCGTTGTGGCGCGCGCCCTGCACACCGTCGGCAACGACGGCACCGTCACCGTCGAGGACTCCCCGACGATCGGACTCGAGGTCTCCTTCGTGGAGGACTTCGAGTTCGACAACGGCTACGTCTCGCCGTACCAGGTGACCGACCCCGGGCGGCTGGAGGCCGTGCTGGAGGACGCCTACCTGCTGTTCTCCGCGGAGAAGATCAAGGACGTCCGGTCCTTGATGCCCGTGCTGGAGCAGATCATGCGGGCCGACCGCAGGCCGCTGGTCGTGATCGCGGAGACCGTCGAGGGCACGGCGCTGCAGATGCTCGTGCACAACCACGTCAACGGCACGTTCCAGAACGTCGCGATCAAGGCCCCCGGCTTCGGTGAGAAGCGCATCCACCTGCTGGAGGACATGGCGGCGCTCTGCGGCGGGAAGGTGCACAGCAAGAGCTCGTCGTTCGCGCTGGAGCAGATCACCGTCGCGCACCTCGGGCGCGCAGCGCAGGTGCGCGTCACCAGCGACCACACCACGATCATCGGCGGGGCCGGGAGCCGCGAGGCCGTCGAGCTGCGGCTCACCCAGCTGCGCGCGGAGCTGGAACGCGCGACGATCGGCACCGACGAGGACTTCCTCGCCGAGCGGATCGCCCGGCTCTCGGGCAAGGCGGCGATCATCTGGGTCGGCGCGCCAACCAACGCGGAGGCCAAGGAGGTGCGCCACCGCGTCGACGACTCGCTGCAGGCCACCCGGGCCGCGATCGCCGAGGGGATCGTCGCCGGTGGTGGCTCCGCGCTGCTGCACGCCGAGCCCGCGCTCGATGCGCTGGAGGTCAGCGGCGACTACCGCATCGGCGTGGAGATCGTGCGTGGGGCGCTCACCGAGCCTGTGCACCTGATCGCCTCGAACGCCGGCTACGACGGCGACCAGGTGGTGAAGCAGGTGACCGCGATGGCCGCCGACGAGGGCTTCGACGCGCTGGAGGGCCGCTACGGGAACATGGTCGAGATGGGGATCATCGATCCCCTCCGGGTCGTCCGGTCCGCCCTGCAGAACGGGGCCTCCGTCGCCGGGCTGATCCTCACCACCAACTCGCTGGTGGCCGAGGAAGTGACGCCCTGGAACAAGGCGCTGATGACGGAGTTCGGGCCGCTCGACGAGGGCATCCCGCAGCCGTCACCCGATTCGAGCACCCCTCAGTCGCTCGGGCTCGGCCCGTCGGTCGGCTGAGGCGCGCGAGCCGGATCAGCCCGTGTACACCGTCGGGGGCCAGCGCATCCTCGTCGTCGACGCCCAGGTGCACGTGTGGGACGCGAGCCCGCACAACCAGGCGATCCCCGACGGGGAGGCCTACGCCACGGACCTGCTGCGCAGGCACCGGGAGCTCGACGGTGCCGGCGTACCCCCGCATGAGGCGGAGCGGGTCTCCGAGCAGAGCCTGACCCGTGACGTGTTCGGCGCGGGGCATGTCGACCGCGCGGTCCTGCAGCCCGTGGTGCTCGGCGACCTGTTCGTGCTCGGGTTCAGCCCGCTGGAGTGGCACGCCGAGATGGCGGGCTGGATGCCGGGGCGGTTCGTGCTGAGCGGTGAGCTGGACCCCGGCGGCGGGCAGCCGGGCGCGCGTGGCCTCGGGCCGCGGGTGCGGCGGTTCGACCTGCGCGGGCTGACGCTGTGCGAGCGGCACCGCCCGCGCGGCTGGCAGCGGCTGGACGACCCGTGGCTGCGGCGCACCCTCGGCCGGGCCGCGGCGGGGGGCGCAGACGTGGTGCATCTCGGGGTCGGGCCGTCGACCCTGCCCGCGCCGTGGCGGCGCGAGTTCGGCGGCCCCGCACCCCCGCCCGGTGCGGCGCTCCGCCGCCCGCCCCGGGTGCCGCGCTGGGCCGAGCCGGTGCAGGCCGGCTCGGCGCTGCCGGTGCGGACGCGGGCCGCGGAGCGGGTCGCCCCGGCCGGCTTCGACCCGGCGCAGTTCCGCGACCTGGCCCGCGCCCTCCCGCACGTCCGGTTCGTGCTCGGCGCGGGCTGCCTGCCGGAACGGCGGCTGCTGCGCCTCGCGGAGCTGCCCAACGTGCATGTCCTGCTCACCGAGATCCTGCCGTGGATCGGTTCGGAGGACTTCGCCCACGCCTTCGGGGCGCTGCTGCGGGCGTTCGGCGCAGACCGGCTGCTCTTCGGGAGCGGGTACCCGCTGGTGCGGCCGGGGCGGCTGGTGCGGGAGCTGGCCGCGTACCGGTTCCCCGACCACCTGCGCCACCGCTACCCGAGGTTCGACACGTCGGCGAAGCGCGTGGTGCTGGGCGACAACGCGGCCCGCCTGTACCGCATAGGCCGCCCCCTACCGTCAGCGGCAGCAGGGGCGTAAATCTGGCGCACTATGGGGCCACAACGCGCCCTACCGGGCCGTCGAACAGCGTTATGGAGCCATAACGCCTGTGGCCTCCGGTTCCTTGCCGGGGATTTTCGTCGGGTGGGAGATCGGGACCCGGGCCGTCTCGGGCATCAGCAGGATCGGCACGATCGCGATCGCCGCCGCGCCCATCAGGTAGTACGCCGGGATGGCGGTGTCGCCGGTGCGGTCGATCAGTGCGGTGATGATGAGCGGCGCGGTGCCGCCGAACGCCGCCGTCGACAGCGAGTAGCCGATGGAGAAGCCGCCGTACCGGTTGCGGGTGGGGAACATCGCAGGCAGCGCCGAGCCGATCGTGCCGAGCAGCATCACGAGCAGCAGCGCGAGGATCGCCATGCCGACCGTCACCGGCAGCGGGTCGCGCATCCCGATCAGTGCGATTGCCGGGTAGCTGAGCAGGACGAACCCGATCGCCGAGCCGAGTAGCAGCGGCTTGCGGCCGATCCGGTCGGACAGTGCGCCCACCGGCGCGATGACCAGCATCATCGCGAGCATCACGCCGATGATCACCAGCAACGCCTCGGTCTCGCTGATCCCCAGGACCTGCGTGAGGTACGTCGGCATGTACGTCAGGAGCGTGTACACGGCGACGTTGAGCAGGATCACGAAGCCGATCAGGTTGAGGATCTGCGGCCAGACCGCGCGCATCGTCTCGGTGAACGGGGCCCTGCTCGTCTCGCCCTCCTCCTGCGCGTGCCGGAACGCCGGGGTGTCCTCCAGCCGGCTCCGCAGGTAGAACCCGATCAGCCCGAGCGGTCCCGCGACGAGGAACGGGATTCGCCAGCCCCACGTGTGCAGGGCCTCGTCGGGGAGCATGAGTTGCACGGCGGTGGCGAGGCTCGCGCCGAGCACGTAGCCCGCAAGCGTGCCGAACTCCAGGAAGCTGCCGTAGAAGCCGCGCTTGCGGTCGGGTGCGTACTCGGCGATGAAGGTGGCCGCCCCGCCGTACTCGCCGCCTGTGGAGAAGCCCTGCACCAGCCGCGCGAGGAGCAGCAGGATGGGTGCCGCTACGCCGATCGAGGAGTAGCTCGGGATGAGCCCGATGAAGAACGTGGCCGCCGACATCATGATGATCGTGAACGCGAGCACCCTGCGGCGGCCGAACTTGTCGCCGAGCGGGCCGAGCAGGATGCCGCCGAAGGGGCGCAGCACGAACGGGATCGCGATCAGCGAGAACGCCAGCAGCGTCTGCACGGTCGGGTCGGCCTCGGGGAAGAAGTTCAGCCCGATCGTGGTGATGAGGTAGCTGTAGATCGCGTAGTCGAACCACTCGACCGCGTTGCCCATGGCCGCCCCGGCCACCGCGCGGTGCACGGTGCGCTTGTCCGGCTGCTCGATCGAGGCAGGCCGCTCTTGCGTTGACATGGTCGGCCAGGCTAGTTGGCACATCGCGACATCGCCGGACGAGCAGGGATCGCCGCAGGTCAGAGCCGGGGCGGCCAACCGCAGGCGAGGGTGGGCATCCCGTCGGTCGGCCCGTCCCAGGTGTAGGCCCACATCGGCCGCCCGTCCGGCGCGGCGAGCCGCACTCGCCGGTAGTCGCGGCCCTCGTACTCGTCGAGGCCGGGGAGCGCCGCAGCCGGGTCGTGCAGCGCCACCACCCAGCCCGCGGCCCGGCCGCCGGTGCCGGGGCGCAGGGCCGGGTAGCCGCGGCCGGTGTCGAACACCGTGCCGTCGACGGTCGCGCGCGCGGGCTCGCCCGCGCCGTTTGCCGCGACCAGATTCCACGACGGCCCGCCCGGCTGCAGGAGCCCGTAGACGAAGAGCGCCGCGGGCCACTCGTCGGGGTGCGGAGCGCCGGTCACGGTGTCGGCGTCGAGATCGTCACCGGGAGCCGCGTCGCCTTCCAGGACGAGCGCGGCGGCCTGCGGCACGTCCGCGCAGCGCGCGGCGGCGCCGTCCACGAGCAGCGGGCGCCGGGTGGCGGCGTGCCCGACGTAGCACCACGGGGCCTCGACGCGCATGCCGTCCTCGGTGTGCACGGTTCCGGTCCGCAGCCGCGCGAGCCGGAACCGCTCGTCGCGGCCCTCGCAGCGGTCGAGCACGGCGATCTGCTCCGGCGTGGCGAACCAGACGGCATGCTGCTCGACCACACCGGGGGCAGCGGCGAGCACGGCGGGGCGCTGGCCGTCGCGGTGCCGCAGGCCGGCGGCCCACACCGCCGCCACGCCCTCGGTGCGCGCCCGCAACACGACCACCGGGTCCGCGCCCAGCCCCAGCTCGCGGCGCAGCCACGTGATCTTGCCCGGGCAGCGGTTCGAGCCGTAGGAGAGCACCGGTAGCCGCCCTGCCATGGGAGCGGCGGCATGCGCGGCCAGCCAGGTGTCGAGCGGGACGCCCTCGACGCACCAGCCCGCCCGGGAGTCGGCCACCAGCGCGTGAGAGGCCTCGTCAACGTGCACGAACGAGGTAGGCGGAACCGCCCCGGGGTAAGGGTCGGCCGGGAAGTCCGCATCGGGCCATGCCACGACTGCACGGTACGGCCGGGACGCAGCCGATCACGGGGACCTCGGGACCCGGCGGTCCACCCGCAGCAGGTACTCCGCCCGGTCCAGCGGGTCGGGAACGGGCCGGGCGTGCTCCGGCACGGCCCCACGGACCGGGCGGTAGCGGGCGAAGTCGCACTCCAGCAGGCCTTCGCCCCGCGTCAGCGACGGGAGCCGCATTCGCAGCTCGTGCACCCGCGCGGCGGGGATCTCCCCCGCCAGCAGGGCAGCCGACCGTTCGCCGGTCTGCCCGTCCACCACCGCGCCCAGCCGCACCAGCGCGGGCAGCACGGCCTCGACCGCGCCCACCGGCACCTCGAGGTGGAAGCCGTGCATCGGCTCGTGGACCACGGTCCCGGCCCGGCGCAGTGCAGCCATCAGCACGAGCGGGGTCAGGTGCCGGAAGTCGCGGCCCGTGCTCGACATGCTCTTGTCGAACACCGCGTGCGCGTGGCTCTGCCGGGGCGAGTAGCCGGAGTGGGTCATCGTGACCGCGCAGTCCGTGACCTTCCACCCGTGCAGCCCGTGGCGCAGCGTCCGGTGCACGGACTCCTCCACCGCGGTGAAGAACGCGGTGGGCATCGCGCCCAGCTCCACCTCCAGCCCGAACCGGACGCCGCTGCCGACCGGGCCCGGCTCCACACGCAGCCCGACCGTGGCGAGGAACGGGTTCGGCTCGACGCCGTTGCGTTCCAGTGCCGACCCGACGCCGAGCGGGCGCTCGATGCAGACGGTCGTCGTCTCCCGGAAGGTGACGTCGACGCCGAAGTCGGCGGCCAGGGTGGCCTGGATGACCTCCTTCTGCACCTCGCCGTAGAGCGAGACGGACAGCTCCTGCCCGGCGTCGTCCAGGCTGAGGCCGATCAGCGGGTCCTGCTCGGCGAGCTGCGTGAGCGCGACCTGCAGCCGGCCCCGGTCGCGCGGATGCCGTGGGACCACCACGGTCTCCAGGGTGGGCGGGGCGAAGAAGTGCTCGTCGGCAACGGCAGCGGTGCCGGCGGACTCGCCGATCCGCACCTCGCCGAGCCCCCTGACCTTCGCGATCCGCCCGGCCGTGACCTCGTCCCGGCGGGTCGTCGTGCCGCCCTCGAAGACGTCGATCGCCGTCACCTTCGTCTCGCGCCGATGTCCGAACGTCACCTTGTCGCGCGCCCGCAGGGTGCCTTCGAACACGCGGACGTAGGCGATCCGCTCGCCCGCAGGGCCCCGCTCCACCTTGAACACCCTGGCCGCGAGCGGGCCCCCGGGGTCGCCCGCGCCGGCAGGCAGCAGTGCGGCGATCCCGTCGACCAGCGCATCGACACCTGCTCCGGTGATCGCGGAGCCGAAGAACACCGGGTGCACCCGGGCCTGTCTCACCTGCACCGTGAGCGCACGCCGGAGCCGGTCGTACGGGAGGCCGGCATCGCCCTCGACGTAGGCCGCGAGCAGGGCATCGTCGTGTTCGGCGAGCACCTCGGTGAGCCGGGCCCGGAATGGCGCGTCGGCGCCGGTGAAAGGTGCGTACGCGGCCCGACGGGTGCCCAGGTGCTCCACCGAACCCATCGCGACGACCCCGGGCGCCAGGCGCGCGGACAGGCTCTGCAGCACGTCGCCGTACCCGGCGCCGGTGCGGTCGATCTTGTTGACGAAGATCAGGGTGGGGATGCGCAGCCGCTGAAGCGTGCGCATCAGCACGCGGGTCTGCGCCTGCACACCCTCGACGGCCGAGACCACGAGCACGGCGCCGTCGAGCACGCTCAGCACGCGCTCCACCTCGGCGATGAAGTCGGGGTGGCCAGGGGTGTCGATCAGGTTGACCGTGACGCCGCCGGCGACGACAAGCGAGACGACCGCCGACTTGATCGTGATTCCGCGCTGGCGTTCCAGGTCGAGTGTGTCGGTGCGGGTGCTCCCCGCGTCGACGCTGCCGACCTCCTCGATGACGCCTGCGGTGTGGAGCAGGCGCTCGGTCAGGCTGGTCTTACCGGCATCGACGTGCGCGACGATCCCGAGGTTGAGTGCTGTCAAGTGGCCTCATGTCCGGTGCGAGGGCGGGCGGGGACATGAAGACCTGCCTCATCGGTGTGCTCCTCGGTCGCCGGACGGTGTGATGGGAAGGACAGCAGGTGGCCGCCCTGGCGGGCAACCGGGTTTCAGGCGGTGGCGGTGGCGGTGCGGCGGCGGCGCAGGCGCCGGGTGAGCACCCCGTGCTTCGGTGAGAGGAGCAGCGCGAGCGCGAAGCACAGCGCGCAGACCAGGCCCATCGCGCCGGCGATCGAGCTGTCCATGGGGATGGCGATCGCGTACCCGGCCGCAGCACCGATCCAGCCGACGGCCACCGTGATCCCGACCATCACGACGAGCCGGTCGGTGAGCAGGTACGCGGTGGCCGCAGGCACGATCAGCAGCGTCACCACGAGGATCGCGCCCACGGCGTCGAACGAGGCGACGGCCGTGATGGCGACGGCCACCAGCAGGAGCCGGGAGAGCAGTCGCGGTCGCAGCCGCACGGTCGCCCCGAACTGCGGGTCGAACGTCGTCGCCTTGAGCTCCTTCCACAGGAGCGCCACGAGCAGCAGGTTGAGCGCCACCACACCGCCGAGCACCAGGCCGGAGCGGGCCACCTCGTACCCGCCGATCTGCACGGTGTCGAACGGGACGAACGCGATCTCGCCGTAGATCGTGGAGTCGAGGTCGAGGTGGATGCCCTCGGCATAGCGGGTGATGCCGAGCACGCCGAGCGCGAAGAGCGCGGGGAACACCAGCGCGATCGCGGCGTCGGAGGCCACGAGCCCGGTGGCGCGCAGCGCGTCGATCGCGAGCACGCACACCACGGCGAATGCCGCGGCGCCGATGATCACCGGCAGGGGGGCGCGGGTCTGCGCCACCAGCCAGACGGCGACGATGCCGGGCAGCACGGCGTGGCTGACGGCGTCGGACAGCAGGGCGATCCGTCGCAGCACGAGGAACGGCCCCAGCAGCCCGCACGCCGTGGCCACCAGCCCGGCGATGACGACGATCAGCAGCCCGTCAGGCACGGCTGCCGCCGTTCGCCAGCGCCCGAAGCTGCGCCACGGCGTCCGCGCCGAGGCTGCCGGGCAGGTCGGCCGGGTCCGGCTCGCGGGCGTCGGGCAGCTCGACGGACGCGCCGTGCGCGAGCCAGGCCGTCCAGAGGGCCCGGCGGTCGGCCAGGTCGGCGGCCGCGGCCTGGCCGGCTGGGGTGAGCGTGCGGCCGTCGGCGGCCAGCAGGCCGCGGCGGCGCAACCCGGCCCGGGTGACGCGGTCGCGCAGCCCGGTGACGGGCGCGCCCGGTTCGACGAGCACGGCATCCCGGCGCACCGCGCGGCGCCGGGCCGCGAGCCGCTGCGCCCGCCAGAGCACCCCGCGCCCCGGTGCGAACAGCAGGGCGGCGACCGCCACCGCGAACCCGGTGAGCACCACGACGGGGCCCGTCGGGAGCCGGCCGCGGGTGGCCGCCAAGGCGCCGACGACGCCGACCGCCGCGCCGACCAGCCCGGCCAGAACCAGCACGCGGGGGAAGCGGTCGGCCAGCTGGCGGGCGGTGACGGTGGGGACCACCAGCATCGCGACCATGAGGATCGCACCGACGATCCGCACCCCGATCACGACGGCCACCACGAGCAGCGCCGTCATGACCGTCTCCAGCACGCGCACCGGGAGGCCGATGGCACCCGCGTACGCCGGGTCGAAGAGTGTGGTGGTCAGGGCCCGGCGGGCCACCCCGACCACGAGCAGCGCCACCGCGCCGAGTGCGGCCATCACGGCCACGTCTCCTGCGAGCAGCCCTGCGGCCTGCCCGAAGAGGTAGTTCTCCAGGCCGGCCTGGTCGGCGTCGGTGGAGTTGGAGAGGTGGGTCAGCAGCACGATCCCGAGCGCGAAGAACCCGGACAGGACCACACCCGTGGCCGCGTCGGGCGGGATACGACCGGTGCGCTCGACACCCACCATGAGCAGCGCCGCCACCAGCCCGGCCACAGCCGCGCCCAGCAACAGGCCGGGCACATCCTTGACCCCGGCGACGAGGAACGCCACACACACGCCAGGGAGCGTCGAGTGCGCCACGGCGTCCCCGACGAGGCTGCGTCGCCGCAGCACCGCGAACGCGCCGAGCACCCCGCTCGTGACACCGAGGACGAGCGCTCCCGCGACCACAACCGCGTCGGTGTAGGTCAGGCCGGCCACGGCGCTCAGCCCACCCAGCTCGCGTCGGCGCCGTAGGCCTCGCGCAGCGCGTCGGGTGTGAGCACCTCCTCGGTGGGCCCGCAGCCCAGCGCCCGCACGTTGAGCAGCAGCGCCCAGTCGAACGCGGCGCGCACTTGAGCCATGTCGTGGTGCACGACCACCACGGACGTGCCGTCGTCGCGCAGCTCGCCCAGGAGCGCGAGCAGGTCGGCCTGGGTGCGCGCGTCGATCCCGGCGAACGGTTCGTCCATCACGAGCACGGGCGCCCGCTGGGAGAGCGCGCGGGCGAGGAAGATGCGCTGCCGCTGCCCGCCGGAGAGCTGGCCGATCTGGCGCCGTCCGTAGTTCGCCATGCCCACACGCTCGAGGCACTCCGCCGCGATCACGCGGTCGGCCCGCCCGACCCGCCGGAACCACCCGGCGCTGCGGTAGCGGCCCATCTCCACGACCTCGCGCACGGTGATCGGGAAGTCCCAGTCGACCGATTCGCGCTGCGGCACGTAGGCCACGCGGTCGAGCGCGTCCCGGCCCTCGACACCGTCGATCAGCACGCGGCCCGCGTCGGCCGGGACGAGCCCGAGCGCGGCCTTCAGCAGCGTCGACTTGCCCGCCCCGTTCGGCCCGACTATCGCCGAGAGCTGCCCGGCGGGGAAGCTGCAGGAGACCTCCCACAGCACCGGGGCCGACCGGTAGGACACCGTCAGGTGCCGGACCTCCAGTGCATTGTCGGTGCGCGTCCCCCGCGGGGCCGCCTGCACCGACGACGAGCTGACTCTGACGAGCACGGTCACCCTCCCTGTTCCCCGCCGGCCGGTACCCCTGTCGCCAGATGCACGCCGCCGCCCAGCCCATCGGCGATCCGGTCGGCGTTGGCCCGCAGCATCCCCACGTACGTGCCTTCCGGCGTGCCGGGCGTCCCGGCGGCGTCGGTGTACAACTCCGCTCCCACGTGCACCTGCGCTCCGCGCTGCGCGGCAGCGGCGACCAGCGCGTCGATCGTCTGCGGGGGCACGCTCGACTCGACGAACACCGCGGGCACCCCGCGGTCGGCGATCAGCTCCGCCACCCGCTCGACGTCGGCCGTGGTGGCCTCGGCCGCGGTGGAGATGCCCTGGATGCCCGCGACGTCGAGCCCGTAGCGGCGGCCGAAGTACTCGAAGGCGTCGTGGGAGGTGACGAGCAGCCGCCGTTGCGGCGGGATCGACGCGAGACGCTGCCGGACGTAGCCGTCCAGCGCGGTCAGATCGGCGAGGTAGGAGTCGAGCCCCGCGCGGTAGTCGGCGGCGTGCGCCGGGTCGCGGGCGGCGAGTGTCGCCGCGATCGTGCGGCTCACCTGCTCCCACAGCCCGACGTCGAACCAGACGTGCGGGTCGTACTGCTCCTTGGCGCCAGGTGCGGGGCTGAGCAGCTGGTCGCGGGGGATGTCGTCGGTGACGGCCTTCGTGAGCTGGCGCGCGGAGAGGTCGGCGAGGAGGTCGGCCATGCGCCCCTCGAGCTGCAGCCCGCCGTAGAAGATGACGTCCGCGCCGCGCAGCGTCTGCACGTCGCCTGCGCTCGCCCGGTACAGGTGCGGGTCGACGCCGGGACCCATCAGCCCGCTGACCTCGACCCTCGCGCCCCCGATGCGGGCGACCGTGTCGGTGATGAAGTTCGTGGTCGTGGTGACGCGGACCGGCCGGTCGCCGATGGGCTGGTCGCTCGGGGGAGGGGCGGCGACGCAGCCGGTGAGCACGGCGAGCCCGAGCGCCATGGCGGCCAGTACGGTGCGGCGCCCGGCGCCGCGCCTACCAACCGTCATTAGCCACCTCTAACTCTGGGCTGAGTCTTCGCTAACACCGCACGATAGAGGCAATTCCCGCGATCGGGCAGCTCAATCTGAGACTGCGGCCGACGGCCGGACCCAGGGTTAGGGTCGACAGCGTGCTGCCGCGGACGATCGAGTGGGTGGACGGCCGGATCGTGCTCGTCGACCAGACCGCGCTGCCGGAGGTCCGGCAGCTCACCGTCGGCACGGTCGACGAGCTGGTGGACGCGATCCGGCGGCTCGTCGTGCGGGGCGCCCCGGCGCTCGGCGCGGCAGGGGCGCTCGGGATCGCTATGGCCGCTCGCACGCTGAGCGGTGCCGAGCTGGAAGCCACCGCCGCGCGGCTCGCCGCTGCCCGCCCGACAGCGGTCAACCTCGCCGTCGGTGTGAGCCGCGCGCTGGCCGCGGCGCCCGGCGGCCCGGACGCCGTGCTCGCCGCCGCCGTCGCCGTGCTGGACGAGGACGCGGCCGCGTGCCGGGCAATCGGGAACCGCGGCGCGGACCTGCTCGCGCAGCTGTGCGGGGAGCAGCCGCTGCGGTTGCACACGCACTGCAACGCGGGTGCGCTGGCCACCACGGAGTGGGGCACGGCGCTGGGTGTGGTGCGGTCGCTGCACCTGGCGGGCCGCGTGGAGTACGTCGTCGCGGACGAGACGCGCCCGCTCCTTCAGGGCTCCCGCATCACGGGAGTGGAGCTGGCGGCGATCGGCGTGCCGCACCGGATCGTCGTGGACGGGGCCGGACCGTCGATCATCGCGCGCGGGCTCGTCGACGCTGTTGTCGTGGGCGCCGACCGGGTGGCGGCCAACGGGGACGTGGCCAACAAGATCGGCACCTACCCGCTGGCGCTCGCGGCGTCCCGGGCCGGGATCCCGTTCATCGTCGCGGCGCCCGAGTCGACGCTCGATCCGGACACGGCGGACGGTGCCGCGATCGAGATCGAGGAGCGCGAACCCGACGAGGTGCTGGTCGTGGGCGGGGCGAAGGTGGCGCCCGAGAGCAGCGAGGCGTGGAACCCCGCATTCGACGTGACTCCCGCGGACCTGGTGACGGCCGTGGTGACCGAGGATCGGGTCTGGCGGCCAGCGGAGTGACCACTACGACCGGCATCACCGGCACGGCGTTCCGGCTGATGCTCGGAGCGACCGTGCTCGGGTTCGGCGGCTACGCGCTCCTGCTGGCAGTCGTGCCGCTGTGGGCGGCCGCCGGTGGTGCGGGCGCACTCGGCGCTGGCGCGACCACGGGCGTGCTGATGGCGACCACCGTCGCCACGCAGCTCCTGGTGCCGTGGCTGCTGGTCCGGCTCGGGTATCGCTGGGTGCTCGCGCTCGGGCTCCTCTTCCTCGGCGCGCCGGCGCCGCTGCTCGCCCTCTCGTCCCACCTCGCGCCGGTGCTGGCGATCTCCGCCGTCCGCGGCGTCGGGTTCGGGCTCGTGACCGTGGCGGGAAGCGCGCTCGTGGCCGAGCTCGTGCCGGCCGCCCAGCACGGGCGGGCCGCAGGCCGGTACGGGCTGGCGGTCGGGCTGCCCCAGCTCGTGCTGCTCGCCGCCGGGCCGGCCATGGTCGATCGCCTGGGGTTTGCCGTCGTCTTCGTCGCGGCGGGGGTGCTGCCGCTCCTCGGGCTGCTGCTCGTCCCGGGCATCCGGGTGCCGGCGGGGCGTGCGCCGGACCCGCCTGCCGCTCGTGTGCCCGGCTCGCTCACCCGCTGGGCAGTGCCCCCGGTGGTCGCGATGCTCACCTGCTCGATCGCCCAGGGTGGACTGATCACCTTTCTGCCGCTGGCGGTCCCGGACGCCGGGCTGCTCGTCGCGCTCGCGCTGCTGGCCACGTCCGCGGGCGGGCTGCTCGGCCGGCTCGTGGCCGGTGAGCTGGTCGACCGGCGCGGCTGGGGCGGGCGGCTCCTCGCGCCCGGCATGCTCCTGGCCGCGATCGGGCTGGTGGTAGAGGTCGCCGCAATCGGCAGCGGCGGTGGTGTGCTGCTCGCCGTGGGTGCCGCCGCCGTCGGCGTCGGGTTCGGGGCCGTGCAGAACGACGCGCTGACCGCCCTGTTCACGGCGTTCGGCCGCGCCCGCTACGGGGCGGCGAGCGCGGCCTGGAACATCGCCTTCGACGCCGGTACCGGCCTCGGAGCGGTGGGGCTCGGCGCCGTCGCGGAGCCGTTCGGGTTCGGCGCCGCGTTCGCGACGGCGGCGGCGCTGCTGTGCGGTGGGGTACTGGCTGTCAGGCTGGGGCCGAGGTCGGGAGTCCATGGGCTCGCGCCGCCTCGCTGAGGCGACCGTCGTACGTGAGCACGGCGTCGACGTCCTCGCCGTCGGCGTAGATCAACACCGCTCCTCGTCGCGAGTCTCCTGGAGCACCTCGGAAGGCGTCCTCTCACCCGGCCGAGCCTCGAGCGGCTCAAGCGTGGCCGGCGTCTCCTTGAGGTTGCCCTTGGCGAGCCGCACCTGGCCTGCTGCCACCATGCGCTGGAAGTTGGTGGTCGGCTCGTGGGCCGGCACCAGGTAGGCCACCACTTCACCCCGGTCAGTGACCGCGATGCGGCGGCCCTTCTTCGCCATGGCGACATAGCGCGAGGCGTGCTGCTGCAGCTCGCTGATGCTGATGCTGATGCTGATGCTCGCCGGTTCGCTCACACGCAAAATGTGCCACAGGTGTGCGACGGCTAATGCCCCCGCGCGATCCACTCCTCCAGGTGCGGGAGCTCCGCGCCGATCGTCGTCGAGTCGCCGTGACCCGTGCGCACCGTGGTGTCGCCGGGCAGGGTCAGCAGCTTCTCGCGGATCGAGTCGATGATCGTGTCGAACGACGAGTAGGACCGCCCCGTGGCGCCGGGCCCGCCCTGGAAAAGGGTGTCGCCGGTGAAAACGGTGCCCAGCTCCGGTGCGTACAGGCAGGACGAGCCGGGGGAGTGGCCCGGCGTCTGCAGCACGCGCACCACCACCCCGCCCGCGGTGAGGGTGTCACCGTCGGCGAGCGGGCGGTCGGGTGTTCTGTCCGGGTGGGTCATCTCCCACAGCGGCGCCTCGGCCGGGTTCAGGAGCACGGGCGCGCTGAACCGGTCGGCCAGGGCCGGCGCCTGGTTGACGTGGTCGTCGTGGGCGTGGGTGCACACCACGGCGACGACCCGCCGGTCGCCGACCGCGTCCGCGATCGCGTCGGCGTCGTGCGCGGCGTCGATCACGAGCACCTCGCGGTCGTCGCCGACGATCCAGACGTTGTTGTCGACGTCCCAGGTGCCGCCGTCGAGGGAGAACGTGCCCGAGGTGACGACGTGGTCGACCGGGCTCACAGGACCACGACCGAGCGCAGGACCTCGCCGCGTTCCATCCGGTGGAAGGCCTCCTCCACCTGGTTCAGGGCGATGGTCTCGCTGACGAACTTCTCCAGCGGGAACCGGCCCTGCAGGTACAGGTCGATCAGCGCCGGGAAGTCGCGGCTGGGCAGGCAGTCGCCGTACCAGGACGACTTGGTCGCCCCGCCGCGGCCGAACACGTCGATCAGCGGCAGTTCGATGGTCATGTCCGGCGTCGGGACGCCTACCAGCACCGCGATGCCGGCCAGGTCGCGGGCGTAGAAGGCCTGCTTGAAGGTCTCCGGGCGGCCGACGGCGTCGACCACCACCCGCGCGCCGTTGCCGTCGGTGAGGGCCTGCACGCCCTCGACAGGGTCCTGCTCCCGGGAGTTGATGGTGTGGGTGGCGCCGAACTCCTTGGCCCACTCCAGCTTCCGGTTGTCGACGTCGATCGCGATGATCGTGGTCGCACCGGCCAGTGCGGCGCCCGCGATCGCCGCGTCGCCCACGCCGCCGCAGCCGATCACCGCCACCGAGTCACCCCGGCGCACCCCGCCGGTGTTGATCGCCGCGCCCGCGCCTGCCATGACGCCGCAGCCCAGCAGACCCGCCGCCTCCGGCTTGGCCGCCGGGTTGACCTTCGTGCACTGCCCGGCGTGCACCAGCGTCTTCTCGATGAACGCCCCGATCCCCAGCGCCGGGGTGAGCTCCTGGCCCGACTGCAGGGTCATCTTCTGCGAGGCGTTGTGAGTGGAGAAGCAGTACCAGGGTTCGCCCCGGCGGCAGGCGCGGCACGTGCCGTCGACCGCCCGCCAGTTCAGGATCACGAAGTCGCCGGGCGCGACGTCGGCGACCCCCTCGCCGACCGACTCGACGATGCCGGCGGCCTCGTGGCCCAGCAGGAACGGGAACTCGTCGTTGATCCCGCCCTCCCGGTAGTGCAGGTCGGTGTGGCAGACCCCGCAGGCCTGGACCTGCACGACTGCCTCGGCAGGCCCGGGATCGGGGACAGTGATCGTCTCCAGGGAGACCGGCTTCCCCTTGCTGTGCGCGACGACCCCGCGGACCTGTTGCGGCATGGCTTCCTCGCCTTCACTGCTGTCCTGAGCTCTCATGCGCAGCGTGCCATGCAATGGCCCGATAGGTACCGTCCGGCTCATGATCGAACGAGAGGACGACGGCGACGCCGTGCTGGGAGAGGCGCGCGTCGCGGTGCTGCGGCTGGCCCATGGCCCGGTCAACGTCTTGGACATCGAGCTCTGCCGGGCCATCACGGAGCGGTTCCGCGCGCTCGCCGACGACCCGGTGCAGGCCGTCGTCGTCACCGGAACGGACCGCGCCTTCTCGGCAGGTGTCGACCTGAAGCGCTACCTCGACGGGGGCGCTGCCTACGTCGAGCGCTTCCTCCCTGCGCTCGCCGACGCTTTCCACGCCGTCTTCGAGCTGGGCAAGCCGGTGGTCGCGGCCGTCACCGGGCACGCCATCGCGGGCGGCGGCGTCCTTGCCGCCTGCGCGGACGTGCGGCTCATGGCAGAGGGCCGGGGCCGGATCGGGGTGCCGGAGCTGCGGGTCGGGGTGCCGTTCCCGCGGATCGCGATCGAGGTGCTGCGGTACACGGTCGGGGACGTCACGGCCCGCAAACTGTTGCTCGGGGCGCAGACCTACTACCCGTCGGAGGCGCTCGCGCTCGGGCTCGTCGACCGGGTGGTCGAACCGGATGACCTGCTGTCCGAGGCTGTCACGACGGCGCGGACGATGGCGGCGGGCATCCCCGGGGACACGTTCGCCGTCACGAAGGCGCAACTGCGGCGCGACGCGCTCGAGCGCACGGCCCGCTACGCCGACGAGGCCGCCGAGCTGACCCGCCTGTGGAACCTCCGGGTGATCGACGGCTGGACCGAGCGCTACCTCGAGTCCGTGCTGCGCAAGAGCTAGAGGAGGGTCAGCGAGACGTCAGCGTGGCGATGGCCGCGTCGACGTAGGACCGAAGGTCGGCGCTCTCCGGTGCGAGGGCGGGCGTGGCGTGCGCGAGCTGCGCGTGGCCGAGATACGCGGTGTAGGCCAGCAGGCTGCGCTGCCTCGCCTCCTCCGGGCCGAACCCGAGCCGGGCGAACATGTCGGTGAGGTAGCCGAGGCGCCGCCGGGTGACCCGTTCGAGCACCGGTGCGACAAGCGGGTGTCCCGCCGTCGGCTGCAGCGCCAGCTCGACGCTATCGCTGGGGCGGGTGCTGTTGCTCCCGAGCGCGATGGTCAGCAACAAGCGCAACCTGCGGTGCGGGTCGGGCTCCTGCTCGACGATCGTGATGACCTCTTCGGTGTGGGTCCGCTCCCATTCCGAGAGCGCCGCCTCCAGCAGCGCGTCCCGGTTGGCGTAATGCCAGTAGAAGCTGCCCTTCGTGGTGCCGAGCCGGGCCGCGATCGGCTCGACGGCCACCGCCGCGACCCCGCCGGTCGCGAGCGCCTCCAGCGCGGCCGCCGTCCAGTCCTGTGCCGTCAACCGCTTCCGCTCCGCCACGGCCATACGCTACCGTATGGTTGTTCCATACGGTGGCGTACGGAGGTCCGGCGATGATTCGCAACGTCCATGAACGGCTCGTCCCTGCGCCGGTGGCGCAGGTCGGCCCGTTGCTCGACCGGCTCGGCGGTCCGGACGACGTGCTGTGGCCCGTCCCGGCGTGGACGCCGCCGATGGTGCTCGACGGGCCGGTGGCCCTCGGGGCTGCGGGCGGGCACGGCCCCATCCGTTACCGGGTCACGGCCCACGAGCCGGGCCGGCGCGTCGAGTTCACCGTCGATCCGGGCCTCGGCCTGCATGGCACGCACACCTTCACCGCGGAGTCGGCAGGGTCGGACGCAACCCTGCTGCGGCACGTCATCGACGGCCGGACCAGCGGCGCGATGCTCGTCGGCTGGCCGCTCGTCGTGCGCTGGCTCCACGACGCCGTGCTGGAGGACCTCCTCGACAACGCCGAGCGGGCGGTGGGCGCCGAGCCTGCGCGGCAGGCCCGCTGGTCGCCATGGGTCCGGCTGCTGCACCGGCTCGAGGCCGACCGGGCCGTGGCGACGTCGGTGCCCGACACTCCGTTGCTTGCGACGGCGCTCCCGCGGGTCGACTGGGCCGACGCCTACGCCGTTCCGGCCCGTCCCGGTGCGCCGACCGATCCGCAGGTCTGGGCCAACGCCGTGTTCGGCGATCCGCCGCCATGGGTGCTCGGGCTTCTCGACCTGCGGCAGCTGCTCGTCGGGTTCGTCGGCATCGACCGCGCGGGCGCGACGCCGTTCGCCACCGTGGCCCGCTCCGGCGACGAGGTGCTGCTCGGCTCGGACGAGCGCCACCTCGACTTCCGTGTCTCCGTCCGCCGTGAGCCCACCCGGGTCGTCGTGACGACGGTGGTGTGCGTGAACAACGCCCGCGGCCGGGTGTACAGCGCGCTCGTGCGGCTGGTGCACCCGGCGATCGTGCGCGCGATGCTGGCGGCCGCGGCATACCGCCTGTCGCGTCCTGGCCGCGCAGTCGCGGATGCGTCCACGTCGTAGCCGGAGCCCGCTGATCAGGCCGAATGGCTCTGCCTGCGCGCCGCATCCGGGGCGACCATGGGTTGCATGCCCGCCCTCGTCCGCCGCGCCATGGAGTTCGAGGTCGCGGGATGGCGGAGTCTCGGGCGGTTGCTGCTGCGCCGGCCCGACGTCGCCCCCGGGGACACGCCCTTCGGCCACGGCGGCCCGCGGCTGGCGATGACGATGATGGCCGCGCTGTCGGCACTGGAGGTCGTCGTGGTCGACACGCTGCTGCCGTGGCCGTCGCTGCGGCCCGCGGTGCTGGTGCTCGGCGTCTGGCGGACCGTGTTGGTGCTCGGGCTCCTCGCCGGGCTGCTGGTCCACCCACACGCCATGGGGCCGAGCGGGCTGCGGGTCCGGCACGGCGCAGGTGTCGACGTGCGGATCCCGTGGGACGCGGTGGCGGGCGTGCGCCGGGTGCGGCGCAGCCGCGACGGGCGCGGCGTGCAGGTGGAGGGCGCCGTCCTGCACGTGGTGGTCGCGGGACAGACGACCGTGGAGGTAGTGCTCCGTCGCCCGTTCGCCGTCACCCTGTCGGGCGCGCGGACTGCCACGATCAAAGAGCTCCGGTTCCATGCCGACGACTCGGCAGGGTTCGTCACGGCGGCACGCGCCCGGGTGGACGCGGCGGCCCGCGTCCGGCGGCGGTGATCTTGTCGCTCGGCCGCAGAGGCTGTCGCGTTCGTCCAATCAGAGCGGACGGGCCCGGTCGGAGGATGACGCCATGACGACGACCGCCGGACGCTTCGACCTGACGAGCTGGGACGAGGAGGTCTTCGACGACGCCGAGGGCGCGAAGCTCGTGCGGGTGCGCAACACGAAGGCCTTCGAGGGCGGCCTCTCCGGCACGAGCGCCGCGGAGATCCTCCAGGCCCTCGCGCAGGACGGCTCCGCCGCGTACGTCGGGATCGAGCGGGTGACCGCAGCCATCGACAGGCGGAAGGGCACGTTCGTGCTGCGGCACTCGGCAGTCGGAGGCGCGGACGGCGGCGGCGACTTCCGCGTCGACGTGGTGCCCGGCTCGGGCACCGGTGAGCTGGCCGGCCTGCGCGGGGAGCTGGCGATCGTACGAGCCGACGACGGCGAGCACACCTACACGTTGGAGTACGAGCTCGGCTGAAATCCGCTCGACGGCAGCGCGGGTAATGCGGTGGTCTCGCCCCGTGGACACGCGGCGGCACGGCTCCCGGCTCACCTTCGACGAGGTGCCGGAGCGGGTGCGCACGGCGATCGAGGACATCCTCGGATCGGCGGTCGTGGCCGCCCGCAGCCAGCCGCTGGGGTTCTCACCAGGGCTGGCGGCGCGCCTGGTGCTGGCCGACGGGCGTCGCGCGTTCGCGAAGGCGGTGGGGCTCGAGCGCAACGTCGACTCACCGGGTGCGCACCGCCGCGAGATCGGCGTGCTGAGTGCGCTGCCGCCCGGGCTCCCGGTGCCGGCGCTGCTCGGCAGCTACGACGACGGCGACTGGGTCGCGATCGTCACCGAGGACGTCGACGGGATGGCACCGGTCGAGCCCTGGCGGCCCGTCGAGCTGCGCCGGGTCGTCGACGCGATGGCCGTGCTCGCCGCCGACCTGACGCCCAGCCCGATCGACGCGCCCCCGATCGCCGACCTCGACACCGAGATGTTCTGCGGCTGGCGAACTCTCGCCGCCGATCCTGCGTCCGCCGCCGCGTTGGGCCCGTGGGTCGTCGAGCGGCTCGACGAGCTGGCCGCGATCGAGTCGACATCGGTCGGGGCGGCTGAAGGCGGCTCGCTCGTCCACTGCGACCTGCGTGCCGACAACGTGTTGCTCACGCCGGACCGCGTGGTGTTCGTCGACTGGCCGCACGCCCGGATCGGCGCCCCGTGGCTCGACCTGCTGTTCCTGCTGCCGAGCGCAGCGGCAACGGGCACCGACCCGCAGCCCGTATGGGCCGGCTTCCCGCCTGCGCGGGAGGCCGACCCGGATGCGGTCACGGCGGTTCTCGTCGGCCTGACGGGATTCTTCCTGTACGGCTCGCTGCAACCGCCGCCGCGCAACCTCCAGCGGCTACGGGCGTTCCAGCGTGCCCAGGGCGAGGCGGCCCTGCGCTGGCTGCGCGCCCGCCTCGGCTGAGCTTGTTCAGCCCTTGCTGGGTCAGCCCTTGTTCTCGTACGTCGGCACGATGACGGCGCGGGCCAGCGTGTGGCTGAACAGGTTGAAACCGAGGAAGGCCGGGGTGGCGTCCGCCGGCAGCCCGAGGCTCTCGACGTCCACCGCGTGCACGGCGATGAAGTACCGGTGGGGGCCGTGGGCGGGCGGGGGCGCGGCGCCGACGAAGCGCTTCGTACCCGCGTCGTTCGCGAACTGGACGGCGCCGGCGGGCAGGCCGGAACCCTCGTCGTCGCCCGCGCCGGTGGGCAGCGAGGTGACCGACGCCGGGATGTCGGCCACGGCCCAGTGCCAGAAGCCGGAGGCGGTGGGGGCGTCGGGGTCGTACACGGTGACGGCGAAGGACTTCGTGCCCTCCGGGAACCCGCTCCACTCCAGCTGCGGCGACGCGTCCTCGCCGCCGGCGCCCATCACCCCGCTGCGGTGCGGGGTCGAGAGCTCCTGCCCGTCGGCGACGTCGGTGCTCGTCACCGTGAAGGACGGGACGTCGGGGAGCTCGTCGTAGGGTTTGCGACTCATCAGATTGTCCTTCCACGAGGGATTCCTGCGGTCGCGGTGATCGTCCTCCCGCCCGGACGGCGCCGCATGGCCACGGTACGGCGGCCGTTGCGACCGTTGCGTCCGAGCGGCGGCGACCGTCACACGTACGAGCGACGTCGGCTAGTCAGTCCCGCAGCTCAGTCCCGCAGCTCAGTCCCGCAGCTCAGTCCCGCAGCGGCGCCGGCTCGCCGAGCGCGTCCGCGATCACGGGCGGGATCTCGCGCTTGCCGGAGCCGTCGGTCGCGATCACCACGTACATGCTGCGCCCGGCGCACGTGACCTCGTGCCCGTCGCGGCGCACCTCGAAGTCGAGCGCGAAGCTGGTGCGGCCGATCCGCGCGGTGGACACGGCCACCTCGATGGCGTCCTGCCAGCGCACACCCGACTTCCAGTCGATCTCCGACCGCACGACCTGCACGTCGTAGCCCGCCTCCAGCATCGCCGGGTAGGGGAGGCCGCGGGCGGCGAGAAACGCGGTCATCGCGTCGTCGAAGTACGCGAGGTACCAGGAGTTGAAGACCACGCCCTGCGCGTCGACCTCGAGGTACCGGACCGGGACGGGATGGGTGAAGACATCGCTCACGTCGGCGCTCCTGCCCGCGAGTACTCCGCAGGCCCGAACACCACGAGCACGGCGAGGTCCTTGGTGACGTCGGTGAATCGGTGCGGCTCGCCTGCCGGCACGAACACGACGCTCCCCGGTCCGACGTCGGTGCTGCCCGACTCCGCCTCCAGCCAACCCCGGCCGCTGACCACGACGTAGATCTCGTCCTCGGTGTGCGGCTGCTGCCCGTCCTTGCCGCCGACGGGGATGCAGTACGTGCCGACGGAGAGATCTGGAACCCGGAGGTGTTCCTCGTAGTGACTGGGCTTCCCGTCGGGGACCGAGAAGGCGGCTGCGCCCTGCAACACCTGCATGTCGCGACCGTACCGGGACGATCAGGGGATTCCGGCTGCGTCCGCCATCGCGTGCATCTGGTGGTCGAAGTGCTCGGCGCGGTGGGCGAACATCTCGTCGAGCCTGCCGAACACCTCGAAGCTGATCAGGCCGAACAGCTGTGTCCAGGCGGCGAGACCGGCCAGCATCACGCGGTCGGACGCGCGCGAGTCGGGGACGCCACCGGGTGCCTGCCCGACGAGCCGCGCGAGGTCGGCGCGCAGTCAGGCGGGCGGGTCACGCGGCGTGGCGGCGAGTGAGCCGGTGGCGGCTGCGTCGTTCAGGATGCACTGCACAGTTTGACCTACGTGGACGACGTCGCGAGCACCCTCGTCGCCGCCGCCGAGGACGAGCGGGCCTGGGGCCGGGCCTGGCACGTGCCGGCGGCGCCCGCGCTGTCCGTCCGTGAGGTGGCCGGCCGCGCGTGCGCGGCAGCAGGAGTGCCGCGCCCTCGTCTCTCGACGATGCCGGCCCCCGTTCTCTGGCTGGGTGGGGTGTTCGATCCGCTGGCCCGCGAGCTGCGTGAGACGCAGTACCAGTTCCGGCGCCCGTTCGTCCTGGACTCCTCGGCGGCCACCACCATGTTCGGTATCGAGCCGACGCCGGTGGGGGAGGCGATCGTGGAGACGGTCGGCGGCCTCGCTCGGCGCTCCGGAACGCGTGCCGCGGCTACCCCATCCGCTCCCTGATCGCCCGGTTCACCGCCCGGCCGAACGCCGTGGCCACGCCGTGCACGGTGACGGGCTTGAGCTGCGACATCGCACGGGCGAGCCGCATGCGCTCGTCGGCGCGCCGGCCGCGGTCGCGGTAGGGCTGCAGGACCTCGTCCTGGAACATCGCCATGAGGTCGTCGGCGAGCGCGGCGGTGTGCAGCTGGATCAGCTCGTGGGCGCGGCGCCACACGTCGCTCGGCAGGCCCGAGTCGATGACCGCGAGCGCACTGCTCAGCGCACCCGAGCCGTGCAGCTGCACCCGCCCTTCGGACATCGGGCTGATGGCGCCGAGGCGCTCGAGGGCGTCGACGTCGTCGGTCGTCAGCGAGCGGCCGGCGCGGCGGTCCAGCTCGGCCCGGTCGAGCTCCTCGATCTCCTCCGGCACCCACGGCGTGAGCAGCACCCGCTGCAGCGTCAGCTCGGCCGCGCCGACCGACGGGGGCAGCCGCTCCAGATGGCTCTCGATCGCCGAGAGGGTGAAGCCGAGCGCGGACAGCTCGCTCACCAGCTCCAGCCGGGCGAGGTGGTCGGGGCCGTACAGACCGGTGCGGCCGCGCAGCTGCGGGGGCGGGAGCAGGCCGCGCCCGGCGTAGTAGCGGATGTTGCGGACGGTGATCCCTGTGCGCTCCGAGAGCTGGTCGATCGTCAGGAGATCGCCCTGGTCGGGTAGGGCTGGTGCCGCCATGGGTGGCAGGTTACGGCACGCCTTGACCAATGTGACAGTTCTGCTGTAACAAAAGGGGTGAAGCTCGCCGTCGATGAGAGGTTGGCATGAGCGAGATACCTGAGGCATTCGTCTACGACGCCATCCGTACCCCTCGCGGCCGGGGCAAAGCCTCTGGCTCGCTGTACGAGACCAAACCCGTCTCGCTCGTCGTCGGGCTGATCCACGAACTGCGGGCCCGCTTCCCCGAGCTCGACCCCACCGCGATCGACGACGTCGTGCTCGGCGTCGTCTCGCCGATCGGCGACCAGGGCGGCGACATCGCGAAGACCGCCGCGATCCTCGGCGGCCTGCCGGAGACGACGGCCGGTGTGCAGCTCAACCGGTTCTGCGCCTCCGGTCTCGACGCCGTCAACAACGCCACTCACCAGGTGCGGGCCGGCATGGCCGACTTCGTGCTCGCGGGTGGCGTCGAGGCCATGTCCCGCGTGCCGATGGGCTCCGACGGCGGCGCGTGGGCCATGGACCCGGAGACTTCCTACGAGACGGGCTTCGTGCCGCAGGGCATCGGGGCCGACCTCATCGCCACGCTGGAGGGCTGGGACCGCGACGACGTCGACGCCTACGCGCTCGAGTCCCAGACCCGGGCGGCCAAGGCGTGGGCCAACGGCTACTTCGCCCGGTCCGTCGTGCCCGTGAAGGACCGCAACGGGCTCACCGTGCTCGACCGCGACGAGCACGTGCGCGCGGGCACCACCCTCGACGCCCTCGGCGGGTTGCAGCCCTCGTTCGAGATGATCGGCGACCAGGGCGGGTTCGACGCCGTCGCGCTCCAGCGCTACCACTGGGTCGAGAAGATCAACCACGTGCACACGGCCGGCAACTCCTCCGGCATCGTCGACGGCGCCGCGCTCGTGCTCATCGGCACCGAGGCCGCGGGCAAGGCCGCCGGACTCACCCCACGCGCCCGGATCGTCTCCACCGCGCTGTCCGGTTCGGACCCGACGATCATGCTGACGGGCCCGGCCCCGGCCACCCGCAAGGCGCTCGCCCGCGCCGGGATGACCGCCGACCAGATCGACCTCTTCGAGATGAACGAGGCCTTCGCCGCCGTCGTCCTGCGGTTCATGAAGGACATGGGCGTGCCGCACGACAAGGTCAACGTCAACGGCGGCGCGATCGCCATGGGCCACCCGCTGGGCGCCACCGGCGCGATGATCCTCGGCACGCTGATCGACGAGCTCGAGCGTCGCGGCCAGCGTTTCGGCGTCGCCACGCTCTGCGTCGGCGGCGGCATGGGCATCGCCACCGTCGTCGAGCGCCTCTCCTGAGAAGGGACTGCAGAACCGTGAGTGAGAAGGCCGTTCGCTGGGAGAAGGGCGAGGACGGGATCGTCGTCGTCACGCTCGACGACCCGGGCCGCAGCGCCAACACGATGAACGACCGTTACGTCGCCGCGATGGGCGAATGCGTCGACGCGCTCGTGGCCGACAAGGACGCCATCAGCGGCGTGATCGTCACGTCCGCGAAGAAGACGTTCTTCGCGGGCGGTGACCTCGACTCCATGATCAAGGCGACCCCGGCCGACGCGCCCGACGTCATGGAGAACTCCATGACGGTCAAGAACCAGCTCCGCAGGCTGGAGAAGCTCGGGAAGCCGGTCGTCGCAGCGATGAACGGCACCGCGCTCGGCGGCGGCCTGGAGATCGGCCTCGCGTGCCACCACCGCATCGGTCTCGACGCGAAGGGTGTGGTCTACGGGCTGCCCGAGGTGACGCTCGGCCTGCTGCCCGGCGGCGGTGGGGTCGTGCGCACCGTCCGCATGCTCGGCATCGCGAACGCCGTGATGAACGTGCTGGTGCAGGGCCAGCGGCACAAGCCGGCGAAGGCACTGGAGATCGGGATCATCGACGAGCTGGCGTCGAGCCACGAGGAGATGCTCGACAAGGCACGCGCGTGGATCGCCGCCAACCCCGAGGCGAAGCAGCCGTGGGAGCAGCCCGGGTACCGGATCCCCGGCGGCACCCCGTCGAGCCCGAAGCTGGCCTCGATCCTGCCCGCGTTCCCCGCCAACCTGCGCAAGCAGCTCAAGGGCGCGCCGATGCCCGCGCCGCGCAACATCCTCGCGGCGGCCGTCGAGAGCACGCAGGTGGACGTCGACACGGCGTTCCGGATCGAGGCGCGGTACTTCACCGAGCTGATCACCGGCCAGGTCGCGAAGAACATGACGAAGGCGTTCTTCTTCGACCTGCAGGCCATCAACGGCGGGAAGTCCCGTCCCGACGGCTACGAGAAGTGGCAGCCACGCAAGGTCGCCGTGCTCGGCGCCGGGATGATGGGCGCGGGCATCGCCTACGTCTGCGCGCTGGCCGGCTGGGAGGTCGTGCTCAAGGATGTCTCGCTGGAGGCGGCCGAGAAGGGCAAGACCTACTCGGAGAGCCTCGTCGCGAAGGGCGTCAAACGCGGGAAGACCACCCTGGAGAAGGGTGAGGCACTGCTGGAGCGGATCACCCCGACCGCCGACTACAACGACCTCGCGGGCTGCGACATCGTCATCGAGGCCGTGTTCGAGTCGGTGCAGCTCAAGCAGGAGGTGTTCCGCGAGGCGATGAAGGTGATCGAGCCGGACGCACTGCTCTGCTCGAACACCTCCACGCTCCCGATCACCGAGCTCGCGGCGGGCCTCGACCGCCAGGGCGACTTCATCGGGCTGCACTTCTTCTCGCCCGTCGACAAGATGCCGCTGGTTGAGATCATCCGCGGCGATCGCACCTCGGACGCCGCGCTGGCCAAGGCCTTCGACGTCACGCTGGGGATCAAGAAGACCCCGATCGTCGTCAACGACAGCCGCGGCTTCTTCACCAGCCGCGTGATCGGCACGTTCATCAACGAGGGCGTCGCGATGCTCGCCGAGGGCATCGACCCGCAGACGATCGAGCAGGCGTCGTCGCAGGCGGGCTACCCGGCCCCGGTGCTGCAGCTGATGGACGAGCTCACGCTCACGCTGCCCCAGAAGATCCGCAACGAGTCGAAGGCGGCCGTGGAGGCCGCGGGCGGCACGTGGGACCCGCACCCGGCCGAGGCGGTCATCGACCGGCTCGTGGCCGAGTTCAACCGCAAGGGCAAGAGCGCGGGCGCCGGGTTCTACGAGTACGCCGACGGCAAGCGGACGCAGCTGTGGCCGGGTCTGCGCGAGCAGTTCGGCGCCACGAACCACGACGTCGACCTGCACGAGCTGTCGGAGCGCATGCTCTTCGTCGAGGCCATCGAGACGCAGAAGTGCTTCGACGAGGGCGTGCTCACCTCGGTGCCGGACGCCAACATCGGCTCGATCTTCGGCATCGGCTTCCCGCCTTGGACCGGGGGCGTGGTGCAGTACGTCGAGGGCTACCCGGGCGGCGTCGCGGGGTTCGTGGCGCGGGCGGACGAGTTCGCGAAGAAGTACGGCAAGCGCTTCGCGGTGCCGGAGAGCCTCCGCAAGCGGGCGGCGGCATAGGCGCCCCTCCCGAGTTGCAGCAAAGCCACTTTCACGCCAGCACGTTGCGTGAAAGTGGCGTTGCTGCAATCAGGGGTGGGTGGTTGCGTCGCGGACCACCGCGGCGAGGTCGCCCGTTCGGTTCAGCACGCTCCGCTGGCGTTGCGCGCCTGTGCCGCGCGCCAGCACCGCCTTCAGCAGGCCGCGGACCGTGAGCAGGTCCCCGGCCTCCTCCAGCGCCTGTGCCACGTGCCCGACCAGCGCGTCCAGCACCTCCGCGGCGGGGGCGGGGCGCCAGCTCAGCGGGTGCAGGAGCTCGCCCGTCACACCGGAGCGGCCGGCCCGCCACGCCGCGAGCCGAAGCACCTCCGTACGCACCGGGTCGGGTTCCCGGCCCGCCTTCCACGCGTCGACGGCTGTCTGCACCAGCGCGCGGACGAGCGCGGCCACGAGCACGGCGTCGTCCGCGTCGAGGCAGACATCCGCCACCCGCACCTCGACGGTCGGGTGCCAGCGTGACAGCCGCGCGTCCAGATAGACCATGCCCTCGTCGAGGAGAGTGTCGGTGGCGAGCAGCGAGTCGACGAACGCCTGGTAGCCGGCCGCCGAGCCGAACGGCGCGTACGGCCCGGCAGACGGCCAGCGCTGCCAGACCTGCGCGCGGTAGCCGGCGTAACCCGAGTCCTCGCCCGCCCAGAACGGGGAGTTCGTGCTCAGGGCCTGGAGGGGCGCGAGCCACGGCCGGATCCGGTCCAGCGCGGCGACGCCCTCCTCGGCGGAGTCGATCGCCACGTGCACGTGGCACCCGCACGTCAGCTGCTCGTACGTGGTGAGCCCGAACCGGCGGGCCATCTCGGCGTAGCGGCGCGACGGTGAGACCGTCGGCTCGACGGGCAGCGGCGAGGTGGCGAGCGGGGCGAGCGCCACCCCGACGTCGAGAGCGGCCCCCGCGGCCGTGGCCCGTGCGGAGCGCAGCTGGGCTCCCAGCTCGTTGAGTCCGTGGCAGGGCTTCGTGCCGGTCTCGATCTGCTCGAGGTGCAGCTCCTCGGTGACCTCCTCGCCCGCCTCCTTCGCGCCGTTCGAGGCGAGTACCGCCTGCCCGACCGCCCGCGGCAGTCCCGACACCGGGTCCACCAGCAGAAACTCTTCTTCGACGCCCACCGTGCGCAGCATCACGCGAGCAGTATGGGGGGCGGCGGGCGCGGTGTCGCGCGCAGCTCTTGGTTCGTCACGCGACGTGTCGGGCACCCTCGCGTGTGGCCGACTGGGTGTTCACGATCCTCGACCGTCTCGGGGGCGGCAGGTCCGGACGTCGCGCATCCCCTCGCAGGCTTGCCCCCGGGCCGGGTCTGAGCGAAGCTTCCGCACCGGTCGGGATGCGGCGAAGGATCGAGGTGGGCGTGGGAATGGAACAGCAGTGGCCCGAGGAGGCGTCGACGATCGCCGTCGACGTCGGACCGGACCCGATCGCCGAGATCGCCGAGGCGGCCGGACCGCTCGCCCTCGAGTTCGTGGAGGTCGCCCGGCTCCTCGCCGGCGAGACGAATGTGACGGGCGTGCTCCGGCGGATCGTGGAAGCGGCGAACCGGGTCGTGCCGGGGGCCGACCTCGTCAGCGTGACGCTGCGCTCGCCGAGCGGGTACACGACACCTGCCGAGACCCACGCGCTTGCGACCCGCCTCGACGAGATCCAGTACGAGCTCGACGAGGGACCGTGCGTCGAGGCCACCCGCACCGCGGGACTCGGCGTCACGTTCTGCGCCGACCTCGGCGGGGAGTGCGCCTTCCCACGCTTCGGACGGGCCGCCGCGGCGGTGGGCGTGCACAGCGTGCTCGCGGTCGGCCTGTTCCCGCACGGCGGCGACACCCCGCGGATGGGCGCTCTGAACCTCTACTCGCGCGAGGTGAACGGACTCGACGAGCGGGACCGAGACATCGCGCTCGTGCTCGCGGCGCACGCCGCGACGGCTCTCGCGTCCACCCTGGCGTGCACGGCGGCCGAGCTCGAGGCCGCGCAGCTGCGGCAGGCACTGAACACCAGGGACGTCATCGGCCAGGCAAAGGGCATCCTCATGGAGCGCCGGAAGATCTCCGCCGACGAGGCGTTCAACGTGCTGCGCGAGGCGTCGCAGTCGCTGAACATCAAGCTCACACAGGTGGCCAAGACGCTGGTGGACCGGCGCGCTGAGATCTGACCGCAGGGCCATGACCCCGGTGCGGCAGCATCCTCGGTGTGCTCTACGGCGGTGACCCCGGGGCGGCGCCCGGGCCGTGGGCCGTGACGGCGCTCGTGCTCTACCCGGCGGCGGCCTGGTTCGCCGTGGTCGTTGCGAACGCCGAGGCGCCCGAGCAGCGCCCGGTCACGGTGGCGGCGGCAGGTGGCTTCGCGCCGGTCGCCGCCGGGACGCTGCTCGTGGCGCTGGCGGGCGGGCTGGTGATGGCCGCGCTCCCGGTGCTCGCGCCGCTGGTCGTCGCGCGCCACCCCTGCCCGCCGTCGGTGCTGCTCGTCGGCGCGCTCGCCCACGTCGCCTGCGCCACGACCGGCACCGCCGTCGGGCTGCTCTGCGCCCGCCCGCTCGTCCGGCGGATCGGCTGGTCGTTCTGCCTCGGGCTCGCGATCGTCACGATCACGGCGGTGCAGTCGTGGCTGCCGCCGGTCGGCTCCGCCGTGCAGGCGATCGTGGCGGGCGGGCCGCCTCCGGTCGGCGAGGCCCTGCTCGGCCCGGTGCTCGCCGTGGCGGCTGCCGGCGTCGCCTGGGCTGTCGAACGCCGCCGCTGACCAGCGGTTCTTCCGTCGCGCTTGACAACGAGCTTGCGCAGCTACATGGTTAGCTACATGAGTAATGAACCGACGGACCGATGGACTCGGGGGTCGGGGTGAAGGACGACGGACGGCCGCTGTTCCTGCAGATCGCCGAACAGCTCGAGGGCTCCATCGTCGACGGCACGCTCCCCGAGGAGGCGCAGGTGCCGTCGACGAACGAGCTCGCGGCCTTCCACCGCATCAACCCGGCCACGGCGGCGAAGGGCGTCAACCAGCTCGTGGCCGACGGCGTGCTCTACAAGAGACGAGGGATCGGCATGTTCGTCGCCACAGGCGCGCGGACGCAGCTGTTGGAACGCCGGCGCGAGGACTTCGCGCGCCAGTACGTGGCCCCGCTGATCGCGGAGGCCCGCAAGCTCGGCATGGACGCCGAGGAGATCAAGAAGCTGATCGACACCTGGGGGGACGAGTCGTGACGGTCGTACGTATGAGCGGGGTGAGCAAGCGCTACGGCGACCTCACCGCACTCGACGGCGTCAGCATGGAGCTGCAGGAGAACCGGATCCACGGGCTCCTCGGGCGCAACGGAGCCGGCAAGACCACGGTGATGCAGATCCTCACCGGTCAGGGCTTCGAGACGGCCGGCACAGTGGAGGTCTTCGGGCAGCACCCGTACGAGAACGCGAACGTGCTCAACCGCGTGTGCTTCATCAAGGAGAGCCAGCGCTACCCGGACAACTTCAAGGTCAAGCACGCGATGCGGGCCGCGCAGCTGCTCCACGCGAGCTGGGACGACGGGTTCGCCCGCGAGCTGATCGCCGACTTCGGGTTGCCCGCGGACCGGTCGATCAAGAAGCTCTCGCGCGGCATGCTGTCGATCGTCGGCGTGATCATCGGGCTCGCGTCACGGGCCCCGCTGACTTTCTTCGACGAGCCCTACCTCGGCCTCGACGCCGTGGCGCGGCAGATGTTCTACGACCGGCTGCTCGCCGACTACTCCGAACACCCGCGGACCGTGGTGCTCTCGACGCACCTGATCGACGAGGTCAGCGACCTGATCGAGCACGTCGTGCTCATCGACAAGGGCCGTGTGCTCATCGACGAGGACGCCGACGCGCTGCGCAGCCGTGCGGTGACGGTCACGGGTCCCGTCGCGGCGGTCGAGTCGTTCGTGGCGGGGCGCACGCAGTTGCACCGCGAGCAGCTCGGCGGCTTCCTGCGCGTCACGGTGTCCGGCGTGCCGGAGCGCCCGATGGTCGGCGGTCTGGAGTTCGAGCCGGTGTCGCTCCAGCAACTGGTCGTCCGCACCACGCAGACGAATGGAGCGCCGGTCGGCGCCGGGAACGGGGGAGTCCGATGAGGAGGGTGCTCGACGTCGCCCGCATCCAGACGGTCAACTGGCCGTGGGTTCTCGCGTGGCCGGTCGGTTTGCTGGCCCTCATTCTGGTGTTCAACATCGTGCTCTTCGGTGCGATCGGCGACGCCGCCCCGCCGGACGGCCGGACCACCGGCGCACTGATGTCGATCTACTTCGTGATGCTCGTGGTGCACCTGCAGACGATCACGCAGATGTTCCCGTTCGCGCTCGGGATGGGCGTCACCCGCCGGACGTTCTACGCAGGCACCGCGTTGCTGGTGACGGCGCAGGCAGCGGTGTACGGGGTGGTCCTGGCGGCGCTCCGGCTGGTGGAGAGCGGCACTGGCGGATGGGGAGTCGGGGTCCGGTTCTTCGGGCTGCCGTTCCTCGTGCAGAGCAACGTGTTCGCGCAATGGCTCGCCTACACGGTGCCGTTCCTGGCGGTCTCGGCGATCGGGGTCTTCATGGGCGTGGTCTTCAAACGGTGGGGGCAGCCGGGCGTCTACATGGTGAGCCTCGGCTCGGCCGTCGTGCTCGGCGGCCTCGCGGTACTGATCACCTGGCAGCGGTGGTGGCCTGCCGTCGGGTCGTTCTTCACCAGCCAGTCCACGCTCGTGCTGCTCACGGTCTACCCGCTGCTGATCGCCCTGGTGCTGGGCGGGGCAGGGTGGTTGGCCATCCGCCGCGCGACGCCATGAGGGGCCGGAAGGCCACGTCCGCTGGGGGAGGCGGGCGTGGCCTTCCGGCATGTCCGGCCGGCGCTCAGTACTCGTACGGGTCGGTGGGAGCAGGTACCGGCGTCACCGCCGTGACGGTCATTGCCGGGACGTAGCCCGTGGCAAGGGTCGCGCTGCCCGCCTGCACGACGCCGACCACCCGCAGCCACGTGTCCGGGGCGATCTCCCCGATGTCGCCCACCAGCCGTACGCGGTTGGGGCGGGCGTCGGCGGCGCAGCAGGCGATCGTCATACGCGCGAGGTCGGTGGCCGCACCCCGGCGCACCGCGAAGCCGGTGAGCACGACCGGCCGGCCGGCGAGGGTGCCTGCGGTGTCCCAGGCCGCCCGCTCCACGAAGTCGGCCACGGTCAGCTCGGCCGGGTCGCCTTGTGGGAGCGGTGGGAACGCATCGGAGTTCTGCACCACGGCGTTGCGCGCCCCGGCCCTGGCCACGGCGTCCGCACCGAGTGCGGGCGGGGCTACCAGCGCGATCACCAGCACCGGCGCGAGCAGCAGCCACGGGACGTGCCGTTCGGCTCCGGCGTGGTCGTGGACGTCGGAGTGTGCGGGGGCGCCGGTCCGGTCGCGCACCAGCGCCACCACGGCGAGCACCACGATCACCGCGCCGGCCGCGAGCAGCAGCCAGCGGTGCGACGGGCGGACGTAGCGCAGGTAGGTTTCGTCGGCGGCGATGCGCAGCAGGGCCCCGCCGAGCAGTACGAGCAGCACGTGCTGCGTGTCGCGACTCATGGCAGTACCGCAAGCCCGGACCCGACCGCGCACAGCACGGCGACCACGAACGTCGCGGGTGCGAACCGGACGGCGAACGCCCGGCCGAACGTGCCGGCCTGCAACGCGATCAGCTTGACGTCCACGGCTGGCCCGACGACGAGGAACACCAGCCGAGGCAGAAGCGGGAGCATCGACAGCGACGCCGCAACGAAGGCGTCGGCCTCGCTGCACAGCGCGAGCACCACCGCGAGCACGGCCATCACGACCACGGCGAGCAGCACCTGCCCCGCGAGCGCGTCCATCCACTCCGGCGGGACGAGCACGGAGAGCACCGCCGCGGCGCAGGCGCCGAGCACGAGGAACCCGCCCGCGGAGACGAGGTCGTGCCGTGCGGTCTCGGCGAGCACCGCCCATCGACCGCCCCCGGACGTGGTGGGCACCGCCCGCCGGGCCCGGTCGGCGATCCACTCGGCCTTCCCGAACCGCTGCCACAGCCAGCCCAGCGCGCATGCCGTGGCCAGCGAGCCGAGGAACCGCGCGAGCACCATGCGCGGCTCACCGGGGAACGCGACCGCGGTGGCGACCAGCACCACCGGGTTGATCGCCGGGGCGGCGAGCAGGAACGTGAGCGCGGCGGCGTCGGGCACACCCTGGCCGATCAGCCTCCGGGCCACCGGCACGGACGCGCACTCGCACCCCGGGAGCACCAGGGCGGCGGCTCCGGCCACCGGCACCGCGGCCGCCGGCCGCGCGGGCAGGGCCCGGCGCAGCACGGCAGGCGACACGAACGCGGCGATGACCCCCGAGAGCAGCACCCCGAACACGAGGAACGGCAGCGCCTGCACGCAGACCGCCACGAACACGGTGGCCGCCGTCTGCAGGACGGGCGCGGACAGCGCGTCGGTGATCAGCGGCCGTGCGAGCACCGCGGCCAGCAGCACCGCGCAGAACACGTGCAGCGACGTGACCCGGGGAACCGTGGCGGTGGTCACGGCAGGTGATGTTGCCAGCCGGGACCGGGCCCGCGGGGCGGAACGCGCGAACTCCCGCTCCGCACCGGAGCAGGTCGTCGAGTAGCCCGGGCGATAATGGACGCAGCGGCGACAGGAGGCACGGTGCGGGAGTTCACCTACGACGCCCTCCCTGCACGGATCGTGTTCGGTGCCGGTGCGGCGCGCACCCGGCTGGCCTCCGAGATCGAGCGGCTCGGTGCGCGGCGGCTGCTGCTCGTCGCCTCCGAGCGGGACGCCGAGCGGGTGCGGGAGATCGTGGCGCCGCTCGGTTCCACAGTGGCCGCGACGTTCACAGCCGTGCGCGAGCACGTGCCGGTCGCGACGGCGGAGGCCGCCCGGGCCGCGGCCGCGGAAGCCCGCGCCGACGCCGTGCTCAGCATCGGCGGCGGCTCCACCACGGGCGCGGCGAAGGCGGTGGCCCTCACCGCGCGGATCCCGATCGTCGCCGTCCCGACGACGTACGCCGGCTCGGAGGTCACCGCGGTCTGGGGCCTCACCGAGGACGACCGCAAGACCACCGGCACCGATCCGGCGGTGCTGCCCCGGGTCGTCGTCTACGACCCGGAGCTGACGGCCTCGCTCCCGCGCGACCTCGCCGTCGCAAGCGGCTTCAACGCGCTCGCGCACGGCGTCGAGGCATTCTGGGCGCCGCGGCGGAACCCGGTGAGCACCGCGATCGCCGAGGACGGGATCGCTGCCGTCGCCGCCGGGCTGAGCAAGGACGACCCGGAGGCGCTGCTGCGCGGCGCGTGGCTCACCGCGACCGCATTCGCCGCGGCCGGTTCCGGCCTGCACCACAAGCTCTGCCACGTGCTCGGTGGCATGGGGCTCCCACATGCCCGGACCCACGCCGTCGTGCTCCCGCACGTGCTGGCGTTCAACGCCCCCGGGGCGCCGGACGCGGTGGCGCGCGTCGCGCGGGCCCTCGGCGTCGAGGACCCGGTGCGGGGGCTGCAAGCGCTGGCCGAGGAGATGGGCGTGCCCCGGGGGCTGCGCGACCTGGGGCTACGCGCGGAGCAGGTGGACGACGTCGCAGCGCTCACCGCACCCGCGGTGCCCGCGGACAACCCCGTGCCGGTCGGAGGCGGGGCCCTGCGGCGGCTGGTGCGCGCGGCCTGGGCCGGAGAGCGACCGTGAGTCGGGCTCACGGCTCCCCGACCCGTTCGAGCAGCCGCTCCACTGCGGCGTCGAACGCAGCCGGGTTCTCCAGGTTCGGCAGGTGCGCCGCGCCGTCCACGATGATCAGGTCGGCGCCCGGCACGCGTCCGGCCATCACGGCGGCCTCGGCGACGGGGGTGAGGTCGTCGTCGCGGCCCACGACCACCACGGTCGGCACGCCGATGCTCGCGAGATCGGCTGTGCGGTCGGGCCGGTCCGCGCGGGCGCGCTGCGCGGCCGCCGCCCTGCGCGGGTCGGTGGCCCGCATCATCGCGAGCACGTGCTCGGCCACGGCAGCGGGCGCGGCCGGCGAGACCATCCGGTAGAGCATCTCGACGGCGTAGGGGTCCATGCCCTCGTCCACCAGCCGCGCCGCCTGGGCCAGCCGGGCCGCGCGCGACTCCGGTGTCTCGCCCGCGGCGGTGGTGTCGGCGAGGAGCAGTCCCGCCACCCGCTGCGGGTACCTGGCGTGCAGGTCGAGCGCGATCTGGCCGCCCATCGAGAGCCCGGCGACGACCGCCCTGGGCAGGCGCAGCGCGTCCAGCAGGTCGATGAGGTCGTCGGCGAGCGCCGGCCAGGCCGGCGCGGCGCCGGGGCTCGCGCCGTAACCGCGCAGGTCGGGCACGATGACGCGGCGCCGCGCCGAGAACCGCGCGAGCTGCGGTCGCCACATGGACCGGTCGAACGGGTGTCCGTGCACGAGCAGCAGCGGGACGCCTGCGTCGGGGCCTGCGTCGTCGAAGGTGAGGGTGGTGCGGTCCGTCGTGATCGTGTTCATCGGCGCTCCTCTCGTTTTGCCGATCTGAGTCTGCGCGGTGCAAGATGTCGGTTCAATACCGGATAGATCTGACAATGATCTCGGAGCAATCGTGGACGACTACCGCTCGCTCGCCGACGCCGTCGCCGCCGACATCGCGGCCGACCGGCTCCGTGCGGGCGACCGGCTGCCCACCCAGCGCCGGTTCGCGCGCGACCACGGCGTCGCGGTCTCGACGGCAGCGCGGGTGTACGCGGAGCTGGTCCGGCGCGGGCTCGTGACGGGCGAGGTCGGGCGGGGCACGTTCGTGCGCGCCGCTCCGCCACCGCCGGCCATGGCCCTCACCGAGCCCGCCGCGCCGGGACGCGTCGACCTCGAGCTGAACTTCCCGGTGCTGCCCGAGCAGGCGGAGCTGGTCGCGCCCGCTCTGGAAGCGCTCCTGCGGCCCGACGCGCTCGGCGCTGCACTCGGGCCCGCAACCGCGACAGGCACCCCGCAGGCCCGCGCGGCCGCCGCAACCGTCCTGAGCAGGGGCGGCTGGACTCCGGAGCCCGATTCGGTGCTGTTCGCCGGCAACGGGCGGCAGGGCCTCGCCGCCGCGATCGGCTCGCTCGTCCCGGTGGGCGGGCGGCTCGGCGTGGAGACGCTGACGTACCCGGTGGTGCGGGCCATCGCGGTGCGGCTGGGCATCGACCTGGTGCCGCTCGCGATGGACGGCGACGGGCTGCTCCCCGACGCAGTGCGGTCGGCGGGCGTGCTCGACGCGGTCTACTTCCAGCCCACGCTGCACAACCCGCTCGGCACGACGATGCCCGAGCGGCGACGCGCGGAGCTGGCTGCCGTGCTCGCCGAGCTCGACCTGCCCGCCGTGGAGGACACGATCTACGCGTTCCTGCGCGACGGGCCTGCGCCGTTCGCGGTGCACGCACCGGAACGCACCACCCTGGTCGACAGCCTCTCCAAACGCGTCGCGCCGGGGCTCACCCTCGGGTTCGTCGTGCCCCCGGCGGGTCGGCGCGGCGATGTGGCCACCGCCTTGCGGTCCGGCGGGTGGACCCCGCAGGCGTTCGCCCTGGAGACGGCGACCCGGCTGATGGCTGGCGGGGTGGTCGCGCGGCTCGAGGCCGGCAAGCGCGCGGCCGCGGCCGAGCGCCAGGCGCTGGTGGCCGAGCGGCTCGCCGGGTTCACCGTCCGCGCCGACCCGGCCGCGTACCACTGCTGGTGGGAGCTGCCCGCGCCGTGGCGCGCCGAGACGTTCGTCGCCGCCGCGGCCCGGCACGGCATCGCGGTCACCCCGGCCGCCGCGTTCGCGGTGGGCCCGGCGCACGCGCCGAACGCCGTGCGGCTCGCGCTGGCCCCGCCGATGCCGGTGCTGGCCGCGGCACTCGACGTGCTGGCCGGGCTGGCGAGAGGCGGAGCGGGCCACGAAGGCACCGAGTGAATGATGGCGGGTGTGCCCGTGATCCGTCCCTACCGGCCCACCGACCGCGCCGCCGTGGCCGAGATCTGCATCCGCACGGGGGACGCGGGCGCGGACGCCCGGGGGAAGTATCCCGACCCCGACCTGCTGCCTGCCGTCTTCGCCCTGCCCTACGTGGAGCTCGAGCCGGAGCTCGCGTTCGTCCTCGACGACGGCGGCACCGCGGTCGGGTACGTGCTGGGCACGGCCGACACCCCGCGCTTCGCCGAGCGCTTCCGCCAGGAGTGGCTGCCGGTGGTGGCGCAGCGGTATCCGCCGCCTGTCGGCCCGGCCCGCACCCCGGCCGACCGGATCGCGGACGCGCTGCACCACCCGGAGCGGATGGTCGTGCCCGAGGTCGCCGACCACCCGGCCCACCTGCACATCGACCTGCTCCCCAGCCACCAGGGCGGGGGGTTCGGCAGGCGGCTCATGACGGAGTTCCTCACGGCGCTGGGCCGCGCCGGGGTGGCGCGGGTGCACCTCGGGATGGCCACGTCCAACACCCGCGCCAGGGCTTTCTACGACCGGCTCGGCTTCCGGGAGATCGCGGTGCGGGGCCACGCGGGCGCGACGTACATGGGCCGCGAGACGATCTCGCCCTGAACGACCCCGAAACGTCAGCGAGGCCACCCCGCAGAGGCCCGGCCGTCAGCTTCGGCGGCGGCTAACGCGGGGCGTGCCAGGTCTCCCGGATCGCCAGCACCGCCGCCAGGCTGATGAGCGCCGTGACGACCATGTACGCCGCGACGGAGAGCGACGTGCCGGTGGAGGTCTGCAGCGCCGTGGCCACGAGCGGTGCGAAACCGCCGCCGAGCACCGCGCCCACGGCGTAGGAGAACGAGGCGCCGCTGTAGCGGTAGCGCGGCTCGAACATCTCAGCGAACAGCGCGGACTGCGGCCCGTACGACGCGCCTAGCGCGATCGTCAGCACGATCACCGCGACGATCATGAGCGCCGTGGACCGGGTGTCGATCAGCAGGAAGAACGGCACCGGCCAGACGACCAGCAGCACCGAACCGAAGAGGTAGACAGGCTTGCGGCCGACCCGGTCCGACCACCGTGCCGAGACGACGATGCTGATCAGCCACGACACGCTGCCGACGATCACCACCACGAGCATCGTCGTGCGGCTCACCCGCAGCACCGAGGTGCCGTAGGAGAGCAGGTAGGCGAGGAAGACGTAGCCGATCGCCGTGTTGGCGATGAAGCTGACCGACGCCGTCACCAGCTCGCGCGGCCGCTCGCGCAGCACGTCGATCATCGGCAGCCTGGCGCGCACGTGCTCGGCCTTGACGGCCTTGAAGACGGGGCTCTCCTCGATCCGCAGCCGGATGAAGAGCCCGACGGCGACGAGCACGATGCTGAACAGGAACGGCAGCCGCCAGCCCCACGCGGTGAACTGCTCGTCGCTCATCGACGCGCCCACCACAACGAACACCAGCTGCGCGAGGATCAGGCCGGCCGGCACACCGATCTGCGAGTAGGCGCCGTACCGACCGCGCGCCCCGGCGGGTGCGTGCTCGACGGCCATGAGCGCCGCGCCGCCCCATTCACCGCCCGCGCTGAGCCCCTGCAGCAGCCGCAGCACCAGCAGGAGGATGGGGGCCAGCACTCCGATCTGGTCGAACGTGGGCAGGAGCCCGACGCCGACCGTCGCGACGCCCATCAGCACCAGCGACGCCACCAGCATCGCCTTGCGCCCGACGCGGTCACCGAAGTGGCCCCAGAGAATGCCGCCGACGGGCCGGGCCAGGAACCCGGCGCCGAGCGTCGCGAACGCCGCGAGGGTGCCGGACGCGGGGTTGAGCGGTGAGAAGAACTGCGAGCCGAAGACGAGCGCGGCCGCCGTCGAGTAGATGAAGTAGTCGTACCACTCGATCGTCGTGCCGACTGCGCTCGCGAGCGCCACACGCCGCAGCTGGTCGGGGCGGGACTCAACCTCGGCCGCGGTCACCGCTGATCTCCGGTCGGACTCCATCCAGCCACCTCCTTGTGCGCTGTTTGGCCCACGATGGGGGGTATGGCCCCGGGCGTCAACAGGCCCCGAATCGCGATTGAGCGAAGATTCACTCCGCCCAGCCGGGCCGAACCAGACCGCTCTCGTAGGCGAGCACGACGACCTGCGCGCGGTCCCGCGCCCCGAGTTTGATCATCGCCCGGCTGACGTGCGTCTTCGCCGTCGCCGGGCTGACGACCAGCCGCTCGGCGATCTCGTCGTTGGACAGCCCGGCCGCCACGAGCGCCACGACCTCCCGCTCGCGCTCGGTGAGCGCCTGGAGCAGCGCAGTGACCTGCTTGGCCGGGTGCGGTGCCTTGGCCTTCGCGGCGAACTCCTCGATCAGCCGGCGGGTGACGACGGGGGAGAGCAGCGCGTCGCCGCGGTGCACCACCCGGATCGCGTGCACGAGCTCGACCGGCTCGATGTCCTTGACGAGGAACCCGCTCGCCCCGTAGCGGATGGCGTCGAAGACGTAGGCGTCCTCCGCGAACGTCGTCAGCACGATCACCTTCACACCCGCGAGGCGCGGGTCGGCCACGATGTCGCGGGTGGCGTCGAGGCCGTTGCGTCCCGGCATGCGGATGTCCATGAGCACGACGTCGGGGTGTGCGTCGCGGGCCAGCGTGACCGCCGCCGCGCCGTCCTCGGCCTCGCCCACCACGTCGATGTCGGACTGCGCGCGCAACAGCGCCCGGAACCCGGCCCGCACGAGCGCCTGGTCGTCGACCAGCATCACGCCGATCATCGCCCGACCCCCGCGGTGAGCAGGTGCGCGTCCACCCGGAAGCCGCCACCGGGGCGCGGGCCTGCGGTGAGGGAGCCGCCCAGTGCCGCGGCGCGCTCCCGCATCCCGGGCAGGCCGTTGCCGCCACCCGTCGCCAGGACGCCGGGGCCGGCGCCGTCGTCGTCGATCCGCATCAGGATTCCGTCCTCGGTGTAGGTGAGGCGCACGGACGCGCGGGCGGGCCCCGCGTGCTTGCGGGTGTTCGTCAGCGCTTCTTGCATGATCCGGTACGCGGCCGCGTCGACGCTCGGCGGCAGCTCGCGCGGGTCGCCTGCCACCTCCACCGTGACCGGCAGCCCGGCCGTCCGCGTGGCCGCGACGAGCTCGTCCAGGCGGGCGAGGCCGGCCACCGGGTGCTGCGGCGGCTCCTCGTCCACACCCCGGAGCACACCGAGGGTGGCACGCATCTCGTGCAGCAGGTCGCGGCTCGACTGCTTGATCGCCGCGAGTGCCGTACGGGCCTGCTCGGGGTCGTCGTCCATCAGGTAGAGCGCCACGCCGGCCTGCACGTTGATCAGGGAGATGTGGTGGCCGAGCGAGTCGTGCAGGTCGCGGGCCATACGCAGCCGCTCCTCGCTGCCCCGCCTGCGTTCCGCCTCGGCGGCCGCGGCGCCGGCCTGCTCGCGCCGCTCCCGCCGGGCCCGCCACAGCTCCGTGGCCGCGATGAACGCCGCCACCCAGGCGAGCCACCCGGACGCGCCGGTGAGGGGGAAACCCAGCTCGGGGCGCAGGAGCACGCGCACGAGCACAACCGCAGGGAACGCCGCGGCCGTGATGGCGTAGGCCGCCGCGCGGTGCCCGGTGAGCAGGGTCGTCGCGAGCGCGGTCACGGCAGCGAGGGGCACCGGCCCGAACGGGTAGCCGAAGCCGAGGTAGGCGACGAGTAGCGCGGCGATCCCCGCGTAGACGGCGGGCGGATTCCACCTGCGGACGACGAGAGCAGCCGGCCCGGCCAGCAGCAGAACGACCCCGAAGGCATCGAGCAGCCGCATCGGCGTCACGTGGGGCTGCGTGAGCAGCGTGCCGACCAGGGTGATCACGCCGACCGCGACCGGCAGTACGACGGTCGGCAGGACCCCGGCCCACCAGGGCGGGGCCCACCGGCTCGGACGCGGCGGCGGACACACCCGGCAACGGTAGAAGGCCGGGTGCGCCGCGCACGTCCGTCGGCGGGAGTGCCTCGGCCTACCGCGCCCGGCGTAGGGCACGGGCCGTCGCCCGGGGCGGGACGCCCGGCGGCGTAGCGTCTGGCCGTGATCGCCAACCTGATCGGAGTGGACGCGGAGCCCGTCGCGGACGTTGTGCGCGGCGGGGTGGTGGAGTCGGCCCATCGGGGGCACGTCGTGGCCCTCGACGCCTGCGGAGCCGTGCAGGTGCGCCGCGGAGACCCGGACACCACGGTGTTCCCGCGCTCGTCGCTCAAGCCCGTGCAGGCCGTCGCGATGCTGCGGGCCGGGCTCGACATCGAAGGCGAACTGCTCGCGCTGGCCTGCGCCAGCCACTCCGGTGAGCCCGCGCACCTCGACGGTGTGCGGCGCATCCTCGCAGTTGCCGGGCTGACCACGGCCGACCTGCAGAACACCCCGACGCTCCCGCTCGACGCCGAGGCCGCGTTCGGGTGGCGCGCCGCCGGGAACGGGCCCGCGTCGCTCGCGCAGAACTGCTCCGGCAAGCACGCGGCCATGCTCGCCACCTGCGTTGCCGCCGGGTGGGACACCGCCGGTTACCGCGATCCGGCGCACCCGCTCCAGAAGGCGATCCGGGCCACGGTCGCCGAGCTGACCGGGGACGGCGACCCCGCCTATGTCACCGTCGACGGCTGCGGGGCGCCCCTCTTCTCCTGCACCGTGGCCGGGCTCGCGCGCGCGTTCGCCGCGATCGCCACCGCGGCGCCCGGCACACCCGAGCATCGGGTCGCCACCGCCGTGCGCGCGCACCCGTTCTTCGTGGGCGGCACGGGGCGGTTCGTCACCCGCCTGCTCGACGCCGTGCCCGGCCTCGTCGCGAAGGACGGCGCCGAGGGTGTGTTCGCGGCCGCCGTCCCGGACGGGCGGGCGGTGGCCATCAAGATCGCCGACGGCGCCCAGCGCCCGGTGCCGACGGTCGTGGCCGCGGCGCTGGCTGCGCTGGGCGTCGACGTGCCGGACGAGGTCGGGCGCGTCGACGTGCTCGGCCACGGCGAGCCCGTGGGCGCTGTGCACGCGGCTTTCTGATCGGTCGGCCCGGCCGCGGCACCAGCACTCAGTCCAGCGCGAAGGATCCGGTCACGAGCTCGCCCGCCGGCTCGTAGGTCCCCATCACGACACCGCTCCGCGAGACCGTGTTGTCGAGCAGCTTTCCGGCGCCTGCATGACCCCGTCGAGGGTCGAGGTTCAGCAACGCGACCGTCGCCGCCGTGCCGACCTCGTCGGCGCCGAGGGGCGTCCACCTTCGTGTGGCCCGAACGAACATCCGGCCGAGGATAGGTCCGCGTAGCGGAACGGCCGTTCGTCCACTTGCGACAGACTGTGAGCCCCGCCATACTCTCACTCGGAATTTACCTTCCGCGATGCGGAAGGATCTGTCGTCCCTCCGACAGCGCTGCCGTGAGGAGAACGTATGTCCCTTCAAGTGATCTCGATACTCGCGCTGGTGGCGGCCTTCGTGGTCGCCACCCTGCTACCCATCAACCTCGGTGCGCTCTCGCTCGTCGCCGCGTTCATCATCGGATCCCTGGCGATCGCGGGCAGCCCGGACGACGTCGCGGACGGGATCTTTGCCCAGTTCCCGGGCAACCTGTTCGTCATCCTCGTCGGCGTCACGTTCCTGTTCGCGATCGCGCGGGCGAACGGCACCGTCGACTGGCTGGTCCACATGGCGATGCGGGCCGTCGGCGGCCGCGTCGCTCTGATCCCGTGGATCATGTTCCTGGTCACGGCCCTGCTCACGGCGTTCGGTTCCGTGGTGCCTGCAGCGGTCGCGATCATCGCGCCGGTCGGGCTCAGCTTCGCGCTCCGCCACCGGATCAACCCCGCGCTCATGGGCCTGTCGATCATCAACGGGGCCAGCGCCGGCGGGTTCTCGCCGATCAGCATCTTCGGGGTCATCACCAACACGGTGGTCGCCGACAACAACCTGCCCGGCAACCCGCTGTTCCTCTTCCTCGGCAGCCTCGTCTTCAACGTGCTGCTGAACATCGTGGTGTTCGTCCTGTTCGGCGGCCGCGAGCTGCTCGGCCGGGTCGCGGAGCCGGAGTCCGAGACCGTCACCGCCGAGGTCTCGCAGGAGGGCGGGCCGGGCGCGGCGCAGGCCCGCACGGCAGGGGCCACCGGAGCGGGCTTCGGCGAGGGTGAGCACCCGCCGGTGACCACACTCGACCTGAACCGGAGCCTCACGCTCGTCGCCCTGGTCGGCCTCGCTGTCGGCGCGCTGGCCTTCCAGCTCGACGTGGGCCTGCTCGCGGTCACCGCGGCCGTGGCGCTCTCGCTGATCGCCCCCAGCTCGTACAAGGGCGCGGTCGCGCAGGTCGCGTGGCCGACGGTCCTGCTGATCTGCGGGATCGTCACCTACGTCAACCTCATGCAGGAGATCGGCACGGTCGACTTCATGGGCAACCAAGTGGCCCAGATCGGCGTCCCGCTGCTCGCCGCGCTCGTGATCTGCTACATCGGGGCGGCGGTCTCGGCGTTCGCGTCCACCACCGGCATCCTCGGCGCGCTCATCCCGCTCGCCGTGCCGTTCCTGCTCGCGGGCCACGTCGGCCCGGTCGGGCTCATCACAGCGCTCGCGATCTCGTCGTCCGTTGTCGACTCGAGCCCGTTCTCGACGTCCGGTGCTCTCGTCGTGGCCAACACGCCCGAAGAGCGGCGCGAGTACGTCTACAAGCGGCTCATGCGCTGGGGCTTCTCGATGGTGGCGACCGCACCGTTCGTCACGTGGCTTTTGCTGGTGGTTCCCGGTTGGCTGTAGGCATGCCCCTCGACAGGACCGACGCACCACTGCACGGCCTCACGGTGCTCGAGATCGGCGTGTTCATGGCGGCCCCGTTCGCCACCATGCAGCTCGCCGATCTCGGTGCCCGGGTGATCAAGGTCGAGAACCCGGCCGGACCCGATCCCACCCGGGCCACCGGCCCGTTCGTCGACGGGCACAGCTCGCCGTTCGCCCGGCTCAACCGCAACAAGGAGTCGGTGGCGCTCGACCTCAAGACCGGCGCCGGGCGGGAGGCCTTCCTGCGGCTGGTGGCCGGGGCGGACGCGCTGGTCGAGAACCTGCGACCGGGAGCGCTGCGGCGCCTCGGCCTCGGCCCGGACGAGCTGCGCGAGCTCAACCCGCGCCTGGTCTACGCGTCGGCGTCCGGGTTCGGGCAGGACGGGCCGCTCGCCGCACTGCCGGGCCTGGACATCATGGCGCAGGCCCGGTCCGGGCTGATGAGCATCACCGGGAGCCCGGAGGGCGACCCCGCCAAGGTCGGGGTGCCGATCTGCGACCTGGTCTGCGGTCTCTACACCGCCCTGGCGGTGACGGCGGCACTGCGGGCGCGGGACCGGGACGGCCACGGCCAGGAGGTGGACGTCTCGCTGCTGGAGTCGGGTGTCTCGCTCGCGGTATGGGAGGCGGGCAAGTACTTCGCCACCGGCGATGTCGGGTGCCCGCTCGGATCCGCGCACCAGACGCAGGCGCCGTACCAGGCGGTGCGCTGCGCCGACGGCTGGGTGACCGTCGGCGCGATCACGGACAAGACGTGGCAGGGGCTGTGCGCGGCGCTCGATCTCTGGCACCTGCGCGACGACCCGCGCTACTCCGACTCCGGTGCCCGGCACGCCCGGCGTGAGGAGCTGATCGGGGAGATCGAGGCCGTCACGACGAAACGCGCCGGGGCCGACGTCGTCGCGGCGCTGGACGCCGAGGGTGTGCCGTGCGCGCCGATCAACGACTACGGCCAGGTGTTCACCGACCCGCATCTCACCGAGCGCGGCTACTTCTGGGATGCCGAGCATCCCGCAGGCCCGCTGCGCCAGCTCGGCTCACCCATGCGGCTGTCCGGCACTCCCGTCCGCCGCGACGGGGCCGGGCCGGTGCTCGGCGCCGACACCCACACCGTCCTGGGTGAGGTCGGGTACACAACGGCCGAGATAGACGCTCTGATCGGGACCATGAGCAGATGAGTGAGCTGCTCGTGGAACGCGATGGGCCCGTCCTGCGGGTCACGTTCAACCGGCCGCAGGCGTACAACGCGCTGACCTTCGCGATGTACGAGGGCCTGCACGACGCGTGCGGCACCGCCGACGACGACCCGGACATCCGCGTGCTCGTGTTGCGCGGCGCGGGCGGCAACGCGTTCGTCTCCGGCACCGACATCGCGCAGTTCGCCGGTTTCGACGGGGCCGACGGTGTGGCGTACGAGGAGCGGATCACCCGGATCGTCCGTAGGCTCGAGGACACCGCCGTGCCGACCGTCGCGGCCGTCGACGGCTACTGCATCGGGGGCGGGCTCGCCCTCGCGGCCGCGTGCGACTTGCGGATCGCCACCAGCCCGTCCCGCTTCGGCGTACCGATCGCCCGGACGCTGGGCAACTGCCTGTCGATGGACACGATCGCGCTGGTGGAGTCGCATCTGGGCCGGTCGCGCACGCTCGACATGCTGCTGCGGGCCCGCCTCCTGACCGCTGCGGAGGCGCACGCCGCGGGGTTCGTCACGCAGCTGGCCGAGGACGCCGCCGGCCTCGACAAGGCGCTCGCCGGCACCGTGGAGGCGCTCGCCTCGCACGCCCCGCTCACCATGTGGGCCACCAAGCAGATGCTGACAAGGCTGCGCCGCGCCGGCCTTCCCGGCGGCGACGACGTCGTGGAGCGGGTGTACGGCAGCGGCGACTTCCAGGCCGCCGTCGCTGCGTTCGCCGCGAAGGAACGTCCCACATGGAAGGGGGAGTGATCGGGCGCCGCCTGTTCTCGGGCCTGCAGGCGACCCCGCCACTGACCACCTGAGCGCGACTAGGGCGCTCCTAGCGCGATGGGCGACCCCGTCGGACGAGGCCCTGAGTACTCTCGATGGTCACCGGGAGGCAGGGAGAAGCATGGGCGGTGCACCGGCGCAGCCGGATCGCGGCGGTGGCGTGCAGTCGCTCGACCGCGCGTTCGCGCTGCTGGAGCACATGGCCGACGCGGGTGGCGGGGTGGCGCTCTCCGAGCTCGCCGTCCGGTCCGGGCTGCCGCTGCCGACGATCCACCGCATCGTCCGCACGATGGTGGCGTCCGGGTACGTGCGCCAGCTCCCGTCCCGCCGCTACGCGCTCGGCCCGCGGCTCATCGGGCTCGGGGACGCGGCGTCCCGGATGCTCGGCGAGTGGGCCAGGCCCCAGCTGACGCAGCTCGTGGACCTGGCGGGTGAGACGGCCAACCTCGCGATCCTCGACGGCGACGCGGTCGTCTACGTGGCACAGGTGCCCTCCCGGCACTCGATGCGCATGTTCACCGAGGTGGGGCGCAGGGTGCCCGTGCACTGCACCGGGGTGGGCAAGGTACTGCTGGCCCAGCGACCGCCCGCCGAGGTGCGCGCCCTGCTCGACCGCATCGGCATGCCGGCTCAGACCCCGCACACGATCACCGACCCGGACCGGCTGGCCCGCGAGCTGGAGCGCGTGCGCCACCAGGGTTACGCCGTCGACGACGCCGAGCAGGAGCTGGGCGTGCGCTGCGTGGCGGTCGCGGTGCCGGGCGGGCCGGCGTCCACCGCGCTCTCCGTGTCCGGCCCTGAGACACGCGTGACGTGGGCCTCAGTCGAGCGTATGGTGCCCCTACTCCAGCAAGCTGCCGCCGCGCTGGCTGGGCACCTCGACGCCAGGGGTGTGATGGCGTAATCGCGCCACATCCCTCCCGCCGAACGTGGTCGGCCATGTGGCGGGGCAGACGCTGGGGTACTCCGGGTCATGGAGGTGACCGGCATGGAGTGGAGCGCGGAGGACGACCACCAGCTCGCCGAGGTGATGCGGCGACACGACGCGGGCGAGGACGTCTGCGTCCGGCCGGGGGAGACGACCGTGCCCCACTGGGCCATGGCCGCCATCGTGCTCGGGCTCGTCGCGCTCACCGGCTCGATCTTCGCCGTGGTCGTGGTGGTCGCGTTCGGCGCCGTCTGGTGGCTGCTCTGCACAGCTGACGCCACGACCACCCACGAACGCCAGGACGACCCCTCCGACCAAGGCCCGTTCGGCGGACCCGGCATCTGGCTCTGACGGGCCGCTGCTCGCCGAGACCCGCATCCTGATGCTCGGCGTGGAGGGCTCGGCCGATCCCCGCCGCGCTCCACCGCGCGGTCGAAGTGCAGGCGCTCGAGCACGGTGTCGGTCAGTGGCCCGGCTCGTTGCAAGTGGATGCAAGTCACGCAAGAGCTTGCATCATCTCGTTGTAGAGTTGCGGCATGACTCGACGGTTGGCGGTTGTGGCGCAGAAGGTGGGAGTGAGCGAGGCCACTGTCAGCCGGGTGCTGAACGGCAAGCCCGGGGTTTCGGACGCCACCCGCGAGGCCGTGCTCACCGCACTCGACGTGCTCGGCTACGAGCGGCCCACCCGGCTGCGCGGGGAGCGCGCCCGGCTTGTCGGGCTGGTGCTCCCCGAGCTGCAGAACCCGATCTTCCCTGCGTTCGCCGAGGTGGTCGGCGGCGCGCTCGCCCAGCACGGGCTGACTGCGCTGCTGTGCACCAGCTCGGCGGGTGGCGTGAGCGAGGCGTCCTACGTCGACCTGCTTCTGCAGCAGCAGGCTTCGGGCGCGATCTTCGCCGGTGGGCTCTACACCGAGGCCGACGCCCCGCACGACCACTACCGGCTGCTGCTGCAACGCAAACTGCCCACGGTGCTGACCAACGCCGCCATCGACGGGCTCGGGTTCCCGCAGGTCTCCTGCGACGACGCGGTGGCCGTCGAGCAGGCGTTCGGCCACCTCGTCGCGCTGGGCCACCAGCGGATCGGGCTGCTGCTCGGGCCGGGCGACCACGTGCCGTCGCAGCGCAAGCTGGCCGCTTTCCGCGCGGCGAGCGCGCAGGCGGGCCGGCCGGCCGAGCAGACCGAGGGTCTGGTCGAGCACGCGATGTTCAGCCTGGAAAGCGGCCAGGCCTCCACGCTGCGGCTGCTCGATCACGGCGCCACGGGCATCATCTGTGCGAGTGACCCGCTGGCGCTCGGGGCGATCCGGGCGTCGCGCAGACGCGGCCTGCGGGTGCCGCAGGACGTGTCCGTCATCGGCTACGACGACTCCTCCCTGATGACGTGCACGGACCCCGCGCTGACCACCATCCGGCAGCCGATCGAGGCCATGGCCCGTGCTGCCGTCGATCTCCTCGTGCACCAGCTCGAGGGCGAGCGGGTGCGCACGGCGGAGCTGATGTTCGAGCCGGAGCTCGTCGTCCGATCATCGACTGCGCCGTTCAGGGAGAATCCCGTCTAGTTCTTGCTCAACTGCTGTCGAAGTCTTGCGCTGATCCTCTCGACGCCGCTACCTTTTCGCGCACACGATCAGGTGACAGCGAGTGAGGTGGCATGGGCAGTCAGGCGTCGGAGCGGCTGTGGTGGCGCGATGCGGTGATCTACCAGATCTATCCGCGCAGCTTCGCCGACGGTGACGGCGACGGGACGGGTGATCTGGCAGGCGTCCGCTCCCGGCTGGACTACCTCGCCGACCTCGGCGTCGATGCCATCTGGTTCACGCCGTGGTACCTGTCCCCGATGGCCGACGGTGGCTACGACGTCGCCGACTACCGGGTGATCGACCCGGCGTTCGGCACTCTCGCGGAGGCGGAGGAGCTGATCGCGGCGGCCCTCGCCGTCGGCATCCGCACGATCGTCGACATCGTCCCGAACCACGTGTCCGACCAGCACCAGTGGTTCCAGGCCGCGCTGGCCGCCAGGCCCGGTTCGCCCGAGCGCGCCCGGTTCTGGTTCCACCCCGGCCGTGGCCCCGGCGGCGCGGAGATGCCGACGCGCTGGGCCTCGCCGTTCAACGGGGAGACCTGGACCCGCACGAAGAACCCCGACGGCACACCCGGCGAGTGGTACCTGCACCTCTTCAGCTCTGCGCAGCCCGACCTCAACTGGGACCACCCCGACGTCCGCCGCGAGCACGAGGACGTGCTGCGGTTCTGGTTCGACCGGGGGGTGGCCGGGGTGCGCATCGACTCCGCCGCTCTGCTCGTGAAGGACCCGGCGCTGCCCGAGGAGCCCGCGAACCCGGGGCCGGGCGAGCACCCCGCGAGCGACCGCGACGAGTTGCACGACATCTACCGCAGCTGGCGCACCGTCGCCGATTCCTACCCGAGCGACGTCACCAGCGGCGAGCGCATCCTCGTCGGCGAGGTCTGGCTGCCCGACGTCGACCGGTTCGTCCGCTACCTGCGTCCCGACGAGCTGCACACGGCGTTCAACTTCGACTTCCTGGCCCGGCCGTGGGACGCAGCCGAGCTGCGCGAGTCCATCGACGCGACGCTGGCCTCGCACGCCCCGGTCGGCGCGCCCGCCACATGGGTGCTGTCCAACCACGATGTCACGCGGCCGGTCACCCGTTACGGGCGCGCGGACTCCGGGTTCTCGTTCGAGGCCAAGCGGATGGGCACTCCGACCGACCTCGAACTGGGTAGGCGCCGCGCGCGCGCCGCCGCGCTCCTGTCCGCTGCATTGCCCGGGTCGCTCTACATCTACCAGGGCGACGAGCTCGGCCTCCCTGAGTTCGAGGAGCTCGACAACACCCTGCGGCAGGACCCGATGTTCCTGCGCTCCGGCGGCGTCGACCCCGGCCGCGAGGGCTGCCGCGTGCCGCTTCCGTGGTCGGGCGATGCCCCGCCGTTCGGGTTCAGCCCGGCTGGTGCCGCGCCGACCTGGCTGCCGCAGCCGCCGGAGTGGGCGGAGCTGACCGTCGAGAAGCAGCTCGCGGACCCCGGCTCGATGCTCGCGCTCTACCGCGCGCTGCTGCGGATCCGGCGCGCGGAGCCCGGCCTCGGCGACGGCCCGATGATCTGGTTCCCGGCCGGCGACGACGTGCTGGCCTTCCGCCGCGGACCCCGCTTCGCCTGCGTGGTGAACCTGTCGGACCGTCCCGTGCCGCTACCCGGCCACGAGCGGGTGCTGCTGACCAGCGGACCGCTGGCCGGCGCCGACCTGCCCAGCGATACGGCGGCCTGGCTCCACGCCGCGCCGCAGAGATCGACGCAGCACGACCAGTGATCACGGGAGAGGGAAAGACGATGAAGTCGTACCGGAGAACGACAGTCGCGCTCGCCGCGGCAGCGGCTGTCGCCGGCCTGCTGGCCGGGTGCAGCGGGTCGTCCGACCAGCCGGGTACCGGCGGGCCGATCGCCATCTCGGTGGTCAGCCTCAAGCCGGGCAGCGAACAATCGGCGTTCGACGCGTTCGAGGAGCAGGTGCGGCAGTTCGAGGCCGCGAACCCCGGCATCGACGTGACGACCCAGGAGTACGAGTGGACGGGGCCGACGTTCACCGCACAGCTCGCGGGCGGCACCCTGCCCACCGTCTTCACGGTGCCCTTCACCGACGGACAGGGGCTGATCGCGCGCGGCCAGCTCGCGGACATCTCGCAGTACATCGAGGGCTTCGGCTACACCGACCAGTTCAACCCGGCGATCCTGGCGGCCGGGCAGGGAACGGACGGCCACATCTACGGCGTCCCGACCGCCGCGTACGGCGTGGGCCTGCACTACAACCGCACCCTCTTCACCCAGGCCGGGCTCGACCCGAACAAGCCGCCCACCTCGTGGGACGAGGTGCGGAGCTACGCGAAGCAGATCGCGGATCGCACCGGCCAGGCGGGTTACGCGGAGATGACGCAGGAGAACACCGGCGGCTGGATGCTGACCAGCCTCACCTATGCCCTCGGCGGGCGCATGCAGCAGGTGCAGGGTGAGAACGCCCAGGCGACCATCGACAACCCGCAGGCCGTGCAAGCACTGAACCTTCTGCGCGACATGCGCTGGACCGACAACTCGATGGGCAGCAACTTCCTCTACGACTGGGCGGGCATCAACCAGGACTTCGCCGCCGGCAAGATCGGCATGTACATGGGCGGGTCGGACGTATACGAGTCCCTCGCGCAGCAGAACAACATCAACCCCGACGACTACGGACTCTCCGTGCTCCCGCTCCAGCCGGGCGGGAAGGCCGGGCTGCTCGGTGGCGGCACGCTGGCCGCGGTGAACGTGCGGGCCACGCCCGAGCAGGCCGAGGCCGGTGCGAAGTGGATCGACTTCTACTACATGTCCAAGTTCGTCCGTGAGAACGCGGCGGTGCTGGACGCGCAGACGAAGGCCAACGCAGACCAGCCGGTCGGGATGCCTCAGCTGCCGATCTTCAACCGCGCCACCCTCGACCAGTACAACCAGTGGATCTCGCCGTTCGTGAACGTGCCGCTCGACCAGATGAGCTCCTTCACCAACGGCATCTTCCAGCAGGATCTCGCCGGTGAGCCGCCCGCGCACGCCCAGGAGATGTACGCGGTGCTCGACTCGGTCGTCCAGGCGGTGCTGACCGACCCGAACGCCAACATCAACCAGCTCCTGACCACGGCGGACGCCGAGGTCCAGACCATCCTCGACCGGGGCTGACCCCCAGGTGGCCGGCCGGGCGCGCCCCGGCCGGCCACCTGCACGGCTGTTGAGAGGTACCGGCATGACGACCTGGTTCCGGCGCGGGGGGTTCTCGACCCTCCTCTTCCTGCTGCCGCTGATCGTGATCTTCGGGGTCTTCTCGTGGTTCCCGATCGTGCGTGCCGCGGTGATGAGCGTGCAGCAGACCAACCTGGTCACCGCCCCGCGGTTCGTGGGGCTAGACAACTTCCAGACGGTCTTCGAGGACCCGCTGCTGTGGACGGCGGTCCAGAACACCGCGCTGTTCGCGCTCATCGCGCTCGTCCTCGGCTATCCCGTCCCGCTCGTGCTCGCCGTGATCATGAGCGAGGTGCGCCGCTTCCGCGGCGTCTTCACCGCGATCGCCTACCTACCGGTGGTGGTGCCGCCGGTGGTGGCGGTGTTGATGTGGAAGGTCTTCTATGACGCCCGTCCCGAGGGCGTGTTCAATACGATGCTCGGCTGGGTGGGGCTCGGCCCGTACCAGTGGCTGCAGTCGGCGGGGACCGCGATGCCGTCCCTCGTGATCGAGGCCACCTGGGCCGCCGCGGGCGGCACGGTGATCATCTACCTCGCTGCCCTGATCGCAGTGCCGCACGAGCTCTACGAGGCGGCCGAGGTGGACGGCGCGGGGCTGTGGCGCAAGGTCTGGAACGTCACGATGCCACAGCTGCGCGGCGTGCTGCTGGTGACGCTGATCCTGCAGATCATCAGCACCTCGCAGGTGTTCCTGGAGCCGTTCCTCTTCACCGGCGGCGGCCCGGCCAACTCCACGCTCACGGTGCTGCTGCTGATCTACGACTACGCGTTCGCCTCAAGCCTCGGCGGAGACTACGGCGCCGCCACCGCGCTCAGCCTGATGCTGGCGGCCTTCCTCGCGGTGATGTCCGCCGTCTACTTCTGGCTCACCCGAACCTGGAGCACGTCATGAGCACGCCCACCAGGACCCGTCCGCAGCCCGCCCCGGACGGGACGGCCGCGGCTGGGTCTGCCCCCGCGCCGACCCGGAGCCGTACCGGCCGGCGCCGGGACCGTCCCGCCGAACCCGTATTCAGGGGGATCGTCTCCTCGTCCGAGTGGCGCTCGCCGTCCGTGCGGATCGGGCTCGGACTCACTCAGGCCCTGCTGCTCGTGGGGCTTGTGGTGGTGGCGCTCGGGCCGCTCCTGTGGCTGGTCAAGGCCTCGATCACCCCGACGCAGGACACTTTGCGCGACCCGATGGCGTTGTTCCCCAGCGGCGTGGACTGGGCGAACCTGAGCACCGCGTGGTCGTCGGTACACATCGACCTGCACTTCGCGAACAGCATGATCGTCGCGAGCGGCGCGTGGCTCGTGCAGATCGTGGTCGCGACCACCGGCGGCTACGCGCTGTCGATCCTGAAGCCCCGCTACGGGCCCGTGCTGTACTGGCTGGTGCTCAGCACGCTGTTCGTGCCTGCGGTCGTCCTGCTGGTGCCGCTGTACCTCACGGTGCTGAGCCCGCCGCTGATCGGCCAGTCGCTCATCAACACGTTCTGGGCGGTGTGGCTGCCGGCCGGGGCCAACGCCTTCAACGTGCTGCTGGCCAAGCGGTTCTTCGACAACCTGCCAGGGGAGATCTTCGAGGCCGCGCGGATCGACGGCGCCGGGCCGTTTCGGGTCTTCTGGTCGGTGCTGCTGCCGATGTCGCGGCCGATCCTCGGCGTGATCTCGGTCTTCGCGTTCGTCGCGGCCTGGAAGGACTTCCTCTGGCCGCTGCTCGTGCTGCCCGACCCGGACATGCAGCCGCTCTCGGTGCGGCTACCCACGCTGGCGAACTCGATCGAGCTGGACATCCTGCTGGCGGCGCTGATGATCTCGGCGCTGATCCCGGTGGTGCTCTTCCTGATCTTCCAGCGGACGTTCCTGCGGACCGCGGGGCTCGGGGGAGCGATCAAGGGCTAGCACCGGGGGAGCGAGGACGCGGGGCCAGGGCCGTCAGCTCTGGCCCCGCGGCGTTGCGGTGACCGGCTGCGTGCAACTCCGCTGCGTGAAACTCCGTGGCACGAGTGGGTACTACCCGAAGGATGGGGTCAATCTAGAAGCGGGTGCGATCGTGGCGGCGGCGATCGTGGCTGGCGTCGCGTTCGGCGCACACACGGCACGGCTCGCCGTCGGGCGCCACCATGGATGCCGGCGTGACCACGTGTCCGCACACCGCGGAGTAGTAGCCGCTCTGATAGCTCGTGCTCGAGGCGATCTCCGAGTCGCGCACAGCGTGCGCACGCCCGTCGGAAATGCACGTCACGGACACCGTGGCGCTCGCAGTGCGTACAGGTTCAGCCGTCGCGGTTCGCCACCCAGGTCTGCTCACGGTCCCCACTCCGCACACAGTCGTCGAACAGTCGTCGGACAGCCCGGCGTGCATCGAGCACCGCCGTCGTCGATCACAGTCTGTCTGTTACCGCTTGCATCCGCAAGGCTGTTTGCAACAACATCTGCAAGTACATCTGCAAGATGTGCCGACCGGGGTTGACGCCTCGGCGGCCTGAACGGGTCGGGAGACTGACATGCAGCACATCGACGACAACGGGATCGCCGCTGACCGCCTCGGGGCGGTGGCGTGGCGCAAGAGCCAGGCCAGCAACCCCAACGGCGACTGTGTGGAGGTCGCTCCCCTGAGCAGCGGCGAGATCGCCGTTCGCAACTCGCGCGACCCGCACGGCCCGGCGCTGATCTACACGCGCGCGGAGATCGCGGCCTTCATCGCGGGGGCGAAGGACGGCGAGTTCGACGACCTGGTCGTCTGAGCTCGGTATCTACACGCTTGGCGCAAGATCGGCCGCGGCGAGCCGCGGCCGGTCTATGCTCTCGGTGCCGACGGCGGCAGTGCCATCGGCAAGGCCCGCCGCTGGAACCCGGGCGCCGGGGTGGCAGACGATCGTCGAGGGTTCGCGTGGGGGTTGATCAGTGAGTCGAGAACTGTCCGGGCATCGGCCTCAGGACCCGACCCAGGCGGGCGGCCCCACGGTCTTGCGCATCGTGTTGGGCACCCAACTGCGGCGATGGCGCGAGGAGAACGGCATCACGCGCGAGGCGGCCGGCGAGGCCATCCGCGCCTCTCATGCCAAGATCAGCCGCCTCGAGCTGGGGCGCGTCGGGTTCAAGCAGCGCGACCTCGTCGACCTGCTCAACCTCTACGGAGTCACCGACGAGGCCGAGCGCAAGGAGTTCTTCAATCTCGCCGAGCAGGCCAACGCTCGCGGTTGGTGGCACCAGCACGGGCCGGTGCTGCCCAGCTGGTTCGAGATGTACCTCGGCTTGGAGCACTCGGCGAGTGTCATCCGCACGTACCAGGTGCAGTTCGTCCCCGGCCTCCTGCAGACCGAGGACTACGCCCGCAACGTCATCCGAGTCGGCCACCAGGCCGACTCGGCCAACGAGATCGACCGGCGTGTGCAGCTGCGGATGACCCGCCAGAAGATGCTCACCGAACCGGGCGCCCCGCAGTTCTGGGCGGTCATCGACGAGGCGGCGCTCAGCCGGCCGTTCGGCTCCCCGCATGTCATGACCGCGCAGCTGGAGCACTTGCTCGAGATGAGCGAGCTGCCCAACGTCACGGTGCAGGTGTTGCCGTTCCGCCTCGGCAGCCACGCCGCGGCGGGTGGGGCGTTCACGATCCTGCGGTTCGCCGAGTCGGACCTGCCCGACATCGTCTACCTCGAACAGCTCAACAGCGCCGTGTACCTGGACAAGCGCTCCGAGGTGGAGGACTACCTCGCCGTCATGGAGCGGGTGAGCGTGCAGGCGGATACGCCCAGCACCTCCACAGCAATGCTGCGCAATCTGCTCTCCGGAAACTGACGGTCGCTGAACGACCCGACGGAGCCGGAGTTCCGGCTCCGTCACGTGAGCGGCCACCGTTGCCTGCCGGGAGCACCGGTAGGCTCCCTTTCATGATCCGTCGTGCTGGTATGTCCCTTTTGTCCGTTGTTGCCGCTGTGATGCTCGTCGCGGGATGCGGGGGGCAGGGTTCGCAGACCGACTGCGGTCTCGACGGGTGCACGATCACGTTCCCGCGTAGCGGCCAGGCCGCGGTGTCTGTACTCGGCATCGAGGCGCGGCTTGTGGGCGTGCAGGAAGGCTCGGCGCGGCTGGAGGTCGCCGGGCAGACGGTCACGGTGCCCGTGGGTGGCGAGGCACAGGCCGAGGGCTTCACGGTGGGCGTGGAGCGTGTCACCGAGTCCGATGTCGTGGTGCGGGTCCGGCCCTTCTGACCGGCCGGGTGGCGCGTCAGCGGGCTGCGGCCGTGGCGTCATGGACTCCAGGCTCGTGGGGCCAGAGGACGCGCGGATCGGGGCGGAAGACGGCTTCGGTGACCGCCTTGAACGCCGCCGGGACCTCGCGCGCGTAGCCGTGGACGGTGGCCGGCCACCGCACGTCAGAGCTCGCGTCCCCGACACCCGCGGTGTCGATCGCCACGATCCACACCAGACGCCGCCGCCCCCGCGCTTCCATGTCAGCTTGGACGATCAGAACCCCACCCCCGGTTCCATCGGCCCGATACTGGATCTGTGAGTGGACGTCGAGCCCGGAGCACTCCCGCGCTGCGGGCACGCGTCGACTCGGGCCTTGCCGAGCTCGTAGGGGATCGGGACCGGGCACGCGGGTGGACGCTGCTGCTCGACGGTACCCCGCAGTCGCATGTGGACCTCGACGATCCCACCCACCTCGAGTTCGAGTACGTCCGCCGGCTCGCCCACGTCGTCGACACCACGCTGGCGCCGCGCCGACCGATGCGGGTGCTCCACCTGGGCGGCGGTGCGCTGACACTCGCCCGCTACGTCGCCGCGACGCGGCCGCGGTCGGACCAGCACGTCGCCGAGGTCGACGGCGCGCTCGTCGAACTGGTGCGCCGGGAACTGCCGCTCGACCGGACCTGGCGGGTGAAGATCCGCGTCGCCGACGCGAGGGCGTCGCTCGCGCGGGCGCCCGCCGGTCGCTTCGACCTGGTGATCGCCGACGTGTTCGCCGAAGGCCGGACGCCCGCGCACCTGACGTCCGTCGAGTTCGTGCAGGCCGTTGCCGACACGCTCGCGCCGGGCGGCCGGTACGCCGCCAACATCGCCGACGGTGACGGCCTCGCGTTCGCCCGCTCCCAGGTCGCCACCGCGCAGGCCGTGTTCCCGCATCTGTGCCTCATCGGTGATCCGCCGGTGCTGCGTGGGCGCCGCTTCGGCAACCTGGTGCTGGTCGGCGGCCGCGCCCCGCTGCCGGTGGCGGAGTTGGCCACGCTCGCAGCGCGCGGCCCGGGGGCGGGACGGGTGGAGCACGGCCGCGATCTGGAGCGGTTCACCGGCGGTGCCAGGCCGGTCACCGACGCGACCGCTGTGGGTTCACCTGCTCCGCCGCCGGATCTCTTCGGACCCGGGTAGCGCGTCGATCGCCCGCGCGGCAGTCCGTACGTTCCACGGGGCCGCAGGCCCCCGGGTGGGTACAGCGCGGGACGGCGCGGGTGGTCTTCGAATTCACGATCGTGGACGGGACGGTCGTCGGGATCGAGATGATCTCGGATCCCGAGCGAATCGAGCGGATGGACGTGACGCTGATCGGCGACTGATGAGCACATAATCTGCACGCGTGGCCGCCGAGCTGATCCTTCTGTCGCGGGTTGCCTACCGCGGTCAGGAGATCACCGGGCCCCGGCTGCGGAGCCTGCTCGCCCTCCTCGCCGACGACCTGCGCACCGGGTGCAGCGCATCCCGCCTGGTGGCCGGGCTGTGGCCCGAAGACCAGCCCGAGAACCCGACGAAGGCCCTGCAGGTGCTCGTGTCCCGGGTGCGCGCGCAGCTGGGTCCCGAGGTCATCGCCAGCACACCGACCGGATACCGGCTCGCGCTTGCCGCCGAACAGGTCGACGCCGCCGCCGTACAGCTGGAGGCCGCGGCGAGCGCGGCAGGCTCCCGCGCGGGCGACTACTCGGCCGCGCTTGCGCACGCCGAGTCGGGACTCGCCCTGTGGGACGGCGGCGGGAGAGCCGAAGCGGCGTCCGACGATCCGCTGGCGACGCTGCGGGCCGAGCGCGCACCGGTGCACCGGGCGCTGGTGCGGGCGAGGGCGCTCGCGCTGTCGCGGCTGGGACGGCGGGCCGAGGCGGTCGAGCCGCTCGCCGAGCTGGCCCGCGAGCGCCCTCGTGACGAGGAGGTGCTGCTCGAGCTGCTGCGCTGCGAGGCGGCCACCGCTGGCCCGGCTGCTGCGCTGGCCCGGTACGACGCCTACCGCCGGGCCTTGCGCGACCGGCTCGGCACCGACCCCGGCGCTGACCTGCGGGCACTGCACCAGCAGCTGCTGCAGGCCGAGACGCCTGCCGTCCGGCGCGGGGTCGCGCACGAGCCCAACCCGCTCCTCGGCCGGACCGACGACCTCGCCGCGGTGACCGCCCTGCTGCGTACCTCCCGCGTCACGTCGATCGTCGGGCCCGGTGGCCTCGGCAAGACCCGGCTCGCCCACGTCGTGAGCCGGCAGGCGGAGCAGCGGGTGGTGCACTTCGTACCGCTCGCGGGCGTCACCGCCGACGACGACGTCGCCGGAGAGGTGGCATCGGCGCTCGGCGGCGGCTCCGGCGGCCCGCCGTTCGCGAGCGCAGGCACTGCGCCCGACGCGGCCGCGCGCATCGTGGCGGCTCTCGGGTCCGGCCCCGTCCTGCTGGTCCTCGACAACTGCGAGCAGGTCGTCCGGGGCGTCGCCGACCTGGTGCAGACGCTCGTGTCAACCGTGCGGGACCTGCGCGTGCTCACCACCAGCCGCGCCCCGCTGGGCCTCTCGTCCGAGTCGGTGTACGTGCTCCCGGAGCTGAGCCCGGCGACGAGCGCCGAGCTGTTCGAGCAGCGGGCAAGGGCGGCCCGGCCCGGCGTCGAGCTGCCCCCCGACGTGGTCGGGGAGCTGTGCCGGCACCTGGACGGGCTGCCGCTGGCGGTGGAGCTCGCCGCGGCGCGGGTGCGGGTCATGTCGGTCGCCGAGATCGCGCGTCGCCTGGACGACCGGTTCGCGCTGCTACGCGGGGGCGCCCGCGACGCCCCGCAACGGCACCGCACGCTGCAGGCCGTCGTCGACTGGAGCTGGAACCTCCTCGACCCGCCAGCGCAGGAGGCGCTGCGGGCGCTGTCGGTGTTCCCGGCCGGGTTCGGTGCGGCCGCCGCGGAGCACATGCTCGGCGATGGCGGGGCTCTCGACGTGCTGGAGCACCTGGTCGACCAGTCGCTGCTCAAGGTGACCGACGGCCCGGCGGGCGTGCGGTTCCGGATGCTCGAGACCGTGCGCGAGTTCGGTGCGGCCCGCTGCGAGGTGGCGGGTGTGAGCGACCGTGTGGCTGTCGCCTTCCTTACCTGGGCCCGGGACTTCGCCATGGCCCGCTTCGACGGCCCCCTCGGCGCTGACCCGTACCCCGTGGCCGACGCGATCCAGGCCGAGCAGGACAACCTCCTGCACGCGATGCGACTCTCGCTCGCGAGGCACGACGGGGCCACCGTGGTCGCGACGGGTGCCGCGCTCGCGAGCATGTGGATGGTCGAGTCCCAGTACGGCCGCCTGCTGACGTTGGGTGCGGAGACGGACTGGTTCCTGTCGCACTACCGGCCTGAACCGGAGATGGTCGAGGCCACCCGGACGGTCGCGGCGCTCGCCGCCGCCGGCGTCTTCGTGCTGGAAGGTCCGCGCGCGGCGCGGTCGCTGGCCGTGCTGCGCCGGCTGCCGCCCGCGCCGCCGGACACGCTGGTGCGGGCGATCGCACTCGTGCTGCTGGCCGCGCCCGACATCAAGCGCTCGGGCGTCGCCGCGCTGCGGGAGATGTGCGACAGCCCCGAGCCGCTGCTGGCGGGGGTCGCCAACGGCACGGCCGCCTACCTGTGGGAACAGTTGGGCGATGCGGAGGCCGCGCTGGCGGCCGCGCGGCGGATGTGCTCGGTTTTCGACAGCCCTGAGACGCGCTGGCTGCGTTTCATCAGCCACTCACGGGTGAGTGAGCTGTGCGTGCAGCTCGAGCGGGGCGCGGAGGCCCGGGAGCACCTGCTCGCGGTGCTGGGCGAGGTGGAGGCTGCGGGGGATCGGCCGGACCTGCTCGACCTGCAATGGGGGATGGTCCTCATCAACCTGCAGATCGGCGACGTCGCGGAGGCGGAGCGCTGGGTGGAGCGGGCCGGCGCCGACCCGGACACGGGGACGGGCTACGGCGGGATGCGCGCGGAGATCCTGCTCGTGAAGGGTGAGGTGGACGCCGGGCTGCGGCTGTGGCGCCAGACCGTCGAGCGGCTGCGCAACCCCGACGGCGAGGTCCTCGGCATCGACGCGCTCGGCCTGGAGCCGTGGACCTGTGAGAACGAGGCCGCCGCAGTGGTCGCCCATGCGCAGGACGGCCGCCTCGATCTTGTCGAGGACATGGTGCGCGAGCTGCCGCGGCAGGTCCACGCGCTGCTCGCCGACACCAGCGCGAGGCCCCTGTCCCTGGCCGATCACCTGCCGATGTGCGGGGCGCTCCTGCTGGCGCTCGCGATGGCCGACCTGGATCGCGGCGGCCGCACCGGCGACGCGTCCATCACCAGGACGGGGGCGCGGATGATCGCCATGGCCGAGTGCCTCCGGTACCTCCGGAGGTTCCAGCCGACGATGTCCTCGACGCGGGCGCGGCGTGCTGCCGAGCACGCCGACAGGCCGGCGTACGCCGACGCTGTGTCGGCCTACGCCGGCCTGGGCCGGGACGAGCTGCGGGCTGCTGCCCTGGCGCTGCTGGAGGAGCGGGGCCAGGGATGACGTCCCTCGATCAGCTCGAAGGGTCGCGGTTGTAGAGCTTCTTCGCCCAGAGGTAACCCCCCAGGGCGATGACCGCGCACCAGGCCACGGCGAGCGCCGCGCTGTTGCCGATCGGCGTGCCGACGAGCAGCCCGCGGACCGTCTCGTTGATCGGTGTGAACGGCTGGTACTCGGCGAACCAGCGCAGCGCCGTCGGCAGCGAGTCGGTCGGGACGAAACCGCTGCCCAGGAAGGGCAGGAGCATGAGGGGCATGGGCAGGTTGCTCGCCGTCTCGACGCTGTTGGTCACCATGCCGAGCGCGACCGAGAGCCAGATGACCGCGAACGAGGCCATCGCGAGCACACCGAACACCGCCAGCCACTCGAGCAGGCCCGCGGTCGGCCGGAACCCGAGCAGCACCGCGACACCGAGGACGAGCGCGATGCCGAGCATCGTCTGGATCAGGCTGCCGACAACGTGCCCGGTGAGCACCGAGACGCGGGCGATGGCCATGGTGCGGAACCGGGCGATGATGCCCTCCGTCATGTCCATCGCGACCGACACTGCCGTGTTCGTCGCGGCGCCGATCACCGTGACCAGCAGGATTCCGGGGGTCACGTACTCGAGGTACTCGGCCCGCCCGCCGGAGACGGCCCCTGGCAGGCCGGCGCCGAGCGTGCCGCCGAACACGAAGACGAACAGCAGCAGGAAGACGATCGGGAGCCCGACGAGCATCAGCGTCATCGACGGGTAGCGCTGCATGTGCCGGAGGTTGCGCCGCAGCATCGTGGCGGAGTCGCGCAGCGCGTAGGTGTTCGTGCTCATGAGGTGAAGACCTTCCCGTTCTTGTCGGTGCCGGTGAGGGCGAGGAACACGTCGTCGAGGTCGGGCGTGTGCACCGACAGCGACGAGACCTCGATTGCCCGCTCGTCGAGCCGGGCGAGCAGGCCGCGCAGCGACCTGACGCTGCCGTCGCTCGGGACCTGCAGGGTCAGCGCGTCCTCGTCCGCGGCGGACCCGCCGAGCGTCCCGGCTGCCGCCGAGAAGGCGTGGACGTCGGCGAACTGGAGGCGGATGTGACCGCCGGGGACGCGGCGCTTGAGCTCCTCGGCCGTGCCCTCGGCGACGAGCTTCCCGCCGTCGAGCACCGCGATGCGGTCGGCGAGTTGGTCGGCCTCCTCCAGGTACTGCGTGGTGAGGAAGATCGTGACGCCCTGATCGGCCACCAGGCCTCGGATGATCTCCCACATCGAGCGGCGGCTGCGCGGGTCGAGCCCGGTGGTCGGCTCGTCGAGGAAGATCAGCCGCGGGCTGCCGACGAGTGTCATCGCGAGGTCGAGCCGCCGTCGCATGCCGCCCGAGTAGGTCCCGGCCGGCTTGCGCGCCGCCTCGACCAGGTCGAACCGTTCGAGCAGTTCGGCGGCCCGGCGCATGCGGGCGGGCCGGTCGAGATGGTGCAGGTCGCCCATCAGGAGCAGGTTCTCCTCGCCGGTGAGGAAGTTGTCGACGGCGGAGAACTGGCCGGTGACACCGATCTCGGCGCGCACGGCGTCGGGTTCGCGGGTCAGATCGTGCCCCGCGACGTGGACGTCGCCGCTCGCGCCGATCAGAGTGGTCAGGATCTGGACGGTGGTCGTCTTGCCGGCCCCGTTGGGCCCGAGCAGCGCGAAGATCGTCCCGGCGGGGACGTGGAGGTCGATCCCGTCGAGCACGACATGGTCGCCGTAGGACTTGCGAAGCCCGGAGACCGCGATCGCGGGCCGGGTGGTCGTCGTAGTCATGTTCCCCTCGTTCGTTCTGCAGTGGCGCTGGTCGCCGTGACACGAATGAGGTTGCGCGGAGGCGCATTCAGGGCGGTTTCACCGCAGTTTCAGCCGGCCCGGCCCGGTTTCACGAGCCCCACCTGAGGGGGCGGCGTGCGCTGCGCGAGACTGCTTGGGCCGCTCGGGGGAAGGACCGGGACATCGCGCCCTTCGATCCCCACAGCGGAGGGGACGTCGCGAGCGCCACCCCGCGTTCACCCTCGACGAGGTCCGCGAGCTGCGGTCGAGCGACCCCAGCTACTCCGAGGACATGGCCGACGCCCGCGTCGCGGTCGTATCCGTCGCGTACACGGACATCCCGGCGGAGCTGCGCGCCGAGGTCCACGACCTGCGGGGCGTGCTGACCTTCGTCAACGAGAACAACGCTTGGGTGGTCTGCGAGATGGGGTTCCTGCCCGCGGGCGAGGTGCCGGGGGAGGTGGCGCCTGACCCCGACCCGACGAGCCCGACGGGCCGCGCGCAGGCGTTCATCGCGGCCGTCAATGCCGCGGACGTCGACACTGCGCGGATCTACATGAGCGTGAACGCGTTCGGCGTGGACGAGTTCGTCGCCTCGGCGATCGCGGAGGGCGCGCAGCTTCGCCTGAACAAGCGTGTCGAGCCGGCGGGGGAGAACGCCCAGATGCAGGTCTGGTACTCGGTCGGAGGCCAGGAGCAGCGGGCGAGCGGGATCATGCAGCAGGAGCCCGACGGCTGGTGCGTGCTGTCGCTGGGGTTGCTCGGCCGAATAGTCGAGTGCACGCCGGGCGTCAGGTCGCGCTGAGGGCGGCGATCCGGGCCAGCCGTTCTTCGAGATCGCGGATTCGGCGCTGGTCCTCGAGGAGCATGACGAGCACGGCCCGCAGCGCCTCGACGAAGCGGAGCTCGCCGTTCAGCAGCTCGTGTCGGGTGACGACGAACAGCACGCCGAGCGGACGGCCGCCGTCGCGGTGGAGTGCGACGGCGAACCCGCTTCCGGTCGCGCGGGGTTCGGGGAACCGGAGCGCCGCGGGGTCGAATAGGGCGGGGCGCAGCGAGTCGAGCGCACGGGCGATGGGCGGGGGCGGCGGTCCGGCCGTGAGCCGCTCGGCGAGCCAGCGCGGCACGCCGAATCCGCCCGCGAACCGGAGATCGACGTCGTGGAGGTACACGCCCGCCGTATCGGCGTCGAGGGCCTGTACGAACGGGCGGACGGCCAGCCTGATGCCCGCGGCGACCTCCTCGGACGCGGCGCCACCTGCCACGGCCGGCTCGTGGGGCGCGTCCTGGGCGGGTTCGAGCGCGCTCGTTCCTGCCCGGCCGGCGAAGCGCCGCAGCTCGGCAGGGTCATAGCGGCGATGGCCGCCCGGCGTCCTCAGTGGCGTGAGCAGGCCCGCCTCCTCGGCTGCGAGAAGAGTGGTACGGCTCATGCCCAGCACCCGGCTCGCCTCGCTCACGCTGAGGTGACGTTCGGCGCCCATCGCACCTCCGTTCCATCCGTTCCGTCTGGAACTGATCGAAGATGGTTTGATCAGCTCCACGATCGAGTGCTACACCTCACCTACCGGGTGGTCAACGGTGACCCCCGGCCCGTGCACGGAACGGATTCCGGACGGTTCCGGACGGTTCTGGACGGTTCTGGACGGTTCTGGACGGTTTGGATGGGGGGAGGGCCCGTGCTGGACGTGCGCCGCGCCGCGTTCGCCGACCTCACCGGCCAGGTCGCTCTCGTGACCGGAGCGGCGCGCGGCCAGGGCCGCTTGCACTGCCTGGCGCTCGCTGACGCGGGTGCAGACATCGCGGCGCTCGACGTCTGCCGCGACCTGGACGTGCCGAGTTACCCATTGGCGACCCGCGCCGAGCTCGACGAGGTGGTAGCCGCCGTCGAGAGCATGGGGCGGCGGGCCCTTCCGCTGGTGGCGGACGTGCGGGACCCGGCGGAGGTCGACGGGGCGGTCGCGGCGGTCGCGATGGAGTTCGGGCGTCTGGACGTCCTCGTCAACAACGCCGCGGTGGTGACGAGTGCCCCCTTCTGGGAGCTTTCCGAGGATCAGTGGTCGGCCGTCATCGACACCAACCTGACCGGGATCTGGCGCACCACCAAGGCGGCCGCCGACCTGGTGCGCCGCTCCCCGCGAGGCCGCATCGTGAACATCGGCTCGACGGGCGGGGTGCGCGCGGTTCCCGAGTTCGCGCACTACGTCGCCGCCAAGCACGGCGTCGTCGGGCTGACCCAGGCGATGGCGATCGAGCTCGCGAACGACGGGGTCACCGTCAACGCGATCCTGCCGGGCGCGGTCGACTCGCCGATGCTCGCCGGTCTCGCCGGCGAGCTCGGCCTCACCCCCGAGGACGTGCACAAGCGCTGGCTGCACGACCAGTTGCTGGTGGAGGTCATCTCGCCGGCCGAGGTCACGGGCGCGCTGTTGTGGCTGCTGAGCGACGCCGCCCGGCACGTGACGGGCCACTGCCTCGCGGTCGACGGAGGTGCACTCGCCCGCTGACCGCGCTGGACCCAGATAGCCGATAGCTCAAGGAGGAGCGATGGGCAGATTCGATGGCAAGGTCGTGCTGATCACCGGTGGCGCCCGTGGGCAGGGCCGCTCCCATGCGGTGAAGTTCGCGCAAGAAGGCGCGGACGTGGCGTTCTGCGACATCGCGTCGCAGCTCGACACCGTGCCCTATCCGATGTCCAAGCCCGACGACCTGGCGGAGACCGTGCGCCTCGTCGAAGATCTCGACCGGCGCTGCGTTGCCGTCACCGCCGACGTGCGCGACCGCGGGCAGCTCGACGCGTTCGCCGAGCAGACGCGGACCGAGCTCGGCCGCATCGACTTCCTGCTCGCCAACGCGGGGATCTTCTCCTTCTCCACCGTGGCGGACATGGCTGACCGCACCTGGCAGGAGATGATCGACACCAACCTGACCGGCGTCTTCCACGCCATGCGCGCGGTGCTGCCCGCGATGATCGAGCAGGGCTACGGCCGGATCGTCGCGACGTCGTCGATGGCCGGGAAGATGGGCTTCGCCAACATCGCCCACTACTGCGCGGCGAAGTGGGGAGTGATCGGGCTGGTCAAGTCCGTGGCGCAGGAGGTGGCCGGGAACGGCGTCACCGTCAACGCCGTCTGCCCCACCAGCGTCGACACGACCATGATCCAGAACGAGGCCGCGTACAAGCTGTTCCTTCCCGACGTCGCTCAGCCGACGCGCGAGGACGCCGCCCCGGCCTTCCAGAGTCTGAACGCGATCCCGATCCCGTGGGTCGAGACCACCGACATCTCGAACGCGATGGCGTTCCTGTGTTCCGACGACGCCCGCTACATCACCGGCGAGACCATCGCGGTCGCCGCCGGGCAGAACGCCACCAACGCTGGTTGAGCTGCAAAGGAGCAGATCATGGCAGGACGACTCGAAGGCAAGGTCGCGCTGGTCACCGGGGCGGCGCGGGGGCAGGGACGGTCGCACGCCCTGCGGCTGGCGCAGGAGGGTGCCGACGTCATCGCGTTCGACGTCTGCAGGCAGCTCGGCACGGTCGAGTATCCGATGTCGAGCTCCGAGGACCTGAAGGAGACCGTACGGCTGGTCGAGGACCTGGACCGGCGGATCGTGGCGCGGGAGGCCGACGTCCGTGACCTGGCGGGCGTGCAGCAGGTCGTCGACGAGGGCGTGCGCGAGTTCGGCCGGCTCGACGTGGTGTGCGCGAACGCCGGGATCGCCGGGTTCGCAGACAACACGTGGTCGCTGACCGAGGAGCAGTGGGAGGAGATGATCGCGGTCAACCTCACCGGGGTGTGGAAGACCGTGCGGGCAGCGGCCCCGGCGATGATCGACGCGGGGAACGGCGGGTCGATCGTGATCACCAGCTCCACAGCCGGAGTGAAGGGCATGGCCAAGACCGGTCACTACGTCGCCGCGAAGCACGGCGTGGTCGGGCTGATGCGCACGCTCGCCAACGAGCTCGCCCCACACTCGATCCGGGTCAACACCGTGCACCCGACCGGGGTGAACACGCCGATGGTGGTCAACGACTACATGGCGAAGGCGCTCTCCGACCCCGAGTTCGGCAGCAACATCCAGAACGCGCTTCCGGTCGAGATGGTCGAGCCGGTCGACATCTCGAACGCGATCGTGTGGCTCGCCTCCGACGAAGCCCGCTACGTCACCGGTGTCTCGCTCCCCGTCGACGCGGGGTTCCTGCAGAAGTGACCAGCCGACCGGAGCCGGCCATCCCGAGCACGAACGGTTCGCGACGCGACGACATCGCGCGCGGGGTGGTCGGCAGGCGGCGCGAGCTCGACCTCGTGCTGGCGGCGGTGACCGCCGGGCGGGACATCCTGCTGGAGGGCCCGCCCGGCACGTCGAAGTCGACGCTCCTGCGGGCGATCACCGGCCAATGGGGAGTGCCGTTCCTGCTGGTCGAGGGCAACGCCGAGCTGACGCCCGCCCGGCTCGTGGGCCACCACAACCCGGCCCGGGTGCTGCGGGAGGACTACTCGGCGGAGAACTTCGTGCCGGGCCCGCTCGTGGAGGCGATGCAGCGCGGCGGCTTCCTCTACATCGAGGAGCTCAACCGCGCCCCCGAGGACACGCTCAACGTGCTGCTCGCCGCGATGGCCGAGCGGGAGGTCGCCGTCCCGCGCGTCGGCACGATCACCGGCCTGCCCACGTTCCGGGTGCTGGCGTCGATGAACCCCTTCGACGACACCGGCACCGCCCGCATCTCCGACTCCGTTTACGACCGCTGGTGCCGCCTCGCGGTCGGCTACCAGGACGAGATCGAGGAACGGGCCATCGTCGCGGTCCGGACCGGCTGCACCGACGACGGGCTCATTGACGACGGCGTCGCGATCACGCGGGCCACCCGCGGCCACCCCGAGCTGCGCCGCGGCTCGAGCGTGCGCGGGGCGATCGACCTCGTCGCGATCGCGAGCGAGCTCGCCGTACTCGGCAGCTACGGGACCGGCGACTCCGTCGACCGCCCCCGGGTCGTGCTCGACGCCGCACTCCTCGCGCTCTCGGCGCGCATCGGCGTCGACGAGGCCAGTGACGTGACCCCGGAGCAGGTGATCACCCAGATCTGGGAGGACCATTTTTTCTCGCGCCCCGGCGTGCGGCGCCGGGACCCCATCGGCTAGACGTCGACAACGCCGTCCGGCTCCCGGGCACGGATGAGCGGCCGCCCGGGCTCGCGCCGCTGCGGCGCAGGCCCAAGAAGGTCACCGAGGCGCCGGCGCTCTTCCAGGCGGAGACGGGCACCGCGCTCGTCGTCGACACCGGCTCCACCCGCGGCGATGGCCCGGCCACCGGTCCCGTGGGCGGGCAGGGGGTGCTGGTCACGGGGCAGCAGGCGCGGCTGCACGACGTCGCCGAGCTGCTCGAGGACGGGGCGGCGGACCGCGAGGTCGCTGCGATGGCGCAGCGGATCGCCCGCCGGCTCGCGATCCGCCGGCGGCCGCGCTCCGAGCTCACGGAACGCGGCGCCGGCCGTCTCGCGTCGGTGCCTTACCGGTACCGCTCCGACGACATCGACCTGGACCGGACGATCGAGGTCCTCGCCGAGCGACCGGTGCCCGAGGACACCGACATCGTTGTCCGCGAGCGGATGCGGTCGCGGCGGGCGGTGGTGCTCGTCGTGGACGTCTCCGGCTCCATGCGCGGGGAGAAGGCGCGCATCGCCGCAGCCACGGTGGCGGCGCTCTCGGCCGACCTGTCGAGCAGCGGCGACCAGCTCGCCGTCGTGGCGTTCTGGTCGGACGCGGCGCTGCTCACCCCGCTCGGTGCGGACGTATCCGCCCCACGCCTGGTCGACCAGCTGCTGCGCATCCCCGCCCGCGGCCTCACGAACGTCCACTTCGCGCTGGCCGTGGCCCGGGCCGAGCTCGCGCGCTCCGCGGTACGCCGTCGGACGGCCGTGTTGCTGACCGACGCCGTGCACAACGCGGGCCCCGACCCGCGGTTGCTCGCGGCCCGCTTCAGTGAGCTGCACGTCCTGGTCGAGACCGACGGCGAGCACGACCTCCCGCTCGCCGCCGACCTCGCCCGGCTCGGGCGCGGCCGGCTCGCCCGGATCACGAACCACCGGGACGTCGCGCCCGCGCTCAACCGCGTCCTGCGCTGACGCAAGTGCGCACTCCGCGCTGGACTACCACTCGTCCGACGACTACGAACAAGGGAGCGATCAGGTTGTGAGCGCGCTGAGCCTGTAGACCTCGATGGCGGTGGTCCGGTACAGCCGGTCCCGCTCGGCATCGGTCCATGCCGCCGTAGCGGCGGAGATCTCCGCCCACACCCTCGGGTAGCCACCGGCGAGCTCACTGACCGGCCAGTCGCCCCCGTACATCAGCCGGTCCACGCCGAACAGCTCCGCCGCCCGGTCGATATAGGGCCGCACGTCGCTCGCGGTCCACGTGCCATCGGCTACATCTCCGCCGCGGCGAGCCACTCATAGCGGCCGGGGCCGGGCGTCCAGAAGTGCTGGTGCGCGTCGATCACGGTCATCGGGGCCCTGCCGCTTGCCGGGAGAGTGTCCATACCTCGCCCAGCACCATGTGGGCGGCTTCGTCCGCCACTCCACCTGCCGTGTTCTCGAACCGGTCCACGAACGGGCCGATGAACGCCTGCCACCGCTGGTTCGCGGGATCGTCCTGCAGGACGCGCATCGCCTCGGCGAAGTCGTCGCAGTCGACCAGGTGGAACAGGTGCCGGCCGCTGCGCCAGATCGTCCACTCGTGGATCCCGACGCGGGCGAACGACGCCACGAGGTCGTCGGGGATCCGCACATGCGCCTCCTCGTATCCCCCCTCCTGCCCGTCCGCGATTACCGAATGCAGCGCCACTCGCATCAGCCTTCGCCTCCCAGATCGATCGCGATCACGTCGACAAGGGCGCCAGTCGGCTGGGGAGCCGCGATGAGGAGCTCACCCAGTGCGTCCTCGCCGCGGTGCTCCTCCTGGTGCACCTCGATGTTCGTCTGGTGTGCGAGCGGGGTGTCCGAGCCGAGCAGCGTCACCGCCCGGATGCGGCGCACCGGGATCCCACGCACCACTACCTCCTCCACCGGGCGCAACAGCAGGTGCAGGTACAGCCGCTCGCCCCGGCGAGTGAGGGGGCCGTAGAAGTCCACGGCGCCGCCCACCGGCTCCACGCCGATCACGCTCTCCCCGTGGGTGTCGATCCACGCACCCAACTCCCGCAGCAGCGCGACCTCGGTGTCGGGCACGGCGCCGTCGCCCGTCGGGCCCACGTTCAGCAGGAGGTTGCCGCCGCGCGCGACCGTCTCGACGAGGTAGCGTGCCAGCCGCCGCGCCGACTTGTAGTTCGTGTCCGCGGGGCGGTAGGCCCACGCCTCGCTCATGGTAAGGCAGAGTTCCCACGGGCCATCCGGCGGCGAGACCGGGAGTCCCTGCTCAGGCGTGGAGTAGTCGCCCTGGTCGGGGAGCCGGTCGTTGACCACGGTGGCGGGCTGCAGCTCCGCGATCAGCCGGCGCAGCTCCGCCGCCCGCCACTCCACCGGCGTGCGCTCCCACTCCCCGTCGAACCACAGCAGGTCGATCGGGCCGTACCCGGTGAGCAGCTCGGTGAGCTGATCGCGCAGGTACTGGATGTAGCGGTGCCACGCCTCAGGTGCGGGCCGGCGGTAGCTCTCGGAGGCGTACGGCCGGTCATCGTCGGTGAAGGCCGGGTAGTCCGGGTGGCGCCAGTCCGGCAGGGAGTAGTAGAGCCCGACCCGGAGGCCCTCGGCGCGGACGGCCTCGACGAACTCCCGGGTGATGTCGCGCTGGAAGGGCGAGTGCTCGACCGAGTAGTCGGAGAATCGGGTGTGGTACATCGAGTAGCCGGCATGGTGACGGACCGTCAGGACCACGTACCTCGCGCCGCTCTCCCGGGCCAGGCGCGCGAGGGCCTTGGCGTCCCAGCGCTGCGGGTCGAACGTGTCGGCGGTCGAGTGGTACTGCGCCACGGTCAGGTGGTCCTCGGGTTCCGCCCGGCCCGGAATGATCGACCGGCCGACCAGCGGCCACGAGATCTCGACGCCCTGCTGGCTGGCGTGGTCCCAGTGCACGAAGAGCCCAAGGCCTGCTCCGGTGAACCAGCTGAGATCAGCCATGATCGTGCTCCCCTTCGCAGGGTTCGTGGTGGTCACGCGACGGTGAGGGTCTTGAGGGCGTCCTCGTCCCATGCGATGCCGAGGCCCGGCTCACTGGGAGCCACTGCGTGACCGTCCTCGATGACGAGCTCGGTCGTGGTCACCGCGCGCAGCTGCGGGATGTGCTCGAGGTAGAGGGCGTTGGGCACGGCGCACGTCAGGGATGCGTGCAGCTCCATGAGGAAATGCGGGGCGACGTGCACGTTGTAGGACTCGGCAAGGTGGGCGACCTTCAGCCAGGGAGTGATGCCGCCGATCCGGGCCACGTCCACCTGTAGGACGCTCGCGGCTCCGTGGTGCAGGTACTCCTTGAAGTGGCCGATGGAGTAGACGCTTTCGCCGATCGCGATCGGGATGCTCGTCGCGGCTGCGAGGCGCTCGTGCCCCGCAACGTCCTCGGCCGGAAGCGGCTCCTCGAACCACAGCAGGCCCACTGTCTCGAACAGCCTGGCCCGCCGGATCGCCTCCGCCGCGGTCAGCGACTGGTTGGCGTCGACCATGATGTCCATGTCGTCGCCGACGGCGTCTCGCACCGCACGCAGGCGCTCGAGGTCCTCGTGCGCCCGCGGCTTGCCGACCTTGATCTTCACCCCGGAGAACCCGCGCTCCCGGGAGGCCAGCGCCTGCCGTACGAGCTCGTCGGTGGTCAGGTGCAACCAGCCGCCCTCCGTGTCGTAGAGGCGGATCCGATCCCGCGCCCCGCCTGCAACGGCCCAGAGCGGCAGATCCGCCCAACGGCAGCGCGCGTCCCACACCGCCGTGTCGACGGACGCGAGCGCGAGGGAGGTGAGCACCCCGACGGTCGTGGCCCGGGTGCTGGCGAACAGCGTCGACCACACGGCCTCCGGCCGGTTCACGTCGAGGCCGATCAGCAGATCGAGCAGGTGCGATCGCAGCAGGCTCAGGACCGCGGCTCCGCCGTTGCCGATCGTGTAGCTGTACCCGATCCCCTCGGTGCCGTCGGCCGTCCGCACCCGGACGAAGATCGTCTCCTGCTTGACGAACGACTGCACCGCATCCGTGCGTTCCGTCTCGACCGGAATGTCGCACAGCCACGCCGATGCCTCGACGATGCAACTTCCCTCACCCAGTGCTCTCACCTCATCGTCCATGGCGGAACCGGTCCACGCCGGAACCGGCCCACCTGCAGGTCCACGAATTGATCCCCGAACAGCTCGGGGTGGCCGACCGGGCGGACCGGCCGGAATGGTCGTCAGCGGCCGCCGAACCCGCCCATGCTCACGCCCTTGACCAGCTGACGCTGGAGCAGCGCGACAATGACGATGCTCGGGATCACCGCGAGCGTGGCCGCGGCCATCACGTAATTCCACTCCGTGCCGTGCTCGCCGGTGAAAAACGTCAGTCCGAGTGGGACGGTGGCCTTCTCCTGGGAGTTGATCACGATCAGCGGCCAGAGGTAGCTGTTCCAGTAGCCGATGAAGGAAAAGACGCCGAGCACCGACACCGGCGCCCGTAGCTGCGGCAGGAGCACGCTCACGAGGGTCCGCAGCCGCGACGCCCCGTCGATGCGGGCTGCATCCTCGTACTCCACCGGGATCGTGAGGAAGAACTGCCGCATGAGGAACGTGCCGAACGCGGTGAAGGCGAACGGGAGGATCAGCGCGACGTACGTGTCCACCCAGCCGAGCCCGTTCATCATGATGAACAGGGGGACGACCAGCACTTCCTGCGGCAGCACGAGGGTGCCGACGAAGACCAGGAAGATCTGGTCCCGGAACGGGAACTGCAGCCGAGAGAACGCGTACGCCGAGAGCACGGCGACGACCACCGAGAGCAGCGCGCCCAGGACGGCGACGAGGAATCCGTTGACGATGAACCGGCCGAACGGAACGACCGTCCACGCGGTCACGAAGTTCGACCACATGATCTGACTGCCGAAGATCTCCGGTCGCTGGGTGAAGACCTCGTTGCGGGGCTTGAGCGCCGTCAGGAACATCCAGATGAACGGGAACGTGAAGACGAGAGCGGTCACGGCGAGGGCGGCCGTGCTCAGCCAGGAGTGGAGGGAGCGGCGGCGGTGGTGGATCCGGGCCTGCTCTGCCGGGACGGCGGCACGGACCGTTGCGGTGCTACTGGTCATAGTTCACCCACCGGCGCTGGCCCACGAACTGCAGAGCGGTGATCAGCATGACGATCACGAAGAGGATCCACGCGAGCGCGGACGCGTATCCCAGCCTGTCGAACGAGAAGCCGTTCCGGTAAAGGTGCAGCACCATGGTGTTGGTGGCCTCGCCCGGCCCGCCCTCGGTCAGGACCTGCGGCTGCACGAACACCTGGAATGCGCCGATCATCGTCATGATGCTGGCGAAGAACATCGACGGCGAGATCAACGGGAGGACGATGTTCCGGAGCCTTCGCCACGCGCCTGCGCCGTCGACCCGGGCGGCTTCCAGGATCTCCTTCGGAATCGCAGCCAGCCCCGCGCCCAGGACGATCACGTTGTAGCCGAAGCTCTGCCAGACCGACATCGCGATCACGGACAGAAGCGCCCACCGGCTGTCGGAGAGCCAGTTCGGCCCGGTGATGCCCACGGTCGCGAGCAGGCCGTTGACCACGCCGTTCTCGGACAACATCAAGTGCCAGACCAGCGCGTTCGCGACCATGGGCGTGATCACGGGTAGGAAGAACACGACGCGGAACAGCCCGCTGGCCATGACGCCGCTGTTCAGCCAGAGCGCCACGGCCAGCGCCACCAGGAGGTTGAGCGCCGTGTACACCACGGCGAACACGAGCGTATTGCCGAGCACCGTGTAGAAGGTCGGGTCGTCGGTGAACATCCGCACGTAGTTGGCGATGCCGACGAACTCCGGGGTGCCGAACAACGGCCAGTTGAACAGGCTGATCACCGCCGACCCGACCAGCGGCACCACGATGAACGCCGTGAACCCGAGCAGGCCGGGGGCGAGGAACAGCGCGGCCGCCCGCCCGTCCCCGCGGCGGCGCGGGCGACTCGCCCTGGCCGGATCGGGGCCCGTGCGCCGGATCCCCGGGGCGGTCGCCGGGGCTGTCGTCCCGGCAACCGCCTGTTGCGCGCTCAGAGCCACCTCAGCCGCCAGAGACCGAGCTCTGGATCGTGCCCAGGATGTCCGCGGCCGTGCGCTGGCCCCGGAAGCCTTCCGACATGTACTGCGTGAACGCCGTCTCCACCTGGTTCCAGGTTTCGGTGGTCCGCTGTGCCGTCGCGTTGCCCAGCGATGCCTCGATCACCGCGCTGGACTGCGGGGTCTTGCCCTGTGACCACGCCGGCAGCGACTCGCTGCGCGACGGGACGATCCCACGGGACGCGGCGACGGAGCTGAGGGCGTCCGTGGTCGTCATGGCCATGATCGCGCGGAAGGCGCCCTCCTTGTCGGCGCAGTTGCTCGCGATTCCGAAGCCGGATCCGGCGGTCATCGCGTGCGGCTGGCCCGACGGGCTCGGCACGACGGCCATCCCGAGCTCGAACTTCGCCGACTCGGCGAAGGTCCCGTAGTTCCATGGCCCCTCGGACAGCATGGCGACGTCGCCGTTGATGAACGCCTGCTGGAGCTCGTCCGACTTGGTCGACGCCTCCGGGCTCTTCGCGACCCCCTGCACGTTGACGAGGTCGAAGTACCACTGCATATCGCTGACGAAGGCCGGGTTGGTGAGGTCGAGTGCCCCGTCCTTGAGCCAGGTGCTACCGCCCGCGGTCGTGTAGCCGAGTGCGGAGAAGAGCCCGGGGGAGATGCCCAGGCCGTAGTGGTCACCGCTCGTGAGGGCCTTGGCGTCGGCGATGAACTGGTCGCGGGTGAAGGTCGTGCCGGGGAGCGGAAGTCCTGCCTGCTTGAAGCGGTCAACGTTGTAGAACACGACGAGCGGTTCGGCGTCGTAGGGGATCGCGCGCACCGATCCGTCGACCGTCATCCCGTCGATCATCGACTGGTCGAAGTCGGTCTTCGAGACACCGTTCGCGGCCATGAGGTCGTCGAGCGGCGCAAGGACGCCATTCAGCTCCTGGGCCCGGGCGGCCTGCGTCGTGAGCAGGCACGGGGGGTCGCCGCCGGAGAGTCGAGTCTTGACCTTGGTCCAGTAGTCCTCGAAGCTCGGGCCGTCGATCTGCACCTTGAGGTCGGGCAGTGTCTTCTGCCCGGCTGCGACGAACTCCTCCCACTGGGCCCGGTCGCTCTGGCTGCTGACCCATGTGTAGAGCATCAGCGAGCCGTCCGGTTGCGCTGCTCCGGAGGAGCCTCCGCCGCACGCGGCGAGGCCGGCGACGAGAGACGCGCCCGCGAGCGCGGCGATCGTCCTCCTCAGCACGGGCGTGGACTTCGGACGCACGAACATCGTCTCCTCCATTGGAAATGTGGCCGTGCCAGACGGATCGGGGAGCGGGTGGACGCCGATCGGAGTCAGGTCCCCCCGCAGGTGGGCTCAGCCTCCAGCACCGGCTTTGTGGCGAGCTCACGCTGCGTAGTTTCCTATAGTATTTCCTATAGGATAGGATCACAGGGTCAGGCGGCCGTCAAGAGTCGTCTACGGCAGAGTTGGGCCTCGGGGAGGCGACATGACGTACGACACCCGACTGGCAACGGCCGTGGTTCCGGCACCCGCGAAGGCTGCGGACGTGTACGAGCGGGTCAAGGCGCTGATCATGGACAGTAGGCTCGCGCCCGGCGTGAAGATCAACATCGACGCCGTCGCGCGTGACCTCGAGGTCTCCCACACGCCCCTGCGTGAGGCGCTGGCCCGGCTCGAGGCCGACGGGCTCGCCGTCAAGCACGCGCGCCGCGGGTACACAGCGGCTCCCCTGCTCTCACGTGCCGAGCTGGACGAGCTCTACGACCTGAGGCTCCTCCTCGAGCCCTACGCCGCTGCCCGCGCTGCCGAGCGAATCACCGACTTCGGCGTCGAACGGCTGGAGGCGGAGCTGGCCACCTTCGACCAGGCGCCGGAGGACGAGGGCTACCAGGCGTACGGGGCGCTGGCGGCCCACGACCGCCGCCTCCACGACCTCGTGCTCGAGCTGGCGGGGAACGAAACCGTGCGCACCTGCTTCAACCGCACACACGCCCACCTCCACCTGTACCGGCTGTACTACGGCGGCCGCACCGGGAATGAGGCGATCTCCGAGCATCGGGCGCTCGCCGACGCGCTGACGGCTCGGGACCCGCGTGCGGCGGCGGAGCGCATGCGCGAGCACCTCGAGCGCTCGCGGGACCGGCTGCACCGGATCTTCGACAGCAGACCGTAGGGCTGAAGGTCCGCCTCGGAACCGTCAGTGACCGGAGACAGCGACAGTCGAGGTCCGGCGTTGGAGCCGCTGGAGGACGCCTCGGACCACCTCGGCGGCGGATGGCGGCGTGGAGGCGTGCGGGGAGAGCCGCACGTGCTCCGGGCGGACGGAGGCCGTGATCTCCTCGTCGCGGAGCGCGGCGCCGACCTCGTCGGCGGGGATTCCGGGCAGAGTGAACCCCAGGATTCCGGCGCGGCGCCCGGTGGCGGAGACGATGCGGGCGCCGACTGATCGCACCGCCTCCTCGAGCTCTCCCACCCGCTCGGCGATGCGCGCCTCGATCGCGCCGACCCCGGCCTCCTCGACGAGTTCGAGGGCGGTGGCGAACGCTCCGGACGTGACCGGGCTGAGGTTGCTGATCGACCACCCGGTGGCCGTGTCAGCGGGTGGGTGGATCTCGTCGTCGAAGACGCCGGGCCCGCGACCGCCGGTCCACCCGGACAGCAGCGGCTCCATCCGTTCGAGAGCACGATCGGAGAGCGCCGCGAAACCCGTTCCCCACCCCGCCCGCAGCCACTTCTGGCCGCCGGCGACCAGGACGTCTGCCGCCGCCCATGGCTCCTGCACCACGCCGAAGGCCTGGATCCCGTCCACCACGAGGAGCCGGTCGCCGACGGCGTCGCGCAGCGCGGCGAGATCGGCCCGGGAGCCGGTGCGGAAGTCGACGGCGCTGACCGCGACCACGGTCGTATCCGGGCTGAGCGCATCGGCGACCGCGGAGGCGGTGACGTACCCGTCGGGCGGCCGTAGCCGGCGAACCCGCACCCGTCCGGCCTGCTCCGCGCGGGCCCACGGGTAGGTGTTGGCGGGGAACTCCGCGGCCGACACGAGCACCTCGCCGCCGGGTGCGTGGAACGCCGCCTGGAAGAGCCCGAGGCTGGTGTGCGGCAGCAGCACGATCTGGTCGATGCGGCGACCGGTCAGCCGCGCGACCGCGGCCTTCGCCCGCGCTTCCTGCTGCATGAGCTCGTCAACGGTGCCGGGGCCCGCCACGGCCGAGCGCTCCAGCAGCCGTGCCGTGGTGTCGAGGACCGCGCGCGACGGCGGCCCGAAGCGTGCGAAGTCGAGGTAGCCGGCCGGCTCGCTGAACTGCAGGGGGTAATGCGGCGGGATCCGTCCGTCCGATGGGGTCATCACGCGCGTGGGCAGGTCGGGATCGGCGGGACGGGCAACGGTGAGCTCCACGAGGGCGGGGGGCTGGGGGCGGCCCGGACGCTATGTGTGCCCGTAGTGTTCGTCAACATCGCATAGCTCGCGCCGCCGCGACGTTGGCACTCAGGTGTCATAGTGGATCATTCCGGGCATGGAGCAGTGGACCGCGCTTCTCGGAGTCGTCGCATGGCCGTTCGTCGTCGCCTTCGTCCTCGTCCTGTTCCGCAAAGCTCTTCGTGACCTCCTCTCCCGGGACGACCTGTCGATCAGCGGGCCGGCCGGCATCACGTTCAGCGCGAGGCGGGCCGTCGGTGCGCTCGTGGATGCCGAGGAACTCAGGAGGGATCCGTCCGACGCACGGAGTCCCGTGTCAGCGGCGGACGCCGAGGACCAGGTGCAGGAGGTGGCCGGGTTCGTCCGCAGGCTCGGCCGCAGCCCGCGCCTGCTCTGGGTCGACGACATGCCGAGCAACATCCGGCTGGAGCGATCCGCCATCGAGAACATGGGCATGCTCGTGGAGCTCAGCACCTCTACCAAGGACGCCCAGGCGAAGCTGAGTCGACGCCGCGCGTACGACGTCGTCATCTCCGACATGGGGCGGCCGGAGGGCCCGCGAGCGGGGTACGACCTGCTCAGGTGGATGCGCGACCGGCACGACGACACCCCGTTCGTGGTCTACAGCTCCTCGAACGCGCCGGCGCATTTCGACGAGGCGGTCCGCGAGGGCGCTGTGGGAAGCACCGCGCGGCCGCAGGAGCTGGTCGACATGATCCTTCGCTCGCTGCGGGACGCCCGCGCCCGCTCCCGCTGGTGGCGGACGTCGTCGTAGGCGTTGACCACGACCATTCGGGCACCGCAGAGTGCCCCCGTTTACCGGGCCCTCGCGGTGCTGACCACCGGCGCTTCCTCACGCTGGTGATCGGCGTCCTGGCTCCGGGGCCGCCGGTCGCGATGCTGCTCGGCGCGGTGTTCACGATTCTCGGCACGGTCGGCTTCGCGTGGGTACGACGACGTGAGCGGCTCAGGTGGTCGGTGGTGTACGCCGCGGTACAGCTCCCGCAGGCCGTCGCGGTCTCGCGAACGACCCGGGCGTCGGGTCGATCGTAGATGGGGGTGCCGGTGATCCCGACCGGCTACCCGGTAGCGGGTATAGGGAATACGGGGCAACACCAGATCCAGGATGGGTCCTAGCGGTGATGTGCGGCAGGGTGCCGGAGGCGGAGCCTTTTGCGAAGCCACCCCTGTCCTGGTGCCGGATCTGCCGGTAATTCCTGCACAGCGTCCGCGTCCAGGACCGAGGCGTGACCTCGAAGTCCCCGCAGTCGAGACGACACGCGAGTGACGAACTCGAGAAAGGATTCCGGCTCATGACGGCAACCCTCGCGGATTACATCGTATCGACGCTCAAAGTTTCAGGCGTCCGGCGCGTGTACGGCATCCCGGGCGACTCGTTGAACGGGTTCACCGACGCGCTTCGCCGCGACGGTGAGGTGACCTGGCAGCACGTCCGCCACGAGGAAGCCGCGGCGTTCGCCGCCGCCGGTGAGGCCGCGATCACCGGCGAGCTCGCGGTGGCCGCCGCGAGTTGTGGCCCGGGCAATCTCCATCTCATCAACGGCCTCTGGGACGCGAGCCGCAGCCGGGTGCCGGTGCTCGCGATTGCGGCACACATCCCGAGAGAGGAGATCGGCAGCGGGTACTTCCAGGAGACCCACCCCCAGGACTTCTACCGGGAACTCGCTGTGTACACCGAGCTCGTCAGCGTCCCGGAGCAACTGCCCCGCGTCCTCGAGATCGCTATGCGGACCGCCATCTCCGAGCGCGGCGTCGCGGTTGTCGTCATTCCGGGCGAGGTGTTCTTGGCCGAGGCGCCCAGGAATCTGAGAGTGCGTCCGGTCCGCCCGACGACGGCCGTCGTCCGTCCCGGGGACGAGGCGCTCACAGCGGCTGCGGAGGTATTGAACAAGGCCAAGGCCGTCACGATCCTTGCGGGTGCAGGCGTTGCCGGGGCGCATGGCGAACTGATCGAGCTGGCTGCGTCGCTGAAGGCGCCGATCGTGCACGCCCTTCGGGGCAAGGAGTTCGTCGAGTACGACAATCCCTACGACGTCGGAATGACCGGGCTGATCGGCTGGAGTTCCGGGTATCGGGCGATGGAGCACTGCGACGCCCTGTTGATGTTGGGCACGGACTTTCCCTATCGTCCGTTCTACCCGCCGGAGGGCACGCCGATTATCCAGGTCGACGTACGCGGCGACCAGATCGGTCGTCGCGCGCCGGTGGAGGTCCCGCTGGTCGGCACGGTGAAGGACACCGCACGAGCGCTGCTTCCCCTGCTGAAGCCCAAGTCGGACTCCGGACACCTGGATACGATGCTCGCCCACTACCAGCGGGCACGTCGGCGCCTCGACGCCCTGTCGACGAGCACGCGCGACCGCGTCGGCATCCACCCACAGCTCGTCGCTGCCACGATCGACCGTCTTGCCAACGAAGACGCCGTGTTCACAGCCGACGTGGGATCGCCGACGGTCTGGGCAGCCCGCTATCTCCGCATGAACGGCCGGCGGAGGCTCGTCGGCTCGTTCACACACGCGAGCATGGCGAACGCACTGCCGCAGGCGATCGGCGTACAGGCGAGCCGGCTCGATCGCCAGGTCGTCGCTCTCTCCGGCGACGGCGGCCTCGCGATGTTGCTGGGCGAGCTCATCACCCTTCGCCAGCAAGAGCTGCCGGTGAAGATCGTGGTGTTCAACAACGGGGCCCTCGCGTTCGTCGAGCTCGAGATGAAGGCGGCCGGAATCGTGAACTACGCAACCGACCTCGGGAAAGTCGACTTCGCGGGGATCGCGACCGCTTCCGGGCTCTTCGGGGTTCGCGTCGAGCGCGCTGCCGACCTAGAAGACGCCCTCAGATCCGCGTTCGCGTACGACGGGCCTGCGCTCGTTGACGTGCACACCGCGCGCCAGGAACTTGCGATGCCGCCGAAGATCACCTTTGAGCAGGCGAAGGGCTTCACCCTGTACGCGACTCGCACGATCCTTTCCGGAGGTGGCGACGAGATCCTCGAGCTCGCGCGAACCAACCTGCGGGATATGCGCATCGAGTAGTCGCGCTGACGTGGCGCCCGGGCGGCGCGCCGCTCAGCGTCACAGCATCCATCGCAACCCGCACGTCGCCGGTCGAGCCGTCAGGCGGGCTGCAGCGGAAGCTGAACGACGATCAGCGTCCCGTCCCCACAGCCGCCGCTGATCTCGATCGACCCGCCGAGGGCCTGCACCCGGTCATGCAGCCCGATCAGGCCGGAGCCTCGCGCGGGATCGGCGCCGCCGATCCCGTCGTCGCGGATCGAGAGGTGCAGGACAGAGTCGGTCTGTTCGAGCGTGACCTTCGCGCACGAGGCCTGGGCGTGCCTGGTGGTGTTGGTGAGCGCCTCGGACGCGACGTAGTAGGCCGCCACCTCGATCGGGTCCGCGGGGCGGGTGTCGATCCGGATGTCGAGTTCCACCGGGATCGCGGCGCGGCGGGCGAGGGTGCGTAGGGCGGGGCCGAGCCCGCCCTCGGACAGGATCGCCGGGTGGATTCCGCGGGCGATCTCGCGCAGCTCGTCGATCGCCCCGTCGAGCTCAGCGGCGACCCGCCCGATCTGGGTCTGTAGCTCGGGTAGGTCCGCAGGTTGCGTGGCCTGGGCCAGGCGCAGCCCGAGGCCGAGGGCGACGAGTCGTTGCTGGGTCCCGTCGTGCAGGTCGCGCTCGATGCGTCGGCGGGCGTGGTCGGCCGCGGCGACGATCCGGGCGCGCGACGCGGTGAGCTGGGCGCGGCTGTCGGCGTTGGCGATCGCGGTGCCGACGAGCTCGGTGAACCCGGCCATGCGCTGTTCGGCGTCGGCCGGGAAACTCGCCCGCCGCGCCCCGGCGCCGATCCCGCCCCACAGCCGCCCCTCGACGACAATCGGCGCCGCGACCGACGACTGGAGTCCCAGCCGGCGGACGGCGTCGGCGTATTCGCCGGGGGCTCGCGTGTAGTCGTCGCAGCGAGCCGGGCGGCCCGTGCGCATGGCGACTGCCACAGCCACGGGCGGCTCAGGCTTCCAGCGGCTCCCCACCGGGAGTTCGGCGCTGTGTGCGCCGACGCTGGCGAGGAGGGTCGTAGCGCCGTCGGAATCGAGGCGGACGATGACCGTGCCGTCGGCAGTGAGGACGCTGGCGACCTCCTCCGCGACGGCTGCGAACACCTCGGCCGGTGGCAGCCCGCGGGCGACCAGGGTGGCGACCCGGCGCAGCGCGGCCTGCTCGTCGGCGAGCCGTCGGAGTTCGTCGCGGCTCTCCTCGAGCTGCGCGCGGCCCTCGGCGTTCGCGATCGCGGTGCCGACGAGCTCGGTGAAGCCGGCCATGCGCTCTTCGGCGTCCGCGGGGAAACGCTCGCGCTGCCTCCCGACGGCGATCGAGCCCCACAGCCGATCCTCGACGACGATCGGAACCGCGACCGACGACCGGAGTCCCAGCCGGCGGGCTGCGTCGGCAAATTCGCCGGCGGCTTGCCTCGAGTCGTCGAGGCGTGCCGGGCGTCCGGTGCGCAGGACGACCCCGGACGCCAGAGGCGGCTGAGGTCTCCAGCGGCTCCCCACCTGGTACCCGGCGCTGTGTACGCCGACGACGGCTAGGAAGGTGGCTGCGCCGTCGGGATCGAGGCGGGCGATGTTCGTGCCGTCGGCCCCGAGCACGCTGCCGACCTCGTGCGCGACGGCCTCGAGCACCTCGGCCGGTGGCAGCCCGCGGGCGACCAGGGTGGCGACCCGGCGCAGCGCGGCCTGTTCCTCGGCGAGCCGTCGGAGTTCGTCGCGGCTCTCCTCGAGCTGGGAGCGGCCCTCGGCGTTCGCGATCGCGGTCCGGGTGAGCTCGGTGAAGCCGACCATCCGCTCTTCGGTGTCGGCCGGGAAACGTTCGCGTCGCGTCCCGATGCCGATCCCGCCCCACAGATGCCCCTCGACGATGATCGGCGCCGCGACCCCTGACCGAATTCCCAAGCCGCGGAAGTAATCCCCATCGGCGCCGGCGACCCGGCTGTAGTCGTCGCAGCGCGCCGCGCGTCCGGTGCGTAGGGCGACCGCCAAGGCAAGCGGCGGCTCGGGCTTCCAGCGACACCCGGCCGCCAGCTCGTCGGGGTGGTGGCCGACACCGGCCAGGATGGTCGTCGCGCCGTCGGGATCGAGCCGGGCGATGAGCGTGGCGTCGGCACCGAGGACGTGACCGACCTCGTCCGCGACCCCCGCGAAGACCTCGGCCGGCGGAAGGCCTCGCGCGACCAGGGTGGCGACCCGTCGCAACGCGGCCTGTTCCTCGGCGAGCACGCGCAGTTCCTCGCGGCTCTCGGCGTTCGCGGTCGCGAGGGCCTCGGCCTCACGGCGGCGCGTGGCGAGGCCGACAACCGAGCTGACCGTGGCAGCGGTGAGGACGAACGCGACCAGGGCTGCCACCTCGTTGGCGTCGACGATGGCGAAGGTGTGCAACGGTGGGATGAAGTAGTAGGCCAGCAGTAGCGAGGCCGCGATTGCGGTGGCCAGCGCCGGAACCAGCCCGCCGACCAGCGCCACGACGACGACGGCCAGCAGGTAGAGCAGCATCTGGCTGGACTGGTTCACGATCTCGTGAAGCTGGGTCAGAACGAGTGTCAGGACGGTGAGAACGACCAGCCCGATCAGGACTCCGGTCAACCGGCGCCAGCGGGAGAGCCCCGCCCAGACCACCGGCAGTCGTAGTCGGGTCGCGGTGCGCTTCAAGGTCGCCCCTTCCCATCAGGCGGGTGGCGGTAGCTCCGGTGCCCGATCCGGCCAGCGACAGGTGCCATCTGCGCCGGCCAGCGCTCGGGACGACCCGGGTGGCGTGCTCGTCAAGGGCGAAGCCCAGGCGCGCGGCAGGAATGTGTCGCCGACCACCGCATCGTAAGCCCGTGCTGCGAACCAGGTCAGCCAGCGGGCGGTTCCTGGAAGCACACCTGGACTCCCTGGACGTCATGCGGATCGAGGGCGATCGTCGCGTGACCTTGACAGCATCGGCACCGGTAATGAAGATGAATCCATCTTCAGTCGAGTGCTCGCCGCGGTCACATCCCCGATCGCGGCGGCCGGCTCACTCCGCGTGATCCCGACCCGAGGGCGGGCGAGCGTGGCGGCTGGGCCGCTCGGCCCTGCCCACGGCAATCCTTCATAGACGAGGGAGCGTGCACGAACATGATCAGAGCGATGCGCCTGGTCGTCGTCCTTCTGGCCGCGACGACCGCGCTGGCGGCATGTGGCTCCGGCCCGGCCTCGTCCGGAGGGCCAGCGGGCCCGGTGGTCGTGGGAACAACACCGTCGCTCGGCAATGCAGGCCTCTACTACGCCCAGTCCCAGGGCTACTTCCCCCAGCGCGGCCTCCAGGTGGAGATCACCCCGGCGCAGTCGGGATCGGTCGCGATCCCGCTGCTGCTCAACGGGCAGATGCAGTTCGCCGCCACCGACCCGCTCTCGGCCATGGTGGCGATCAGCCAGAACATCCCGATCAGCATGATTGCTCCGGGGAACGTCGGACCCGCCGACCCGGACATCGACCCCGGCGCCATCCTGGTCCGGGACGGCGGCCCCGTGCGCACCCCGGCCGACCTCGCGGGACGCACCGTCGGCGTCAACGTGCTCAACGGGCTCTCCCACGTCGCGGCCATGCAGGCCATCGATGCCCTAGGCGGCGATTCCTCCGCGTCGCAGTACGTCGAGGTGCCCCTTCCGCAGATGGTCGAGGCGGCCGCCCGCGGTCAGGTCGACGCCGTGGTGACGAACGAACCATTCGTCACCACGGGTCTCGAGGCGGGTCTCACCCGGCTGGCGACACCGTTCTCGAAGGTACTGCCGGACGTCCCGCAGATCGTCTACATCGCGACGAACTCGTACATCGCCGACAACCCTGACCAGGTGTCCGCGTTCCGCGACTCCATTCAGCAGGCGAACGCCTACCTGGCCGAGAACCCGGAGGAATCCCGGATCGTCGGACGGACTTCGACGGAGACCCCACCGGAGGTCCTCGACCAGATCAGGGTGCCGGTCTTCAACGCGGAGCCGCTGACGGTGGCGGACATGCAGGCGATCATGGACCTGATGCTGCGGTACCGGGTCATCGACCAGCCGCTCGACGTCGGCACCGTCGTCGCAGGCCAAGGCACGTGAGGTGAAGGTGCTCGTCGCCGAGGGCCGCGACCACGCTCCGCCCGGCCCCAGCAGATCCCGCTCCGCCGGGCGGCGCCGGGAAGCCCTCCGGCCGGCCGCGGACAAGGTGGTCGCGGTGGCGGCCGTCATCGCGGCGTGGCAGCTCGCGTCGTGGGCCGGGGTGATCGACACCCGGTCGATCGCCTCGCCCGCGCAGATCGTGGGGGAGCTCGTCAGCTTCCCGGGGGATCCCGCATTCTGGTCGGCGCTCGGGGCGACGCTGCAGGGCTGGGCGATCGGGCTCGTCCTCTCGGTGGCCATCGCGTTGCCGGTCGGACTTGCGCTGGGATCGAGTGAGATCGCCTACCGGTCGTGCCGATTCACCATCGACTTCCTGCGGACCATCCCACCCGTCGCACTCGTCCCCCTCGCGCTGCTGATCTACGGGGCGACCCTCGAGATGAAGGTCGTGCTCGTCGTGCTCGGGGCGTGCTGGCCGGTGCTGTTGCAGACGATGTCCGGGGTGCACCAGGTCGACCCCGTCTCGCGCGAGACGGCCCGCTCCTATCGCCTCGACCGGGCCCGGACGATCGTCTGGGTGGTTGTGCCGGGTGCGTCCCCGTTCATCGCCACCGGGGTGCGGATCGCGGCCACGATGGCGCTGATCCTCACTATCGGCTCCGAGCTGATCGGAGGCGCGCCGGGACTGGGTCAGCAGATCGGCCTGGCCGAGGTCGCCACGGACGTCTCGAGGATGTACGCGCTGATCGTCGTGTGCGCCGCGCTTGGGGTCCTCGTCAACGCTGTCCTCGCCAGAGCCGAAGGGAGGGTCATGTCATGGCACGTCTCGCAGACGATGCGCACCCGAGCCCACTCCGCATGATCGGGCGGCTCGGGGTGGAAGCGTGGCTGCCGGTCGCGCTGTTCGTCGCTTGGTGGGTAGCGAGCGACAGCAGCCAGTCGCTGTACTTCCCGAGTCTCCAGACGATCGTCGAGGCGTTCGGACGGACCTGGCTGCCGGCCGGGATCACCGAGCACGTCCTGCCCAGCCTGGGGAACCTCGCCGCGGGATTCGCGATCGCGTCAGCCCTCGGCGTCGGCCTCGGGCTGGTCCTCGGGCTCGTCCGCAGGCTCGGCGCGGCGCTGAGCCCCATCCTGGAGTTCATGCGGGCCGTACCGGCGGTCGCCCTGCTGCCGCTCGGACTGCTGCTGCTCGGGATCGGCTCGTCGATGAAGATCGCGCTGATCGCCTACGCCGCCTTCTGGCCCATCCTGCTCACGACCGTCGACGGTGTCCGCGGCATCGACGCGACCGTGCAGGACGTCGCCCGCAGCTACCGGGTGCCCCTGCGCCTGCGCCTGACGTCGGTCGTCCTTCCCGGTGCGGCGCCGCAGATCATGACCGGGATGCGCACGAGCCTGTCGATCGGGATCACGGTGATCGTGTTCAGCGAGATGGCCGGCTCCACCGAGGGGATCGGCTACGCGATCCTGCAGGCGCAGCGCGGTTTCCGGATCGCCGAGATGTGGGCGGGCATGCTCGCGCTCGGGATCATCGGATATCTGCTCAACATCGCGTTCCGCGGGCTCGAACACCGGGTGCTGCGCTGGAACCGGGCGATGCACCACACGATGCTCGCAGCGAGGAGCTGAGCATGGCCGAGTCCGCAACCACCCCCGCCGTGGCGGCCCGTCGGCCCGCCGAGCCCCCAGACACCGCGGGGGAACGCCACTCCGCGCTCCTCTCGGTGCAGCGGCTCACCAAGAGCTACCCGGTGCCCGAGGGCAGGCGCACCGTCGTCGAGGACCTGGACCTCGACGTCCGCCCCGGCGAGATCGTGACGATCGTCGGCCCGTCCGGGGCGGGCAAGACCACCCTCCTGCGCTGCATCGCCGGGCTGCTCCCGGCCAGCAGCGGCCAGGTCGTGATCGGCGGGCGTCCCGTGACCGGCCCGCCCGAGCAGCTTGCGGTCGTGTTCCAGGACTACAGCCGGTCGCTGATGCCGTGGCTGTCGGTGCGGCACAACGTCGAGCTGCCGCTGCGCGGGAAGAACGTGCCCCGCGACGAGCGGCGTCGCCGCGTGACGGACGCTCTCGCCGACGTCGGCCTCGGTCATACCGCCGAGCAGCACCCCTGGCAGCTGTCCGGCGGGATGCAGCAGCGGGTCGCGATCGCGCGGGCACTGGCGTACCGCCCACAGGCCATGCTGATGGACGAACCATTCGCGTCGGTCGACGCGCAGACCAGAGCCGACCTGGAAGACCTCGTGCTCGACCTGCGACAGCGTCTGGACATCACGATCCTGCTGGTCACGCACGACATCGACGAGGCCGTCTACCTCGGCGACACCGTCGTGGTGCTGGGCGGGCGCCCCACCCGCGTGCGCGAGCGCCTGACCGTCCCGCTCGGCCGCGACCGGGACCAGGCGACCACCAAGGCGCTTCCGGAGTTCGTGAGGCTGCGTACGCACATCCTCACCGGCATCCGCGAGGGTGCGTCGTGAGTCTGCTGACCGAGTTCTGCCGCATCCCCACCTCGGGCGCGCGCGCAGTGGAACCATTCGAGGTCGACGGGGCGTCCTGGCTGGCCGTTCCCCAGCTGGCCACGGACGTGCCCGGCACTCCCGCCGACATGAACGGCGGGGACAGCGACACAGAGGTCCTCCTGCTGCGCCGGGCCGGGTCCGGATACGACGTGGTCGCCGCGCTCGACGCGCCCGGTGGGGAGGACACCGAATTCTTCTCCATCGATGGGCGCCGGTTCCTCGCCGTGGCGAGCATCCGCAGCGGCGCCGGGCCGTACGACTACACCACCCCGTCCCGGCTCTTCGAGTGGAGCGGCGACAAGTTCCTGCCGTACCAGACGTTCCCGGGATACGCCGCCAAGCAGTGGCGGCACCTCGAGATCGACGGGCGGCATTTCCTGGCGCTCGCCCAGGGGCTGGCCAGACCCGGGCAGGACGCGGCGAGCCGGCCGTCGGAGATCCACGAGTGGAACGGCTCCGAGTTCGTGCCGTTGCAGACCGTGGCGTCGGCCTGGGGCTACAACTGGCACGGGTTCGCGGTGGACGGCAGGCCCTTCCTCGCCCACGCAGATCATGTCGAGCCATCGGTCCTGCATGAGTGGGACGGCTCGGCGTTCGTGCCGCGGCAGGTCCTCGTCGAGAAGGCGGGCCGCGCGTTCGCCGACTTCACCGTCGAGGGCACCACCTACCTGCTCGCGGCCTGCCTGCTGGGCCCATCGCGCCTGCTCCGGTGGGACGGCAGCGCATTCGTCGAGCACCAGGTGCTCGACGGGCCGGGGGCCCGCGAGTGGGCCGTGGTGCACGGGCGCTCCGGGCTGTACGTGGTCCGGGTCAACTTCATCACCGGCACCCCGCAGGCGCCGAACCCGCAGCTGGACTCCCAGATCTACCGCTGGCACGACGACCGCCTTGAGGTCGTCGAGACCTTCCCCACCAGCGGAGGAACCGATGTTGCGGTGATCGAGGACCCGGGCGGTCCCCTCATCGCCGTGTCCAACGCCCTGAGCCCCGACGTGCGGTTCGCCGTCCCTTCGGTGATCTACCGGTTCAGCGGTTGAGAACGAGGAGCGCACGCAGCATGCCCGACCACGAGAACCCGGAGATGGTGGAGCTGTTCACCGCCTACACGTCGGGTGCGGACAGCATCGGGTCGCACCTGGGCCGCGCGACGGCGCTACGGCATCGCGACGACCCGCTCATCGTGGCCACGGCCCGGGACATCGCCCTGTACCCGGGAGGCGGCCGCCCTCCGACGGTCGAGGGGTTCCGGTTGTCCACACGCGGGTTCAAGGAGCTCGCCGGAGTGTCGCACCTCGGGCCCGCCGTGGCGTCGCTGGTGAACCTGCGCGCGCTGTCGGGCGACACGTCGTGGCAATCGGATGCACGCCGGCTGCTCGCGGCGATCGACGCCACGCGCAAGGCCAACAGCGCGCAGCTGTGGCGCGACACGATCGCGGTCGAGGCGTTCGCCGGGATCGAGGAGTCGATCGCCGACATGACCGACTACTCGTGCGCCGTCACTGCGCGCTACCTCAGGCGGGCGCTGGCCGACGAGAGCTACCTGACTCCGCAGACTCTGCGCGACCACTACCTGGCCGGGCCCCATCCGGACCTGCCGGTGCCGATCAACCACGTGATGGTCGCGACCTTCTTCCTCGTCGGCCTGGACATCTCCCACCGGACCCTCCGCTGGATCAAGGCGCAGGACGTCGACTGGGAGCGCGCGATGGTCATGGTCGCCGGTCAGCAGGGCCGGCCGACGGCCGGCGTCACGTGGAACACCAGCAGCGTCGCCATGATGATCCTCGGCGCTTCGCAGCAGCGGCTGCCCATGGACCGGATGTTCATGGCGCCGCACGCACCGGCCTTCGCCACCCCGATCGAGGGCGACCTGAGCGAGGTCGTCGCGATGGAGGAACCGTTGCGGATGCTGTGGGCGAGCCTGCGGGCGACCGTGGAGCTCGGCCCGGTGATGTTCGACGGCTACCCGCGGTTCGTTCCCGGCCGCCTGGCCGTCCCCGACCTGGATCTCGATCCGGTGACCGAGCTGAGCGAGATGCCGGTCATCCACTCCCCGGACGACATGACGGCCATGGTCACGAGGCTGCGGGTGGTTCTCGAGGACGCCCGGCAGCTGCTGTCGGGCTGCGTCACGGACTACGCCGTCGCCCAGCTGGTGGCGGCGGACAACGACCCGTCGAAGGTGATCGTCCCCGGCCTGACCGGGGTGCGGTACCCGACCGGGCTCCCCGACGAGGAGCAGGCGTGACCCCCACCGAGCCCGTGCGATTCGGAGGACTGCCATGAGCGAGGCGACCGCAAAGTCGGCGACGGCAGCGTCCGACGAGGTGGGTCGCACGACCTATCCTGACCCGACGCCGGGCCGGCCGGCTGGAGCACGAGGAGGCGCGGTGACACGGCCTGCGTCCGCCCGGACCGAAGCGGAGCTGAAGGCCGCCGCCCGCAGGCTGTTCGCCGAACGCGGCTATGCACGCACGAAGGTCACCGACATCACGACGGAGGCCGGCAGGTCGGCAGGCTCGTTCTACCGGCACTTCACCGACAAGGAAGACCTGCTGCGGGCGCTGGCGCGCGACTTCGAGCAGGCCCTGCACCAGCACGTCGTCGAGCAGATGGGGCACGACCACCAGCTCGAGACCGAGGACGAGGTGCGCTCGCACGTGCAGGCGTACTGGTCCACCTACCGCACGCACCTGCCCGAGATGGTGGCCATCCTGCAGGCGTCGATGACGGACGAGGACTTCACGGCGCTGCACCGCGAGATCCGCCGTCGCGAGATCGACAACTGGGCCCGCCACATCAAAGACGCCTCCACCCCCGACGGGGGCCCGGACGCCTTCGCGCTCGCCCTCGCGATCGTGTCGATGCTCGAGTTCACCTGCTACGTCCAGCTCGGCGGCGGGTCCGGCCTCGAGGACGATCAGGTCATCGAGGCAATCACCCGCATCCTCGCGCGCGGCGTCCTCAGCTGACGCGAGCCGCAGGCGATCGTCCGGCGCCCTCGCGGGCCGGCGTCCTCGGCGCCGCACCGCCCGAGCGCGGCCCCATCCACACCCCTCCGGGACGGATCAATGACCACCCATATCCGCAGCAACCCCTTCCTCGACCGGCTCCGAGCGGGCCATCTCACCCTCATGCTCGGGATCCGCTGCAGCCGCACCAGCGACGTGGTGCGCATCGCGCACGCCACCGGCCACCACGCCGTCCTCGTCGACCTCGAGCACTCGGCCATGCCGCTCGACCTCGCCGCCCAGATGTGCGCCACGGCAGGCGACCTGGGCATGACGCCGTTCGTGCGGGTGCCGGAGCGGGAGTACGGGGCGATCGGGCGACTCCTCGACTGCGGAGCCCACGGCATCGTCGTCCCGCGCGTCGAGACGGTGGCCGAGGCCGAGCTCGTCAGCAGGGCGTGCCGGTTCCCGCCGGCCGGGCAGCGCTCCCAGCTGGCGATGGTGCCCCACCTCGGGATGCGACCGACCGCAGCCCGGGAGCTGAACCCGGCGCTGGACGCCGCGACGATCGTACAGATCCTCCTGGAGACGCCGGCCGGCATCGAGAACGCCGACGCCATCGCCGCCCTCGACGGTGTGGACATGCTCGCGATCGGCGCCAACGACCTGACGGCCGAGCTGGGCGTGCCGGGGGAGTACGGCCACCCGGCCGTCCGTGACGCGGTGGCGACCGCGGCCGCCGCCTGCGCGAAGCACGGCAAGCTGCTCCAGGTCGGCGGCATCACCGACCTGGAGCTACTGGACTCCCTCGCCCCGCTGGGCGTCTCCCCGCTGCAGCTCACCGGCATGGACACCGACCTGCTGCACAGCGCCGCCCTGTCCCGCGCCACCCGGTTCACCGACCGGTGGAGCGGCCCCCACCACCACGACGACAGCGAAGGACGGGAGCACGCGTGAGCTCCGAGATGCTCGAGACCACCCCCATGCGGCCCGCCGCGACGAACACCCGCCCGGAATACGCGATGCCGCCGGGGAGCTGCGACGCGCACTTCCACGTGTTCGAGCCCGGCTACCCGCACGTGCCGGACCCGCTCTACACGTTTCCCGACGCGACCCTGGAGAAGTACCTGCAGCTCACCGCGGTGCTCGGCATCGAGCGCATGGTGCTGGTGCAGCCGACGTTCTACGGCACCGACAACAGCCTCACGCTCGACGTGCTGCGCAGGCTCGGCCCGCGCTGCCGCGCGGTCGTGCGCGTCGAGGAGGACGTGTCCGACGCCGAACTGGACCGCTACCACGACCTCGGCGTGCGGGCGATCCGACTCGACCTCTTCGCCCGTCGTGACCGACCGGTCGAGGAGATCATCGGCTACGTACGCCGCATGGCAGCGCGGGCGACGCCCCGTAGGTGGCACGTGCAGTTCTACGCGCCGGGCACGGTCGTGCGGGACCTGCTGCCGTTCCTCGCGGACCTGGAGGACCGCTTCGTGATCGACCACATGGGCTACATGCTGGAGTCCGAGGGGCTCACCTCGGCGGACTTCGAGCGCCTCGTGAGCCTCCTGGAGCAGGGCAACTGCTGGATCAAGCTGTCGGGTCCCTACCGCATCGCGAAGGCGAAGCCCTTGTCGTCGGTGGCACCGCTGGGGCGGGCGCTGGTGGCCGCCCGCGCAGACCGTCTCCTGTGGGGTTCGGACTGGCCGCACCTGCCCGACGGGCAGCGGGACACGGGCGAGCTGCTCAACCTGCTCGCCGAGTGGGCGCCCAACGCCGCGGACCGGCACCGGATCCTGGCCGCTGGCCCGGACGAGCTGTTCTTCGGTTGATCGCACATGCGGCGTCCAGCAACTTATCGATGTGCCCATCTCACTGCCGCTGTTGGTCGGCAATCTGAGCAGCAGGACCACCTGAAGATGACGGTCTTGCCCACCTCGTCGAGTTGCGTTGTCATCTGTGTCAGAACCCGCCCTGCCACCTGAGGAGCCGGAACCGGATGAGCATCGAGCAGACCCTCACCGACCAGGAGCGGCTGGCCGAGCTGGACCTGGACCAGCTCCGGCAGCTCGTCGGGCTGGTCGAGTACGACGCCGGGAGTGACCCGTTCCCGGTGACCGGGTGGGACGCGGTGGTGTGGGCGGTCGGCAACGCCACCCAGGCCGCGCTGTTCTACCAGCTCGTGTACGGGATGGAGCTGGTCGCCTACTCCGGTCCGGAGACCGGCAACCGGGACCATCACGCCTACGTGCTGCGTTCGGGCGCGGTGCGGTTCGTGCTGAAGGGCGGGGTGGACCCGGCGAGCCCGCTGCTGGAGCACCACCGCCGCCACGGCGACGGGATCGTCGACATCGCGCTCGAGGTGCCCGACGTCGATCGCTGCGTCGACCACGCCCGCCGCCAGGGCGCGGTGGTGCTGGAGGAGCCGCACGACGTGACCGACGAGCATGGGACGGTGCGGGTCGCGGCCATCGGCACCTACGGCGACACCCGCCACAGCCTGGTGGACCGCTCCCGCTACGCCGGGCCGTACCTGCCCGGCTATGTCGCGCGGACGTCGGTGGCGGGGGAGCGACGGCTGTTCCAGGCGCTCGACCACGTCGTGGGGAACGTGGAGCTGGGCCGCATGGACGAGTGGGTCGGGTTCTACACCCGGGTGATGGGGTTCACGAACATGGCCGAGTTCGTGGGCGACGACATCGCCACGGAGTACTCGGCGTTGATGAGCAAAGTGGTGGCGAGCGGGAACCACCGGGTGAAGTTCCCGCTCAACGAGCCGGCCGTCGCGAAGAAGCGGTCGCAGATCGACGAGTACCTGCAGTTCTACGGTGGGCCGGGGGCGCAGCATCTTGCGCTGGCCACGAACGACATCCTGCGCAGCGTGGACCTGCTGCGGGCCCGTGGCGTGGAGTTCCTGGCCACCCCGGACTCGTATTACACGGATCCGGCGCTGCGGGCGCGGATCGGTGACGTGCGGGTGCCGATCGAGGAGCTGCAGGCGCGGGGGATCCTGGTCGACCGCGACGAGGACGGCTACCTGCTGCAGATCTTCACCAAGCCGGTCGGGGACCGGCCGACGGTGTTCTTCGAGCTGATCGAGCGGCACGGTTCGCTGGGCTTCGGCAAGGGCAACTTCCAGGCCCTGTTCGAGGCCATCGAGCGCGAGCAGGCCAAGCGCGGCAATTTCTGAGGCAGGGAGCAGCCATGCCCTACTACGGCAGCCTCGGCGACGTCCCACCCAAGCGGCACACCCAGCACCGCCGTCCGGATGGCGGCCTCTACTACGAGGAGCTCGTCGGCGAGGAAGGCTTCTCCTCCGACTCCTCGCTGCTCTACCACCTGGGCATCCCGTCGGCCATCCTCGACGCGCGGGTATGGGAGCTGCCCGACCTCGCGACGACGGCGAACGCGCCGCTGCTGCCGCGGCACTTGCGGCTGCACAGCCTCTTTCCCGGCGAGGAGTGGAAGGCCCTCGACGCGGTGACGGGCAGGCGACTGGTACTCGGGAACGGCGACGTCCGGATCTCCTACGTCGTGGCGGGCGAGCCCAGCCCGCTCTACCGGAACGCGGTGGGCGACGAGTGCGTCTACGTCGAGTCAGGTTCTGCGACGGTCGAGACCGTCTTCGGCGCGCTGCCCGCTCGCCAGGCGACTACGTGGTCCTGCCGCGGGCCACGACCCACCGCTGGGTGCCCACCGGGAACGAGCCGCTGCGGGCGTACGTGATCGAGGCGGGCGGCCACATCGCGCCGCCCAAGCGCTACCTCTCCCGCTACGGACAGTTGCTCGAGCACGCGCCCTACTGCGAGCGCGACCTGCACGGTCCCGCCGCGCCACTCGTGGTCGATGCGGGACCGACCGAGGTCCATCTGAAGCACCGCGGCGCCGGGCCTGCCGGGATAGCCGGCACCGTGCACGTCCAGGCCCGCCATCCGTTCGACGTGGTCGGCTGGGACGGCTGCCTGTACCCGTACACGTTCAACATCGCCGACTTCGAGCCGATCACGGGCCGCATCCATCAGCCGCCGCCCGCGCACCAGGTGTTCGAGGGGCCGAACTTCGTGGTCTGCACCTTCGTGCCGCGCAAGGTCGACTACCACCCGCTGTCCGTGCCGGTGCCCTACTACCACTCCAATGTGGACTCCGACGAGGTCATGTTCTACTGCGGCGGCGACTACGAGGCCCGCAAGGGATCGGGCATCGGGCACGGGTCGATCTCCCTGCACCCCGGTGGCCACTCGCACGGTCCGCAGCCGGGTGCAGTCGAACGGTCGCTCGGTGCCGAGTTCTTCGACGAGCTGGCGGTCATGGTCGACACCTTCCGGCCGCTGGAGCTCGGGGAGGGCGGGGTGGCCGCCGACGACGGCCGGTACTCGTGGTCGTGGGCGGGCGGCCGATGACCGTCGCCGCGCGGGTGGGTTCCGAGGTGCGCGAGGCACTGTTCGCCGGCCTCTTCGACGACGCCGCGCTGTTCCCACCGGGCAACGTCCCGATGCCGGCGGCGGTCGTGGCGCATCGGGCCAGGACGCGCACCCGCGACGCCGTCCTGACCGGCCCGTTCGTCTGCCCGGACACGCGGGTCGCGGAGCTCGGATCGGTGCTCGCAGGCGCCGGAGCCGACGGGGCGCAGGGCTCCGACGCGTTTCCGATCTCGCTCGTCGTCCCAGGAGGCTCGGGAGCGCTGGCGGCGGCGTTGCGCGCTGCCACGAGCCTCCCGGATGTCGTGGTGCGGGCGATCGAGCTGCCCGCCGCCCCGACCCCGGCGGGCGTCGACGAGGCGCTCGCCGCCGTCCGCGCGGCGGCGATACCCGAGGACGTCCCCGTTCACCTCGAGCTCGCCGCAGCACCGGAACGTGATGCGGCCCTGCACCGGCTTGCCGGGTCGGGCGTCCGCGCGAAGATCCGCACGGGCGGCACGGTCGCGGCGGCGTTCCCGGACGAGCACGGGCTTGCCACGGCGCTGACGGGCTGCGTACAGCGCGGGCTGGCCTTCAAACTGACTGCGGGCTTGCACCACGCAGTGCGGTACACCGACCCGGTGACTCGGTTCGAGCACCACGGGTTCCTCAACGTCCTGCTCGCGGTGGCCGCAGCTCTCGCGGGAGGAGACATCGCCGGCGTCGGCGCGGTGCTGGCCGACCGCGACGGCGCGGCGTTGGCCCGCGAAGCACGCGGGCTCACCCCGGCGTCCGCGCGGTCGGTGCGTGCGGCGTTCGTCTCGTTCGGCACCTGCAGCATCAGCGAGCCAGTGGCCGACCTGATCACGCTCGGGCTCCTCGACCGGCAGGTCGCCGGGTGAGCACCGCCGAGCTCAGCACCTGGCTGGACATCCCTCGCACCCACCCGTTCGGCGTCCAGACCCTGCCGTACGGCAGCTTCACGACGCCCGACGCCCCGCGGCGCCGCGTCGGGGTGGCCATCGGAGATGCGGTCCTCGACGTCACCGCGGCGGCAGCATCGTTACTGCCCGGGCGTGCCGGCCTGTTCGCCGCCGGTTCTCTCGACGCGCTGCTCGCCGCGGGTTCGCGGGCCTGGGCCGAGGTGCGCGCCGCAGTGACCATGTGGCTCACTGATGAGCGCTATCGCGATGCCGTCGCGCCGCTTCTCGTGCCCGCGTCCAGGGCGACCATGCTGTTGCCGTTCACCGTTGCCGACTACGTCGACTTCTACGCCAGCGAGCATCACGCCGTGAACCTCGGCCGGATGTTCCGCCCCGGCAGCGACCCGCTCACCCCGAACTGGAAGCACCTGCCCATCGGCTACCACGGGCGCGCCGGCACCGTCGTTGTATCCGGCACACCGGTCCTGCGGCCCAGCGGGCAGCGCCGTACCCCGGACGGTGAGGTCGTATTCGGCCCGTCGACCCGGCTGGACATCGAAGCCGAGCTTGGCTTCGTGGTCGGGACGCCGTCGACGCCCGGGCAGCCCGTCCGGCTCGCGGACTTCGAACAGCACGTCTTCGGGGCGTGCATCGTCAACGACTGGTCCGCCCGCGACATCCAGGCGTGGGAGTACGTGCCGCTCGGGCCGTTCCTGGGCAAGTCCTTCGCGACATCGGTGTCGCCGTGGGTCGTGCCGCTCGCCGCGCTGGCACACGCGCGGGTCGCGCCGCCGCCGCGGAACCCGCGTCCACTGCCTCATCTCGACGACGCCGATGCCAAGGAATGGGGACTCGACGTCGAGCTGGAGGTGCGGCTCAACGGGCATCCGGTGTCGCGGCCGCCGTTCGCAGGGATGTACTGGACTGCGGCACAGCAGCTCGCGCACATGACATCGGGGGGCGCCGCGTTGCGTCCCGGCGACCTCTTCGCCTCGGGCACGGTCAGCGGGAGCGAGCCCGGACAACGCGGCTCACTCATCGAGCTGACGTGGAACGGTGCGCACCCGCTCGTGCTACCCGACGGCACGAGCCGTGAGTTCCTCGCCGACGGGGACGAGGTGGTCATCACGGCCGCAGCTCGCGGCCCGGGCGGCACGACCGTCGGGTTCGGTGAGGTGCGCGGCCTGATCGCGCCTGCCTGGTCGCGATGACCGACTGACTGGCGCTACCCGGTACCAGGCATACAGGACTCGGGTTGGCACCCATGGAGAAGTCACGCTGGCGGTGATGTGCCGCGCGAGCCCGGAGGGAAGGCTGCTTGAGCGGGGCCGGGGCTCACGATGGCCACCGGTCAGCGCACCGATGCGGTCGAACCTCGGATAGCCATCGGAAAGGGACAGAATGCCGTGAGCGTGGACAGGGCAAGGGTGTGGCTCTTGTCGGACTGCGGCTCATGAGCCCGCGCGTAACCTGCACAAGGTCTTCGGCACGCTCAATATCATCATCTTCGTCGAGTAACTCCGCCGATCAGATGTCTCGTGGGGCTCGCGGACATCGTGGATTGTTGCGAACTCGCCGAGCTTGTCGAGTCCGGCGCTACCCACTGGGTTCTCGCTGATCGAAATGGCTGCGTGTACCTCGGCAGCTGGTTAATCAAGAGAAAGGCGTGTCATGAGCACCACGAGCACATCGCGGACCGGATCCCGAGGCCGCACCGCCAGCGACCGCTTCGTCGCCTCGTCGCGGCTGGCGAACAACCTGCAGGCTGTGCTGGTCGACCTGATCGAACTGCATCTGCAGGGAAAGCAGGCGCACTGGAACGTCGTGGGAAAGAATTTCCGTGATCTGCATCTGCAGCTCGACGAGATGGTCGACGTCGCTCGGGCGGCCAGCGACACGATCGCAGAGCGGATGCGGGCTCTGCAGGCGACTCCTGACGGTCGTACCGACACCGTGACCACTACCACGAGCCTGCCGGCCTTTCCTGCCGGCGAGCAGAACACCACCGCGGTGGTCGACCTGATCACCGACCGCATCGCTGCCACGGTCGCGACCATGCGGACGGTTCACGACGACGTGGATGGTGACGACCCGTCCAGTGCCGATCTGCTGCACGCGATGATCGATGACCTGGAGAAGTACGCCTGGATGATCAGCGCGGAGAATCGCACCGTGTGACCCAACGGCTCGAGATGGCGGGGCTCGCGCCAGCCTGCATCGCTACGATATGCAGTGGGACTTCTGGACGTTGTCCGCGGACTCGGCGCAGCAAACAGGGAAATTCGGAATGGGTAACGAGGAATCGGCTGTTCCAGAGGCTGACCGCGACGGCGCGGCTCGTGGATCATCTCCGCAGTTTGGCCGGCGGTGGTTTCTGCGTGGTGTCGCCTGCGGGGCGGTCGGGACGGTGGCTGCGGGTGCGCTGGGCGAAAGCGCCGAAGCCGCCACCCCGTCGCCGCCCCCGCCGGGTGGTGGCTCCAACCAGGATGACTACAACCTGGAGGCGACGCGGGACGGGCAGCGTTCGGTCCCGTTCTATGGCCAGTACCAGGCGGGGATCGCCACTCCTCCGCAGACGGCCTCGACGTTTCTCGCCTTCGATGTGACGGCGGGCAATCGGGGCGAGCTCATCCAGTTGTTCCAGACGCTCACCGCGCGCGCCGCGTTCCTGACCGCCGGTGGCACCCCACCAGCAGTCCCCCCCGGCGCGCCACCGTCGGATGACCGTCTGCTCGGACCCACGGTCCTGCCCGACGATCTCACCGTCACCGTGGCGCTGGGCGCGTCGCTCTTCGATGGCCGCTACGGGTTGGGCCCGGCCAAGCCGGCCCAGCTCGAGACGATGAAAGCGTTCGCCCACGACAACCTGGACCCGGCGATCTCCGACGGTGACCTGCTACTGCAGTTGTGCGGTAGTCACCGCGACACGGTCGGGCACGCCATGCTCGACATCCTGGCCCACACCGCCGGCAGCATGCGGATCCGCTGGCGCATCGACGGGTTCCGCTTTCCCCCGCGCCCGGTCGGCATCCCGCGGGACTGGATGGGCTTCAAGGACGGCATCACCAACCCCAACACCGCCGACCCCACCGACATGAACCAGCAGGTGTGGGTCCAGCCCGGTCCACCCGAACCGGCCTGGACCGCAGGGGGCACCTACCAGGTGCTGCGCATCATCCGGATGCTCCTGGACCAGTGGAACGTAGTGCCCGTCGAAGAGCAGGAACGAATCTTCGGCCGGCGCAAAATCAGCGGCGCCCCGATGTACGCCACCTCACCGGATGCCCCGGACACCCTTGATCCGATCTACACCAACGATCCCCAAGGGTTGGTCACCCCGTTGAACTGCCACATCCGCCTGGCCAACCCGCAGACCCCGCAGACCGCGGCCACCAGCAACATCCTGCGCCGCAGCTTCCAGTACGACCGCAGCCCCGACCCGGCCGGAAACCCTGACATGGGACACGCGTTCTGCTGCTTCCAGCAGCAGCTGTCCACCTACATCGCCATGCAGACCCGACTGGAGAACGAGATGCTCGTCCCCTACATCAGCCCCATCGGCGGCGGCTACTTCTTCGCCCTTCCCGGGGTGCAGAACCCGCAGGACTACTACGCCCGGACCCTGCTGACCTGACGCCGTCGCCAGACCGTCCCCGGTACTGGCCCCGAGCCATCTCGCCCCCGGAGGGATCACTCATGCCGTCGCGACCACGGGCCCACGCCGCCGCGGCCGACCCGCAACGGGGCACTGCATCCCGAGCGGCCGCGGTGGCGGTCGGCATCGCGATCCTGGCGCTGGTGTCCAGCATCGTCGCCGCGCCCCCAGCATCGGCCACAGCTCCGGCATCGGCCACAGCCCCGGCATCGGCCACAGCCCCGGCCGCCCCCGCGACCGCGAGTACGCACATCTATGTCAGCAACCAGCTGGTCAACACCGTCTCGGTGATCGACGCATCCACCAACCGCGTCACCGCCACCGTCCCGGTCGGTATGGCACCCGGCGGCGTGGCTGTCACGCCCGACACCAAACACGTCTACATCGCCAACGCCGGATCCGCGAACGTGTCGGTGCTCGACACCACCACCAACACCGTGACCGCCACCATCGCCCTGCCCGCCGGGAGCAGCCCCACCAGCGTGGCCGTAAATCCCAACGGCACCACCGCCTATCTCACAGACGGCGCCGGCAACAACGTCTTCGTGCTCAACACCGCGACCAATCAGGCGATCGCCACCGTCCCCGTCGGCACGCAGCCGGTCAGCATCGCCCTCACCCGCGACGGCGCAACGGCATACGTCGCCAACGCCGGGTCCGACAACGTCTCGGTCATCGACACCAAGACCAACCGCGTCGTTCAGACCCTCCCCGCGGGTCACGCCCCGGCCAGCCTTGCCGTGACACCGGACGGGCGGTACGTCTACGTCGCCGACGAAGTCGGACAGAGCGTCTCGATCATCGACACCCAGACCGGCGCAATCACCGCCACCACGCAGGTCGGCATCGGCCCCTTCGGCGCGGCACTGGCCCCCAACGGCAGCCGGGCCTACATCGTCAACCTGGGTCCCGGGACCCTCTCCGTTCTCGACACGGTCACCCACCAGGTCACCGCCACCGTGGACCTGGGCGGCCACGGCACCGACCCGTTCGGCGTCACAGCCACCGCGCAGGCCATCTACGTCGCCGAGCAAGGCGCCAACGCGCTCGCCGTCATCGACCCGGTCACACTCAAGATCCTCGCGACCATCCCCGTCGGCACCAGCCCGTACGGCGTGGCAACCAGCGCCCCCTCTTCCGGCGGATAGCCCGAACAAGACAGGAGACTGCCCAGTCTTCACACCGGGGAATCTCAGCGCACGAACTCCCGCGAGTCGCTGGGAAAATGCGCGCGAGTCGCTGGGGAAGTGCGTGCGGCCGCCGGCTTGTTGCGCTCGGCGCCGCGGGACGTCCTTGTCACCCGTCTCTTTGTGGCACACGTCACGAAGCCTGCGATGTCACAAGGATCGAGTCGCTGGCGTCTCGTGTTCGACCAGTTCCCCCAACAGGCGTCGCCGGTTCATCCGGTGACTAAGGGAGAAACACGTGATGGCAACGACCCCGCACATCGTGGTCCTGGGCGCCGGGTACACCGGCCTGACCGCCGCCAAGCTGATCGCCAAGCGCACCGGCGCGACGGTCACGCTGGTCAACAACCGTGACCGGTTCGTGGAGCGGATGCGCAACCACCAGCTCGCCAGCGGCCAGCGGCTGCGCGACATCCCGCTGCGCGACCTGCTGGAGGGCGCCGGCATCCGGCTGATCGTCGACCATGTGACCCGCATCGACCCCGTACATCGGCAGATCGAGCTGTCCAGCGGCGAGCCGGTCGGCTACGACCTGTTGATCTACGCGCTGGGCAGCCACGCCGACCTGCACAGCGTCCCCGGCGCGGCCGAGCACGCCACCGCCGTCGCCGGCGCCGAGCAGGCCGCGCGGCTGCGCGACCGGATGCGCATCGCCTCTACGGTCGTCGTGGTCGGCGGCGGACTCACCGGCATCGAGGCCGCCGCCGAGCTGGCCGAGACCTACCCGGACCGCACGGTGCGGCTGGCCACCAGCGGGACGCTGGGCGTCGCGCTGTCCGAGCGCGGCCAGGCTCACCTGCACCGCACTTTCGACCGCCTCGGCATCCAACTCCGGGAGCACGCGCAGGTGGCCAAGGTCGCCGCGGACGGCGTGCTGCTGGAGGACGGTGAGCACGTCGCGCCGACGTGGTGGTGTGGACCACCGGCTTCCGGGCGCCCGATCTGGCGCGCGAGGCCGGGCTGGCCGTCGGCGACAACGGGCGCATGCTCGTGGACGCCACGATGCGGTCGGTGTCGCACCCGGAGGTCTACGGCATCGGGGACGCCGCGGCCGCCCGCAAGCAGGACGGGCGGGAACTGCGCATGGGCTGCGGGCCCGGGGGGCTGGCCGCCGCGTGCGCCGTCCGCGCGATCGGCGACCGCCTGACCGGCCGCACCCCGCGGCAGCTGCGCGTCGAGGGCGACGGCCACTGCATCAGCCTCGGCCGGAAGGACGGCCTCGTCCAGTACACCAACTCCGACGACAGCCCGCGCGGGCCGATGATCACCGGCCGCCTGGCCGCGATGTTCAAGGAAGCCATCGTCAGCGGGGCCGGTGGGTTCGGCCTACGCCACCCCACCCTCGCCCTCGTCGCCGCCAGCCGCACGCTGGCCTGAGCCGGTGTTCGATGCGGGGTGCTGCGGGGCCATCCCGTTCTGGTAGGCCCACACAACGGATCTGCTGGCACCGGCGTCGAGCGCACCGAAGACGTACTCGTCGAGGTCGAACGTGGTCACGACGAGCACCGCGGGGGCCGGCTCTGGCGTCGTGGCGGCGACGATCTCGCGGGTGGCGGCCAGCCCGTTGCCGCCGGGCATCGGTACGTCCATGCAGACGACGTCGGGGCGGAGCGTGCGGGCGAGTTGCACGGCGGTGGGGCCGTCGGTGGCCTCGCCCACGACCTCGATGTCACCGGCGAATTCGAGGATGACCCGGAACCCCGCCCGGACCACGGACTGGTCGTCGGCCAGAACAACTCTGATCATGCGCTCACTTCAGTGTTCGTGGTGCCGGTGGGTCCGGGCGGGGCGTGCGACGGCGCGGTCTCCGGCGCCTCCCGGTCGAGCGGGAGCGCCAGCGTGACCTGCCATCCGCCGGACGGGGTCGGCCCTGCGGCGAACGTCGCGCCGATCATCTGTGCCCGCTCCCGCATCCCGGCGAGGCCGAGACCGCGATGGACGTCGCGCGGTGCGCCGGGGCCTGCGGGCCCGGCCTCGTCGACGACGTCGAGGCGGACCTCCGACGCGCGGTGGCGCAGGTGCACCCGCGCAGGGGCCCCCGGCGCGTGTTCCCTGGCGTTGGAGAGCGCCTCCTGCGTGACCCGGTAGAACGTGACGTCGGCGACGGGGGGCAGGGATCGCTGCTCGCCCTCCCGCACCAGCTCGACGGGCGTCCCGAGGTCGCGCGCGGTCCGCACGAGACGGTCCAGGACGGCGAGTCCGGGCACCGGGGCCCCGCCGTCGCCCATGACGTCCGCGTCACCGGCCCCGTCCCGCCCGGGTTCGCGGAGGGCACCGACGACGAGACGCAGGTTGTGCAGCGTCTCCTTGCCCTGCCCGCGGATCCAGGCTGCCGCCTCCTTCGCCGCTTGCGGGTCGCGGTCGATCAGCCGCTCGACCACGGCCGTCTGCACGACCATGCCGGAGAGGTGGTGCGCGGCGATGTCGTGCAGCTCGCGGGCCATGCGGGAGCGCTCGAGCCTGATGGCTGCGTCGGCCCGTGCCCGCTGCGACTCGACCGCCTCCGCGGCGCGGACCCGCACCAGCTCGACGTACTGCCGGCGCGTCGTGACGTATGCGCCGGCGACCGCCGCCCCGACGTAGGTGAGCACACTCGAGAGCAGCTGGCTCGCCAGCAGCGACACGACCGACCCCGGCGACACGTCCGGTGCCGAGCCCGCCGGGGGGACGTAGGTCGCGGCGGTGAACGTGGCGGTGTCGAACAGTGCGACGGCCGTGGCCGGTGCCGAGCCCGGACTTCGCCGCGCTCGTGCCGACCCCGAACGGGCGGGGGCGCCGGGTGTTTGCGGCGTCGGCGAAGACCGACACGGCCGACCGGTGGCGCAGGTACCGGTTAACGGCGACGCAACTGCCCCCTGGCCCATCAGCCTCTCTGCGCGCCGTGGCCTAGGTCACCGGGCTGGCCCCGGTGCCGGGTGCGGCTAGCGGGGTCGCGCCGCCTCGCGGTCTCGTGAATAGTCGCCTTTGGCCCTCGAAGAGGTGTAGGCGCGGCACGAGATGGGCCCGACCGTGCGTGGAGGTGTCGGATGGCGGCAGGCGGGGCGCTGCCGGGCCGAGACCCGCCAGCGCGGGCCGAAGTTCTGCATGCGAGCGAGCGCACGCGCGTGACTCGGCTCTACTTTCCTGGGCGCAGCGTCGTCCGTAAGGAGCCCCTGGGGCCGGACGCGGAACGCCGGCTGCGGCACGAGCTGGCGATGCTGGAACGGCTGCGCGGTGCTCCGGGGGTCGCGCAGCTGGTGGAGACGCCGCGGTACCCGGGGTCGATCCTGCTGGCCGACGTCGGTGGCTCGAGCCTGGCCGGGCTGACCAAGCCGTTGGCGGTTGACGAGCTGATCGGGCTTGCGGTGGAGCTGGCGGAGGCGGTGGCGGGGATGCACCGCCGGGGGGTAATGCACCGGGACATCACCCCGGCGAACATCGTGCTCTGTCGCGGCGGCGCCCCGTGCCTGGTGGACTTCGCGTTGGCGACTTCGTTCGCCGAGATCCGTCCCGAGTTCACCCACCACACCGAGATCGTCGGAACGCTGGCGTATCTGGCGCCGGAGCAGACCGGGCGGACCGGCCGGTCGGTGGACCAGCGTGCCGATCTGTACGCGTTGGGTGCGACGCTGTACGAGCTGGCCACGGGCGGGCCACCGTTCGGCTTCGGCGACCCGCTGCGGCTCACCCACGATCACCTGGCGCGGGTGCCGGTGCCGCTGGCGGAGGTGAACCCGGCCGTACCGGGGCCGCTGTCGGCGATCGTCATGCATCTGCTGGAGAAGGAACCGGACAACCGCTACCAGACCGCCGACGGCGCGGTCTACGACCTGGAGCGGTTGCGGGACGCCGGCGCACGCCCGGGAGCCGCTGCGCTGCGGGTCGGCGAGCACGATGTTCCGCTGCGGCTGCTGCCCCCGTCGCGGCTGGTGGGCCGCGACGACGAGGTGGCCGCGCTGGAGGCGGCGTTCGCGGACGTGACGTCGGGCCGGTGCCGCGGGGTGCTGGTCAGCGGGGCGCCGGGGGTGGGCAAGACGGCGCTGGTCGACGAACTGCGGCCGGTGGTGACCGGCAGTGATGGCTGGCTTGTGGCCGGCAAGTTCGACCCGTATCGGCGGGACCTGGAGTTCGACGCGGTCAATCAGGCGTTTCGCGCGTTGGGTCGGCTGTTGCTCGCCGAGCCGGAGAATGAGCTGGCGCAGGTCCGCGAGCGGATCTTGCGGGCGGTTGGGCCGAACGCGGGTCTGCTGACCGCGACAGTGCCGGAGTTCGCGGCGCTGCTGGCGGCGCCGCCCGATCCGGGGGATCCGCTGACCGCGCAGGTCCGGGCGCAGCAAGTGGCTGTGGCGGTATTGCGGGCGGTCGCCCCGCGGAAACGGCCGGTGGTGGTGTTCGTCGATGACCTGCAGTGGGCCGGGCGCACACAACTCGGCTTCGTCGACCTCGTGCTGAGCGAGGAGCCGATCGACGGCCTGTTGCTGGTGGGTGCTTACCGCGAAGACGACGTGGACGCGGCACATGCGCTGGCCGCGCCGCTGTCCCGATGGCGGGAACAGGCAACAGTGCAGCACCTGCGCCTGGTCAATCTGCCCGTGCCGAGTCTCGTCACCATGGTGGCCGAGATGCTCCGGGTGGACCGGGCCGCGGCGGCCGGCCTGGCCGAGGTGATCGAGCCGCATACGCGCGGCAATCCGTACGACACGGTGGAGCTGCTCAACGCGCTGCGGCGTGACAGCGTGTTGATGGCGACAGCGGCCAGGTGGCGATGGGACGACGCCGCGGTGCGCGCTCACCTGGGCCGGTCCGAGGTGGCGGGGCTGCTGGCGGCGCGTGTTGACGCCATGTCGGCGCAGTCTTTCCAGATGGTGGAGGCGATGGCGTGTCTGGGCGGGCGAGTCGAGGTGAAGGTGCTGCAGGCCGCGACCGCCGCGCCAGCGAGCGTGGTGGAACGGACGCTGTCGCCCGCCCTCGAGGACGGTGTTCTGGTGGCGGCACCTGGGGTGCATGAGGCGGTGCGGTTTCGCCACGACCGGATCCGCGAGGTGATCCTGGGCGGGCTGGACCCGCGGCGGCGACGAACCCTGCAGCTGGCGATGGCGCGGCGGCTGGCGGCCGTGCCGGGATTGTTCGCGGTCGCGGCGGAGCAGTACCTGCCGGTGGTCGCCGCGGTCCACGATGCCACGGAGCGGCGGGTGGTGGTGGGGCTGTTGCGGCGCGCCGCCGACCAGGCGGCGTTGATCGGGGACTACGCGCTGGTGAGCGCGCTGCTGGCCGGCGCGCTGCGGCTGATCGACCCGGGCGAGACCGCCACGCTGATCGAGGTGCACACCGGCCGCCACGCCGCCCTGTACAGCATGGGGCGCCTGGAGGAGGCGGGCGAGGAGTACCGCACGATCGAGCGGCTGTGCACCACCGCGTTGGCGCGCGCGGACGCGACTGTGGTGCAGGTGCGCAGCCTGACCCACCGAACCCGTTTCGCGGAGGCGATCGGGCTGGGCATCGAATCGCTGCGCGAGCTGGGCATCGCCGTCCCGGCTGCGGACCGGCTCCCCACCGAGCTCGACCGCCAGTTCGACCATCTGTACCGGTGGCTGGATGACACCGACGCCGCCGATGATCTGGCTCGGCCGGAGATCACCGAGCCGGCGCTGCTCGCCGCGACCCGTCTGCTCGACGCGGTCCTGCCGGCGGCCTTCTTCGTCGCCGACCACGCTGTGCAGGCGTGGCTGAGCCTGGAGGCGCTGCGGATCTGGCTCGAGCACGGCCCGGGCCCTACCCTGGTCGGCCCCGCCGGGGCCGTCGCCTTCGCTGCGGTGGCGGTGCGCGGCGACTACGCCGCCGGGTATCGGGCGCTGCGGCGGATCGTGGAGCTGGGCGAGGCCCGCGGCTACGAGCCCGCGACCTCGCTGGCGCGCCACCTGTTCGCTCACCACAGCTGGTGCTTCGAGCCGATCGAGAGCGCACTTCATGCCGATCAGCGGGCCCGGGAGGGGCTGATCGCGGGGGGCGACCTGGCTAACGCCGGCTACACCTACTACCCGACCGTGCATTACCTGCTGGATTGCGCGCCATCGCTCGACAGCTTGATGGCCGAGGTGGAGGCGGGGCTGGTCTTCGTGCGGCGGACCGGCAGCGAACAGACCATCCAGTGGCTCGACAGCTGCCGGTGGCTGGCTGGTGTGCTGCGCGGCGAAAGCCCCGCCGCAGCCGGTGAGGCGGTCCCCACCGACAGGAACGCCGACAACCCGCTGCCGCTTCTCCACACGCATATCAACCATGCGATCGTCGCCGGCGTCTTCGATGATCCGGCCGCCCTAACGCGGCACACGGCGGCCGCGATGCCGCTGCTACCGGCTGCCCCGGGCAACTACCCGACCGCCGTGGCCCGCCTGCTGCGCGGGCTGGCCCTGGCCGGGCAGGCCCGCGCCAGCCACGGTGACGAGCGCGGAGGCCTGCTGTCCGAGCTGGACGACGTGACGCGGTGGCTGGCCGCCCGCGCCGCGAACGCCCCGGCGAACTTCCTGCACCTGTTGCGGCTGGTCGAGGCGGAGCGGGCCTGGGCGGTCGGCGACTTCCGCGCCGCCGTCCTCGCCTTCGACACCGCCCGGCGCGAGGCCGCCGGCCGCCGACGGCCCTGGCATCGGGCCCTGATCGCCGAACGCGCCGCCCGCTTCTTTCTCGCTCACGGCATCGAACACACCGGCTACGACCTGCTCGCCCAGGCCCGCCAGCAGTACGCCGCGTGGGGGGCGACCGCGAAAGTCGCCCAGCTGGACTGGGCCTACCCGACCCTGCGGCCAGGAGCCGATATGGAGGCCGGGCTCGGCGGTGACCAACCCGCTGATGTGCTCCATCGTCGCTCCACGTTCACGACCGGAACGATCGACCTGCTCGGCATTCTGTCCGCGTCGCAGGCGCTGAGCTCCGAAACCAGCATCGAACGCCTGCACGCCCGCGTGGCCCAGGTGCTCAGCGCGATGACCGGCGCCACCGGCGTACACCTGCTGCTGTGGAGCGACGACAGGCAAGACTGGCTGCTGCCCGCCCCCGACAGCGGCGGCGGCGCCCCGGTTAGCGGCATCGGGCACGAACGCGCGGTGCCGATGTCGGTGCTGCGATACGCCCAGCGGATGGGCGAGCCGCTGGTGGTGGGCGACGCCACCCGCGACGACCGCTTCGCCCGCGACCCGTACCTCACCGACGTCCCAGCTCGCCGCCGCACCGACCGCCTGTCATGCCGAGCAGCAGCAAGACTGCAGAGGGCCAGGAGCCAGTCCCCCGAGCACCTGCCAGCGGGTGGTGCCTGGGCCGCCGCGGACTGGCTCGACCACGGCGACCGACGCACGGCGCCGATCCGCGCGAGGATCGCCACGAGCCGCGCGCCGGGGCTCGTGGACGTCCTACTGCTGGTCGGTTACTCTAAGTTCGACATTGGACTCCTTATCGGGACCGATGGCGGATCTTGAAATGATCTACAAATAGACGATCAGCCACCAGTCGTGGCATCTGGAGCCGAATTCCTGTACTGTGTCCGTCCTAACAAGACCTGGCACGACCTGCCACTAATCGTGGCCTCCGTGCATGGCCGATCTTGCGATTGGAGGGTAGCGGTGACAATTCCATCGGACGCATCAAACCTAGAGACAAAGGAAGTCACTCGCCTAACACAAATGGGGCGGGCTTCGTCCAGATGCGTGATGGCAGGTTATCTCGTCGGTGAGGACGCCGATGTGATCTTCGTTGCCGACCTGCAAGGGACGTGGGTATTGCCTCACGGCAGCTATGACGATCTCAGTGATTGGGCCGGAGGCGAAAATGCACCGGAAATGTTCGAGGCGCGCGGCAGGCCAGTGCAACTCGCCCTACGAGAGGGCGCCGTGATTCACGAGTTACGACCGTACACGGTGCGTAAAGGTGGTGATCCGATTGCAGGCAAGAAGAATCGTAAACTGATCCGCGAGATCTTCTCGGCAGACGGCCGCATGCCAGATCGCGATGTCAGCATGCTGGGCGAGGAACGACTGTTGAGACTGGAGGAGGCCCTCGGTCGTCGGCTTGGCTGGGATCCCGAGAAGCCTGTCGGAGATCAAGTATTTTTCGCCCATCACCTTCGTGCCGCCTCCTGGAATTGCGGCTCAGACGGCGGCGGCAGTTGAGACTAGGATTCGACCTGCGGTCCGCGGGTCTCCCGTCACGGCAGTCAGTCACTCATAGCATGTCCGACTCACTCCCGCTTTTGATAGTTGCGCCTCCAGAGGACCTACACGCTAGAAGCTTGTGGGACAATCTGATACTCAAAGGGCTGGATGTTGCTTGGGTGGATCTAGCACGACTAGGCGATGACCACCTTCTTGAGCTGAGGGTGGGACACTGCGGCCGATCTATCCTTACGCCCACCCAGAATGACGGATCAATAGATTTGCAGCACGTTCGGACGATCTGGTGGCGACGCCCCGTGCCGCCAAATCCGGAAGGTGGGGATAGGTTCCGAACAAATTTTCTTGCAGATGAATGGCTGACGTTCTGCGAGAGCCTTGAATGGTGCACCACCGCGCGCTGGGTCAACAAGCCGAGCAAGGAGCGAGTAGCAGGATCGAAAGCCTACCAACTACGCGAGGCAGAGGGTGTTGGACTCCGCGTGCCGCGTACTCTAATAACCAACCGTCCAGATGCCGTGCTTGCTTTCGCCTCCAATGAGCAGGCATTGATCTACAAGCGAATAGGCGTGTCACGCAACGCTCCGCCGGTACCGACACGTCTTTTTGGGGATGATGATCGTGCGCGATTGCCCACGCTTCGAGACTGTCCGGCAATGTTCCAGGAGTACATCCCTGCAAGGATCGATGTACGAGTGACATTCATTGGCGGAACTAGTTTCGCTACGGAGATCCACTCGGGACAGGGCCGCTTCCCAACCGATGCGAGGCTAGACCTCGCGGTGCCAACGATGCGACATAATCTGGATGGCTTGGTTGCGGCTCAATTGCAGGACTTCATGGCCAATCTCGAACTCGACTTTGGCGCCATCGACCTCCGGATGACGCAAGAAGGCGAGTATGTATTCCTCGAAGTGAATCCGAGCGGGCAGTACCTGTTCGCCGAGCTATTGACGGGGGAGCCACTTACGGCGCATCTGGGGCAATTCTTAGTTGGTCAGTAGTTTCCTATTTTAAGGAGCGGGTTCGGGGACCGGCGCGAGGCTCACCAGAAGAAGCGCACGCCGGTCCCCGAGATCACGGGGTCACGGGGTGACGACGGGCGGAGCCCAGCCCTCCATGAACAGGCGCTTGATCGAGACGCCGTCGGTACCCGGGTACGCGGTGACGGTCATCTCGTAGGCGATCAAAATAGACGACCGTGCCGAAGCGGAACGCACCCGAGACCGAGCTGGCATCCGCGGAATACGGGCGCGCCGGGCGGAGGGTGGAGATCGCGCCGACGCCGAGCGCGTGAATGCCGCCGCCCAGATCCTGGGCGCGTCGCTGAAGCATCGTGACCCGCTCCCGCTGCGGTTTGGTACCCAAACCGACCGTGCCGCCGACCGCGACATACCCGGCGTCGCGGACCATCGCGTCGAACTCCGTGACCGAGTCACCGCGGGTGAACACCGGCATGACCGGGAGCCCGCGCTCGTGCAGCTTGCGGGTATGCGCCGCGGTCTTCCGCGGGTCGCCGATCACGTCCAGGGTGATGGCGTGGTCCCAGCAGCCGCGCCAGCGCTCCAGGAACTTCGCGTAGGCGTCCAGGGTGATGGTGCGCCCGGTGGTGTGCGCGGTGAACGCGCCCGAGTCGAGCAACAGCTGGCCGCACACCAGCCCGCGGCGCAGCTTCGCCAGATCCGTGGACTCGTGGAAGGCATAGGACAGCAGCAGGTTCACGGCCACGGCTACACGCCCGCCATGTCCAGGACCACGCGCACCCGCTCCTGATCATCGTGGCCCTCCACGGCCATCCAGCATCCTGACCGACGCGGAACTCGCCTTCACGAGGTTGCTTGCACCCTCCGAGGCGAGGACCCGGCGTGCTCCCGGGCGCAAGCGGCAGGGCGTAAGACGGCCCGCCTCCAGACGAGGCGATGAGCCGCCCTGACCAGCAGCGACGCCGACGAAGAGGTGTCGTTCGTGATCAACAGGTGCACTGTTGAAGATTCAACTGGCGTAGCTTTCGCTCCCGCGCGAGTCCACCGTGGACGGAGGGAGCAGAGATGACGCAAGAGGACTACGAGGTCGTCCACCCGGCCGAGCTGAGCGCGGGCGACTCTGTCTGGCGACCGGACCCCGAGGCCGGGGTTCGCTGGGTCACGGTCACCGGGCGCCGGTGGGTTCGCAACCCGGGGCTGAAGTTCAGCGTGGTCCGGGTCGAGTTCGCCGACGCCCCGCCCGCGGAGTACCTGCCGACGTCGACGTTCCGCCGTCTCAAGGCGGGATGACATGGCGCACCTGCAGAAGATCAACCCGAGCTCATGTGACCGGTGCACCCCTCGGCTGGGCGTGATCACCCACTACGAGCTGCGGTGGGACGAGCGCTCGTACAGTGGCCGGCAGTTCCGGCAGCAAACCTTCCACACAAAGGCCGAGGCCCTGGCGCGCAAGGCGGAGATCGAGGGCGAGCGCCAGGCCACCGGGCGGGTCCGGGACGCTCGGGTCGCCGAGGTGGCGTTCGGCAAGGTGGCCCGGGATTGGCTGGATTCGATGACGCCGGGAGTCCAGAACGGCAAGCTCAAGGCCCGGACCCGCGACGAGTACGCGGCCATCCTGCGGCGGCACGTATTGCCGAAGTGGCAGGGGGTGCCGGTAGGCGCGATCACGTCGCAACGGGCCGAGGCGTGGGCTCGGGAGCTAGCCGGGCGGGGTCTGAGCGCTCGGAGCTACCGGCACGTCTGGGACGCCTTCTCCCGCGTGCTCAAGTACGCAGTCCGGCACGACATCCTCATCTTGACCCCGGCCGACAAGGTGGAGCTCGGGAGCCCGCGCGCCGACAACACCGACGGCGAGTTCGAGGGCCGGGCGCTGACGGCCGATGAGGTCGCGGCCATCGTGCGCCAGGTGCAGGGGCGCTACCCCGTCTACGCGCTCGCCGTCGCGTTCTTGGCGTACACCGGACTGCGGGCCGGGGAGTTGGCCGGGCTGAACATCGGCGACGTGGCGAACGGTGCGGTGACGGTCCGGCGCACCCGACGCCTGAGGCGGGGCGGATGGTTAACCGACACGCCAAAGTCGCGCGCCTCCCGTCGTTGCATCCCGATGGATGACTGGCTCACGGAGATGGTGGACGACTACCTGCGGACGGTGCATCCGCGCACCGACGACCCGGAGGCGCCCCTGTTCCCGCATCGCAAGCCGGGGCGCGTGCAGGTCAGGAACGCCACCGTTCAGGACTACTCCTCCCGGCTGGACTGGTCGCAGCCGATCGAGCCAGCCAGCTTCTACAAGACCATCTTTAAGCCTGCGGTGAAGGCGGCCGGGCTACCGCACACCCGGCTGCATGACCTGCGGCACACCCTCGCCACGCTCCAGCTACAGGCCGGTCCACCGGACCACTACATGCAGGTGAGCGTGTGGATGGGACACGCCGACTACACGATCACGCTCAAGGTCTACGCCCACGTGATCCCTCGCCCCGGTGCCGGCAAGCCGCATCAGCTCCCGCCCCCGCCCGGGGTGCTGCCGGCGCCCGAGCCCGAGCCGACCGCGCTGCCCGCCGGGGTCGTGAGCCTGGCCGAGCGGCGGGCGCGGAAGGGCCGCAGCGCGGGCTAGCCTTAGGCATGCAGATGGACGAGGCGAAGCGGCTCCGGGAGGAGCAGGCGGCGAAGGGTAACCCGCCCTGCGGCCATCCCCAGCTCGTCAAGGAGTACTACCTCGGCACCCAGACCGGCGACAAGGTCTGCACCACGTGCGGCGAGGACTTCTCGGAGCAGGAGTGGAGGGCGATCGGGCGGTAGCCCCCGCCGCTCTCTACGGCCACGAGAGCCCCGGCCCGTCCTACGCGGACGGCGACCGGGGCTCTCGCGGCAACGGCCGCTACTGAGCCGGGGGATCACCCCCTCGACCGCGGAAGGCGCTAATTAGCTCGCAGACGACGCGGCGGAATCGCATCTGGTCGGCGTGGCGGAGCGCCCACTCCACCCGAGACTTCCGGGGGACGCCGCACCAGCGCAGCACCTTGGACATGATGACGATGTACAGGGGTTGGGCGATGAGCAGCACAAAGGCTGAGATAACGATGCCCAACCATCCCAACTCGGGGATTGGCATTTACCAGCTCTCCACGGGGAGCACCGACAGGGACCGCCATTTGGCGAATGCTTCTCAGATTCAGATGCGCGTGTATGCGAGATCGTGTTCAGATGCGCGTGTGTGTGAGAGCGTGCATGCCGTGGATGCGAATTAGCCGTGGATGCCGTAGATGCGTATGCGCGAAGGTGGCGAAAGTGGCTCTGTATGCGTGATGGCGTCGATGCTCTGGATGCTCAGCTGCGTAGCGCGTGGTTGGGCCGGCACGGAGGCGTTGCCCAAAGAGGACAGTACACGACTGCCGGAGGGAGTGACCACCGGGGGTCACGTCGCCACGGGTAGTGCTGCGGGCCGTCCCGACCCGCCCGTCCGGACGGCGACCGGGTTACCCATCCCCAACTGCGACGGCACGTGGCCCTTTGAATACAAGGAGTGACTGAACAGCAAGCTGTGCAAACGCCTGTTCGTCTCCTTTGGCCACTTGGCGCATGGGAACGGCCGTTCGACCCGGCGACCGCCCAACAGAGTGGCAAACGCCGTTTGGGCCCGCTGTACCTTGGCGGCGTGGAGATGATCAGCCGCGTCGACCAGTGGCTCAGCGAGATGCGGGACTACGAGAAGCACCTCGCCACCGAGCTGCAGCGCGTTCGGCAGCTGCTGCACGCCGCTGACGGCTCTGATGCGCGGACCAACACAACCGAGATGCTGCTCCAGCTATTCCAGGACAATCCGGGGGTGGCCTACACGGCCGCCGAGGCCGAGGCCGAGATCCGCGAGAACGGCTGGACAACGGACTCCGCCGACCCGGTCAACGCGGTCCGGGCTGCCCTCACCCGTCTCAAGAACAACAACGAGATCGAATCGGTGGGCCGGGGTCAGTTCCAGCTCCGGCAGGACGACCCGTGGGGCTCGGCGCCACCCGGTCCACCCATCGACGACGAACCGCCGTTCTAGGGCAACGTCGCCCCCGAGACGCGACTGAGGGACAGCCCCGTTTCCTAGGCGCAGGCTGCCCCTCCGCGTCGCACACCCGCAGTTCCCTTCAGAACACCAGGAGCGACAGCTTGACCCTACTGCCTGCGGGGCCCCCTGCCCAGGTGCCGTTCACCACGCCCGACTACACCATCGCGTACATGGTGCCGGTGCTCACCGCCGCCATCATCATGTTCGGCATGGTGATCGCTCTCGCGATTGCGCTGCACAAGACCAACTCTAAGGACAAGGCCGACGTCATCCGCGCGCTCGCGGAGCTGTTCCGGTGGTTCCGCCGCGGCGGCCCTCCGGGCGGGATGGCGTAGCGGGCAGGACCGCCCGGCCGCTGTCGGGGATGGACACACCCACGCCGTGCCACTACGCGGCCGCCTGTGGATAACTGGGGTGTGTCGAACCCGGAGCGCGGCCGGGTGATCTGTAACCTGATCAGCACTCACCCACGGCCGCAGCGGCCAGGCACCCGAAGGAGCGATCGATGTACCGATCGGATTCGCGTCGCCTGAGGAGCCCCGGCCGTGCCGTCCTTCATCTCTGGTCTGCTGGCGAATAGCTGGGCCATCCCCTTCCTGCTGCTCGCCTGGGTCGTCCTGGGCGGGCTCGTGCTGCTCGCGTTCGGCCGTAGCCGCCAGCAGGTCGGCGAGTGGGCGGAGGACTGGCTCAGCCGGCCCTCGCGCCACCGTCGCCGCACGTGCGCCCGTACCGCTAGCCGTCCTCGGGCGGGTCGTGCTTCTCCGACCCCGGCAGGCCGCGGAGAGCGCGGATGAAGTCGGTCAGGCGCTTCCGCGCGGCCTGATCCTTGACCCACTCCGTGACGTCGGCCTTCGGAACGCCGCAGACGCGCTGCACCACTGCCATCGACAGCACGTAGAGCGGGTGGATGAACGGCGCGAAGACGCCGAGATATGGCCATAGCTCGACCAAGGCGCAACAACCTTCCCCTTGCGCCCCGGCGAATGGCTGTGGGCGCACGCTACCCAGGCGGCGGCGTCGGGGCGGGGAGCGCGGGCGGCGTGTCGGCCGGAGGTGGCTCGAGCCCCCGCGCGGCGCGGAGGAGGTCGGTGAAGCGCTGCCGGTCCGCCTGGCGCAGTGCCCAGTTCGCGATCTCGTCCTTCGGGACGCCGCAGAGGCGTAGGACGCCGGCCATCAACAACATGTAGACGGGGTAGGCCAGCAAGACAGCCATCGACAGCAGCGGCCAATACGCGAGCACGGCAGGACTCCCCTCGGCCTACCGGTCCGGGGTGGCTAGGCCCGGGTCGGCGGCGCGGTCGAGGCTTCCGTGCTGACGGCAGCGCTTGTATTTGTTCCACGGCACGCGCAATTCCAGAGGTCGATGGTTCCGATCTCCAGAGCTGCCAGGCCTTGGGTGCCCGACCACCCTACAGGGCGGAGGGGTTCTGCCGCCCACGGAGGGGTTCAGGAGGGGGTGAACGCCCTAGACGCCAACGGCGCGCGCCAGGTCAACGCCCCTACCAGCGCCTTTCTCGGTGCCCCCGGCAGGATTCGAACCTGCGACGCACGGTTTAGGAAACCGATGCTCTATCCCCTGAGCTACGAGGGCTGACCTGCAACATCGTAACCGCAGGGCCGCTCCGGTCGGTGCCTCGGGCACGGTGCGGGCACGGCGGCTCGCCAATGTCCGGTCGGGCGCTGCGGTGAGGTGCTGGTCATCGGACCGGTCGAGCTCTGGCTCGGTGGCTGTCCGACCCGCATCACGCCCCGCCGGGCGGTGCATCTCTCCGTGGAGCCGGACACGTCGGCCCGGGCGGCGGTGCGGCCTGGCGGCGCAGCACGTAACCGAGAGGGTCGAGAGTCAGCACGTACCGATGCAGCCGCCGATGTTGCCGAGCCCGTTGATCGCGCCGATCCCGCCCGTGAAGGCCGCCCCGGTGAGGAACGGGATCGTGAGCTCCAGCGGAACGCAGGTCCGATCCCGGCGATCCAGAAGCCGATCCCGGCGGTGGTCCGCCGCAGCGGCGTAGTGGCGCACGCGCTCGCCCGTGCGGTCCGGGTGCCGGGGGCACCACAGCATCGCCCGAGGGCGAGCACCGGGGGAGCGCGGCCACCCAAGATCGGAGCGCGAGGCGTGCGAGTGCCCACATTCGCCGAGACAACACCGGCCGGCGCCTTCGGTCCGCGCTTGGCGATCACCGGGGCGTTCGGCACCACGCGCCGAGCCTGGCCGGGGCTGCCACCGCTGGTCGATCACCCGATCGGGTGCTTGGATCGTGTTGTGAAGCAAGACGTTTCGTCTCTCGCCGAGGTCGCCCCGCGGGAGAGGTTCAGCAAGATCTGCGCGCTCACCGGCGCCGGGATCAGCGTCGCCGCCGGGCTCGGCACGTTCCGCGGCCCGGACGGCCGGTGGACGATGACGCCGGAGATGGAGCGGGCGATGCACGTCCAGCTCCTGCCCGGCAATGTCGACGCGCTGTGGTCGGTGTGGGGTGGCATGTGGGATGTCGCGGCCCGGTCCGGGCCCACGCCGGCGCACCGGGCCCTCGCGGCCGCCGGGGCGTCGGTGATCACGCAGAACGTGGACGGGCTGCACCAGGCGGCAGGGTCGGTCGACGTCGTGGAGATCCACGGGTCGGCGGGTCGGGCCCGTTGTCTCGACGACGCGTTCTGTGGGTGGACGGGGTCGGCCGAGGAGGCGAAGCGGGTCGATCCGCCGCAGTGCACGCAATGCACTGAGCCGGCTCGGCCGTCGGTGATCCTGTTCGGGGAGATGCTCGACCCGGAGGCGCTGGAGCAGGCGCGGCGGCTCGCGTCCGAGTGTGATCTCTTCCTCGCGATCGGCACGTCGGGGCGGGTCGCGCCGGCGTCGTGGCTCGCGCCGGCGGCCCGGGAAGCGGGCGCCCTCTGCGTGAACGTCGACCTCTACCCCGACGGCAACGCGGACCCGGCCTTCCATGCCCGCGTGGTCGGCGACGCCCAGGATGTGCTCGTGGAGTGGGCGGCCAGCTGACCTACTCGCGGCTCCGCGCCGCGATGAACTGCTCCACTCCGTCGAGGAAGAGGGAGAAGCCGAACTCGAACTCCTCCTTGGCCTCCTCTTCCTCGTACAGGGTGTCCTGGTCGAACACCCCTGCCTCGACGACGGCGCTGAGCGCAGGCAGGCGACGCGGGTCGACCAGCCGCTTGAGCAGCTCCCCGTACCGCGGGCCGAACGCCTCGGGGTTCGCCGCGTAGGCCGCGCTGAGCGAGGTGCGCAGCCGGATCTCGCCGTGCACGTAGGTGAGCATCGCCATCACCACGCCGACCTTCTCGGGTTCGCTCAGGCCGGAGCCGGAGAGCGCGCCGAGTGCGCTGTCGAACCAGGCGAGGCTCGTCGGGCCGATCGGCGGCGCGCCGATCGGGAGCTGCGCGAACCACGGGTGCCGCCGCGCGGCGGCCAGGTTGTGCCGCGCCCAGAGCATCAGGCCGCTGCGCCAGTCCGCGTCGGCCGGCAACTCCGGCGGGCTCTCGAAGGCGGCGTCGGCCATCAGCGCGAGCAGTTCGTCCTTGCTCCGCACGTGCCGGTAGAGCGCCATCGTGGAGTTGCCGAGCTCCGAGGCGACCCTGGCCATCGAGACCGCGCCCAGCCCGTCGGCGTCCGCGACGGCAATGGCGGCGCGGGTGATGTCGTCGGCCGTGAGCGTCGCCTTCGGCCCGCGACGCGGGGCATCGCGCATTCCCCACAGCAGGGCGACGTCGTCCGGTAGCTCCGTCTCGTCGGCCATCCCCGCCCTCTCCGTCGTACCCGGAGCCAGTCTAGGAAGACCGCTTCAACTCCTGACTGCGTATGAGCTACGCTATTAAGCGTATCGCATACGCAGTGAGGGGATGAGGGCATGATTGTCGAGACGAGCGGGCTGCGGAAGGTCTACGGGTCGACCGCGGTGCTGGACGGGATCGACCTGGCGGTGCGCGAGGGTGAGGTCGTCGCGCTGCTCGGGCCGAACGGCGCCGGGAAGACCACGACGATCCGCGTGCTCAGCACGCTGACCCGGCCCGACGGCGGGAGCGCGCGGGTGGCCGGGCACGACGTCGTGCGCGAGGCCGACGAGGTGCGCGCGGCGATCAGCCTCACCGGTCAGTACTCCGCTGTGGACGCCGAGCAGACCGGGCGCGAGAACCTCGTGATGGCCGGGCGGCTGATGCACCTGGGCAGGCGCGGTGCGGTTCGGCGCGCCGACGAGCTGCTGGAGCGCTTCGACCTCGTGGACGCGGGCCCGCGGCGCGTCCGGACGTACTCCGGTGGCATGCGCCGCCGCCTCGACCTCGCGATGAGCCTGGTCGCAGCCCCGCGCGTGATCTTCCTCGACGAGCCGACCACGGGGCTCGACCCGACCAGCCGCACGACGATGTGGGACGCGATCACCGAGCTCGTTCGCGGTGGCACCACGATCCTGCTGACCACGCAGTACCTGGAAGAGGCCGACCGGCTCGCCGACCGGATCGTCCTGATCGACCGGGGGAAGGTGGCCGCGGCCGGCACGGCCGACGCGCTCAAGGCCCAGGTGGGCGGGGAGCGCGTGGTGCTGAGGTTCCCCGACGCGCACGCGCTGAGCCGGGCGACCGGCCTCATCGGTGGGGACGGCGCTGTCGCCGCGCCGGAGCGGCTCGAGCTGGGTGTCGCGTCCGACGGCACGGCCGAGCACCTGCACCGGTTGCTGGACCAGTTGCGCGCCGCAGCGGTGCCGGTTGCCCGTGTGAGCTCGCACCGCCCGACTCTCGACGACGTCTTCATCGCGCTGACCGCCCACCCGGCGGACGCGCCCGTTCCCGCCTGATCCGCAACCCAGACCGAACGTCCGGAGGGATGACATGACCACAACCGCCTCGACGCCCACCACGGTTCCCCCGCTCCGGCCGGCGTCCGTGCGCCACGGCGGCGTCACGAACGCGATCAGCGACGCGATGACGCTGATTGGCCGCAGCATCCGGTTGACCAGGCGAAACGCCGACACGATGGTGATGTCGGTGGTGCTGCCCCTGCTGATGATGGCGATGTTCGTCTTCGTGTTCGGGGGCGCCATCTCCACCGGCACCGAGTACATCAACTATGTCGTGCCGGGAATCATCATCCTGTGCACCGGCTACGGGGCGTCGTCGACGGCGATGTCGGTGGCCGACGACATGACGAGCGGGATGATCGACCGGCTCCGCTCGCTCCCGATCCGCAGCTCGGCCGTGCTGGTCGGGCATGTCACGGCGAGCGTCGCGCGCAACGCCGTCGCGACGGCGATCGTCGTCCTCGCCGCCGTCGGGATGGGCTTCCGGCCGAACGCGACCTTCGGCGAGTGGCTGCTCTTCGGCGGGCTGGTGCTGCTCTACGTGCTGGGGCTGACGTGGCTCGCCGCGGCGTTCGGGGCGGTCTCGAAGAGCGTGGAGTCAGCGGGCCTGTTCGGGTTCGTGATGCTCTTCGTGCCCTACCTGAGCAGCGCGTTCGTCCCGACGGACACGATGCCGGCGTTCCTGCGCCCGCTGAGCGAGCACCAACCGATCACGCCCGTGATCGAGACGGTCCGCGGGCTGCTCACCGGCACACCGATCGACCGGGGTGGGGCGGCGCTCGCCTGGACGGTCGGGGTTCTGGTGGTCGCGTTCGTCGTCGCGGTGCGCCTGTACCGGAGCCGCACGAGCCGCTGAGATCAACCCGCGGGGCGAGCGGGGGGAGCCGCCGTCCCGCGTTCAGCTCGTCGTTTCCGCGGGTCAGGGGTCGCGCTCGCCACACTCAGGTGGTGTGCATCGGCCTCTCAGGCGCGTCTCAGACGTCGAGGTCACACTAGCCGCATGCGCATCCTAGTCGTCGACGACGACCGGTCGGTCCGGGAGTCGCTGCGCCGCTCGCTCGCGTTCAACGGCTACCAGGTGGAGCTGGCGAACGACGGGCAGGCGGCGCTCGACGCCGTGCTCACACAGCGGCCAGACGCCATGGTGCTCGACGTGATGATGCCGCGGCTCGACGGCCTGGAGGTGTGCCGCCGGATGCGCGCTGCGGGCGATGAGCTGCCGATCCTCGTGCTCACCGCCCGGGACGCGGTTTCGGACCGGGTGGCCGGGCTGGACGCCGGCGCCGACGACTACCTGCCCAAGCCGTTCGCATTGGAGGAGCTGCTCGCCCGGCTGCGGGCGCTGCTGCGCCGCCGCACCCCCGACGACATCGCGGCCGCCGCGGGGGAGAGCAAGCCACTCGAGTTCGCCGACCTCTCGCTCGACCCGGACACACGCGAGGTGCGCCGCGGCGATCGCCCGATCAGCCTGACCCGCACCGAGTTCTCGCTGCTCGAGCTGTTGCTCGCGCACCCGCGCCGGGTCCTCACTAGGGCTCAGATCCTTGATCAGGTGTGGGGGTATGACTTCCCGACCACCGGCAACGCGCTCGAGGTGTACATCGGCTACCTGCGGCGCAAGACCGAGGCGGAGGGCGAGAACCGCCTGATCCACACCGTGCGCGGCGTGGGGTACGTGCTACGCGACACCCCGCCGTGATCCATCGGCCCGGCGCAGCATCGCCGCCGCGCGAGGGAAGGCCGGACGGGTCGATTCCACGGATCGCGGCGCTCGACCACGTCTCGCTACGCACCCGCTTCGGGCTGCTCGCCGCGCTCGTGGCGGGGCTCGCCGTCGTGTTGGTCTCGATCTCCGCCTTCGTGACGGTGCGCGCCAACATCCTGCAGACGCTCGACAGCAACTTGCTGCAACGGGCCTCGGCGGCGGCCCAGAGCCAACTGGCCGACCCTCAGCAGCTCGCGACGATCCCCACTGGCGTGCTCGGCGCGGGCGACATCCGGCTAGCCTTGTTGCTCGCGAACAATCAGGCGATCTCCGCGGAGGGTGCGGCGTCGGCGCCCCCGCTCGGCCCCGATGAGCTGGCTGTGGCGAAGGGCCAGGAAACCTCCTCTACGCGCACCGCCACTCAGGACGGCGTGCAGTACCGGGTGGTGGCCGTGCGGGCGGGGCCGGGACAGGCGCTCGTGATCGCGCAGCGGCTGGACGCCACGCAGCAGGTGCTCACCAAGCTGGGTGTCGCCCTGCCCGTCGTCGGCGGGATCGGGGTCGTGCTGGCCGCGTTAGCGGGTGTCCTCATCGCGCGTGCCGGCCTGCGGCCCATCGAACGGCTGACAGCGGCCACCGAGCGGGTCGCGGCCACCGGCGAGTTCCGTCCGATCCCCGTGGACGGCACCGACGAGCTGGCCAGGCTCACCCGCAGCTTCAACGAGATGCTCGGTGCGTTGGCCGCGTCCCAGGAACAGCAGCGCAGGCTCGTCGCCGACGCCGGGCACGAGCTGCGCACACCGCTGACGTCGATGCGCACGAACCTGGAGCTGCTCGCCGCGGCGAGCAGGCCCGGGGCCCCGACCCTGCCGGAGTCGGAGCGCTCGGAGATCCTCGACGACGTGCAGGCGCAGGTGGCGGAGTTGTCGACGCTGGTCGGGGACCTCGTCGAACTGGCCCGCGACGACCCGCCGATGGTCGTGCACGAGCCGCTCGAACTCACCGACGTCGTGATGCGGGCCCTGGAACGGGCGCGTCGGCGGGCGGGAGACGTCGAGTTCGCGCCGGTGCTCGTGCCCTGGAGACTCGTCGGGGACGCAACGGCGCTGGAGCGGGCGGTGCTCAACCTGCTCGACAACGCCGCGAAGTGGAGCCCGCCGGGCGGCAAGGTCCGGGTGCAGCTGCGGCCGCTCGACGAATGGTCGATCGTGCTGGAGGTCGCGGACGAGGGGCCGGGGATCGCCGCCGAGGACCTACCGAGGGTGTTCGACCGCTTCTACCGCTCGGCCACGTCCCGCACCATGCCGGGATCCGGGTTGGGTCTCGCGATCGTTCGCCAGGTCGCGGTGCGCCATGGCGGCGCCGTGTGGGCCGGGCGCGCCCCAGAGGGCGGCGCTCTGCTGGCGATGCGGCTTCCCGGCCGACCCCACCGGTTCTGAGACGGGGTGCCGACGTCACCCACAAGTTGTTCAGACGGTCGGCGGGCGGAGCCGGCGGCTTCTATGGTGGGCAGGGTCCCGATGGGAACCTGGTGAGATGGCATGGTGAACGACAGCCCCGAGCACGACGATATCCCCAAGGGACCGGCGGAAGGTGTGCCACCGGCCGGGGAGCGCAGCCCGTGGGCACAGCCCGTCGTCAGCGCCCGCACCGGCCCTGACCAGCGCTGGGACGAGCGGGCCGGGTTTTTCGGACCGGCTCGTCCCGGACCCGCCCACCACGACGCGGCCCAACACGACCCGGCTGGGTACAGCACGGCTCGGCTCGGTCCGCCCGAGTTCGCCGCGCAGGCCTACGCGCCCGGCCCGCAGTCGGGGCACGGCGGGAGCCGGCACACCGGCTGGATGGCCGGTTCGCACGGCCCGCCGGGCGGGGCCCCGGGGTGGCCCGGGCCGCCGGACTCCGCACGGCAGTTTGCGTTCGACCCCCGGCCGGAGCCGCGGGCGTCGCGTGCGCGGCTCCTCGCTTTCGGGCTGATCGCGGTGCTGCTCGCCGGCGTCGTCGGCGGGCTGATGGGCTACTCGCTCGCAGCCGGAAACCGCGGCGGCGGGTCGGTGGGGGTGCTCGAGAACCCGCTGCCGGCGATCGATGCGGCGTCCGCGCCGCAGGGACCGGTAGAGGCCGTTGCCGCGCGCGTGCTGCCGAGCGTGGTGCAGCTACGCGTGGAGGGCGCGGGTTCGTCGGGCGAAGGCTCGGCGATGGTGCTGAGCAACGACGGGCTGCTGCTCACGAACAACCACGTCGTTGAACCCGCGGCGGGCGTCGGGAGAGTCACCGCCGTGTTCCAGGACGGCAGCACCGCTCCCGCCGAGATCGTGGGCCGGGACCCCAGCTCGGACCTCGCGGTGCTGCGGGCGCAGAACGTGTCCGGGCTGGCTCCCGTCGAGCTCGGCAACTCCGACTCCGTGCGCGTGGGCCAGCCAGTGGTGGCGTTCGGGTCCCCGCTCGGCCTCGGCGGCACCGTCACCACGGGGATCATCAGCGCGGTCGACCGCGCCGTGAGTGTGGGCGAGCAGCAGGGCGCCAACGCGCCCACGGTGCTCAACGCCCTCCAGACTGACGCCGCCATCAACCCGGGGAACTCCGGTGGGCCGCTCGTGGACATGGAAGGCCGGGTAGTCGGCATCAACTCCGCCATCGCCACCACCGGCGCGCAGGGCGGCTCGATCGGCGTCGGGTTCTCGATCCCGATCAACCAGGCCCGGCGGGTGGCCGGGGAGCTGGAACGCACGGGCCGCGCCTCGCGTGCCGTGCTCGGCGTGACCGTGGCCGATGACCCCCAGCGCGCGGGGGCATTGATCCGCACTGTTCTGCCCGACGGCGCGGCCGCGCAGGCCGGCATTCGGGAGGGCGACCTCGTTCTGCGCTTCGGAGACCAGCGGATCAGCACCGGCACCGACCTGCAGGCCGCTGTCGGGTCCCGGGCCCCGGGTGAGGTGGTCGAGATCGAGCTGGCCGATCGCAAGGTCAACGCCACCCTCACCGCCGCGCCCAACTGACGGATCGTCGATCCGACGGCAACCTGATCGATCATGAGGGCGCCGTCACGGCTCCGAGGGTGACTGCGTCGGAGGTTGCGGTTGACGGGACGCTGGCCGGTCTGGTCTGGTGCAGTGGTCCCGGTTGTGGTGCCCCACTCCCGCGGCATCGGTCGCGTCGGCGCCGGTACCCCCTCCCAGCGCCGGCGCGGCCCCGCCCGTCCGACCACCCCGTGCCCCGGTGATCAGGATGCGCGCTCGCAGGGGCGTGCGCTGTGGCCGGGACGCGTTCGGCGTTTGGCCGAGCCGTTCCTGATCGTCGAGAGGCGCCCCGCTACGGTGAGCGCCATGGAGATGGCGCCCCCGCAGATCGGCCGAGCCCTCGTCGTGATCGTCGACGACCGCGTGAGCCACGGCGAGCGCGAGGACGTCATTGGGCCGCTCGTCACCGAGCTGCTGGAGGAGGCCCGGCTCGTTGTCGACGGGGTGGTGCTGGTGCCGGGCGACCCGGTGGCGATTCGCAACGCGCTCAACACAGCTGTGATCGGCGGCGTCGACCTCGTCGTGACCGTCGGCGGCACCGGTGTCTCACCGCGTGACGTCACCGCCGACGCCACGGCCGGTGTGCTCGACCGCCCGATCCCGGGCATCGCCGAGGCCATCCGCGCCTCCGGGCTGGCTGCCGGGGCGATGGACGCGGGGCTCTCCCGGGGGCTCGTCGGCGTGTCGGGCAGCACGCTCGTGGTGAACCTGGCCCCGTCCCGCGCCGCTGTGCGAGACGGGATGGCCACGCTCACCCCGCTCGTCTCCCACGTGATCGCGGAGCTGTCGGGCCTCGACTGAGCCGGCCCGAGTCGGTAGGGCTACGGCTTCGGGGTGTCCGGGCCGGTCGCCCCGGTCGTGCCGCCGGCCGTCGGACGTGTTGGTGGCGTCGTCTTCGGGGTGGCTGTGGATGGCTCGGGGTCGACGAGTCCGGACGTGCCGTAGTGCGAGCGGGGGCGGTCGAGGCTCCCGTCCAGCTTCGCCGCTGCGCCCTCCAGCTTGTCGTGGAATCGACCGCCGGTGGCCCGGTCGATCCCGGACGCCGTCGCGTCGACGGCCTTCACCGTGACGTCAGCGGCCTTGTCGATGACTTCGGGCGCCTTCTCTCGTGCCGTCGCCGATAGCTCCTCGGCCTTCTGCAACGCGGTGTCGGTGAGTGCCTTGGCCTTCTCAGTGAGTCCCATAGGCCCCATCGTCGCACCGGTGCAGGATGGTGGCGTGGACGAAATCTCCGATCGGGTGCGCAAGCGGCTGGATGAGGTGTTCGGCGACGTGCTCCCAGCGACCACGAACGACGAGCGCGACGACCGGGACCCCGGCGACGCCCGCGCTGACGCCGACGCGGACCTCGTGGCGAACCGACCGCCGCACCACGACCGCCCAGACCATTGATCGTGCCGGCGGCGAACGAGCCGACTAGCGGTTCTGGCCCGTTCCGGGGTGCTCCTGCTGGGCGCGGAGCAGGTCGCGGATCTCCGCGAGCAGCTCCACGTCGGTCGGCTCCGCCGGCCCCGGCTCTTCACCCCGCCTGCGCCGCTCCTTGAGCGTGTTGAGCGGGAAGACGATGAGGAAGTACACGACTGCCGCCACGATCAGGAAGTTGATCGCTGCCGTGATGAGCGCGGCGAAGTCGATGTAGGTGTTCTCCCTTCCCGCGACGAGCTCGACGCCGAAGCCAGGGCTGCTCGGTGGCGTCACGACGTTGATGAGCGGCTGGAGTATGTGGCTCGTGAACGAGGTCACGATGCTGCTGAACGCGGCGCCGACGACGACGGCGACCGCTAGATCCACGACGTTGCCGCGAAGGACGAAGTCCTTGAAGCCCTTGATCACGCTAGCGGAGGGTAACGGCCACCTGATCGGCAAGCGACGCGGCGGCCACCCGTGCGGCCACGGCGGGCGCCAGCGCGACCAGCACGAGCCGGCCGGACACCGCCTCCTGGTCCTCGGGCAGCACCGCGAGCACCTCCGCCCCCGCCGCGAGCACCACCGGTTCGTCGGTGCTGGCGCCGACCGTCACGACGTCGACCCGGCGGCCGGGCGTGAGAAGAAGTGCCACCCCGGCGTCGGCCAGCCGGACCGGCACGGCCGCCCCACCGGAGCCCGGCGGCCCGGGCCCGGCGCCGACAAGCCGGACGTCGGTGATCGGCTCGCCCGCCCGCGCCGCCCCGACGAGCACCCGCCCGTCGGCGGCCTGCGCGTCCGGGAGCGCGCCGACCGGCACGAGTTCGGCCGGCCACCTCCGGACGGTGAGGTCGGCCGCCCGCACGGTGGCGCCCGCTGGGAGATCGGCCGCGGCCACCACCACAGCTGCGCCGGCCGGGCCTGCTCGGGGCACGAGCGCCAGCAGCAAGGCGAGCAGGCAGAGCAGCCCGGCCGCGGCACGGCGCAGCATCGCCACCCGGCGCCACCCGGGAGTGGTGAGCAGGGCGGCGGCACGGTGGTGCAGGCGGGGCGCGATCGGGGAGCGGGTCATGCTCTCGACGCTAGGACCGCGCCGCCCGGGTAACAGGGCGGATCGCGAACCTGTGGATGGTCACCCCGGGATGTGGATAACTCCGGTCAGGAAGCGGCTGCGGCCGGGGCGCTGCTGGTAGAAGTGCTCGAAGAGCCGTCGGAGGAGCTGCTCGACGACGAGCCGTTGCCCGACGAGGAGTCCTTGCCGGCGGAGGAGCTCTCGCTCTTCGACTCGCTCTTGGCGCTCTCGCTCGCCACGCCGCCCCCGCCGGAGCGGCTGTCGGTGCGGTAGAAGCCGCTGCCCTTGAACACGATTCCCACCGAGTTGAAGACCTTGCGCAGGGGGCCCGAGCATGCCGGGCACTCCGTCAGCGAAGCATCGGTGAAAGACTGCACTGCCTCGAACCTGTGGTCGCAGGCTCGGCAGGCGTACTGGTAGGTCGGCACGTGTCCCTCCGGAGGCACACTCGTACGAGTTGGCAGTCGGGCGCGCTGGCACTCGAACGCACTGAGTGCCAGCATAACCCGGAGGAGTCAGCTGTTGTTCCTCAGCGGGATGTGACCGGCGTCGGCCAGTAGTGCCGCCGTCACCCGCCGATCGTGTGGCTCGGCGGGCAGCTCGTCCACCAGTTCATCGTCGTTGAGCAGCACCACGAGCGGCACCTCGGCGGCGGTCAGGGGGAGCGTCCGGTCGTAGTAGCCGCCGCCCCGGCCGAGCCTGCGGCCCTCCCGGTCGGCGGCGAGCGCGGGCACGAGCACGAGCCGGGCCCGGGCGATCGCGGCCACGCCCAGCCGTTCTGCGGTCGGCTCGCGGAGCCCGAGGGGGCCGGCCGCCAGCCCCTCCGGGCCCGTGTACCGAGCCCAGTCGAGGGGGCCCGGGTCGGCGGGCACCACGGGCAGAAGCACCTCGTGGCCCGCGGCGTGCAGCGCCGCCACGAGCCCGGGGGAGCCGGGCTCCGACCCGACGGGCAGGTACGCGCACACCGGTCCGCCCGTCACGGCGGCGAGGCGCACGGCCGAGGAGGCGAGAGCCTCAGCTCGGCGGGCCCGTTCGGTCGCGGGGATCGCGAGCCGCGCGGCGGTGAGCCGGGCCCGCCACCGGGCCTTCTCGGCGCGCACCGCCCGACCTGTCCCGTTCGCGCGTCCCGTCACGCGCCAACGCTACCGGCGCCGTTAGCATCGCCGACCATGAGCGAGCCTGCGCGCGCCCCGACATTCCGCTCCGCCGTGGTACCGGCCGCAGGGCTGGGCACCCGGTTCCTGCCAGCCACCAAAACGGTGCCGAAAGAGCTCCTCCCGGTGATCGCGACGCCGGGGATCGAGATGGTGGCGGCGGAGGCGGCCGAAGCGGGCGCGCAGCAGCTCCTGATCGTCACCTCGCCCGGCAAGGACGCCATCGCCGCCCACTTCGCCGACTCCTCCGAGCTGGAGGCAGAGCTGAAGGCCCGCGGCAAGGACTCGCTCGTCCAGAAGGTGCGCAGGGCCCACGACCTGATCGACGTCCGGACCGTCACCCAGGACGAGCCGAAGGGCCTCGGGCACGCGGTCGGCTGCGCCCGCGAGGCCATCGGCCCCGACGAGGAGGCCTTCGCCGTCCTCCTGCCCGACGACCTCGTGCTGCCCACCGGCGTGCTCACGAAGATGGCGGCGGTCCGCGAGCGGCACGGCGGTAGCGTGCTGTGTGCTTTCGACGTCCCGCGTTCGGAGATCTCCGCCTACGGCGTGTTCACCGTCTCCGACACCGATGACGACGACGTCAAGCAGGTGCACGGGATGGTCGAGAAGCCCGCCCCCGAGGAGGCGCCGTCCACACTCGCCGCCGCCGGGCGCTACCTGCTGGACCGGGCGATCTTCGACGCGCTCGATCGCATCACCCCCGGCTCGGGCGGCGAGCTGCAGCTCACCGACGCCGTCGCGCTGCTGATCTCCGAAGGCCACCCCGTGCACGTCGTCGTGCATCGCGGCGGACGCCACGACCTCGGCAACCCCGGCGGCTACGTCCGCGCGTACGTCGACTTCGCCCTCGACGACCCGGACTACGGCCCTGACCTGCGTGCCTGGTTGGCCGCTCGCCTGAACGGCTGACAGCGGTGCGATCGGTCGACGAGCAGCTCGAGCGGATCATGGCCACCGCTGTCCGGCCCGCACCTGTGCGGGTCGCGATCTCCGAGGCGCACGGCCTGCGCTGCGCCGAAGAGGTCGTGTCCTCGCGCCCGCTGCCTGGCTTCGACCAGGCGGCGATCGACGGGTACGCGGTCCGGAGCGTCGACCTCCACGGCGCGTCGGAAGCCGAGCCGGTGTCACTCCCCGTGGTCGGGGAGATCCCGGCCGGATCCCGGCAGCCGCTGCGCCTGCAGCCCGGCCAGGCGGTCCGCGTCATGGCGGGGGCACCGCTGCCCACGCTGGCCGACGCCGTCGTCCCGATCGCGAACACCGATGGCGGCACCGCCCGACTCTGCGTGCACCGGGGGGTGCCGTCGGCGGCTTTCGTCCGCCGTATCGGCGAAGACGTGCAGCCCGGCGACGTCGCGGTACGCCGCGACGCCGTGATCGGCGCCGCTCAGGTCGCGCTGCTCGCCGCGGCCGGACGCGACAAGGTGCTCGTGCACCCGAAGCCGCGGGTCTCGGTGATCTCCGTGGGCGACGAGCTCGTCGATCTGGCCCGCACGCCCGGTGCCGGCCAGGTGGCCGACGTGTGCTCGCACGCGCTCACCGCCGCGGCGCGGGAGGCGGGGGCGGAGACCGCGCGGGCCGCGCTCGTGCGGTGCGACGCCCGCGACGTGACCGCCGCGATGCAGGACCGGCTCCCGTTCAGCGACGTGATCGTCGTGTGCGGGGCGGTCAGTGGCAACGCCGGAGCCGAGGTGCACGCCGCGCTGGGCGAGCTCGGCGACCTCGACACCACACGCGTCGCGATGCACCCCGGCTCCACCCAGGCGTTCGGACGGCTCGGGCCCGACAGCGTCCCCACTTTCCTGTTCCCGTCGTACCCGGCGACGGCCCTGCTGCTCTTCGAGGTCATGGTGCGCCCCCTACTGAGGCTCGCGATCGGGCGCCCCGACCCGTACCGCCGGCTCGTCCCCGCCCGGCTCACCTCGCCCGTCACATCCCTCTTGGGTCGCCGTGGCTACTTGCGGGGGAGGCTGCTGCGTGAACAGGCGACCGGGGACTATCTCGTGCAGCCGCTCGGCACGTCCGGAACCCACCTGCTGTCGTCGGTGACCGAGGCGAACGGACTGATCATGCTGCCCGAGGACGTCACGGAGGCCACAGTGGACGAGCTCGTGAGCGTCGCGTTCCTGCCCGCTCCAGCCTGACCGCCGCCGTGGCGCACGCCTACCCGGGGCGGTTCTCCGGGCGTCATCCCGGCTGGCCGGCCCAGCTGGGGCCGCTGCGCGTCCCGGCCGGGGTGGTCGCGCTGCGGCCGGTGCGGCTCCGCGACGCCAGTGCCTGGTCGGAGATCCGCATCCGCGACGAGGACCACCTCGCGCCGTGGGAGCCGACCCTGCCCGGCGGCTGGGCGCAACGGCATGCCGCAGCCGAGTGGCCGGGGCGGTGGCTGCAGTTGCGCAGCGCCGCGCGGCGCGGGGTCGCGCTGCCCTTCGCCGTGACACTCGACGGGCGCTTCGTGGGGCACGTCATGATCGGCAACGTGGTGCGGGAGCCGCTGCTCTCGGCGTACGTCGGCTACTGGGTGGACTCCACGGTCACCGGCGGTGGCGTGATCACCGCTGCCGTGGCGCTCGTCGTCGACCACTGTTTCAGCCGCGTGGGCCTGCACCGGATGGAGGCGACCGTCCGGCCCGAGAACGGCCCGAGCCTTCGCGTGCTGGAGAAGCTGGGGTTCCGGGAGGAGGGGCTGTTCCGGCGCTACCTCGACGTCAACGGCGCCTGGCGGGACCATTTCTGTTACGCCCTGACGACCGAGGAGGTGCGTCCGTCCGGCCTAGCCGGTCGCCTCGTCGCGGCGGGACTAGCGGAGCGCGTCTGATCAACATTGAGTACGCTCCGTGTTCAAATGTGGGCCGCTCAACCCCCACCGGGGTCCCAACTGCCACACCGGACACGTGCTGCGCACGAGTGAACCTCGGAGCCACGGCGCGTCGCTACGCGGGGGTCACCGCCTCGCTGACTACCGTTATCGCCCGGGGGCGATTCCGGCCGGGGAACCGAGTCGCACCCGGCCTGCGCCGTGGGGGAGGAGGCAGCCGTGCCGAGCTCGATGATCTTCGCGAGCCTGGTGGTGCTCTGGCTGCTGATCCTCGTTCCGGCGGTGGCACGGCACCGGCAGGAAGTGGCACGGCCCAGCATGGCCGCGCTCTCCGGGCGGGTGCTGGAGCGGCCGCGGCAGCGCCCACGCCCGGTCGGGGGTCGCGAGCTGGAGGTGGACGTGAAGGACGACGAGGCGGACGACCGGTCCGGCTGGGCCGACGAGACCGACGAGACCGACGACGAGCAGCGGTGGGAGCGCCCGCCGCCCCGCTACCGCCCCGGCCGCGGCGGCTTCGATCCCGAGGCCGCAGCACTGGCCGCGCGCGCTCGCTACGCGTTCCGCCAGCGCGTCGTACTGAGCATGCTGATCGTCGCACTCGTCACCGGCGTCGTGGCGGGCGTCGCCGTCCCGGGCATGTGGTGGCCGCACGCAGCCGTCGACCTCGTCCTCGTCGGCTACCTCGTCTACCTGCGTCGCCAGGTGCGTCTCGAGGAGGCGATCCGGGAACGCCGGGCAGCGCGCATGGCCGGCACCCGCCGCCAGTCCGCCGCGGAGGACCCGGAACTCGACGAGTGGGCCCGCCGCGGTCGCGAGGAGACCCGCGGCGAACCGGCCGCTCCTAATTCCGCGAAGGACGATGCCGCCAACTCGACGGGCGACGACGGCGAGGACCTCCTCGACGAGGAGCCCGAACGAGTCAGCGGCACGGGCGAACCCCTGCCGGCGAGCGGAAGCCGCAAGGCCGATCCTGTCGAGGGCGAACGGGCGCTGCCCCGCCTTCTCCCGGCCCCACCCCCGGCCCTGCCGGCCGGAACGGCGCTGGTGGAGGTCGAGGAGGACGACCTCGAGCTGTTCGACCTCGACGACGCGGGCAACCCCGACTACCGCCGTGCGGCCGGCGAATGACCCCCTGATAAGGTCGTCTCGTCCGACCGCGAGGCCGGGCGCGGGGCTGTGGCGCAGTTGGTAGCGCGACTCGTTCGCATCGAGTAGGTCAGGGGTTCGATTCCCCTCAGCTCCACTCGCTCTTGGGCGAGGTGTGCTCGCGGAGAGCGCTCGCCGGTCTCGCTCGTCGTGTTTTGTGGGGGCGCAGCCCCCACACCCCGCCCGGCGGGCTCCGCCCCCGGACCCCCGGCTTGTGGTTGCGTTGGGTTGGCGGGGTTCGAGTGGTCCTCCGTCGGTGGCTCACTCATGGAGAGCATGAGCCTTTCTCGTTCCGCATGTCTTGTGGGGGCGCAGCCCCCACACCCCGCTCGGCGGGGCTTCGCCCCCCGAACCCCCCGCCTTGGTCGCGTTGGGTTCGCGCGGCCGCGGTGATTGTGGAACCCGGGCTTTGCCCCCGCGTGCCGCAGGCTCTGCACACAAATACGCGCCGCGAACCCGTGAGATGGACGTGAGGGCTGTTCGAGCTTGGATCTCGGGATCTGGTGTTCATCTCACGGCTCGCCTAGCCCCCTCAGCCGTCGGCCGCCGCCGGAAGGGCGCGCGTGTAGCGCTCCGCCAGCGTCCGGATGTGCTCGACGAGTTCCGGTGGGTCGGTGACGTGGAAGTCGAGGCCCAGCATCCCGACCCATACCGCGACGATCTCCAGGCTGTCACCACCGGTGACGAGCACGCTGTGGGTGTCGTCGACCGTCTCGACGACCCCGACCGTCGGGTTGATCCGCGCCAGCACCTCGGCGGCCGGCGCGTCGACCTCGATCCGGGCGTGGACGGACCACCCCGTGAACGCCACCTGCCGCAGGACGAACGCGGTGTAGTCGCCGCCTTCGAGCGGCTGGGGGAGGAACCGGGCGCCGCCGGGCAACCGCAATCGCATCCAGTCGGCGCGGTAGCTGTGCCACTCCCGTGAGCGGCGCTCCCGGCCCACGAGGTACCAGCGCTGCTGCCAGCTCACCAGTCGGTAGGGCTCCACCTCCACCGGCTCGCCGTCGCGGTAGGAGAAGCGGACGCCCGCGTGGTCGCGGATCGCGACAGCCAGGTCGGCGAGCAGGTCGGGGTCGACCGGAGGATCGTCGACATTCGTGCCGGTGTTCACAGGACCGGTGGACGTGCTGTCGTGCAGCGCGCGGACGCGGCGGCGCAGCCGGGCGGGCAGCACGTGTTCGAGTTTCGCGAGGGCCTGCACCCTGGCCTGCTCCACACCGCGAACGGCGGTGACGGCGGCGGCCTGCAGCCCGACCGCCACGGCGACGGCCTCGTCGTCGTCGAGGAGGAGCGGCGGGAGCCTGCCGTGGTCGCCGAGCCGGTAACCGCCCGCGGGACCGCGGATCGTGTCGATCGGGTAGCCCAACTTCCGCAGCCGCTCGACGTCCTTGCGCACCGTCCGCTCCCCGACGCCGAGCCGGGCGGCCAGGTCCGCGCCGGCCCACGTGCCAGGGGTCTGGAGCAGACCGAGCAGGGCGAGCAGCCGGCCGGAGGTCTCGAGCACGTGCCCACCCAGAAATAGACGGCGAAATCGGTGAAAGTACAGGAACGAACCGTGCCGGTACTCCTCATAGCGTAGCCATCATGACCAGCACGCAGACGCTCTCAGTTCGCCCCTTCGAGGTCTCGATCCCGCAGGCCGACCTCGACGACCTGCAGCACCGGCTCGAGATCACCCGGTTCGCGACCCCGGCCCCCGGCGACGACTGGAAGTACGGCACCCCGGTCGGCTACCTGCGGGACATGGTCGAGTACTGGCGCACCTCGTTCGACTGGCGCGCGCAGGAGGAGCGGATGAACCGCTTTCCGCAGTTCCACACCGAAGTGGACGGCCAGACCGTCCACTTCATCCACGTGCGCTCAGCAGTCGAGAACGCAACGCCGATCGTGCTCACGCACACCTACCCCGGCTCGTTCGTCGACTTCCTCGACGTGATCGGCCCGCTCACCGACCCCGAGGCCCACGGCGGTCGGGCCGAGGACGCGTTCCACGTGGTGGTCCCCACCCTGCCCGGCTTCGGGTTCAGCACGCCCCTGTCCGAGGGCAAGTGGACGATGGCTCGGGTCGCGCGGACCTGGGACGCCCTGATGCGGGGGCTCGGGTACGACTCCTACGCCGCGCACGGCAGCGACGGCGGGGCGATGGTCTCGCGCGAGCTGGCGATCCTGAACCCGCCCGGGTTCCTCGGCGCCCACGTGCTCCAGCTGTTCTCCTTCCCCTCGGGTGACCCTGCGGAGTTCGAGCGCATGACGCCGGACGACTACGCGGCGCTGGAATTCGCGGGCTGGTTCCAGACCGTCAACGGCTACGCCCTGATGAACGCCGCGCGGCCGCAGACGATCGCCGCGGCGCTGTCGGACTCGCCGGTCGGCCAGCTCGCCTACAACGAGCTGTTCGAGAACTTCGGCAACGGAACGAGCCTGGTCAGCCGTGACCAGGTGCTGACGCAGGTGACGCTGTACTGGCTGACCAACACCTCCGCGACCGTGGTGCGCTACCACTTCGCGGAGCGGTCGTCGGCCCCGGTGGTGAACAACGGTCCGATCGGGGTGACGGTCTTCGCCGACGACTTCCGCTCGATGCGGCCGTTCGCCGAGCGCGACAACACCGACATCGTCTCCTGGACCGAGCGCCCGCGCGGCGGCCACTTCGCGGCCATGGAGGTGCCGGACGACCTCGTCGAGGAGATCCGTGCCTTCTACGCCGGCCGCCGTTCCTGACGAGGGTCCTGACGCAGCGGGAGCCCGTCACCCGGACGTGTTCCACCCAACAGGGTGATCGGCGGTGGGGCAGGATGCGCGCCGTGAGAAGACTCCGCCGGGTGGCGCTCCTCGGCGTCCTGACCGTGATCGTCGGGCTGTTCGCGGCACTCGCAGTCGCCGACCCGTTCCACCTCCGCCACGCGCGCTGGTTCACCGCTGCCCTCGTGCTGCTGGGGATCCTGCTGTTCACTGCGGCTCTCGCCGTCGCCGTGGGGCGGGGGATCCTGCGGGTGCTGGTGCTGATGGTCGGTGCTGTGGCTGCGCTCGGATGGTGCGCGCTGATCGGGGTCGCAACCCAGCTCACGTCCCCGAGCACCGAAGTCTCCCAGTCCGCCGACGGCGGCCGGCGACTCGTCGTGCTGGAGGGCTCGGCGACGGCGATCGATCCGGTCTTCGCCGTGGTCGTGCGGAACGGGACCGGGCCGTTCGAGCAGGAGACCGTCGTCTTCCAGGGCGTCGAGGCCGCCCCCGCACCGACCGCGCGGTTCGTCGACGGCAACACGGTCGAGGTACGTCTACCCGGCGGGTGCCTCTACCGCTCGGAGGTGGAGGCCGTGACCCTCGCGGTCGATCCGGTGCACCGGCCCCTGCGCGCCGACGGCTGCTGACGCCTCGCGCAGGTCACGAGAGCGGGATCTCGGCCTCGGCGATCGCGGTCGGTGGCACCAGACCCGCGTCGCCGGGCTGGAGCACCACCATCACGAACCGCACCGGCACCTCGCCCTCGCCGGAGTAGCGGTGTGGGGCGTGCGCCTGGAACAACACGGTGTCGCCGGTGTCGAGATGCTCCTCGGTCTTCCCGACGCGTAGGCCGAGCCGCCCCGACAGCACCGACAGCACCTCCTGCGTGCCCATCGGGTGCGCCTCGCCGTCGAATGCGTCGCCGGGCTGGAGGGTCCAGTCCCACAGCTCGACGACGTCGGGCGGGTCGGTGCCGATGCGGAACACGGCGTTGCTGCCGGAGGCGCTGCTCCACAGGGTCGCGGCTTCGGCGCCCCGTCGGACGACCAGGCGTGGCTCGGCGTCGCCGTCCACCAGCGACGCGACGCCGACGCGCAGCGCGGCCGCGAGCCCGACCAGCGTGGCGATGCTCGGGTTGCCGCGTGCGGTCTCGATCTGGATCACGGTGCCGCGGCTGACGCCCGCCGCTGCGGCCAGCGCGTCGATCGTCATCCGGCGCTGCTGGCGCAGGGCCCGCACGTTGCGGCCGACTGCCGTGGCGACGTCCTCGGGGGACTGCATGCGGACAGTCTGCCGTACTTCCTCGGCTACTCAGTTGTACTTCATGCGCAGCGCGGTTAACGTCCAGTCTGTTGGCCTTCCCAGTCGGATCCACTGCACTTTCGAGCTGCTGAACTGAGGTCGTATGTCCGTCCCCGTCGCGCTGCCTGCCGCGCTCGCCTACGGCGTCGCCGACTTCACGGGCGGTCTCGCCGCCCGGCGCGCTCCCGTCCTCGTGGTCACGGCGGCGGCTCAGGCCACGGGCCTGGTGTCGCTGGTGCCCGTCGTCTGGCTGGTGACGGGCACTCCGTCGGCCGCCGCGTTCGGCTACGGGGCGCTGGCCGGGATCGCCGGCGCGGCGGGCCTGCTGCTCTACCTGCGGGCGCTCGCCGTCGGGCCGATGGGGGTGGTCGCGCCCCTCTCGGCGGTGGTCGGCGCGGGGCTGCCGCTCGCGGTCGGACTCGCAGGCGGGGAGCGGCTCGGCCCGGTCACTGTGCTCGCGATCGTCGTCGCGATGGCGGCGATCCTGCTCGCCACCGCGGGCACCCGCAGCGATGCCGCGGCCAGCACGGGGCTGCTGCTCGGCCTCGGTGCAGGCGTCGGGTTCGGGCTCTTCTTCGTCGGGCTCGACGCCACGCCGTCCGGCTCGGGACTCTGGCCGCTGCTGGCCGGCCGCGTCGCCTCGGTGGCGCTGCTGACGGCGCTCGTGCTGCGGCACCGGCTCCCGCTGCGGTTCGGCGCCCGCCAGGCCGTGCGGGAGCCGGTCGCGCCGGCCGCGCCGGTGGCCGCTCCCGAGGCGGCACGGAGGTCCTCGCCGACGCTGCTGATACTGGTGTCCGGTGTGCTCGACACCGCGGCCAACGTGCTGTTCCTGCTGGCCGCGCGGCTCAGCGACCTGGGTGTGACCGCCGTGGTGGTGTCGCTCTATCCGGTGGTGGTCGTGCTGCTCGCCCGCCTGGTGCTCGGCGAGCGTCTCACCAGGATGCAGCTGACGAGCGCAGCCCTCGCCCTGGTTGCGAGCGCACTGCTCGCGGCGGGGTAGCAGGCCTTCTCAGGCCCGCCAGGACGGCAGCCAGAGCTGCATGTTCCACATGTCCTGGGTGATGGGCTGACCCACGAGGATCGGCCAGAGCCACAGGAAGTTCGCGACGACCAGCCCCACCCACAGCCCGACGACCAGCAGCCCGGTCTGGCGGCGTTCGCGCGCGGCGTGGGCGGGGCCGAGGATCTCGCCCATCAACAGCACGGTGGCGAGCACGAGGAACGGCGCCACCGGCGCCATGTAGAAGTAGTACATCTGGCGCTCGATGTTGGCGAACCACGGGAGGATGCCCGCGCCGTACCCGACGAGCACGGCGCCGTAGCGCCAGTCGAACCGCGTGAACGTGCGCCAGAGCGCGAACGCCAGCACGACGAGCGCAGGCCACCACAACGCGGGCGTGCCGATCAGCATCACCGCGCTGACGCAGTCGGGGCCCCCACAGCCGGTGACGCCTTCGCCGGAGGCGTAGTAGTAGAGCATCGGCCGCAGGCCCATCGGCCAGGTCCACGGCTTGGACTCCCACGGGTGCATGCCGCTCGCCGCGGTGGTGAGCCCGGCGTGGAAGTCCAGGACGTGGCCGCTGTAGTACCAGAGCGAGCGCAGCGCGTCGGGCAGGAATGCCCACGGCCCGCCGGTGCCGACGTCGATGCCGACGACGTGCCGGTCGATCGCGGTCTCGCTCCGGAACCACCCCCACCAGGAGAAGAGGTACGCGAGCACCGGCACGAGCGCGAGCGCCCACAGAGCGGGCCCGAGGTCGCGGCGGACCGTGCCCACCCACGGCCGTTCGACGCCGGACGCACGCCGGGCCGTGGCGTCCCAGAACACCGCGAGCACGGCGAACGCGGCTAGCCAGTACACGCCCGACCACTTGACCGCGCAGCCCAGCCCGAGCAGCACGCCGGTAGCAAGCCGCCACCACCGCACCCCCAGCCGGGGCCCGAACGGGGTGTCGCCGATACGGCCCTCCGCGACAACCCTGGCCATGCGGGCCCGCACGTCGTCGCGGTCGCAGACGAGGGTGGCGAAGGCCGCCAGCACGAAGAACGCGGCGAAGGCGTCGAGCATCCCCATGCGGGACTGCACGTGGGACAGGCCGTCGCAGATGAGCAGCACACCCGCGATCGCGCCCAGCAGCGTGGAGCGGGTGAGCCTGCGCGCGACGCGGATCACCAGCAGCACGGTCAACGTGCCGGCGAGCGCGGCGGCCGCGCGCCAGCCGAACCCGTCGTAGCCGAAGAGCATCTCCCCGAGCGCGATGAGCTGCTTGCCCAGCGGCGGGTGGACGACGAGCTCGTAGCCGGGGTTGTCCTCCACACCGCCGTTGCGCAGCATCTGCCACGCCTGCGGCACGTAGTGTTTCTCGTCGAAGACGGGGGTGCCGCCGTCGGTCGGGTAGCCGAGGCCTGCGAACCGGACCGCGCCCGCCACCAGCGTGAGCACAGCCGTGACGATCCAGCCGCGTAGCCGGTCGCTCGGTGGCGGCGGGCCGAGCCGGGCGGCCGGGTCGAGCGGGTGCTGCACGGGTGGTGGCCGCTCGCCCAGCAGCGGGTTGCCGGTGGTGGGAGCTTCGTCCGCGGCTGTACGGGTGGCTGCGCCATGCCGCGAGCCCGCGACGGTGCGGGAGGCCACGGCCCGAATCCAGGGTCGTGGAAGCGAGGTCGTCATGCCCGCCTCCGACGCCCAGGCGGCGCCTCGCGGCGTTGTCGTCGTCGCCGATACAACAGCGGTATCGCCTCCTCCTCCGCCTTGCGACGCATCCGCCTGGACGCCGGATCCGAGCATGGAACCCCGCTTCCACGACCCTAGGCTGTGCCCCGTGAGCCGCGAGTCACGAGATGGTCTGCTGGTGCTCGCGGCGACCCCGCTCGGCGATGCCAAGGACGCCTCCGCCCGCCTGATCGACGCCCTCGCCACAGCGGACGTCGTCGCCGCCGAGGACACCCGGCGGCTGCGCTGGCTCGCCGCCGCGCTGGGCGTCACCGTCAGCGGGCGGGTCATCAGCCACTACGACGCCGTGGAGGCCGCGCGCCTGCCCGGCCTTCTTGAGGACGTCCGGGCCGGGCGCACCGTGCTCGTGGTGACCGACGCCGGGATGCCGGCGGTGTCCGACCCCGGATACCGGCTGGTGGCTGCCGCCGCGGCCGAGGGGCTCCCGGTCACGTGCCTGCCGGGGCCGTCCGCGGTGACGACCGCGCTCGTGCTCTCCGGCCTGCCCGTCGAGCGCTTCTGCTTCGAGGGGTTCGCGCCGCGCCGTGGCGGCGAGCGGCGCCGCTGGCTGGAGACGCTCGTGGCCGAGCCGCGGGCCGTCGTGTTCTTCGAGTCGCCGCACCGGCTCGCCGAGACGCTCGCGGACGCCGTCGACGTGCTCGGTGCCGAGCGTGCGGCGGCGGTATGCCGGGAGCTGACCAAGACGCACGAGGAGGTGCTCCGCGGCCCGCTGTCCGAGCTGGCCGCGTGGGCCGAGGAGAAGGACCGGGTGCGGGGCGAGATCACGGTGGTGCTCGCCGGGGCCGCACCCACGGCCGCGCCGAGTGTCGAGTCGCTGGTCGGGGCGGTCGAGGAGCGCGTGGCGGACGGGGAGCGCCTCAAGGACGCGGTGGCCGCGGTGGCGACGGCGGCGGGCGTTCCGAAGCGTGAGCTGTACGCGGCGGCGCTCGCCCATCGATGATCGCCTTGGTCGTCAAGTCGGTTCCTGCCGTTCTTTGACCGTTCAACCGCTGCCGCGACGATCACCCCTATGACCGCTCCGGGTGGCCGGGGCTCCGGCAGGCGGGTTCTCAGCTGGCTCCTCGCGGTCGTGCTGCTGGGTGTGGTCGTCTGGGTGGTGGTGGCACCGCCGGGCGCCGACGATCCCGCGCCGCCGCCGGTGACCACGGTGAGAGGCGTGATCGGGTCGGAGAAGCTCGCGTTCTTCGGCGACCCGCGGGTGCAGGAGGTGTTCCGGGCCAACGGCCTCGACGTCCGCGTCGACCCGGCCGGCTCCCGCCAGATCGCCACCACTGTGAAGCTCGACGGCTACGACTTCGCCTTCCCGTCGAGCTCGCCAGCGGCGGACAAGCTGCTGGCCGGGCATCCGGCGGCGCGGACCTACGCCCCGTTCTCCTCGCCGATGGCGGTGGCGACGTTCGCCCCGGTCGTCGACCTGCTCACCGAGGCCGGCGTGGTCGTGCCCGGCTCCTCGACCTTCGACGTGCGCCGCTACCTGGAGATCGCCGCGGCCGGCACGCGATGGGACCAGCTGCCCGGCAACACCGCATTCCCCGCGCGCAAGGACGTGCTGCTCTCGACAACGGCGCCGTGCCAGTCGAACTCCGCCGCCATGTACCTCGGCATCACCTCCTACGTGGCCAACGCCGACACGGTGGTCGCCGACGCGGCAGCGACCACTGCGGTGCTGCCCGCCGTGCAGCCGCTCTTCCGTGACCAGGGCTACCTACCGCCCTCCACCGAGGTTCTCTTCGCCAGCGACCGGCGCAGCGCCCCGATGCGCCGCCGCCACGGAGAGCCCTGACCGTCAGGTGTGCGTGATGGTGAGCCCGTAGCCGACGACCTGCGTTGCTCAGTTGCCGGCGGAGGGTGCGGGGGCCGCGGACGGGCGCTTCGAACGCACCCAGCGGGCCGTCGGCTCCACCATCCGCGCGGCCACCGGCCCGATGACGGCCATGAGCAGAACGTAGGTGGTGGCGAGAGCGGCGAGCTGTTCGTCGACCGCCGCATTGCCGACGGCGAGCCCGGCGATGACGATGGAGAACTCGCCCCGCGCGACGAGCGCCGCGCCTGCCCGGGCCTGGCCGAGGGGCCCGATGCCCGCGCGCCGGGCGGCCCACCACCCGGTGCCGAGCTTCGTGAGCGTGGTGGACAGCGCGAGGACGATCGCCCACGCCAGCACCGGCGGGATCGTCGCCGGGTCGGTGTTGAGGCCGAAGACCACGAAGAACACCGCGGCGAACAGGTCGCGCAGCGGCTCGAGCAGCTTGGTGGCGTTCTCGGCGGTCGAGCCCGAGATCGCGATGCCGAGCAGGAAGGCCCCGACGGCGGCCGAGACCTGCATCGCCGACGCGAACCCGGCCACCAGCAGCGCGAGGCCCAGCACCTTGAGGAGGAAGACCTCGCGGTCGGGGGAGTCGACGAGCGCGGAGACGAACCGGCCGTAGCGCAGCGCCACGAGGAGCACGACGGCCAGCACGGCGACCGACACACCGACGGCCGTGAGCCCGCCGACGAGGCTGACGCCGATGAGCACGGCCGTGAGGATCGGCAGGTAGACCGCCATCACGAGGTCCTCGAACACGAGGATCGACAGCACGACCGGGGTCTCCCGGTTGCCGAGGCGGCCGAGGTCGGAGAGGACCTTCGCGATGATCCCCGACGACGAGATGTAGGTGACCCCGCCCATCACCAGCGCCCCGACGGGGCCCCAGCCCAGCAGCAGCGCCACGGCCACGCCGGGCGCGGCGTTGAGGACGATGTCGAGGAGTCCCGCCGTCCACGAGCGTTTGAGCCCGGTGACGAGCTCCGTGGCCGAGTACTCCAGGCCCAGCAGGAGCAGCAGCAGCACGACGCCGACCTCGCCTGCGAGCGTCGTGAAGCCCTCGATGCCTGAGAGCGGGATGACCCCGCCCGTGCCGAAGAACAGCCCGCCGAGCAGGTAGAGCGGGATGGGGGAGAGGCCGATCCGACCGGCGAGGCGGCCGAGCAGGCCCAATGTGAAGAAGACGGCGCCGAGCTCGATCAGCTCCAGCGCGGTGTGGTCCACGCCGCGTCAGCCTCGCTTAAGGATCTTGACAGCGTTGTCGAGCCCCTCCGACGTGCCGACGGTGACCATGAGGTCGCCGGCGGTCAGGGTGAAGTCCGGTGTGGGGCTCGGGTGCACCTGGCCCGCGCGCATCACGGCGACGACGGAGACGCCGGTGCGGGTGCGCAGCGCCGTGTCGCCCAGCGTGCGCCCGTCGAACGGGGTGCCGACCGGGATCTGGCGCGTGTGGATGCCGGGGAGGTCGCGGTGCTCCTCGGTGAGCTGCGCGACGAGCTGAGGGGCGCCGAGCAGGTTGGCCAGCGCCCCGGCCTCCTCGGTGGTGAGCGGGATCTCGGCGAGGCAGGCGTCGGGGTCGTCGGACTTCGAGATGATCAGCTCGATCTTGCCGTCCCGGTGGGTGACGACGCCGATGCGCCGCCCGTTGCGGAGAGCGAAATCCTTCCGCACCCCGATCCCGGGCAGGGGCGTGACCTCAACGTTCACGGCTTTCACGGTAGTCGATCGGCTCCCGGTACCCTCTGGCCATGCGGGTCGTGATGCTCGACGCACCCCAGGAGCTGCTCGACGAGCGGCGCCGGCTGGGTCAAGACGTCCGTGATGAGATGTGGGACGGGGTACTGCACATGGTTCCGCCCCCTGGCGATCCGCACCAGGAGTTCGGCATCGAGTTCATGCTCGTCGTCGGACCGATCGCCAAACGTCTCGGGCTGCTCCCGCGTTACGAGACCGGGCTGTTCCGCACGGACACCGACTACCGTGTCCCTGACCAGATGTTCTGCCGTCCCGAGCAGCGGTCGAAGCGCGGGGCCGAGGGTGCCGACGTCGTTCTCGAGATCCGGTCCAAGGACGACGAGACCTACGCGAAGATCGACTTCTACAGTGAGCGCGGTGTCCGGGAGATGCTCGTGGCGCACCCGGAGGAGGGGCGCGTCGAGCTTCTCCGTTCCGTCGGCGGTCGCCTGATTCCGATGCAGCCCGGCCCCGACGGCGAGCACACCTCCGAGGTGCTCGGGATCGCGCTGCGCACCGTCGACGGCAAGCTGGAGATCACATGGGACGGCGGCTCGGCCGTCGTCTGAAACCCGGCTGCGGCCGGGGCTTAGGCTGGTGAGCATGAGTTCCCACGTGCTGACCGCCGTGGCCTGGCCTTACGCCAACGGCCCGCGGCACATCGGCCACGTCTCCGGCATCGGTGTGCCCTCCGACGTGTTCTCCCGCTACCAGCGGATGGCCGGCAACCGGGTGCTCATGGTCTCCGGCAGCGACGAGCACGGCACCCCGATCCTGGTGCAGGCCGAGAAGGAAGGCCTCACGCCCCAGCAGACGGTCGACAAGTACCACCGCGTGATCGCTGAGGACCTGCGCGGGCTCGGCGTCACCTACGACCTCTACACCCGCACCACCACGGGCAACCACGCCGACGTGGTGCAGCAGATCTTCCTGGCCCTGCACCGCAACGGCTACGTGATCCCGAAGACCACCACCGGCGCGATCAGCCCGTCGACCGGGCGCACGCTGCCGGACCGGTACGTCGAGGGCACGTGCCCGATCTGCGGCTACGACGGGGCGCGCGGCGATCAGTGCGACAACTGCGGCAACCAGCTGGACGCGGCCGAGCTGATCAACCCGCATTCGCGGATCAACGGCGAGGTGCCGAAGTTCGTCGAGACCGAGCACCTCTTTCTCGACCTGCCCGCTTTCACCGAGTCGCTGGGCAAGTGGCTGTCCACCAAAACGGGGTGGCGGCCCAACGTCCTGAACTTCACGCGGAACCTCGTCGACGACATGCGGCCGCGGCCGATCACCCGCGACCTCGACTGGGGCGTCACGATCCCGCTCGACGGGTGGCGTGACCAGCCGCTCAAGAAGTTCTACGTGTGGTTCGACGCGGTGATCGGCTACTTCTCGGCGAGTGTCGAGTGGGCGCGGCGCACCGGTGACCCGGACGCCTGGAAGGCGTGGTGGAACGACCCATCGGCCGAGATCGTGCATTTCATGGGCAAGGACAACATCACGTTCCACGCCCAGATCTGGCCCGCGCTGCTGCTCGGCCACAACGGCCAGGGCGACCACGGCGGCGAGCCCGGGCCCTACGGCGTGCTGAACCTGCCCACGGAGATCGCGTCGAGCGAGTTCCTCACGATGAGCGGGTCGAAGTTCTCCACCTCCCGCGGCACCGTGATCTACCTGCACGACTTCCTGCGCGAGTTCGGCCCGGACAGCCTGCGGTACTTCATCTCCGCGGCCGGGCCGGAGACGCAGGACGTCGACTTCACGTGGGACGAGTTCGTTCGGCGGGTCAACTTCGAGCTGGCCAACGAGTGGGGCAACCTCGTCAACCGGTCGATCTCGATGGCGCACAAGAACAACGGCGCGATCCCGCGCCCCGCCTCTCCGGCGGCGGCCGACGCCGAGCTGCTCGCGCTGTCGCGTGCCGCGTTCGACACGGTCGGCGCGCACCTGCAGCGCTCGCGGTTCCGCGCCGGCATCAGCGAGGCCATGCGCGTCGTCTCTGCGGCCAACCGGTACCTGTCGGAGCAGGAGCCGTGGAAACTGAAGGACGACCCCGGCCGCCGCGACGCCGTGCTGCACACGGCCCTGCAGGTGGTGCAGGACGCCAACACGCTGCTCACGCCGTTCCTGCCGCACGCGGCGCAGAAGGTGCACGAGGCGCTGGGCGGCACTGGCGTCTGGGCGTCGCAGCCCGACCTGTTCGACGTGCCCGACCTGGACATTCCCGGCCGGATCAACCCGATCCTCAGCGGGGACTACACGCGGGAGCAGGCGCGCTGGGAGTCCACGCCGATCGAGGTGGGCCGCCCGCTCGCCAAGCCGACGCCGATCTTCCCCAAGCTCGACCCCGAGCTCGGTGAGACCGGCCCGGAGTGGGCCCCGATCGTCCCGTGAGCGAGCTTGTGAGCGAACAGCCGACACAGCACATGCGCGAAGCGACTCCCGACCGCAGCGAGGGCGTGCACTGAGCGCCGGGAACGGGCGGCGGGAGCGTCCTCCCGCCCCCGACCCGCTGCCCGTCCCCACCGTCGACGCGCACACGCACCTCGACGCCTGCGGCTGCGTCGACGCCGCGGACGTCGCGGCGGCGATGGACCGGGCGGCGGCCGTCGGCGTCACGCGGGCCGTCACCGTGGCCGACGACCTCCCCGCGGCCCGGTGGGCGGTGCGGGCCGCGCACTGGGACGACCGGGTGGTCGCCGCCGTCGCGCTGCACCCCACACGCACGGCGGCCGTCACCGAGGACGACCACGCCGAGATCGAGCAGCTCGCCCGCGACCCGCGTGTGGTCGCGGTGGGGGAGACCGGCCTCGACTACTTCTGGGACTATTCGCCGCCCGCCGCGCAGCAGGAGTCTTTCCGCAGGCACATCGACCTCGCCAAGCGCATCGGCAAGCCGCTGATGATCCACGACCGGGACGCCCACGACGACGTGCTGCGCATCCTCCACGAGGAGCGCCCGCCGGAGACCGTCGTCTTCCACTGCTTCTCCGGTGACGCCGCCATGGCTCGCGAATGCGCGGACGCCGGCTTCGTCCTGTCCTTCGCCGGTCCGATCACGTTCCGTAATGCCCGAGCTCTCCAGGAGGCGGCCGTCGTCGTGCCGGAGGAGCAGTTGCTCGTGGAGACCGATGCCCCGTTCCTGACCCCGCACCCGCACCGCGGCCGCGCCAACGAGCCGTACTGCCTGCCGTGGACCGTGCGCGCTCTCGCTGCTCTACGCGGCATTACAGACGAACGTCTGGCGTCGGTCGCCGGACGAAACGCCGAGCGGGTTTTCCGGTTCGGCGAGCTGCCACCAGTCGCGTAACCGGCCACGCCGGGCGGCGGACCGGGCTCGTTCGCCGTAGCGGGTAGGCCGTTCGGCGAGGACCGTGCGTCGTCACTCGGATACGACGCTCACTACCCGTTACGGTTCCGTGATCGCTAAAGCCGGGGTGGGGAAACGCTCCCCAGCACCGCGGTCACGGTGGTTCGGCTCGCTCCCCGAACTCACGCCTCCGGGCCACCGTGACCGTGGTCCTCCTCCCCTGCCCGGTCCGACGAGGTCTGGAACCCAGTGGTCGACGTCCCTACGCGCGCTCGGCATCGCGCCGTGCGTGCACGCGTCGGTCGGGCAGAGCCCCCGATCGACGCCGTGGCGACGCCGGACGACCCGTACGCAGACTGGTACGGCGGCGGAGACACCGGCGCGGGGCTGGCGACGTCGGCGATCGACCTGGTCGCGCCCGTCGTCGAGCACGAGCCGCGGCGCCGGTCGGCAGCGCCGAAGCCGCCGAAGCCGCCGAAGCCGCCGAAGCAGCCCAAGCGGTCGAAGCGGCCCGATGAGCCGGCGCCCGCGAGCGCCGCGGACGGGCCGGGTGATCCGTACGCGGCGTGGTACGGGGAGCCCGATCCGCCGACCGTCGTCCCGGTCACGCCGTCCGCCCCGCCGAGCCGGTCGGACTCGTCCCGCGCATCGGCGTTCCACCAGCGGCCGATCGTCACGCGGCCCGCGGACGCCTCGGCCGACGACGCCTCGGCCGACCCGATGACCGGCCCGCTCCCCGCCGTCGACGCGGCACGTCCGGGCCTGGACGCGCCAGGGCTGCCCACCACGAGCCGGCCGCCCGCCCCCCGGGCCCGCCCCGGGAGTGACCGGACCGGAGCCCTGCCGGCGTATGACGCCCCCGAGAGCACGGGCACGTACACCACCCGGGGCACCGGGTCCCACCGCAGCGCTGGTGCCGATCGAACGGGCGCCGCGCCCGCCGCCGCCGGTAACGCGGGCACCGGCGCGTACCGGACTCCGACCGGCCGGACGGGTGTGCAGCCTGCGGCCGCCACCGCCACCGCTACTGCGGCTCCGGCCGTCGGAGCTCCGAACGGCACTGGCATTCCGAACGGCACTGGCACTCCGAACCGCACTGGCACTCCGAACGGCACTGGCACTCCGAACGGCACTGGCACTCCGAACCGCACTGGCACTCCGAACCGCACTGGCACTCCGAACGGCACTGGCACTCCCAACGGCACGGGCACCTACCGCCAGGCCGGGGTCGACCGGACCGGTGCGCTCCGCCCGCCGGCGGCGTCCGAACCCACTGGCGCCCACCGTGTCCGGACGGCTGCCGCCGGTACCGCAGCGACTCCCGCGGTCGGGGCCCCGGACGCGACCGGCACCCACAGGCGAGCCCGCACCAACCGCACCGGCGCCCTCCCGGCGACGGCTCCCACCACCGGCGCCGCTCCCGATCCCACCGGCACCCACCGGCGGGCCGGGGCCCAGCGGACCGGTGCCGTTCCGGCTGCCACCGCTACCGGTACTGGCACCCACCGTCGCTCGCGCGAGACCGGCACAGCCTCCGGATCCGAGGCGACGGCGCGCACCGCGGCCGTCACCGCAACGGGCACCGCCGCCGTCACCGCAACGCGCATTGCAGCCCGCACCGCAACCGTCAGCGCCCCGTCGATCGCCGAGCGCACCGGCACCATCGAGCGGATCGAGGAGGCCCTTACCGGCCCGATCCCGACCGTCGACGGGATCGACCCGCTCACCCAGCCCTTCGCCGCCGTCACGGCGCCGGTCGGGGTGCTCGCCCCGCCCGCTCCCGCCCCTGCAGAGGCGGAGCCCGAGGCCGAACCGGCACGCCGCCGCGCCGACCCGCCCGCCCCGCGCCGGTCGCGCCGGGCGGCGACCGCCACCCCGCCCCGGCGCACAGCGCTGCGGGCGGTGGTCCTGGCGATGATCCTCGTGCTGGTCGGCGGCGGTGGGAGCGCGCTCGCCATGGACAAGGCGATCACGATCACCGTGGACGGTCAGGACCGCACTCTGCACACGTTCGCGAGCACCGTCGAGTCGGCGCTGGCGGCGGCCGGGATCGCACCGACCGCCCGCGACAAGGTGGAGCCCGCGCTCCCCACCGAACTCGTCGACGGCGACCACGTCATCTTCAGCCGGGCCCGCAAGCTCACCCTCGTCGAGGGCAGCTCGGAACGGGAGCTGTGGACCTCCGCGGCATCGATCGGCGAAGCGCTCCAGATGGTCGGGGTCGAGGCCGCGCCCATCCAGATGTCGATGTCCCCGGACGCGGACATCCCGCTCGACGGCGCCTCGCTCGAGCTGCGGGTGCCGCGCAACGTCACGCTCACCGACGGCACCGCCGCGCGGACCCCGCTCACGACGATGTCCGGCACGGTCGGCGGGCTGCTCGCCGAGCAGGGCATTCACCTCGGGCCTGACGACGTCGCCATTCCGTCCGGCGACACCCCGCTCACCGAGGCCATGTCGGTGCAGGTGGTGCGCAACGGTGTCGGTGAGGTCGTGGAGACCCGCCCGATCCCGCCGCCGGAGCAGCTGATCGAGGACCCCGATCTGCCGCGGGGGGACCGCGTGGTCGTCGAGCGGGGCAAGCCGGGTGAGCAGACTGCGATCATGCGTGTCTACGTGCAGAACGGCCAGGAGGTTCGGCGCGAGCAGGTGCGGGCCGGAGGCATGACACCTCCGACGCCCCGTGTGGTGCGCGTCGGAACCAACGACGACATCCCGAGCGCGCCCACGGTCGCCGACGGCAGCGTGTGGGACCGGCTCGCAAACTGCGAGGCCACCGGGAACTGGGCGATCAACTCCGGCAACGGCTACTACGGCGGCCTCCAGTTCGACGCCGGCACCTGGCGGGCCTACGGCGGCACCGACTACGCCCCGCTGCCGCACCAGGCCAGCCGGGAGGAGCAGATCGCGGTGGCGTCGAAGGTCCGCGACGACCGCGGCGGCTACGGTGCCTGGCCCGCCTGCTCTCGCAAGCTCAGCCTGCCCCAGTGACCGGCGCGCCATCGGCACCGGGCACCCTCCCGGGGTGACGGACGAGCGGTCGCGGTTGCTCGGTCCCGCCGAGGTGCGGGCCATGGCAGCAGAGCTTGGCCTGCGCCCCACCAAGCGGCTGGGCCAGAACTTCGTGCACGACCCGAACACGGTGCGGCGCATCGTGCGGGCCGCCGAGCTGACGCCGGACGACGTCGTGGTCGAGGTCGGCCCCGGCCTCGGCTCCCTGACGCTGGCGCTCCTGCCGGCCGTGCGCGCCGTGCACGCGGTGGAGATCGACCCGGTGCTGGCCGACCGGCTGCCCGTCACCGCCGCCGACCGGGCCCCAGAGCTGGCCGCCCGCCTCTCCGTCACCGCCGCCGACGCGCTGCGCGTGCGGGCGAGCGACCTCCCCACGCCCGAACCGACGGCGATCGTGGCCAACCTGCCCTACAACGTCGGGGTGCCGGTGGTGCTGCACCTGCTGGCCGAGCTGCCCGGGATCCGGCGGGGGCTGGTGATGGTGCAGTCCGAGGTGGCCGAGCGGCTCGCCGCCGCGCCCGGCAGCAAGGCATACGGGGTGCCCAGCGCGAAGCTGGCCTGGTTCGCGGCCGCCCGCCGGGCCGGGCCCGTGCCGCGGGCGGTGTTCTGGCCCGTGCCGAACGTCGACTCCGGGCTGCTGGCCTTCGACCGGCGCGACCCGCCGCCCGGCGACCGCATCGAGGTGTTCACGCTGATCGACGCGGCGTTCGCGCAGCGCCGCAAGGCCCTGCGCTCGGCGCTGTCGGGCTGGGCGGGCTCGCCGGCCGCGGCGGAGGAGGCTCTGCGCGCGGTCGGAATCTCGCCGCTGGAGCGCGCCGAGCAGCTCGACGTCACCGCGTTCGCCCGCCTGGCCGCCGCCCGCCCGTAGCCGCCGTCCGCGGCGGTTCCACATGTATTATTCCGTGCGGAATAACCCCACTGGAACGATCAGAGCGGAGTGGTGCGTGTGGCGGCGGTACTGACGCCGCTCGCGACCAGCATCCTCGCGATGGTGTGCGAGCGGCCGATGCATCCCTACGAGATGTACCGGCTGATGATGGATCGGTTCGAGGACCGGGTCGTCAAGGTGCGTCCGGGCTCGCTTTACCACTCTGTTGCCCGGCTGGCAGCCGACGGGCTGGTCGAGGCGATCGGCACCGACCGCGAGGGCGGGCGTCCCGAGCGCACCACGTACCGTGTCACCGACGCCGGGCGCGTCGCGATGCAGGAGTGGATCCGCGGCGTGCTCGCCAAGCCGGTCAACGAGTTCCCCCGGTTCCCGGTCGCCCTCGGCGAGGCGCACAACTTGCCGCGCGCAGAGGCGATCGAGCTGCTCACGGCACGTATTCGCCACATCGAGGCGGAGCTCGCCGAGGTGGAGCCGGCCCTCGCACACGGGGCGACCAACACCGCTGAGGCCTACCTGCTGGACGGGAACTACCTCGTGGAGATGTTGCGGGCCGAGCTGAGCTGGCTGCGGCGGCTCGTGGCTCGGCTGGAGACCAAGGAGCTGGGATGGCCACTCGACGACTGACCGATACGGCTGCCGAGGCCGCGCCGCCCAGCCCGTGGCCCGCGCTGTGGGCGCTGGTGGTCGGGTTCTTCATGATCCTGGTGGACTCGACGATCGTCTCCGTCGCCACGCCCGCGATCATGGCCGGGCTCGGTGCCGGCGTGGACTCGGTCGTGTGGGTCACGAGCGCCTACCTGCTGGCCTACGCGGTGCCGCTGCTGATCACCGGCCGGCTGGGTGACCGGTTCGGACCGCGCCGCGTCTATCTCGCCGGGCTGGCCGTCTTCACGCTGGCGTCCTTGTGGTGCGGCCTGACCGACAGCATCGGCGAGCTCGTCACGGCGCGGGTCCTGCAGGGCCTCGGCGCGTCGCTGATGACCCCGCAGACGATGGCCGTGATCACGCGGACCTTCCCGGCCGAGAGCCGGGGCAAGGCGATGAGCCTGTGGGGCGCCACCGCCGGGGTGGCCACGCTCGTCGGGCCGATCCTGGGCGGAGTGCTCGTCGACAGCCTCGGCTGGGAGTGGATCTTCATCGTCAACGTGCCGGTCGGCGTGGTCGGCTTCGTGCTGGCGGCCCGGCTGGTTCCCGAGCTCCCGACCCACGTCCGCCGCTTCGATCTGCTCGGTGTGGCGCTGAGCGCGATCGGCATGTTCCTGCTGGTCTTCGGCATCCAGGAGGGACAGACCTACGACTGGGGGACGATCACCGGCCCGATCTCCGTGTGGTCGCTGATCGTCGCAGGCCTGGTGGTGATGGCGGGCTTCCTGTTCTGGCAGGCGCGCACCCGTGGAGAGCCGCTGGTGACACTTGCTCTGTTCCGCGACCGGAACTTCAGTCTCGCCAACGTCGCGATCACCACGGTCGGTTTCGCGGTCACCGCGATGACGTTCCCGATCATCTTCTACGCGCAGGGCGTACTCGGGATGACCCCGACCGGTTCGGCGCTGCTGCTCGCGCCGATGGCGGTCGTCTCCGGGGGGCTCGCGCCGATCGTGGGCGGGTGGACCGACCGTGTGCACCCGAGCTGGATCGCCGGTATCGGGATGGTGTGCTTCCCGGCGGCGTTGCTGTGGCTCGCGGCGATCATGGGGCCGGCCACGCCGGTCTGGCAGCTGTTGCTTCCGGTCGCGCTGTTGGGGGTGGCCAACGGGTTCGTGTGGGCTCCGATCGCCACCACGGCGACGCGGAACCTGCCTCCCTCGAACGCCGGTGGCGGCGCCGGCATCTACAACACGACCCGCCAGATCGGCGCGGTGCTGGGCAGTGCGGGGATCGCGGCGCTGATCGAGTCGCGGCTCGCCGCGAACCTGCCGGCATCTTCCGCCGGCGGGAGTTCGGAGGTCGGCGTGTCGCAGCTTCCGGAGGCGCTGCACGCCGGCTTCGCGACGGCGATGGGGCAGGCCCTGGTGTTGCCTGCCGTGGTGCTGCTGATCGGGCTGGTGGCGGTGCTGTTGTTCGCGCGGCCGCGGCACCTGAGCCGCCCGTTGCCCGCCGAGACGGCAGCGCCGGTCCTGCCGGCCGCCAGCTGACCAGGCGCCGGGTTCGTGGCCTGCGGCGGCTACGGTGCCTGGCCCGCCTGCTCTCGCAAGCTCAGCCTGCCCCGGTGACCGGCGCGCCATCGGCACCGGGAACCCTCCCGGGGCGCGGGCCGCGGGCGTCCGGCTCGCGCACGTAGGGTTGTCGGGTGCTCGCTGCCGTTCCACCACCGGTCACCGTGCGCGTGCCCGCAAAGATCAACTTGCACCTGGCCGTCGGACCGCTCCGGGAGGACGGTTACCACGACCTGGTCACCATCTTCCACGCGGTGAGCCTGTTCGACGAGGTGTCGGTCGCCGCGAGTGACGCGCCGGGCATCGAGGTGTACGGCGAGGGCGTGTCGGAGGTGCCCGCCGACGAGACGAACCTGGCGTGGCGCGCCGTGCAGCTCCTCGCCGACCGGGCCGACCGCGACCCGGACGTGCGGCTCGTGCTGCGCAAGGGCATCCCGGTCGCGGGCGGGATGGCGGGTGGCAGCGCCGACGCGGCGGCTGCCCTGGTCGGGCTCTCCTCGCTGTGGAAGCTCGACCTCAGCCGCGACGAGCTCTCGGGACTCGCCGCCGAGCTGGGCAGCGACGTCACCTTCGCGCTCTACGGCGGCACCGCTCTCGGTACCGGGCGCGGCGAACAGATCGTGCCGGTGCTCGCGCGGCACACCCAGCACTGGGTGATCGCCCTGCACCGCGGCGGCCTTTCCACACCGAGCGTCTTCCGCGAACTGGACCACCTGCGCGGCGACAGCGCACCCACCGAGCGGCCGGTCGAGCCGGTGCTGGAGGCGCTCGCCGGTGGCGACCCCCGCCAGCTGGCGCTCAGCCTCGGCAACGACCTGCAGGCGGCCGCCGTCAGCATGGCCCCCGACCTGCGCCGCACGCTGCGTGCGGGCGTCGGGGCCGGGGCGCTGGCCGGGCTCATCTCCGGATCGGGGCCGACCTGCGCCTTCCTGTGCTCGAGCGCCGAGGCCGCCATCGACGTCGCGGCTGAGCTGGCCGGCGTCGGGGTCTGCCGCACGGTACGCGTGGCGCACGGCCCGGTGCCCGGAGCCCGGGTCGTCGACCAGCACGAACCGCCGGGAAGCCCGTCGGGCCCGCCCACCTCCTGGCCCCCGGTGCGTGCATGATGGCGCCCCGCGGATCGGCCCAGAACCTGGTCAACCTCGAGTCCGTCACCGCGCACGTGCCGGGCGACGCGTCGCGGGTGCTGCTCGACGCCGTCTCCCTCGGTGTGGAGCGCGGCGAGCGGGTGGGCGTCGTCGGGCTCAACGGCGGCGGCAAGACCACCCTCCTCGACATCATCACCGGCGTCCGCGAGCCCGACGGCGGGCGCGTCTCCCGGGTCGGCGGGCTCAACCTCGCCCACCTCGTGCAGGGCGACGCCCTCCCCGCGGGCGCGCGGGTCCGTGACGTCGTCCTCGCCGCGTGGGACGGGGCGGCAGAGCACGAGTGGGCGTCGGACGCCAAGGTCCGCGACGTGCTCGACGGGCTGGGCATCGGCGACCTCGACCGCTCCGTCGAAGGTCTGTCCGGCGGGGAGAAGCGGCGCGTAGCCCTCGCGGCGGCACTCGTCGGCGAACCCGACCTCGTCGTGCTGGACGAGCCCACCAACCACCTGGACGTCGAGGGCATCAGCTGGCTCGCCGAGCACCTGCTGTCCCGCCGGTGCGGGGTCGTGGTCGTGACGCACGACCGCTGGTTCCTCGACGCGGTCTGCACCCGCACCTGGGAGGTCGCGAACGGGCGGGTGGAGAGCTACCTGGGCGGCTATGCCGACTGGGTCTACGCGCGCGCCGAACGTGCCCGGCAGTCCGACGCCGCCGAGGCCCGTCGGCAGAACCTGGCCCGCAAGGAGCTCGCCTGGCTGCGCCGCGGGGCGCCGGCCCGGACGTCGAAGCCGCGGTTCCGCATCGAGGCCGCCGAGGCACTCATCGCGGACGTGCCGCCGCCGCGCAACAGCGTCGAGCTGCTCGGGTTCGCCACCAACCGGCTCGGGCGCACGGTGCTGGAGCTGGAGGACGCCACGGCGGTCGTCGCGGCGCGCACCCTGCTGGACCGCGTGACCTGGCGGATCGGCCCGGGCGACCGGATCGGCATCGTCGGCGTCAACGGCTCCGGCAAGACCACGCTCCTGCGCACGCTGAGCGGAGAGCGCCCGCTCGACGGCGGCCGGCTCGTCCGCGGGCGGACGGTCCAGCTCGCGCAGCTCAGCCAGGAGCTGATCGACCTGCCGCGCGACCTGCGGGTGCTGGAGGCCGTCGAGCAGGTCTCGAAGTACGTGCGGCTCGGGAAGACGGAGCTGTCGGCGTCGCAGGTGCTGGAACGCCTGGGCTTTCCGGCGTCCCGGCAGTGGACGCCCGTCGGCGACCTGTCCGGCGGCGAGCGCCGCCGGCTGCAGCTCACCCGCCTGCTGATGACCGAGCCCAACGTCCTGCTGCTCGACGAGCCCACCAACGACCTCGACGTCGACACCCTCTCGCGGCTGGAGGACCTGCTCGACGGGTGGCCGGGCACGCTCGTCGTCGTCAGCCACGACCGGTACCTCGTCGAGCGGGCGTGTGACACGGTTGTCGCGCTGCTCGGCGACGGCGGGATCACCCACCTTCCCGGCGGGATCGAGGAGTACCTGCAGCGACGCGCGAGCGGGTCCGCTCAGGTCAACGGCCTCACCGCGACCGCCGCGCCGGCACAGCCGAAGCCCGCGTCGAATGCGGCGGAGCAGCGCGCGGCGCGCAAGGAGGCCTCGCGCCTGGAACGGCGGATGGAGACGCTCGCGGTGAAGGAGGAGCGGCTGCACGAGCAGCTCGCGGAGGCCGCGACCGAACCGGCGCGGCTCATGGAGCTGGACCGTGAGCTGAAGGCCGTGGTGGCCGAGCGGGAGGCCGCGGAGTTGGACTGGCTAGCCGCTGCGGAGCTGGCCGAGTCGTAGTACTCGTCGCAAGAAGGCGACGTGCTCATTCGCGGCGTTCGGCCCTGTCCAAAGTCTCTTTGGACGAGACCGAGGAGCAGCTTTCGTTCGTAAACACGGTCGACACGACCGAGTGACGTCGCCTTGTCGTGTCCGCCGAATAGGCGTACAGATGTAGCCGTTTGGTTTCAGAGACACTGCGATATTGGGCTAATGCGACGACGGACATGCAGCCTCACGCGGTGCTCCTGGGCAGAGCGCTGCTGACGGCTTCGCTCCCGTCTCCCCGGCACACCCCTTGCCGCCGTCGAAAGGACATGCGCGTTGAGCATGCCCGGCTCTCCGCTGATGACCCCGCTGGACCGGAAGTCCCCGTTCCCGCAGCCGCGCTTCCCCGCAGGCGTCAGCGGAGGACCCCTCGCGCTGCTTGCCGTCGAGCTGGCCGGAGTCGCGGGCCTGAGCGCGAACCTCCCGCTCGCCGCGACGCTCGTGCTGGTCGGCGCGGTCTGCCAGACCCTGCTGTGGTTGGGGGTCGTGCGGCCCGTCCGGCAACTCCGGGACGCGATGGACGACATCCTGGAGCGGTCGACGCGGGAAACCCCGGACGATAACCCCGACCGCGCACGGCGGTGGCAGATCGCCGAGACCGCTCGCATTCTCGCGGCAATGCGCCGGTTCACCGGGAGCAGCCGCTCGGCAACCACCGGCCGCCTGCTCGCGATGGCCGTGGCGCCGATCGTCGCCGGGGCCATCCTGCTGGGCTGGGGAGCTACCGCCGCGGCCGCCATCCTCGGCGCCGGACTGGTCCAGGACCCGGCTGCCACCGCGCGACAGGCGGGCGCGGCGGCCGCCGGACGCGCCGACGAGCTGCACGCCGCCCTGCGCGGCGGGCTCACCGCACTGGAGCGCGCGGCTGGACCCCCGACCGGCCAGGTGGTGACCGCCGCGGCCGCCACCGTGGCCAGGGCGCTCGCTGCGGAAGAGCTGTTCCGTGCCGTGTCGATCGTCGATGGCTCCGGCCGGGCGATCGCCACGGCGGGACACCCGCAGCACCCCCCGACGGTTTCACCCGGCGGGTCCCGTGTGGTGCAGGCCAACGACGGAGGCAGCGAGCCCATCGTGCTGGCCTCGACTCCGATGTGGGACGGCGCGAGCATGTTGGTCGGCGAGTTCGACCCGCGGGCGCTCAACGACGTGGTCCGCGCTCCGGGCGTTCGGACCAGGGTGATCGACCCGCATCTGGACACGGTGCTCGACACCGCCGGCTACCTGGCGTTCGCCAAGCTGGAGGACCCGGCGCTCGTCACCGTCGCTCGCGGTGCGCAGCAGGGCGTCCACGTGATCTCGTTGCCGGCGGACGGGCGGGCCGTCACGGCGCAGCGGGTGGGTGGGGTGGACTCGCCGACCGACCTGGGCTGGGTCCTCGTGGAGGACCAGAGCGTCGCGGCCGCTGCCTTCACAGCCGACGCCGGTCGGCGCACCGCGCTCGTCGTGATCGGGCTCGTCACGAGCATCGGCGTCGGGGCACTCGCGTGGGTCGGCGTGACGGTTGTCCGGCCGGCGCGCAGGCTCGCCCGCCACGTCGAGCGGCTCGCGGACGGAGAGCCGGTGACGCCGCTGGCCCCGCAGCGACTCGATGAGATCGGCACCGCTGTCGCGGCGACGAACCGCCTTGCGGCCGCCCGCGCGGTACGGGACGCGGTGGCCGGGTCATGACCTTCCTCTTCGGCGCGTACATGGTCGGCTGCCTGCTCATGCTCGTTGCCGGGATCGTGGAGCAGCGCAACCACCACCGGCACCTGATGGCGATCCCAGAGCGGATCATTGTGAACGGCATCCGCGGCAAGAGCTCGATCACTCGGCTGTGCGCAGGCGCGTTGCGGGGCGGCGGGCTGCGCACGGTCGCGAAGACCACGGGCACGGCCGCCCGGTTCATCGTCCCCGACGGTACGGAGGAGCCGATCCACCGCAAGTTCGGGCTGGCCAACATCGTCGAGCAGATCGGCATCGTCCGCCGCGCCGCCGCCTGGCGGCCCGACGCGCTGGTGATCGAGTGCATGGCCGTGTCAGCGCGGTGAGGCTGGCGACCCGCCGTCTTGTGATGGGGGCGGCTGCCGTCGCGGTCGGGATGACCGGAATCGTCGTCGGAGCGGTCCGGGATCACACCGGCTCGCTCGTCGCCGCGGCGGTCACAGGCCCGATGGCGCAGCCGGCAGCGTCGCCGGGTCCGCTCGACGCGCAGTTCTTCCGGCTGCACGAGCCGGCGCGCACGGTTGTGGTGGACGCAGGGGGCATGGTCGTCGCGACCCTCACAGACGGCGCCCGGACCGCCACCCTCGAGGGGCCGGAACGCACGTTCGCCGAACCGCAGTTCACCGCCGCGAAGGTGGTCAGCCGGGTGTGGGTGCGGCTGCTGCCCCAGCCATGGCAGTCCGGGCTGGAGCGTGCGCCGTGGTTCTGGCAGTGGCTCGAGGAGAACCGCGCGAGCACCGCGCCCGACGTGCTGGCGGTTGCCACCGAGTACTTCGACGGGGCACCGGACGGCCGGGACGCGGCCGGTGTGCGCGTCCGCGGCGACGCCGGGTTCGGCCCTCCCGGCCCGCCGGGAGCGCTGCCCCGCGAGAACTCGGACTTCGCCGACTACCTCGGCGTGCCGTGGACGTTCGCGGACGGCCAGGTGCGGGATCCCGAGCCGGAGCGCTACGGGTCGGTGGACTGCTCGGGCTTCGTGCGGCTGGTCTACGGCTACCGGGCGGGCTACCCGCTGCTGGCGACGAACGTCGCCGGGCCGGAGCTGCCTCGGCGGGCGTGGGCGATGGCCGAACTCGGACCAGGCGTTCCCGTCGTGACCTCCGAGGCCGGAGAGCCCTCAGACCTGCGTACCCTGCAGCCCGGTGACCTGCTGTTCTTCGATCTCGATCAGGCACCCGACGGGCGCAACGACCACTCGGCGATCTACCTGGGGCTCGACGACGCCGGGCAGCACCGGTTCGTCTCCAGCCGGATCAGGGCCGAGGGACCAGCGCTCGGCGACCTCGGCGGGGTCTCGCTACTCGACGGCGACGGGCGCTACGCGCGGGCGTTCCGGGTGGCGAAGCGGTTGTGATGCGCGCCGCGGTGGCAGTGCTCGCGTTGGTCGTCGCGGTCACAGTGCTGGCTGTGATGGCGACGCGTAGTGCGACTCCGGTCGCGTTGGAGGAGCAGGTGCGTGAGTTCACCCGGCAGCTCACGCCGGGCGGGCCGTACCGCGCACCGGAACGCGAGGAGCGCCACGCCGTGGTCGGCGCGGTGGCCGCCATGGCGGCGGCCGGACCCGAAGCGGCCGGCGACGCGGGCGCCGACGCGCGTCGTGAGCTGGATCGGGCAGGCTTCGCCGTGGCCGTCGTGCCGGACAAGGCGGGGCACCGGTACCTCGTGGCGCAGAGCGACCCGGCGTCGGAGCGGTCGTGGGGACTCGTCGCGCTGCCGCTGGAACGTCTGGCCCGGCTCATCGTCGAGGTCCCGCATCCCAACTCCGACTACGGCACCGAGAACGTCGGGCTGGCTGTGCTCGGTGCCCTCCCGGACGCGATCTACCTGCAGGCCGGGGCGCACCGCAGGGCTGCGGGGGAGCGGGCCGACGTGGCGCACCAGGAGGATTCGCTCTTCCACGCGCTCGCGGTGGATTTGAGCGTCCGGCTGCGACTGCCGCAGCTGCAACTGCACGGATTCGGGGAACGCGACGAGCTCGACGACGACGTCGTGATCTCCAGTGGGCCCGCCGACCCGGAGCCCGTGGTGCGAGCCGTCGCTGACCGGCTGGAGGAATCCGGCCTGAGCGTCTGCCGGGCGTGGGCGCGGCGGTGCCACGGCCTCGAGGGCACGACCAACGTCCAGGCGGCGGCCGCCGATCGGGCCGGGCTGCCTTTCGCGCACGTCGAGATGAGCGCCTGGGTCCGCCGGAGCCCGGACGCGCTGGCCGGCGCACTGGCGGCCTTGGGAGGTTGACCCCGGTCCGCATCCACCGGTGGAGGCAGATCAGTCGATCGATCGATCCGCGCAGCGCGCGGCGTTCCTAGCCTTCTTCGCGGGGCCGGCGCGGTCCCTTGCGAAGGGGGAGCGATGACCACCACAGAGGCCGAACGGGGGCCGGTCGGCACGGTGCCGGCGTTTGCACGCGGGCCCGTGATCGCGGTGGCCGCGGCGGTCGGCGTGCTGCTGACGGCCGTGAGCGGGCAGTACGGGTACTTCGGCGACGAGCTGTACTTCATCGCCGCGGGCAACCACCTGGCGTGGGGTTATGCGGACCAGCCGCCGCTGTTGCCGCTGATCGCGCTCGCGATGGACACGATCGCGCCGGGCTCGGTAGCGGTGCTGCGCATCCCGGCGACGCTCGCGATCGTCGCGGCGGTGGTGCTGGGGGCGCTGCTCGCCAGGGAGTTCGGGGGCGGGCGGCGCGCCCAGTTGCTCGCGGCGGGCGCCGTCGCGGTGTCGCCGGGGATGCTGGCCACCGGGCACCTGCTGGCGACGTCCACACTCGACCCAGCCCTGTGGATCGCGCTGACGTGGCTCCTGGTGCGCTGGGTCCGCACCCGCTCGGACGGGCTGCTGCTCGCGGCCGGGATCGTCACGGCACTGGCGCTGCAGGTGAAGTTCCTGATCGTGGGCTTCTGGGTGATCGCGATCATCGCCGTGCTGGTTTGTGGGCCGCGCGAGATGCTGCGGAGGCCGATGCTCTGGCTCGGTGGGGCGATCGCCGTGCTCACCACGGTCCCGACGCTGGTGTGGCAGGCGCAGAACGGCTGGCCGCAGCTGGAGATGGGCCGGATCATCGCGGCCGAGAGTGTGTACGCGGGCGGGATGCTCGGGTTCCTGCCGCTCGGGTTTTTCGCAGCCGGGCTGCTGGTCGGCTCTGTGCTCGGGGTGTACGGGATCGTACGGCTCCTCCGGGCGCCCGACCTGCGGTTCCTCGGGGTCACCGCGCTGGGTGTTGCCGTGCTGTTCATGCTGGTCGGTGGCCGCCCGTACTACCTCGCGGGGCTGCTGCCGATGTTGTGGGCGGCGGGTGCGGCCGGCGTCGAGCAGTACCGGCCGGCGGTCTGGTGGCGGTGGGTGCCGACGTGGCCGGTGTACGCGGTGACGGTGCTCCTGCTCGGCCTGGGGAACGTGCTGCCGATCCAGCCGGTGTCCGCGCACGCTGACAAGCCGCTGATGATCGGCAACTTCCAGCTCGACGAGATCGGCTGGCCGCAGATGGTGGAGGACGTGCATGCCGCGTACCGGGCACTACCGCCGCACGTCGCGCGGGACGCGGTGGTCGTCTCCGGCGACTACTGGTCCTACTCCGCCGTGCAGTACTTCGCGTCGGAGCTGCGTTCCTACAGCTACTCGCGTGGGGCTGGGTGGTTCGGGGTGCCGCCGGAGGACTCCGGGGCGGTGGTCTTCATCGGGGACCCGACCGACGTCGCCCCGGCGTTCGACAGCGTCAGGCAGGTAGGAGCGCTGGACAACGACGTGCGCGTCAACAACCTGGCGCAGGGCACCCCGATCTTCCTGCTGGAGGGCCGCAACCGACCATGGGCGCAGCTGTGGCAGGACGTCCGCCACCTCTGAGCCACGGTCTGCGGGACGCGGGCGGCCGGTGCGTGGGGGGCACCGGCCGCCTCGTCATGCCAGGTGGTCAGGCGGCCGACAGCGCGGCGACCAGGTCCGGGGTGCGGCCCAGCAGCGCGGCCATCGCGATCGGGTCCATGTAGTCGTCGTAGGACACGATCTGGCCGTCGCGCACGCGGATCACGCCGAGCGCGCGGAACCGGTACGGGCCGCCCGTGGCTTGGGAGCGGCCGTGGTGCTCGATCTCCGCCACCACGACCTCCGGGTCGTCGGTATCGCGGACGACGACGTCGACCCCCTCGATCGCGAACATGTCGCGCTGGCCGGCCGCGGCGCCGTGATAGGCGGCGATCTCCTCTCGACCGGCCAGTTCCCGGGGCATCCCGGGTGGGGCGAACGGGTAGCGCAGCACGCCGTCGGGCGCGAAGAGGTCGGCGAACCGGACGCCCTCGCCGGCCACCATCCGGCGGACCTGCTCGACGACCTCGCGAGGGTTCCTGCTGGGTTCTGCGTTCATGCGCGTCTCCTCCATAGAATCGGAACGGTGACCCCGCTTCAACGATACGGAACGCACGCCCCGTTTAGCAAACCCGGTCGCCGTGCCTGACCGCCCGCTGCGCGCGGACGCACGCCGCAACCGGGACAAGGTGCTCGCGGCGGCGCGCGAGGCGTTCGCCGAGCACGGGTTCGCGGTGCCGCTCGACGACATCGCCAGCGCTGCCGGCGTGGGCCCGGGCACCGTCTACCGGCACTTCCCGACCAAAGAAGCGCTCTTCGAGGCCGTCTCGCTGGCCCGCGTGCAGGACCTCGCGGCCGACGCGCGCGAGCGCGCCGACGCGTCCGACCCTGGCGCGGCCTTCGACGGTTTCCTCGCCCGGGTGGCCGACGAGGTGAGCGCAAAGCGTGACCTGCCCGACGCCCTCGACGGGGTGGGGACGGACGGGATGGCCGACGCGGTGGGCGAGCTGCACGAGGCGCTCGGTGTGCTGATCAGCCGAGCCCAGGCGGCCGGAGCGGTGCGCGCGGAGCTGACGGTGACCGACTTGGTCGCGCTGCTGAAGGGGCTCCTCGCAACGGTCCGCGCCGACCCGGATCCCGGCCTGCGCGAGCGGGTGTTCGCGGTGGTCCGCGATGGCCTGCGCCCGCGGTGACGCCAACGCCAGGAAAGCCACGTCCAGGACATCTGCCGCCCGGAATGTGGCTGCGCGGTCAATCGGAGGTCTGGTGTCCCGCGGGATCAACCTTTCGACCGATCCCCCCGGCCGTCGCTTGGGCTAGCGTCGTTCTCGTGCGGGTCGGGTTGGGGGACCCATGGGGAGTACCGCACAGACGCGACCGGCCCCCGTCGTTCGATGGGCGGCGGAGGGCCGGTCCGCGCATCGCCCCGCAGGGTCGACGGCATGGAATCCGTCATCCAGGTCGAGGGCCTGGTCAAGAACTTCAAGGAGACGCGGGCCCTCGCCGGCGTCGATCTCACCGCCCGGCGCGGCACCGTGCTCGGGCTCCTCGGGCCCAACGGGTCCGGTAAGACCACCACGGTCCGGGTGCTTGCGACGCTGCTGCGTCCCGACACCGGCCGGGCGAGCGTCCTCGGGCACGACGTCGTCTCCGCCGCGCCCGCCGTTCGTCGCCGGATCGGCCTGACCGGGCAGTACGCGGCAGTCGACGAGGCGCTGTCGGGCGTCGACAACCTGGTGCTGGTCGCGCGCCTGCTCGACATGCCGCGGCGCGCCGCGCGAGCCAGGGCGGCCGAGCTGATCGAGCGGTTCGGGCTGGTCGAGGCGGCTGGTCGGCGCGTGCGGACGTACTCGGGCGGCATGCGTCGCAGGCTCGACCTCGCCGTCAGCCTGATCGGCCGCCCGGAGGCGCTGTTCCTCGACGAGCCGACCACCGGCCTCGACCCGCGCCACCGCAACGAGGTCTGGGACAGCGTCCGGACGCTCGCTGCTGAAGGCGTGACCGTACTGCTGACCACGCAGTACCTGGAGGAGGCCGACCAGCTGGCCGACGACCTCGTCGTGCTGGACCGGGGGCGGGTGATCGCCGCCGGCACCCCCGCCACCCTCAAGACCGAGGTGGGCGGCCGGCGGCTGCATGTCCGGCCGATGCACCGCGGCGACATCGCCGTGGTCGCTGCGCTCGTCGCGTGGCTGGCGCCGGGCCTCGAGCCGATCGTCGACCCCGCAGGCGAGCTCATCGTCCCCGGTGCCGACACCGGCCTGCTGCACCGCGTGGGCGGCGCCCTCGACGAAGCCGGACTCGCCGTCGCCGAGCGGGGGTTGCGCCTGCCCAGCCTCGACGACGTGTTCCTGACGCTGACGGGTCGTCCCGCCGCGCCCGCCGAAGCAGGCGCCGGCGCTGCCGGAGAGGAGGCGGCGTGAGCACCGCGACCACCACCCGCCGGGCCGCCACACCCCCGCAGGCAGGCGCCGCTCCCCGGGTCACGGCGATCCCGTCGACGCTGCGCCACGGGGCCACCCTGGCCTGGCGCGGCATCATCAAGACGGTCTACTCGCCGGAGGCGCTGATCGACGTGACGTTGCAGCCGGTGATCTTGCTCCGCTTCAGGCCGCGCGGGCAATCCGCACGGGCCGGAGCCGCGCCCGGTGGCGACGCCTCGATACCGGCGGGCAAGCCCTGCTGGTCGTGGCCCGCCTAAGCAAGGCGAGGCCGACCGCTGAGTCCGTCACATCGTCGGCAGGTGATGTCACAGCCGGGAGCACCACCTCGTCCCGTGGGTATGAGCGCATCGAAGACCACATCACCGAAGAGCAGGATGCGGGTCCTGGTCGTCGGCGCCGGGTACGCCGGTGCCACGGCCGCCGTCCGGCTGGCCGGCCGGTCCGGTGGGCGCGTGGACGTGACCGTGGTGAACCCGCGGCCGGGTTTCGTCAACCGGCTCCGCCTGCATCACGTCGCCATCGGGCGGCAGGTCCCTGCTCCGAGCCTGCGCGACATGCTGGGTACGGGGGTCACCTTCGTCGAGGGGTATGTCACGGACCTTGATCCCGACGCCGGGCGGGCCAGGGTCTCCGGGCCCGACGGCGTGCGCGACGTCTCGTTCGACCGGGTCGTCATCGCCACGGGGAGCACCACCGAACGCGCGCCGGTCCCGGGCGGCGAGCACGTCCACGCCGTAGGAGACCTGGAGTCCGCGCACCGGATGCGCCCCGCGTTCGCCGCGTTGCGGGAGGGTGCGGAGGTCGCCGTCGTCGGCGGTGGGTTCACGGGCCTGGAGACGGTCGCCGAGCTGGCCGAGAGCCGCCCGGACGTGCGGGTGCGGCTGGTGACGGCGGGCGACGTCGGCGGGTGGTTCACCCCGCGGGCGGGCGAGCACGTGCGCAGCACGCTGGGTCGGCTGGGCGTGGAGACTCTCGGCGGGACACGGGTGCAGGCTGTGGAGCCAGACCGGCTGCTGCTGGACGACGGCGACGAGGTGCCGTCCGAGCTGACCGTCTGGTGCGGCGGGTTCGCCGCGCCGCCGCTGGCGCGTGAGGCCGGGATCGCCGTCGACCTCCAGGGCGCGGTACTCACCGACACCGCTCTGCGGTCGGTCTCCCATCCGGCCGTGCTGGCCGTGGGCGATGCCGGGCACGCACCCGGCCCGGGCGGCGACCGGCACAGCATGTCGTGCCAGTTCGCGTTCCCCTCCGCAGCGCACGCGGCCGACCTGCTGCGCGCCGAAGCGCTCGGGCGTCTGCCCGACGACGGCTGCATGGGTAGCCAGGACACCAGCGCCGCACTCGACCTCGGATTCACGGCACGCGCCGTCAGTCTGGGGCGCCGCCACGCCGTGCTGCAGCCGACCACCCGCAACGACGTGGCGGAGGGACGGGCATGGACCGGCCGGGCTGCCGTTCTGGCGAAGTGGTTCCAGGTCCGGGGAGTGGTGTCCGCGGTCGGCGTCGAACGGCGTATGCCCGGGGCGATCCGCTGGCCGCACGCCGACCGGGCGACCCGTCGGGACGCGCAATCGGTGGCAGGCTGACGACTTGACCCGCACCGAGGAGTTCACCGAGCAGCGACCGCTGCTGTTCGCGATCGCCTACCGGATCCTAGGCAGCGTGACCGAGGCGGAGGACGCCGTCCAGGAGACCTGGCTGCGCTACGAGTCGTCCGCGACCAAGCCCGCGTCGGTCAAGTCCTTCCTGTCGGCCGTGGTCACGCGGATCTCGATCGACGTGCTGCGGTCGGCCCGCGTCAGGCGGGAGAAGTACGTCGGGCCGTGGTTCCCCGAGCCGCTGTTGACCGACCCGTACGAGGACCCGGAGCGGTCGGCGGAGCTGGCGGACTCGGTGTCGATGGCGGCGCTGCTCCTGCTGGAGCGCCTGAGCCCGCTGGAGCGGGCGATCTTCGTGCTGAGAGAGGTGTTCGGGTTCGGCTTCCCGGAGATCGCGACGGCCGTGGAGCGCTCGGAGGCGGCGTGCCGTCAGCTCGCGGTGCGGTCACGCCGACACATGGAAGAAGGTCGGCCACGGTTCGAGGCCAACCGCCGGGAGCGGGAGGAGCTCGCCGCCCGGTTCTTCGACGCCTTCCGGGAGGGCGACCTCGACGGGCTCAAGGAGCTGCTCGCGGCCGACGTGCTGACGGTCACGGACGGCGGGGACAAGGGTCCTGCCCTGGCCAAGCCGGTGGTCGGGTCCGAGAACGTGGCCCGGCTGATCGGCGCGTTCGCCCCGTTGCTGCGCGGGATCGTCCTGGTGGAACCGCGGGAGGTGAACGACCAGCCGGGCGCGATCCTCCAGGACCGGGACGGCAAGGTCCTCGCCATCATGGCCCTCGACATCCTCGACGGACGGATCCAGACGATTCGCACGGTGATCAATCCCGACAAGCTCGGGCACCTTGGACCGGTCGCCGACGCCTGGCGCCTTCGCGAGGAGGTGCAGGCCCGACGACGTCCGAGGGCGTGAAATCGCGATCCCCTCGGGGCCACTCGGGCTAACACTTCAGCCGCAGTTCGTGATCTTGATGGTTTAGTCTCTCGATCTTGTGCTGGGGGACGCGGATCTCGAGGCCTGGGCGGGTGGGTTGGACGGGCTGTTCGCGCGGGTTGCGGGGCGGTTCTTTCGGGCGGAGCCGCGGCGGCGGGCGCGGGCGTATGTGCGCGGGCTGCTGGCCCCGTTGGCCGGCAAGAACGGCTGGACGCTGGCCGAGGTGGCCGGGGATGCGACGCCGGATGGGATGCAGCGGCTGCTGAACGCGGCGAGTTGGGATGCCGACGGGGTCCGGGATGACGTGCGCGGTTACGTCGTCGAGCACCTCGGTGAGCCTGGCGGGGTCCTGATCGTGGATGAGACTGGGTTCTTGAAGAAGGGCGTCAAGTCCGCCGGGGTGCAGCGGCAGTACTCCGGCACCTTTGGGCGGATCGAGAACTGCCAGCTCGGGGTGTTTTTGGCCTACGCCACGTCGAAGGGCCGGACGTTGATCGACCGGGAGCTGTACCTGCCCAAGACCTGGATCGGTGACCGCGACCGCTGCCGGGAAGCCGCGGTGCCGGACGAGATCGGGTTTTCCACCCAAGCCGTGCTCGGCGAGGAGATGTTGGGTCGTGCCTTGGACGCCGGGGTGCCGGCGTCGTGGGTGGCCGCGGACGAGGCCTACGGGCAGAACCGCAAGTTCCGGATCTGGTGCGAACGTCGCCGGGTCGGCTATGTCGTGGCCGTGCCGCCCAGCCAGACAATCCCCAGCCAGACGATCCCCGCTGGTGCCGGATCCAGCCGCGCCGGATCCAGCCGCGCTGACTCCGCCGCCGCGGCGGCACCCGACCAGGCCTGGAAGCGTCTCAGCTGCGCGGAGGGAGCGAAGGGGCCGCGGTTGTTCGACTGGGCCGTCGCCTCCGTGTCCGTCGGTGAGCACACCCCGCCGGGTTGGGGTCGCTGGCTGCTGGTCCGTCGCCAGATCCTGTCTCCCGACCAGCTCGACGCCGGGAAACAACCGGAGCTGGCCTACTACTTGTGCGCCGGCCCGCCCGGCACCTCCGACGACGAGCTCATCCATGTCGCCGGTACCCGCTGGGCGATCGAGGAGTGCTTCCAGACCGCGAAGAGCGAGGTCGGGCTCGACCAGTACCAGGTCCGCCGCTACGACGCCTGGTACCGCCACATCACCCTCGCGATGCTCGCCCACACCTATCTCTCGGTTACCGCCGCGATCGCCCCAAAAGCCCTGGCAGCGGCCTCATCGGGTGCACCCTCGGCGAGATCCGCCGTCTCATGGCACACCTGATACAGACCCCCAGTCGGGCACTCCTCTGGGCGTGGTCGCGTTGGCGCAGACGCCACGAATACCGAGCCCGCTCCAGTCGCTACAAGCGACGCACCCGGGGTTTCATAACGAACTGCGGCTGGAGTACAAGGCCCGTTACTCACCCTTGTCTGTGACGGCCCGGCATCATAAACGGGCATTATTGACATACTGTATGGAGTAGACATATTTTGATCGTCCACCTAGGGGAGGGGTTCCGATGGAAAGCATGGAGACCTACGAGCCGGCCGCGGTCGTCAAGGAGACCTACGAGCCGCCCGCGCTCGTCGAGGTCGGCGGGTTCGCGGAGCAGACGATGGGGGCGGGCTACGTCTACCCCGAGGGGCGCCCCGCCATGCGGTACCTCGGTTCCTGAACCAGGCGCTCCGCAGGCCAATTCGTGCGGCGGGCGCCGGCTCCTGGTCGTCTCGACCCGGGAGCCGGCGCTCGCCGCCGGTCTGTACGCAGTAGCCGAACTCTGAGGGGGGAGTTCCCGTGGACAGCGGGCGCTGGTTCCTTGTCCTGCCCGACTCGGAGCAGGCGCTCGCGATCGCGCGCCGCGTGCAGCCGTTCGCGTGCGGGTCGATAGCGCATGCGTCGGGCCGTCCCTGGCTGATGGGCTGCTGGGCCGGCGACGGGATTGCTGTCGGCTCCTCGGACGCGAACCGGGTGGCCGCGATCGGCACCTTCTCGGCAACCGAAGCGGACCTCTCGCGGTGGGCGGCGCGAGGTGAAGAGCCGGAGCTGGCGGGGGCCCTTCACCTGATCGCCTCCCTCGACGGGCGTGTGCGCGTGCGCGGCAGCATGTCCGGCACCCACCGCGTCTTCCATGCGCTGATGGACGGCGTGACGGTCGCCGCCGACCGAGCCAGGACGTTGGCGTGGCTCACGGGCGCGCCGCTGGACGAGGGCCAGCTGGCGATGCGGATGGCGTACCCGCAGCCGCCGCACCCGATGGAGGACACCGCACTGTGGCAGGGCGTCGAGGCGCTGGCCGGTGGATCGGTGCTGACCGTGGACCCGACCGGCGCGGCCCACGTGCGGCGCTGGTGGCAGGCGCCGGAGCCGGAGCTGCCGCTGGAGGAGGGGGCGCACGCGCTTCGCAAGGCGCTGCTCGAGGCGGTGGAGCTGCGGGCCCGCGGCGGCGGGGTGCTCGGCATGGATCTGTCCGGTGGTCTGGACTCCACCTCGCTGTGCTTCCTGGCCGCCCGGACCGGCGCCAACCTGGTGATGGTGACGCTGCGGTGGGCGGCGGCCGGCAACGAGGACGCGGTATGGGCCGACCGGGCCGCCGCCCACCTGCCCGGCTGCGAACGCCTGGTCTACGGGCCGGACCAGCTGCCCGCCTTCTTCACGGGGATCGGGTCGCTCGGCGACGGCCGCTCGGAGGACGAACCGACGATGAGCGTGCGGGAAGACGCGCAGCAGGACGCGATCGACCAGGAACTGCTGGCGCGCGGCGTGCGCCTTCGGCTGTGCGGTCACGGCGGCGACCACGTGGTGCAATCCCCACCCTCCTACGTGCACGACCTGCTCCGCCGTTCCCCGCCTGAGGCGTTGCGGAACGCGATGGGCTACCGGGCGCGGCACCGGTGGCCGGCGGCCGCCACCGCCCGGATGCTGCTGGACCGCACCCCGTACCGTCGGTGGCTGGCCGCGGCGAGCGACTCGCTGACCGCTCCGCCGACAGAATGGCCGGAGCCGTGGGGCACGTCGCCGAGGCTGCCCCCATGGGCAAGTGGCGACGCGGCCGCCGCGGTCGCGGCCCTGCTGCGTCGGACCGAGGCCGAGCCGCTCGACCCGGCCCGCGGTCGTCATGCGCGAATCCACCAGGCACAGACCGTCGGCCGGCTCGGCCGCCAGATGACCATGCGCGGGCTGGTCACCGACTCGCCGTTCTGCGACGACAGGGTGATCGAGGCCTGCCTCGCGGTCCGCGCCGAGGCGACCGCCTCGCCGTGGGCGTACAAGCCGCTGCTGGTCCGCGCTATGCGCGGCCTGGTCCCCGACGAGGTGCTGACCCGCACCACCAAGGACCACTCGGGCCACGAGTGGTTCTCGGGCCTGAAGCTGCAGCGCCCGGCACTCGCCGCGCTGGCCGAGGACTCCCTGCTCGTCCGGTACGGCCTGGCCGACGCCGATTCGCTACGGCGGGCGCTGCTCAGCCCTCAGCTCGCCACCGTGCCGGCGCAGCCGCTGGAGCAGACGCTCGGCCACGAGATGTGGCTACGCGACCTCGAAGCCCACCCGACGCCCGCCTACCTGCGGAAGGAGCACCATGCGTCTGCGCACTGAGGTCGTCGCCGTGGACACGGAGGACGCGCGCGTGCTCCTCGACGAGCGCACCGGCCGCTACTTCCAGATGAACCGGTCGGGGGCGCTCATCCTCGACGCCGTGCTCGCCGATGAGGACGCGGCCCAGCGCCTGACCGAGGTCTACGCCGTCGGCCCTGAGCGGGCCGCCGCCGACGTCGCGGACCTGCTGGAGCGGCTCCGCGCGGCCGGACTGGTGGTCACGTGAGCGAGCGTGCGCGCGAACCGTCAGACACATACAGCAGTGCCGCGAACGCGGCCGACGAGCGCCAGCGAGGAGGCGGCGTGAGCCAGGCGCTGCACCGCGGAAACCGGCCGCCCGTGGGCCGTCGCGTCGCCGTCCACCTCGCCGTCGGCACCGCCCGGATGCTGGCCCGCATGCCGCCAGCGCGAATCCGGCGGGTGCTCGAGCTGCTCAGGCGCGGAGCCGCTGCCGCCACACCGGAGCAGGCCCTCGCCGCCCGCCAGGATGTCGTCGCGGTCAGCGTCCTCTGCTCGGGCCGGTTCTGCCTGCAGCGCTCCCTCGCGACTGCGCTCGTGTGCCGGATCCGCGGTGTCTGGCCCACCTGGTGCACAGGCGTGCGCACACCGCCGTTCGCCGCGCACGCCTGGGTCGAGGTCGGCGGCCGGCCCGTCGGCGAGCCGACCGACACCGTCACCTACCGCCATCTCATGACCGTTCCTCCAGTGAGTGGCCCCCGGGGCGGCTTGCGCGGCAGTTCGAGACCTCCTCGGTCAGGAGAGAAGGCATAGAGAGGCCGGAAATGAAGGAACTCCACCGGGGGTGCCTTTCAGGACGGAGAACGGGATGACCGACACCCGGATCCGCGCCACCGCAACGAGGTGTGGGACAAGTCGGCGCGCTCGCCGCTGACGGCGTGACAGTGCTGCTCACGGGTGGGTCGGTCGCCCGGCGATGGCCGCGCTGATCGCAGCCGCTGTGGTCGTGGCGATCTTCGCCCCGCTCGCGGTGGCCCTTTACCAGCGCAAGACCTGACCGACGACGGCCCGTCGCCACGTCGACGGGAGTGGCGGGCCGGGCCGAGCGAGTCGTCAGGGCTTGGCCACCTCCATAAGGACCGCCAGCCCCTTGGCGCGAGGCATCTCGGCGACGGCCGCCAGCCGGTGTGCCACCGGCCTAGCGAACGGCAGATCGAGCACGTCGGCGAGCGCCGGCCCGCGCCACAGCGTGAGTGCCTGCCCGAGAAGGGCGTGCGCGTTCGCGTCACCCGCGGCGTCCGCTTCGGCGAGCAGTGTCGTGAACTTGTGCGCGTCGACTGCATCCTGGAGTACCCGGAGCCGGTAACCGCGGGCGGCGGTGTCGACGAGATCCGCCCCGATCGCGCGGCGCAGCCTCGACACCAGGGCCTGCAGCGCGTTGGGGGCCCCATCGGGCGGGGCTTCGCCCCAGAGGTCGTCGACCAGTTGGTTCACCGCGACCGGTCGCCCGGCGTCGAGCGAGAGCCGGGCCAACAATCCGCGCAGGCGCAGGCCGCCGAGAGATGCGGGCCGTGGATCATTTCCGGTGCCGATCGGCCGGACCTCGTCGGCGCCCAGCAGCATGATCCGCACGGCGTCAGTGTGCCCCGGGGGTACCGGGTTGTCCCCTACCAGTCAGGTGGCGTCCGAAGCGAGCTCCGCGAGCAGCAGCGCCTCGGCGAGCACCGCCTTCCCGAACATCGCCAGATCGAGGCTCTCGTCGATGCCGTGCCAGCGGCTCGCCGGGTCGCCGACGCCCGTCACGAGGACGGTGGCGCCGGGGAACGTGCGCGCGAACTCCCCGATGAACGGGATCGAGCCGCCGATACCCGTCTCGACCACCGGGTTGCCGTACGCCTCGGCGAACGAGCGGCGCGCCGCGTCGTAGACGCTTCCGGTGCTCTCCAGGCTGAACGGCGCAGCGGTGCCGGTGCCCGGAGTGACGGTCACCTGTGCACCCCACGGCACGTTGGCCTCCAGGTGGTTGGCGAGCGCAGTCTGCGCCTTGGCGGTGTCGTCGCCGGGCGCGAGCCGGAGGCTCACCGCGGCGCGGGCCCTCGGCAGCAGCACGTTGGACACATCAACCACCCGCGGCGCGTCGATGCCCAGCACCGCGACGGCCGGCTTGTTCCAGACGCGGTCGGGAATCGTGCCGCTGCCCAGCAGCTCGACGCCGTCCAGCAGCCGGACGTCGGAGCGGAACGTGGCCTCGTCGACGTCGGGGGCCTCGGAGCTGCGGTGCACGAGCCCGGGGACCGCCACCTCGCCGCGCTCGTCATGCAGGGCCGCGAGCGCATGGCAGAGCGCGGTGAGGGCGTCGCCGACCGGGCCGCCGTACACGCCGGAGTGCACGGGCTGCTCCAGCATCGCCACCTCGACGGTGACGTCGACGAGCCCGCGCAGGCTCGTGGTGAGCGCCGGGACGTCGACGGCCGGGTTGGCGGCGTCGGCGATCACGATGACGTCACAGGTGAGCAGCTCGTGGTGCTCACGCAGCAGCGCCGGGAGCGTGGGGGAGCCGGACTCCTCCTCGCCCTCGATGAACAGGGTGACCCCCACCGGCGGGCGCCCGCCGTACGCGCGCAGCACCGCGAGGTGGGTCATGACGCCCGCCTTGTCGTCGGCCGCACCGCGCCCGTAGAGCCGGCCGTCGCGCTCCGTCGGCTCGAACGGCGGGCTGCTCCACTGGTCGTCGCCACCGGTGGGCTGCACGTCGTGGTGGGCGTAGAGCAGCACCGTGGGGCTGCCCGCTGGCCCTGGGAAGTGTGCGACGACCGCGGGCGCGCCCCCGTCCGCCGCGATGATCCGGACGTCCGCCGCGCCCGCCCCACGCGCCAGCTCGGCGACGGCCTCGGCGCTGCGGTGGGTGTCCTCGGCGTGCGCCGGATCAGCCCAGATACTGGGGATGCGCACCAGCCGCTCCAGGTCCGCGCGCGCGGACGGAAGGGCGTCGGTGACGGCCGCGGTGAGAGCGGTGGAAGGCAGGTGAGCCACGAAGCGATGCTAACGGTGATGCCGGGATCGCTGTGGTGCGCGCCCCGTCACGGTCCGGCCCGTAGGCTCGCAGTATGTCGCGGTTTCTGGTGATGCTGCTGGACTCCGCTGCCCACTCCCCCCGAGGCATGACCACAGGCGAGCCGAAGGTGCCGGTTAGGCGCACGTGGCCCGAGGTGCACGCCACAGCCCGGCGGATGGCAGCGGCACTGCGGGCGGGCGCCGCTGAGGTGCCGGGGCTCGAGCCGGGCAATGCGGTCGGGGTGCTGGCGGGCGAGCCGGCCTCGATCGCGCCTGCCGCGCAGGCCGTCTGGCTCACCGGGGGCAGTGTCACCATGCTCCACCAGCCCACGGCGCGCACCGACCTCGCCGCATGGGCCGAGGACACCCTCGAGGTGCTGCGGATGATCGACGCGCGGCTCGTGCTGCTCGGCGCGCCGTTCGACGCCCTGGCCCCCGTGCTCACCGAGCGCGACGTCCCGTTCCGCACGCTCGACGAGCTCGCCGCGGAGGGACCCTCGATCGAGCCGGACGCGGGCGTGGCCGCCGAGGACGACACCGCGCTCCTGCAGCTCACCAGCGGATCTACCGCGGAGCCGAAGGCCGTGCGGATCACCCACCGCAACCTGCACGCCAACATCACCGGCATGGTGGCGGCGTCGCAGCTCGTGGTGGAGCGCGACGTGATGGTGTCGTGGCTGCCGCTGTTCCACGACATGGGGATGGTGGGCTTCCTGACCGTCCCGATGACCACCGGTCTGGAGCTGGTGAGCGTCACACCCCTCGACTTCCTCTCCCGCCCGCTGCTGTGGGCCGAGCTGATCTCGAAATACGGCGGAACCGTCACGGCTGCGCCGAACTTCGCCTACGCCGTGCTCGCCCGCCAGCTCGCCCGCGCCGACGACGGGTCGATGGACCTCTCCTCGCTGCGCATCGCCCTCAACGGCGCCGAGCCGATCGACCCCGACGCGGTCGCCGCGTTCACGTCGGGGGGCGCGCGCTTCGGGCTACGTCCCGAGTCGGTGCTCGCCGCGTACGGGATGGCCGAGACCGTGCTCGGGGTGTCGTTCGCGCCGATCGACACGGGGCTCGAGGTGGACGAGATCGACGCCGAGCAGCTCGAGACGCACCGCAGTGCGGCCCCTCCCGGCGACGGGCCGGTGCGGCGCTTCCCCAAGCTGGGCCCGCCGCTGCCGGGCATCGAGGTGCGGGTGGTCGGCGACGACGGCACCGCGCTCGGTGAGCGCGAGGTGGGGGTGCTGCAGTTGCGCGGCGACTCGGTGACCCCCGGCTACCTCACGGTGCACGGGCCCGTCGCCACGCAGGACGCCGACGGCTGGCTCGACACCGGGGACGAGGGCTACCTCATCGGAACCGAGGTGGTGGTCTGCGGCCGCCGCAAGGACGTGATCATCATGGGCGGGCGCAACATCTACCCCACCGACATCGAGCGGGCCGCCGCCACGGCCGAGGACGTGCGCGCGGGCAACGCCGTGGCCGTCCGGCAGTTCGCGGGCGAGGACGGCGGGCGGCACCGCGAGTCGTTCGTTGTGGCCGTCGAGTCGCGCAAGGCCGGCGACGCCGAGGCCGAACAACTGATCCGCAAGGAAGTGACGGGCCGGGTGCTGTCGGCTGTGGGTGTCCGCCCCGCGAAGGTCGTGGTGCTGGGGCCGGGGAGCTTGCCGAAGACGCCATCCGGGAAGCTGCGCCGGGCGGCGACGGGAGACCTGCTGCGCGCCCGCTGACGGTGGCGTGCGCTCAGCCCGAGAGGGCGTGGAAGCGGTTCTGCGCCGGCTCGAGGCCCAGCTCCAGCAGCGCTTCCGTGGCGTCGGCGGCCAGGTCCACCGCCAGGTCGAGCTCCTTCTTCTCCACGGCGGAGAAGCGCTTGAGCACGAAGTCGGCGGGATCCTGGCGACCGGGCGGGCGGCCGATGCCGAACCGCACCCGCAGGTAGTCCTTGGTGCCCAGCGACGAGCTGATCGAGCGCAGCCCGTTGTGGCCGCCCTCGCCGCCGCCGCGCTTGAGCCGGACGACGCCGAAGCCGAGGTCCAGGTCGTCGTGCACGACGACGAGATCCTCGGCAGGCACCGAGAAGTACTTGGCGAGCCCGGCTACCGGGCCGCCCGACACGTTCATGTAGGTGCGCGGCTTCGCGAGCACCACGCGGCGCCCGGAGAGCCGGCCCTCCAGGACGTCCGCATTGGACTTGTGCCGGGAGAACCGGCCACCGCCGGCCCGCGCCGCAAGCAGTTCGACGACGCGGAATCCGACGTTGTGCCGGGTCTCGGCGTACTCGGGGCCCGGGTTGCCGAGCCCGACCACCAGAGCGGGGCCCGGCGCCATGCTCAGCTCTCGGGCTGGGCCGACGAGGGCTCCTCGACGACGCCCGCGCCCTCGGCGTCGACCGTGGCCTCCATCTGGGCCTCGGTCGGCGAGGCGACGACGTTGACGACGAGGAGCTCGGGGTCGGCCTTCAGCTCTGCGCCCTCGGGCAGCGGCACGTCCGACGCGTGGATCTGCGCGCCGATCTCGAGGCCCTCGACCGAGACCTCGATCTGCTCGGGGATGCTCGAGACGTCGGCCTCCACCTCGAGAGTGTTGAGCTCCTGGGTGATCATGGTGCCGGGGGCGGCGTCGCCGATGACGACGACCTGCACCTCCACCGCCACCTTCTCGCCACGCCGGATCACCAGCAGGTCGACGTGCTCGATGTACGGGCGGATCGGGTGCGTGACGACGGTCTTGGTCAGCGCCAGCTGCGGCTTGCCCCCGATGTTGAGGGTCAGCACCGCGTTGCGGCCCTGATCACGGACGACCCGGGCGAACTCCAGCGACGGGAGCGCGAGGTGCTGCGGGTCGGTGCCGTGCCCGTAGAGCACAGCGGGGATCTTGCCGGCACGGCGGGTGCGGCGGGCTGCGCCCTTGCCGAACTCCGTGCGGGTCTCGGCGTCGATACGGGCCTCGGCCACGGTACTTCTCCTCGATCAGCATGCGGTGCAACGGATGCGCGCGGCGAGGCAGACCGGTCGGGCCGGAGCTGCGTCGATAACGGCGGGCTAGAAGGTCACCCGCCCTCGCCGCGGAACTGCCGACAAGAATACGCGAACCGTTCACCCCGCCCGGTGGCGGGCGCCCGAGCGGGGCTGAACCCCAGACGCACCCCGCGAGTCGGGCCCTGGGTGCGCGCGAGTCGGGCCCTGGGTGCGGGCGAGCGGGGACGGCGGGTGTCCCGTCCCCAGATGCGCGTGCAGGTAGGCCGCATCTCGCGTGCACTCACGCCCCGGCAGGTGTCGCTTGTGCAACGTGCGGTGTTGCCCGACACACGTGGGGATGCCTTTATGAAGAAGTCGCCGGTGTCCGTGGTCAGGCGGACCGCGATGCGTGCCGGATGAAGACGCCGTTGGTATCGCGGCATTCGGGTACAAACTGGGTGTGCTGAAGCGGATCCGGCGATCCGGTTGGTGGCACGCGGGTGTCCGTGATCCGGAATCGGTTGCCGAGCACAGCATGCGCGTCGCGCAGGTTGCCGCGATGCTCGCCGCCGAGGAGGGTGCCAACCCAGAGCGGGCTGCCTTCCTTGCGCTCTGGCACGACACCCAGGAGACCCGAACCGGCGACCTTCCGCACACCGTGCGGCCCTATCTCGCCAAACCAGAACCGCGTGACATCACCGCCGATCAGACGGCGAAGATGCCCGAGCGCGCCCGCGACGTCATCCGTGCTGCCGTCGACGAGCTCGAACTCTGCGAATCAGTCGAGGCGCAGTGCGCCCAGGACGCCGACGCCCTGGAGATGCTGCTGCAGGCCGTCGAGTACCGCGATATCGGCGTTCACCGCGTCGACGGCTGGATCGACTCCACACGCAAGAACCTGCGGACCGAGACGGCTCGGCGAGTCGCGGAGGTCGCTGTCACGCTCTCGCCGCTCGCTTGGCGTTACCGCTGATTCAAGGGCAGGAGTCGGGCACGGTTCGGCGGCATACTTGTCTGCACGGCCGTCCCGGACGACGATGATGCTCATGGAACCAGGATGTTTCCTGGAGGGGTTCTGGCCCTCGCGGCGCGGTCTGGCGTTCGACGAGTTCTGTCGCTGACCCGGATCTCCCCGTCGGTCCCTTCCCGGGCTGCCCCACCGTGAGTGACGTGCAGGGCGCTCGGGCCGTGCCTCACACCCTGGAGCTCCCCCGATGACCGTGCCGGTCACTCCCCTGTCCGTTCTCGATCTATCCCCGATCTCCTCCGGCTCGACGGTCGCGGAGGCGCTGCAGCACACCGTCGACCTCGCCCGGCATGCCGAGCGGCTGGGCTACCGGCGATTCTGGCTCGCCGAGCACCACCTCAACCCTGGGGTGGCCGGCTCCGTCCCTGCGCTGCTCATCTCCGCCGTCGCGCGCGAGACCCACCGCATCAGGGTCGGTTCAGGAGCGGTCCAGACCGGCCACCGCACCCCCCTCTCGGTGGTCGAGGAGTTCGGCACCCTCGACGCGCTGTATCCGGGCCGGATCGACCTGGGTCTCGGCCGCTCGGGTGGCCCGCGCACCCCACCCCCGGCCCCGGCTCCGGTCGAGAGCGTCGCCGTCGGCACGCGAACGGTCGGCGGGGTGGTCATTCCGTCGCGGTTCTCCTTCGCGGGCCTGCTCGCCTCGCCGCGGTTCCGGGCGCAGGCCGCTCTGATCCGTCAGCCCGAGGCGAGGACGCCGCCGTATCCGGAGGTCGTCGAGCAGGTGCTGGCGCTCGTCGAAGGCAGCTACCGCACCCCCGAGGGGGTGCCCGTGCAGGCTGTCCCGGGCGCCGACGCCGGTTTCGAGCCATGGATTCTGGGCAGCAGCGGTGGGGAGAGCGCCGAGGTCGCCGGTGCGCGAGGCCTGCCGTTCGCCGCGAACTATCACGTCAGCCCCAGCTCAGTGCTCGAGGCCGTGGCGGGGTACCGGGCCGCGTTCCGGCCGTCGGCCCGGCTGGCCGCCCCGCACGTGATGGTCTCGGCCGATGTGGTGGTCGGGCCCGACGACGAGACGGCTCATGAGCTCGCGGCCGGTTACGCCCCGTGGGTGCGCAGCATCCGCACCGGCGTGGGAGCGATCCCGTTCCCCACCCCCGCCGAGGCCGCGGCGCTGACCTGGACCGACGACGAGCGCAATTTGGTGGCCGACCGGGTGGCTACCCAGTTCGTGGGATCGGCGAGCACGGTCGTCGAGCGACTGCGGGCGCTGCGTGACGTCACCGCTGCTGACGAGCTGCTGATCACGACGATCACGCACGGACACGCCGACCGGGTGCGGTCCTACGAACTGCTGGCCGCGGCGTGGGCAGAGCAGTCGTAGCCGTTCGATGCGCGACACCTCGACCCGCGAGTTTCACTCCGCACCGGCCGGTCCGGTCAGCTCCCCTGAGCGGGCCCGGCAGAAGATCGTCCTGGCCATCTGCCTCGCCACCGGCTTCGCGACACTCCTCGACCAGTCGGTCCTCAACGTCGCGGTCCCGGCGCTGCGCGCGGAGCTGGGGGCGGGCCGCGCCGACGTGCAGTGGATCCTCGCCGGGTACTCGCTCACGTTCGGCCTCGCACTGGTACCCGCCGGCAGGCTCGGCGACGCCCGGGGTCGGCGCGGCCTGCTGATCGCCGGCCTCGGCCTGTTCGGTGTGGCGAGCGTGATCGGGGTCCTGGCCGTCGACCCGTGGATGCTGGTTCTCGCGCGGCTGCTGCAGGGCATCGGGGCAGGCACGGCCAACCCGCAGGTCATCGGCCTGATCCAGGACACATTCACGGGAGCGGCCCGCGTCCGTGCCCTCGGTGCCTACGCCGCTGTGGGCTCGCTGTCCGCGATCGCGGGCCCGGTGGCCGGTGGCGCGGTGCTCGGGCTCGCCGGCCCGGCCCTCGGCTGGCGGCTCGCCGTTGCACTCAGCATCCCGTTCGGGCTGGTCACCTGCCTGCTGGCGGCCCGGTACCTGCCGCACTCCGACAGGCCACCGCGGCGGGCACACCTCGATGTCGTCGGTACCGCGCTCCTGGGGCTGGTCACCGTCTGCGTGTTGCTGCCGGTGATCGGCGTCGGGGGCGCCGGACCGGTGGTCGTCGCCGGCTGGCTCGCCGCTGCGGTGCTGGCCGGGGCGGTGCTCGTCGGGTGGGAGCGGCGCACCGCGCGCCAGGGCGGGACGCCGATCCTGCTCCCGGCGCTCTTCGCGTCGCGCGGGTTCGTGCTCGGCACCGTGGTGGCGATGTGCTGGTTCGGCTCGGCCCTCGGGCTGGGGCTCGTCGTGACGCTGTTCCTCCAGGAAGGTCTGGGTCTCAGCCCGCTCGTCGCCGGGCTGTGCACGTTGCCCGCGGCCGTCGCGATGGGGATCAGCTCCACGCTGGGCTGGCGTGTGGTCGGCCGGTACGGGCGGCGTTCGGTCACCTGGATGCTCGGGCTGCTGGTGGCGACCCTGGCGGCCATGCTGCTGCTCGTCGGGGTGCTCCCCGCGGGAGCGCTGCTCGCCGCGGTGGTGCTGTCGCAGCTGCTCACCGGGGCCGCCGGGGGGTTGATCACCTCGCCGAACCAGGCGCTCACGCTCGCCCACGCCCCGCCCGGGGCAAACGGCCTCGCGGCCGGCTTCTTCCAGGTCTCCCAGCGCATCGCCTCGACGCTGTGCCTGGCCGCCGCGGGCGGCGTGTTCGTCGCCGTCGCCGCACCCGGGGACCTCGCCACCTACCGTCTCGGCTTCTCCGTGGGGATCCTGCTCTCCGCGGTGCTGGCGCTCGTCGCGCTCGTGGCGTCCCTTCTCGACCGGTCCGGGACGGCGCCCCGCCTGGATCCCGCTCAGGGGGGCGGCGCTCCGGAGGGGACGGTGCGGTGATCGGCGGCGAGGTGGCCGAGCAGCTGCAGGGTCCGCTGCCTCTCCGCGGGCTCGCCGACGAGGCTGATCAGCGCGTCGGTCACACCGAGGCCGGCGTAGCGGGACAGGTCGGCGGCGACGAGGTCCTCGTCGCCTGCGATGACCATCGCGCCGGCGTCGTCGAACCCGTCCCGGTCGAGTGCGGTGCGGTACGACGGCAGTGCCGCCAGGGCCTCGTTCTCCCGCGCCACCTGTGCCCGCACCCGGTCCGGCGACGAGGTGACGGCGACCGGCAGCCCGGCCACCACCCGCGGTCGTGGCCTCCCCGCGGCTGCCGCCGCTCGGCCGAGCAACGGGACCACGTGCTCGCCGATCGTGCGCGGCCCGGCGAGGAACGTGATCGTCCCGTCGGTGCGCTCGCCCGCGAGCCGGAGCATCCTCGGGCCGAGCGCACCGAGCAGAACCGGCACGCGCGGCACCGCGCCAGGAACGGTCGTCGAGGCGGCGTCGGATCCGACCCCGGTGGCCCCGGGCACGGCCTTGCCGTCGAGGATCGGGAGCAGGACGTCGAGGTGGTCGCGCAACGCCTCGACCGGCTGTGCGAACGGAATGCCGTAGACCTCGAGCAGGCCGGGATGGCTGACGCCCAGGCCGAGGGTGAGCCGCCCGTGCGAGGCCGCCTGCACCGTCTGGGCCTGTGCGGCCAGCACCCGCGGATGGCGGGGCTGGACCACCACGACCGAGGCGCCGAGCTCGATGCCCGGCACCTCGCGAGCGATGGCGGCGAGGCTGGTCAGGGTGTCGTGGGCGTAACCCTGGGGCAGCCATGCCGTGGGCAGCCCCGCGGCCGCGGCGGCTCGGGTGCGAGCGACGAGATCGTCGACGACGTTGTGGGCGTGGCCCGCGGGCAATCCTGCGGCGATGTTGAGACCGAGCCGGAGCATGGCTGCGAGCGTGTGCGACGAGCGGGCGGGCAACCAGGAGGGCGGGGATGGGGGTAGTCGAAGTGACAGGCTACAAGGCGCGGCGCCGCGAGCTCGGTGCGTGCCTGCGGGCCTATCGGCAGCTGATCCGGCCTGCCGATGTCGGCCTGCCCGACCACGGCCGACGACGAACGCCGGGCCTGCGCCGGGAGGAGGTGGCAACCCTCGCAGGCGTGGGTCTGTCCTGGTACACGTGGCTCGAACAGGGCCGCGTGACCGCTTCACACCAGGTGCTGGACGCAGTCGGCCGTGTCCTGCGGCTCGACCGTCATGCGCGTGATCACCTGCGTACCCTCACCGCTCCGCCGGCGCCGTTGCCTACACACGACATCCTGCGGGCCGAGCTGGGCCCGCTCGTGGAGAGCTGGACCGCGGGCCCGGCAGCGCTGCTCGACCACCGGCTCGACCTGGTCGCGGTGAACCGGACATGGGCGGCGGCGTGGAACGAGCCGGAGGCGCTCGATCCGATGCGGCGCAACGTGGTCTGGCTGCTCGCAGCCCACCCGCGCACCCCCGGGCCGCTTCCCGACGCGGGACCGCTGGTGCAGCAAGTCGCCCGGCAACTCCGGATGGCGACCAATCTCCACGCCGGTGACGCTCGCATCCTCGAGATCGGGGATCTGCTACGGGCCGAGGCACCGGGGCTGAACCCGGTGTGGGAGTGCCGCGGGGTCGGAGCTTTCGAGGCTCCCGCGTTGCGATGGGCCGGCGGCGCGGCCCGGGCGTATCTCCTGCACCCGGGCGGTTTGCCAGGCGTGTCGATCCTGACGATCGTGCCCACGGATCAGCGCGGCGAAGCGTGATCGCCACCGACAGCGGCGTCGGGCTGATGCGGCCCGATTGTGAGGCTGGTCATCGCGCCCACCGGCGATCGACATCGTTCTTGACAAGCCGGGCGGTTCGCGACGTACGTTTCTCGATGACGGTGACGAGCGGCCGTCGAAGCCACAGCAACGACGCGTCCTTGAGGCGCAGCATGCTGACGCCAGGATCGTGGGGAGACATCGTGCGGACAACGCACGGCAGAACAGGGGCCCTGATGCCCCTCTGGTCGAAGCGACGGCATGTCGATCTCTGCCGCACGCAGACCGCGCTCTGTCGCTGATCGTTCGTTCGGCCCTTGTTCGCCAAGGGCCACGTCCGGATCAGCCGACGAGCGAAGGATGAACGACAGTGAGCACGAAGCGGCCCAGGACGCTGAAGACCGTGACCGGGGCAGGGGGGTCGCCCGGCACCTACGACCTGGCGATCGACCCGACACGGTCGACGCTCGACACCGCCGTGAAGGTGGCGAAGCTGGCTGAGGCGGCCCGGATCGATGCGTTGTTCACCGCCGACCTGCTGACCTTCAACGCCCAGGGTGCGATCGGCTCCCAGGAGCCGCTGATCTTCGTCGCGGCGCTGAGCCAGGTGACGTCGCACGTGGGCCTGATCGCCACGGTCTCGACCACGTTCCACCACCCGTTCAACCTGGCCCGGCTGTTCGGGACCCTCGACCATGTGAGCAACGGCCGGGCCGCGTGGAACCTCGTGACCTCCTCGATCGGTGAGGAGAACTACGGCGCGGACGACCTGCCCAGCCCCGAGGACCGCTACGCGCGAGCAGCGGAGACGCTCGAGGTGGTCAACGCGCTGTGGGACAGCTGGGAGCCCGGCGCGCTGTCCCTCGGTGCGAACGGCAACGCCGTGCTCGACCCGAGCAAGGTGCACCCGATCAACCACGCCGGCCGGTTCTTCACCGTGGCCGGGCCGCTGAACATCCCGCCGCTTCCGCAAGGCCGTCCGGTGCAGATCCAGGCGGGGCAGTCCGAGGCAGGCATGGCGCTCGGTGCGCGTTTCGCCGAGATCGTCTTCACCTCCCTGCCGACACTGGACATCGCGCTCGACTTCACCCGGAGGATCCGGAGCCAGGCCGCGGGCCTCGGGCGCGCCGACGGGCTGCCGCTGATCTTCAGTTCGTTCCACGCCACCTACGGCGCCACCGAGGAGGAAGCGCGCCGGCTGGTCCGGGAGAAGCAGGAGTCGATCGACTTCGAACGTGGCCGGGCCCAGGTGGCGGACATGCTCGGTGGGGGAGTCGACCTGTCCGAGGTGGCGCTGGACTCGACGGTGCCGGAGAGCCTGCTCCCCGAGGTCTCCTCGGTGAACCGGCGCCGGGGCCGGGTCGAGATCTTCTCCGGCTACGCGCGCAAGGGCTACACCCTGCGCGAGCTGATCATCGCTGCCCAGGACACCGGCCACTGGACCGTCGCGGGCACGCCCGAGCAGCTCGCCGACGCGGTCGAGGAGCGTTTCCGTGCCGGTGTCCTGGACGTGCTGACCCTCGGCGGCCTGGCCGATCCGCGCCAGCACGACTTCGTCGTCAACGGCCTGCTGCACGAGCTGCGCAAGCGGAAGATCGTCGCCGACGACTACAGCGGCTCCACCTTCCGCGAGAACCTCGGCCTGGAGCTTCCGGCGCGCGCCGGTGTGCCCGCCGCCGTCTGACCGCTCGAGATCCCACCGGAGATGAGTTCCATGAGTGATCGTGCCGGCCTGTTCCTCGCGCTCGACGCCGACGGCGACGGCGCCCATCCCGCAGCCTGGCGGTTCTCCGGGCGTCCACCGGCCGCGGTGCTCGGCGGGCGGGCCGTACGCGAGGTCGTGGCCACCGCCGAGGGCGCCGGCTTCACCCTCGTCACCTTCGCCGACTCGCCGGTCCCGCCCAGCAGCGGTCTCGAAGCGGCCGGCCGATTGGAGGCGGGCACGCGGGCCGCGTTCGTCTCCACGCTCACCGACCGCATCGGGCTGGCCCCGACACTGCACGTCACGAGCACCGAGCCGTTCCACCTCGCCACCCAGCTCGCCGGCCTCGACCACGCCAGTAAGGGCCGGGCGGCCTGGGTCGTCGGTGCGGCCAACAGTGCCGCCGAGCTGGCGACGATCGGTGCTCAACCGCTCGGGGCCGACGCGCTCCGGCGCGAGATCACCGACGTCATCGACGCCGCGCGTGCGCTGTGGGACTCGTGGGAGGACGACGCGGTCGTCAAGGACGTGGCGACGGGCCGCTACCTCGACCCGGACAAGGTCCACCACGTCGACTTCGCCGGCGCGGCCTTCACGATCACGGGGCCCCTGATCACGCCCAGGCCCCCGCAGGGACAGGTCGTCGTGCTGGCCGTCGACGAGCTGGACGTCGCCGACCGGGCCGACATCGTGCTCGTGAGCGGGTCCGACGCCGCAGCTGTCGCGGCAGCGGCGACGCGCGCCCGTGCGGCCGGGGCGGGCATGGTGTTCGCCGAGGTGGAGGTGGTGCTCGACGCCGCCGAGCCCGCGACCTCGCGCCTCGCCCGGCTGGCCGAGGCAACGCCGTGGCCGGCCGCGGGGCGCGTGCGGCACGTCGGCTCGCCCGCGGCACTGGTCGAGCTCCTGCGACGTCTCGCCGATGCCGTCGACGGCGTGCGGCTGCACCCGGCCGTGCTCGCCGTCGACCTGCCGGTGCTCGCCGAGCACGTGCTGCCTGCTCTCGCCGCTGCTGGCCTGCATCGCGGGCCGCGGGCGGGCGACACGCTGCGCTCGACGTTGGGGCTGCCCCGTCCTGTCAACCGGTTCGCCGCCCCGGCGACCACGAACGCCTGAGGTGAGCAGAGTGACCACGGAGCGCCCGTCCAGCACCGAGTACGACCCGAACGCCCAGGTACATCTCGGCGTCTTCCAGACCGGTGTCGGGCCCCAGCTGATCTGGGCCGACCCCTCATCGGCGCCGCACATGGCGATCGAGACGTTCGTCGGTGTCGTGCAGTTGCTGGAACGGGGCCTGTTCGACGCCTTCTTCCTGGGTGAGGGGCTGCGGGTCCGGGAGAACCGCGGCCGGGCGTACGACCTCGACGTCGCCGGGCGTCCCGACGCCATCACCCAGCTGTCCGCGCTCGCCGCGGTCACCGAGCGGATCGGCCTCGTCGCCACCCAGAACACCACCTACAACTTCCCGGCCGACCTCGCCCGGCGCCTCGCGAGCCTGGACCTGCTGTCGGACGGCCGGGCCGGCTGGAACATCGTCACCACCGACAACGCGTGGACCGGCGCCAACTTCCGCCACGGCGGTTGGCTGGAGCACGAGCGGCGCTACGAGCGCGCCGGCCAGTTCGTCGAGGCGGCGAAGGCTCTCTGGGGATCGTGGGACGGCGGGATCGACGGGGTCGTCGCCGCGGCAGGTGACGCCAAGAGCTGGGCGCGGCCCGGGTCGATCACCCCGGTCGAGCGACACACCGACCTCGTCGAACTCCGCGCGACCGCAACGCTGCCGGCGAGCAGGCAGGGCCGTCCGGTGCTGTTCCAGGCCGGTGACTCCGACGGCGGCCGCGACCTCGCCGCCCGGCACGCCGACGTGGTGTTCTCGGCCAACACCGAGTACGACAAGGCCCTCGCCTACGCCCAGGATGTGCGCGCCCGGCTGGCCCGCTACGGCCGATCCCCGGATTCGCTGCGGATCCTTCCCGGCGCGGGCGTCGTGCTCGGTGACACCCCGGCCGAGGCGCAGGAGCGGGCGCGGTGGGTGCGGAGCGAGCAGATGTCGGGGCCGCGTGCTGTCGCGTTCTTCGAGCAGTACTGGGGAACGGACCTCTCTGCCTACGACCCGGACGGGCCGCTGCCCGACATCGAGCCGAGCGAGGCCGAGCTCGACCCCTCCAGGGGAACGCTCCGTATCGACCAGCGGAACGGCAAGCTGGCGACCATCGCGCGGTGGCGGGAGCTCGCCGAGCAGCGGAACCTGTCGATGCGCGAGCTCGCGCTGGAGGTGGCTCCGGGGCACCCGCCCTTCGTCGGCACACCGGCGCAGATCGCCGACGAATGGGCGCACTACGTCCGCACCCGCGCCGTGGACGGGTTCAACCTCCTCCCGCACCTGATCCCGTCCTCGCTCGAGGACATCGTCGAGAAGCTGGTGCCGGCGCTGCAGGAACGGGGCGTCTACCGCACCGAGTACACGGGCACCACGCTGCGGGAGCACCTCGCGCTGCCGCCTCTGGACGTCTGATCGCCTACCCGCTGTTCAGGTCAGGAGCACGACCTTTCCGCCTGCGTGCCCTTCCGCGACGCGACGCGACGGAGGCGGACCGCGGCCGCGGCGTCGGTGAGCGGGTAGGTCCGGGCCACGACGACCCGCAACGTGCCCGCTGCCGCCGCCGGGAGGAGCCGGCGCCAGGCGTTGCGGCGGATCTCGGTGCCGGGGTCGGCGCCCGGCGCCCCGCCGATGAGCGTGATCCCGGTGCCGGCCCGCCCGAACGCCGCGATCGAGACGATGCGGTTGCGGTCGGCCACGAGCTCCAGCGAGACATCCACCGCTTCTGAACGGTGACCCGGCGGGCCCGTGGGTCCACCGCCGCCCGTCCCCGTGCGCTCTGCGACCGACGTCAGACCACAGCCCCGGCGCCCTCCGTGCGCCGCTCGCAACGCCGAGGCAGCGGCGGGAGGCCGAGGTTGTCGCGCAGCGTGCTGCCGGTGTAGTCGGCGCGCAGCGAACCGCGCTCCTGCAGCAGGGGCACGACCTGGTCGACGAACTCGTCGAGCCCCCACGGCACCAGGTGGGATCCGATGATGAGCCCGTCGGAGCCGTCGTTCTGCACGAAGTCGTCGATCTTCTCGGCGACCTGGGCCGGCGTACCGACGAAGGGGCCGCGTTCGAACTGGTCGATCACGAGCTCGCGAAGGCTGAGCTTCTTCGCCTCGGCGATCTCGCGCCATCGCGCCACGGTGGCGAAACGGTCCTGGTGGACGAAGGCGCGGCCCTGGATGATCGGCGGTGCGTCGGGATCGGGGTCGACGTCGGGCAGTGGGCCGTCGGGGTCGTAGCCGGACAGGTCGCGGTTCCAGACCTGCTCGAGCAGGATCTGGGCCGTCTGCCCGGTGATCTGCTGCCCGCGCACCTCCTGGTAGCGCTCCTGCGCCTCGGCCTCTGTGTCGCCGAGCACGAAGCTCGCCGACGGGAGGATCTTGAGATCGTCCGGGTTGCGGCCCGCCCGTGCGGCGCGGGCCTTGACGTCCCGGTAGAACTCGGCGGCCGCCGGGAGCTTGCCGTAGGGGGAGAAGATCGCGTCAGCGCTGCGTGCGGCGAAGTCGCGACCCTCGGGCGACACCCCGGCCTGCAGGATCACCGGCCGCCCCTGCGGGCTGCGGGGCACGGTGAACCGTCCGTGGATGTCGAACTGGCCGCCGCGCACGCTGAACGAGCCGGCGTCGGCGCGGCCCAGGTAGCGCCCCGTGGCCTGGTCCACGACCAGGTCGTCGTCGTCCCACGAGTCCCAGAGGGTGCGCAGCGCGTCGATCATCTCGGCGGCCCGCTCGTAGCGCTTCGAGCGGTCGAGGAAGCCACCGCGGCGGAAGTTCTGGCCCGTGAAGGCGTCGAACGAGGTGACGACGTTCCACGCGGTGCGGCCGCCGGAGAGATGGTCGAGGGTCGCGAACTGCCGGGCCAGCTCGTAGGGCTCGTTGAAGGTGGCGTTGATCGTGCCGGCGAGTCCGAGATGAGTGGTGACCGCGGCGAGCGAAGCCAGCACCGGCAGCGTGTCGGGGCGGCCGACGATGTCCTGGTCGAAGACCTGCCCCGCCCGCTCACGCAGGGCGAGGCCCTCGGCGAGGAAGAAGAAGTCGAACTTGCCCCGTTCGGCTGTGCGCGCGGTGTGCTCGAACGTGGAGAAATCGATCTGGCTCCCGGCCTCGGGGTGCCACCACGCGGTGTGGTGGTTCACGCCGCCCAGGTAGGCGCCGAGGATGATCTGCTTACGCGGTGCGTTCATCGTGATCGTCCTTTCAGGCCGGTTGCGCCGACGGCGTAGCGGTTGGGAACGGGGGTCGGTAGACCGAGCAGGCCGCGTAGCGACGTGGCCTCGTACGCCGTGCGGAACAGGCCTCGGCGCTGCAGCTCGGGGACGACGTCGGCGACGATCCGGTCGAGGTCCTCGGGCAGCACCGCGGGCCGCAGCCGTACCCCGCGGTACCCGATGGCCTGCCATGCGGCGACGAGGTCGGCTAGCTCCGCGGCGGAACCGGTGAACACCGTCGTGTCGGACGTGTACGGCACGCCGGCAATGTCGTCGAGCCGACGCAGGCGTGCCGCGCCGGGCTCGGTTGCGGTGTCGAGCACGACCACGAGGTCGGCGTAGACATGCAGGGGCTCACCGGTGCGCCCGACGTCCGCGGCGGCCTGCTCCACGTCGGCGAGCAGGGCGGCCGCGTCCCGCTGCTCTGTGGGGGTGACGAAGACGAGGTCGGCGCCCCGGGCGGCGAGCTCGTACGGTTCCCGCCGGTGCGCGAGCGCGGCCACCACCGGCTGGCCCTGCGGGGGCCGCGGGGTGATCGACGGTCCCCGGACGCTGAAGAACCGGCCCTCGAAGTCGACGTGGTGGACCTTCGCGCGGTCGATGAACCGGCGTGTGACGACGTCGCGGATCTCGGCGTCGTCCTCCCAGCTGTCCCACAGCCGCCGGACCACCTGGACGACGTCGGCCGCCTCGTCGAAGAGCGCGGCGAGCGCCGAGGGCAGCCGCGCCGAGGTGAGCTCCTCGGCCGAGGCGCGGGTGATCTCCCGCCTGCCGACGTGCGCGGCCTCCTCGGCCCGGCCCGAGACCTTCACCTGCCAGCCCGCGCGGCCGTGCGAGTTGTGGTCGAGCGTGGCCACCGCCTTGGAGACGTGGAACGGCTCGGTATGGGTGGTGGTGACGGTCGGGACGAGCCCGACCCGGCTGGTCAGCGGCGCGAGGAAGGATGCGATGAGCAGCGCGTCGAGCCGGCCGCGGACTTCGTCGACGCGGTCGTCGGGTTGAAAGGGGCTGTGCGACTGCAGCCCGAGACTGTCCTCGATCGTCACGAGGTCCAGCAGCCCGGCTTCGGCGGTGCGGGCCAGCTCGGTCCAGTACCGGGGAGTCAGCAGTTCTCGGGGGCGGGAGCCGGGCTCGCGCCAGGCGGCAGGATGCCAGCCCGCGCCATCGAGCGCGACGGCCAGGTGCAGGGGTTCGGATGCCACGGGTGCCTCCGGGGATCAGGTGCCGACGGAAACGGGACCGCGACGTCGATGACGCGCGGCTGGGGCTGGTGGGCTACTGATCAGCGGGAACAGATCGCCGTGCTCGTACGGCACAGGTCGATGTGGTGCCGTCGGACGAGCGGGACGCGACGACGCTCCGGTGCTGCGTCCACGTGATCCCCCTCCTGGATGCCGGTCGTGCACCCGATCGGAATCGAGATCGACGCTATAGAGCCCGGCTCCGGCAATCAACGGGTCGCGCCTCACGCCGACGGGCGATGGGTTACGGGGTCTTCCAGGTGTCGTAGAGCTGGATGCGTGAGGAGGCGTCGAAACGGACGTCGTGGACGTTTGCGGCGATGCCCAGCACGGTGGTGAGTTCGACGACCGGCACGGTGTAGTAGTTCTGCAGGTGCGCCTGCTGGGCTTGGGCGACCAGGCCGGTGCGTTTCGCGGGGTCGGCTTCGGCGGCTTGGGCGGCGAGGAGCTGGTCGAGTGGGCCGGGTGCGAGGCGGTAGAAGTTGTTGCCGGTCGTTGCGTATTGGGAGCGCAGGATGTCGGGGTCGGCGCGGGTGAGGTTGCCCCAGGTCGCGACGAAGTTCCCGCTCTGCTGGATGGGCGTGGCGTCGGTGATCGGGCGTTCGGTGAGCTGAAGGTCGATGCCGACCGTCTTGAGCTGCTGCTGGATGAGTTCCAGCGCGGGCCGGTTGGTGCCGGCGTTGGCGAACCAGGTGAGCGGGATCGTCAGCGGTTGGCCGGCTTTGGTGCGGATGCCGTCGGGGCCGGGGGTCCAGCCGTCGGTGTCGAGGATGGTGGCGGCCTTGGCGGGGTCGAAGCCCAGCAGCGCGGATTGGTCCTGGTAGGAGGGTGTGCTGGAGGCGAGCACGCTGGTGGCCGGTTTGGTCTCGGACGTGTACACGGCGCTGACGAGCTCGGGCCGGTTGATCGCCAGCGAGATCGCCTGACGCACGGCGGGGTCGGAGACGATCGGCTTGCTCAGGTTGAAGCTGATCCCGAAGGGGATGCCGGGGTTGGCCCGGGCGGGTAGCTGGATGCCCGCGGCGGTCAGTGGGGCTTCGTCCTGTTGCCCGATGCTGCCGATGGCGTCGACCTCACCGGACTGCAGGCTTCCGGTTCGCACACCCGACTCGGGGACCACGCGGAACTCGATCCCGTCCAGGTATGCCTCGCCGGTGTGCGTCGACAGCGCCGAGCCCCAGTTGTATCCGGTGCGCTTGGTGAGGACGGTTGACTGGTTGAGGGTGTAGCTCTGGACGACGAAGGGGCCTGACCCGATCACGGCGGCGCAGCGTTCGTCGTCGGTCTTGGCCACGGTGGCGGGGGAGAGGATGCCGAGGCTGTGGGTGGAGCTGCCCTGCAGGAACTGCACGTTCGGCGCGCTGAAGGTCACCGTGAACCTGGTCGGGTTCTCGACGGTGGTGCCCTGGTAGTTCGCCAGGTAGCTCTTCGGGAGGGTGCCGCGGGCGCCGAGCTGGGGCACCTTGTCGAAGTTGGCCTTGACGGCGGTGGCGTCCAGCGGGGTGCCGTCGCTGAAGGTGACGCCGGGCCGCAGGTCGAAGGTGTAGGCGGTGGCGTCGGCGTTGGTCTGCCAGCCGGTGGCGAGCCAGGGCACGATCTCGCCGGTGTCGGGGTTCTGGTCGGTGAGCGAGTCGACGATCTGGCGCAGGGAGTAGATCGAGTCGTTGCTGCCGACCTGCTGCGGATCCAGGCACCCCTGGTCGCTGCCCACCGCGAAGGTGAGCGTGCCGCCGGCTTGCGGCGGCCCCGCATCGGCGTCCGGTGGCGCCGAGGTGCTCCCGGAGCCACAGGCGGCCACGGTCAGGGCCACGACGGTGGCGAGCACGGCGGCCGGCAGCCGCCGTGGCGGTACGGCGGGACGGGGGGTCGAACTCATCGGGATGTCCTTCATGGAGGCCAGGCGTGGTGCGCAGGGGATCACGTGCTGGGGCGAGCAGACCTCGACGGGCACGCCGGAGCGAGGATCAGGGGGAGCAGCTCGGCGCGGTGCGACGGCGCTGTACACACCGGGGGTGCCGGACGTCGGCAGGTCGTTCCGGCAGCGGGGTGGAGGCCCGCAGCGTCAGACGCGACAGCAGGCGCTGGCGATGCGCAGCAGGTCGACGTGCAGCCTGCGACAGCTGCCGGTGCTGCGGTAGAACCAGCGCACGTCAGCCTCCACCGTTCACGATGTGAGCACCGGTTCCGCGCGGGGCTCGCCGCGGCGTCGTCCGCCGCAGCGCTGACCATAGATACTCGAAACCGAACGATCAACACTCAATTGGACCGGCGAGCATGCCCTGCCGTCGCCCCACTCACCCGAGGCCCGTCGGATCCGGCCACGGGCCGCAGGTCGTGACGCGCCCGATACACCGTGTGTTCGTCACATCATTGACAGATCCATCGGGTGGTCGCCTACATTCGATGTCGTCCATCCAGAGCGGCCGAGAGATCTGGCTCGTCGAAGCCGCAGCAACCATGTGCCTCACGGCGCCGGGTGCTAACGCCAGGATCGATGGGAGACATCGTGCGTCGATCGCACGCCCGGCCGGCGGCCACGCGGTCGTCGACGTGGTTGACGTCCACCTGGTCGAAGCGTCGGCACGTCGATCTGTGCCGCACGCAGGCCGCTCTTTGTCGCTGACCCATCTCGGCCTTCTGGCCACCCCGCTTCCCGTGCGCTGACGCGTACGGGTGGGCTCTGACGCGCCTCGGTCAGGTCTCTGTAGGACGGTGATTCCGGCGGTGCCGGAGCCGTCTTTTGTCCACAGTGGATTCGCCCCGTGCCGGGGGTTCCTGCTGTCCGTGTCGTAGGAGGACAGTCATGCCAACGTTCCCGCACATCCCGGCGGCGCGCCGCCCGTCGCGGTCCGCGCGCGCCGGAGTCGTCGACGTCGTGGTCATCGGTGGCGGCGTGGTCGGTGCGGCGGCTGCATGGCAGCTCGCCGGCCGGGGCCGCGAGGTGGTACAGCTCGAGCAGTTCGAGGCCGGGCGTGCGCGCGGTTTCCCGTACGGATCGGCGGAGCTCTACCGGCCGTCCTACTCGGCGGCGCCGTACGTGCGCCTCGCCATGGAAGCTCTGCCGCTGTGGCGCGAGGTGGAGGCCCAGACGGGCGCAGCGCTGTTGCAGATCACCGGGGGCGTCGACCACGGTGATCCGCGCCGAACGAGCGCGCTCGCCGGATCCCTCGGCGAGCACGGCATCGCCCATGAGTGGCTCGATGCCGACGAGGCGTCGCACAGGTGGCCGGGGATGGTGTTCAGCGGCCCGGTGCTGCACCAGCCGGACCGGTCCGGCCGTCTTCACGCCGATCACGCCGTCGCCGCTCTGACCGCGGCCGCCGTGGCGCACGGGGCCGTGGTCCACCGTTCCACGCCGGCGACGGCGATCGCTGTGCGCGGAGACGATCTCGTCGAGGTAGAGACACCACGCGGCCCAGTCCGCGCCTGCCGGGCGGTGGTGGCGGTGGGAGCGCGCACCGCGGATCTGCTCGACGGGCTCGTCGAGCTGCCCAGGCTCCGGGTGACACAGGAGCAGCCCGCGACGTTCCCGCTGCAAGGCGGGGTCGCCCCGTTCTCCCCTCACCACGTCGCATGGCCGACGTTCGTCCACCACACCGGTCCGGAGCACGGCTGGCCCAGCAGCGTCCACGGCACGTCCACTGCGGACGGACGCGTGAAGCTCGGGTTCCACGGCGTGGGGACGCAGACCCACCCGCATCGGCACGCGTTCGCGCCGGAGCCTGTGCAGCTGCGCAGGCTGCAGGAGTACGTGACCGCCTTCCTCCCGGGGCTCGACCACAGGCTGCCCACACCGATCGGTTGTACCCGCACGTCGACCTCCGACGGGAGGTTCCTGCTGGATACGGCGGGTCCTCTGGTCGTGGGAGCGGGGTTCTCGGGTTACGGGCTCGCGTTCGCCCCAGCGCTGGGACGGGTGCTCGCGGACCTCGCGACCGGTGTGATCGACCGCGCGCCCGCGGCGGCGGCCGGGCGATGAGCGAGCTTGCGAGCGAATCAGTGTCACGGCGTCTCCGCGAAGCGCTGACCGAGCGCAGCGAGGGATTGCGATGAGTTCTCCCGCGCTCGAGGTTCGCCAGGTCGCCTACACCGACCCGCTGGTGGTGCCGATGCTCACCGAGCTGGACCACGAGTACACGACCCGCTACGGGCATTCGCTCGGCGACATCGGCGAAGAGATGCGTCGTCGACCTGAGGAGTTCGGCGCCCCGGACGGCGGGCTGATCCTCCTGCTCACCGACGGCGACCCGGTGGCAGGGGGCGCTTTTCGCCGCTTCGACGACCACACCGCAGAGCTCAAGCGCATCTGGACGCACTCCGCGCACCGCCGCCGGGGTCTGGCCCGCCGGGTGCTCACCGAGCTCGAGCGGGAGATCACCGCGCGCGGATACCGCCGGATCTACCTGACCACTGGACCGCGCCAGCCGGAGGCCAAGGGCCTCTACCTGGCCACTGGCTACACGCCGCTCTACGACCCGGAGTTGCCGGCCGAGGAGATCGGCAAGCACCCCTTCGAGAAGGAAGTGAGCTCTCGATGAGCGCAGCTCCCGATACCGCGGCAGTGACCGCGAACAGCCCACCGGCCGCCACCGAGGACGCCGGTGAACGGCTCGTCGTCGTTCCGTCCCGGCACCCGTGGCGGTGGGCGGCGACCGTGGTCGTCGCGGTGCTGCTCGCGATGGCGATCAACGCGCTCGTCACCAACCCGGCGTGGGACTGGCCCACGGTCGGGCAGTTCCTCTTCGCCCCGTCGATCCTGCGGGCGGTCGTGCTGACCCTGCAGCTGACGGTGCTCGGGATCGTCATCGGTTTCGTCCTCGGCACGGTTCTCGCGGTCATGCGGCTCTCGCCGAACCCCCTGCTGCGCTCCGTCAGCTGGACCTACATCTGGATCTTCCGGTCGGTGCCGCTGATCCTGCAGTTGCTGTTCTGGTACAACCTCGCGCTGCTCTACCGCGCGATCAGCTTCGGCATCCCGTTCGGTCCCGGCTTCTTCTCCGTGGGCACGATGGACCTCGTCAGCCCGGTGACGGCCGCGGTACTGGGACTCGCGCTGCACCAGGCCGCCTACGCCGCCGAGGTGGTGCGCTCAGGGTTTCTCTCGGTGGACCAGGGGCAGCTCGAGGCGGCCGCGGCACTGGGGATCCCGAAGCTGCGTCAGTTCCGCCGGATCCAGCTTCCGCAGGCGATGCGCACGATCCTGCCGACCGCGGGTAACGAGCTGATCGGGCTGGTCAAGGGCACGTCAGTGGTCTACATCATGGCGCTGTCGGAGCTCTTCTACCAGGTTCAGGTGATCTACACCCGCAACGGACGGGTCATCCCGCTCCTGCTCGTGGCGGCCATCTGGTACCTGGTGCTCACCACGGTGATGTCGATCGGGCAGTTCTACATCGAGCGTCACTACGCCCGTGGAGCGCTGCGGACCGTGCCGCCGACGCCCATCCAGCGGTTCCGGGCGTCGGTGCGCACCGGGTTCGCGCTCCTGCGCAAGCGGGTGCCGGCATGACGGCCCCGGCCGGCGTCACGGCTGCCCCTCCGATGGTCGATCTGCGCGGGGTGCACAAGAGCTTCGGCGCGCTCGAGGTGCTTCGCGGCATCGACCTGACCGTGCGCGCGGGGGAGGTGACCGTCCTGCTCGGGCCGTCCGGGTCCGGCAAGTCGACCCTGCTGCGGGCGATCAACCACCTGGAGAAGGTCGACCGCGGGTTCGTGCAGGTCGACGGGGAGCTGATGGGCTACCGGCGAGTGGGAAACCGCCTGCACGAGCTCTCGGAGCGCCACATTCTGCGCCAGCGCACCCACATCGGGTTCGTCTTCCAGAGTTTCAACCTCTTCGGCCACCTCACCGTGCTGGAGAACGTCGTCGAGGCGCCGATCTCCGCGCAGGGCCGGCCCCGGGCCGAGGTGGTGGGGGAGGCCGAAGAGTTGCTGGGACGGGTCGGGCTGAGGGACAAGGCGGGGGAGTACCCGCGGCGGTTGTCGGGGGGACAGCAGCAGCGCGTCGCGATCGCCCGCGCGCTCGCGCTGCGCCCCAAGCTCGTGCTGTTCGACGAACCGACGTCCGCGCTCGATCCCGAGCTCGTCGGCGAGGTCCTCGACGTGATGCGCGACCTCGCCCGCAGCGGCACCACCATGGTCGTCGTCACCCACGAGATCGGCTTCGCCCGGGAGGCCGCCGACACCGTCGTCTTCCTCGACGGCGGCCGGATCGTCGAGCAGGGCCCGCCGTCGCAGGTGCTCGACGCCCCGCGCGAGGAGCGCACCCGTGCCTTCCTGAGCAAGGTCCTGCACTGAACACGCTCCCGGCCGCGGAACCACGGCCGGGTCATCATCACGCCGGCTTCCGCCGCGTGCGTATCTGGAGGAACAACCGTGTCGAGGTCCCTGAGACGCCTACGGCTGGCCGCCGTTCTGCTCGCATTGCCGGTGCTGGCCACCATCGCATGTGCGGGCCCCGACCCCGACCAGGCGGCCGGCCCGGCACCGGCGTCCGCGGCAGGTGCCAAGGTCAACACGAGTCCTGAACAGAACCGGGTGCGCGCCGAGAAGGTGGAGGAGATCGCCGCGCAGGTGCCGCAGTCGATCCGCGACCGCGGCACGCTCGTGGTCGGCACGACCGGAAGCGGGAACCCGCCGCTGTCGTTCCGCGCCGACGACGACACCACCGTGATCGGCGTCGAACCGGACATCGCGCAGTTGGTGGCCGACGTGCTGGGACTGCGGCTCGAACTGCAGCCCACGTCGTGGGAGAACCTCTTCCTCGCGGTCGAGTCGGGACAGTACGACGTCGGATTCTCGAACATCACGGTGACCGAGGAGCGCAAGGACAAGTACGACTTCGCGACGTACCGGGTCGACACCGTCGCGTTCGAGGGCCGGGTCGGTGGCAAGGTGCAGAAGATCGAGAAGCCTTCGGACGTCGCCGGGCTGACCATCGGAGTGGGGCCCGGCACCAACCAGGAGCAGATCCTGGTGCGCTGGGACGAGCAGAACCGTGCGGCCGGCTTGCCGCCGGTGAACATCCAGTACTACCAGAACCAGGGTGACTTCTACCTCGCGTTGGAGTCCGGCCGGCTCGATCTCTACCTCGGGCCGAACCCCACAGCGTCCTACCACGTCGCGACCGGCGGGAAGACGACGATCGTCGGCACCGTCAACGGAGGCGGGGACGTGCAGGCCGACATCGCTGCGATGACGAAGAAGAACAACCAGTTCGTCGGTGCGCTGAGCGCCGCCCTCAACGAGGTGATCACGGACGGGAAGTACAAGGAGGTCCTCGACCGCTGGAATCTCGCCGCGGAAGCGGTCCCGACGTCCCAGATCAACCCTCCCGGCCTGCCGCGCCGGCCCGCCGGCTGACGACGCCGGGTCGGTTCGGCTGGCTGCGGTGATCCGACCCGATGACCTCCCTCCGACACGCACATCCGGAAACAAGGAGAGCGCATGAGCATCACCGATTCCCGACCGAGCGATCAGCACCTGCGGGACGAGTGGGCGAGCTGGCATGCCGAGCGTGAGGAGGACCTGCGCGCCCCGCACGGGTGGCTCAGCCTCACCGCCCTGCACTGGCTCGATGCCGAACCCCGGACGTTCGACGGGCTGCCCGGCTGGCGCGCCTCCGGCGACGGCGGCGTCGAGGTGGCCGCCGCCGAGGCCGCCGGGCTGGTGGTCGGTGGCGCTCCGGTGACGTCGACGGTGCGGCTCGAGCCGATCGACGGCCTGCCCGGCGTGCTCGTCGAGGTCGGACCGCGCACGGTGGAGGTTGCGCGCCGCACCGACTCCTACGCGTTGCGTGTGCGTGATCCCGAGGCCACCACCTTGGCGGAGTTCGTGGGTGTTCCCGCCTTCCCCGTCGACGCGCGGTGGGTCGTCGAGGGCACGTTCGAGGCCTACGAGCAGCCGCGGCGGATCACCGTCGGCGCCGTTGTCGACGGCTTGCAGCACTTCCCGACCGCCGTCGGGGTGGTGCGCTTCGCCGTGGACGGCAGCGAGCACGAGCTCGTCGCGTTGCAGGGAAAGGCCGAAGGGCTGGTGCTGCATTTCCGGGACGCCACGTCGGGGGAGAGCACCTACGGCGGTGGCCGCGTGCTGCAAATCCGGGGCGCGGATGATCACGGCACAGTGCGGATCGACTTCAACCGGACCCTCAACCTGCCGTGCGCGTTCACCGCATACGCGACCTGCCCGCTACCTCCCGCGGAGAACCGGCTCGCGGTTGCCGTCGAGGCCGGGGAGCGCAACCCCGCGCGGCCGGACCTCGGATGAGCGCCACGGTGGGGAGCGCAGACACCGTGGATGCCACGGACCCGGTGGTCGACGGGGCCGTGATGCGGGACGTACTCGGGCATTTCGCCTCCGGCGTGGTCGTGGTGACCGCGAACGGCCCGTCGGGCCCGATGGGGTTCACCTGCCAGTCCTTCACGTCACTGTCGCTGGATCCGCCGCTGGTGAGTTTCGCGCCGTCGCGTACGTCGTCGACGTGGCCCCGGATCCGCGATGCCGAAACGTTCTGCGTGAACATCCTGGCTGCCGACCAGGAGCACCACAGCGCCGGTTTCGCCCGGTCCGGTGTGGACAACTTCACCGGTGTGCGGTGGCGCCCAGGGCGCTCCGGCGCGCCGATCTTGGAGGGGGCGTGCGCGTGGGTGCACTGCAGGCTCCACAGCGAGCACGACGGTGGGGACCACACGATCGTCGTGGGCCGCGTGCTCGAGCTCGCCGCCGACCACTCCCGGCGTCCCCTGCTGTACCACCGCGGCAACTACGGGCTCGTACTTCCCCGACCCCGTGAGGAGGTCCGGTGACCCTCGTCGTGCTGCACGACCTGCGGAACGCGGGCCGGCGCGAATCGAGTCGCGACGGACCGGCGGTGGTGGCTGTGCGGAGAGGGTTTCCCCGGCTCGCGGGCGGCTGGGTCAGGCGTTGCCGTCGAAGAGGCTCGTGACCGAACCGTCGTCGAACACCTCGTGGATCGCGCGGGCCAGCAGCGGGGCGATCGACAGCACGGTCATCGTCGGGAACCGCTTCTCGTCCGGGATCGGCAGGGTGTCTGTGAAGATCACCTCGCGGGCGCCGCAGTTGGCGAGCCGCTCGGTGGCCGGGCCGGAGAGCACGCCGTGGGTGGCCGCCACCACCACGTCCTTCGCGCCCTCCTTGAGCAGAACCTCGACGGTCTTCGCGACCGTGCCACCGGTGTCGATCATGTCGTCGATCACGACGCAGAGCCGGCCCTCGACCTCACCGACCACGCGGTTGGCCACCGCCTCGTTGGGTTTGCGCGGGTCGCGGGTCTTGTGGATGAACGCCAGCGGCGTGCCGCCGAGCGTCTCGGCCCAGCGCTCGGCGAGGCGCACGCGTCCGGAGTCGGGGGAGACGACCGCCATCTCGTCCTCGCCATAGGTGCGCTTGATGTGCTCCGCGAGCAGCGGGAGCGCGAAGAGGTGGTCGACCGGGCCGTCGAAGAAGCCCTGGATCTGGGCGGTGTGCAGGTCGACCGTCATGATCCGGTCGGCGCCCGCCACCGTGAACAAGTCGGCGATGAGCCGCGCCGAGATCGGCTCGCGGCCGCGGTGCTTCTTGTCCTGGCGCGCGTAACCCCAGAACGGCATGACCACCGTGATCCGCTTCGCCGAAGCCCGCTTCAGAGCGTCGACCATGATCAGGTGCTCCATGATCTGGTCGTTGATCGGCGCCGAGTGGGACTGCAGCACGAACGCGTCGCAGCCGCGTACCGACTCCTCGAACCGCACGAAGATCTCGCCGTTCGCGAACGAGTAGGCCGACTGCGGGGTGATCGTGACGTCGAGGTGCTTCGCTACCTGCTCGGCCAGCTCGGGATGAGCCCGTCCCGAGAAGAGCATGAGGTTCTTCTTGGGTGTGGCCGACATCGCGCTCACCTTGTTGTGCCTCCGTGGACGTTGTCGGCCGGTTCGGTCGCCCTCGCGGCGGCCTCCGCGGCCGGGGTGTCGGGCCGCTTGCGTGCGACCCATCCTTCGATGGTGCGCTGTGACCCGGCCGACACCGCGAGCGCCCCCGGAGGGACGTCCTCGCGCAGCACCGTGCCCGCACCGGTGTATGCACCGTCGCCGACCTGCACCGGAGCGACGAACGTGTTGTCCGAGCCCGTGCGCACGTGAGATCCGACGACGGTGCGGTGCTTGTGTACGCCGTCGTAATTCACGAAAACCGACGATGCGCCGATATTGCTGTGCTCGCCGATCGTGGCGTCCCCGACGTAGGTGAGGTGGGGCACTTTGCTGCCCGCCCCGATCTCGGCGTTCTTGACCTCGACGAATGTGCCGATCTTGCCGCGCTCGCCGAGCCGCGTGCCGGGCCGCAGGTAGGCGAACGGCCCGACGGACGCTCCGGGCCCGATCAGCGCCCCGGTGCCGTGGGTGCGCACGACGACGGCGCCGGCGCCGATCTCGCAGGCGGTGAGGGTGGTGTCGGGCCCGATCTCGGCGCCGCCCGCGACGGACGTGGCGCCATGCAGCTGGGTGCCGGGATGCAGGACGACGTCGGGCTCCAGCCGGACTTGCACGTCCAGCCAGGTGCTGGCCGGGTCGACGACCGTGACGCCGGCGAGCATCCACTGCTGCAGGAGGCGTCGGTTCAGCTCCGCGTGAGTCTCGGCCAGCTGAACGCGGTCGTTCACCCCGCGCACCTGCCAGCCGTCGGGGCAGGGGACGGCGCGCACGTCGGTGTCGTCGTCGTGGGCGATCTGCACCAGATCGGTGAGGTACAGCTCGCCCTGGCTGTTGGCGCTGCGCAGCCTGCCGAGCGCGGTGGTGAGGAACTCGCCGTCGAACGCGTACACCCCCGAGTTGACCTCGCGCACCGTCCGCTGCTCCGGGGTGGCGTCGGCGTCCTCGACGATCCGCGTGACCGTGCCGTCGGACTCGCGCAGCACGCGCCCGTAACCCGATGGGTCGGGGAGCTCGGTGGTGAGCAGGGTGATGGCCGCGCCGGAGCCGGCATGCTCGCGCAGGAGTTCGGTGAGCGTGGCGGGCTCGAGCATCGGGACGTCCCCGTAGGTGACGAGGATGGGCCCGGTGACGCCGGCGGGCAACGCGTCGATCCCGCAGCGGACGGCGTGGCCGGTGCCGAGGCGCTTCTCCTGCTCGGCGGTGAGCACCGGCCGGGCCAGCTCCGCACTCAGACCCTCGACGGTGTCGCGGACCTGTTCGCGGCCGTGGCCGACGACCACCACGAGGTGCTCGGGTTCGAGTGCGGCTACGGCGTGCACCGCGTGGCCGAGGAGGCTGCGGCCCGCGATCGGGTGCAGGACCTTCGGGACGGAGGACCGCATCCGGGTGCCGTCTCCTGCTGCCAGCACGATCGCGGCGGCCGGGCGGACCGGCGCGACACGACCGGTCGGCGTCGGCCCGGGACTGTCGAGCATGAAGCCCACTCCCTGGTTCCTGCTGCTCACGGCAGCTCGGCGGCTGCCGCCGGTCGGGGACGCGGAAATCCTACGGGTGTCGTCGGGCCCTGTCCGAGCCCGGCTGGGACGCCGTACCGAGACGGGCGAGCCTCGTTGGTGGGTCGAGCACTTTCCGTGCGGGACTGCTCACGCGCGGCACGTATCCCGATGGCAGGCTCGATTCCCACTCCGCCGGATGCGTCCGTCTCGGCCACGAGGACGCCACGACGTTGTTCTACGACTTCCTCGAGGTGGACCCGGTGCAGGTCCGGTGAGCGGCGATCGTCCGGACGTCGACCGCTCGTCGTCGGGCGGCCACCGGTCGGCTCATCGGGGGCATCGAGGCGTTTGGTCCGGGCGTCTTCGGTGTTGTCAGAGAGTTGAAAGGGAAGCAACGCCGACAGCTGGAGGGGCCGGAATGCCCACGCGCACCGCACGAACCGCCTGGAACGGCACGCTGCAGGAGGGCGCCGGTCAGGTCGAGCTGACCAGCAGTGGCGTTGGTACGTACGACGTCAGTTTCCCGAAGCGAGCGGCCGAGAACGCCGACGGCACCACGAGCCCAGAGGAGCTCATCGCGGCGGCGCACTCCACGTGCTACGCGATGCAGCTGTCGGCGCTCATCGGTCAGGCGGGCGGCACTCCGCAGTCGCTGGACGTGACCGCCGACGTGACGCTCGGGCCGGATCCCGCGGGAGGGTTCCGGATCACGGGGATCGCACTCACCGTGCGCGGCGAGGTCGAGGGCCTCGACGCCACCGGTTTCGAGAAGGCCGCGCAGGCGGCCAAGGAGAGTTGTCCGGTCAGCAAGGCGCTGACCGGCACCACGATCACGCTCGACGCGGCGCTCGACTGAGCACATGCGTCGCGGCGGGGGAGAGCAGAGGGAATGGGCATGAGGTGCACGGGTAACGGGCGTCCGCCCGAGCCGCCACCGTCGCCGCCGAACGGCCGCTGAGCCGCACACGCGCGACGGGGGTCGCTGAGGAGCGGGAACCCAGCGGCCTCGACGAACCACCGGGGTGGTCCTGCCAGTCGGCGGGACCACCCCGGTGTTGTGCGCAAGCGCTCAGGCCATGTCCCACAGGAGCCGGTAGTAGGCGATGCGCTCCTGGTCCGGCGCGACCCCGTACGCGTCGTACACGGCACCGTCGTATCCCGGCCCGAAGTTCCACTCCATGCTCCACGCGGCCACGGCGAGGTCGGCCCACCGGTCGGCCACCCCAAGGGATCCGAGGTCGACGTGCGCAGCGAAGGTCCCGCCGTCGTGCAGCAGCGTGTTGGGCGCGCAGGCGTCCCCGTGGCAGACGACCAGGCGGTCGATCGGCGGCGGGTCGCCGATGCGCGCCCTGGCCTCGGCGAGGCTGAGGTCGCGGTGCTCCGGGAACCGGTCGGCGGGGCCCTCGCCGTCCGCGATGCGCTCGTCCGCGCGGCGGAGCCTGCGCTCGACGCTCCAGTCGAACGGGCACCCGTCCACCGGCAGGGCGTCGTGGAGCACGCGTAGCCCATGGCCGATGGCGGCCGCGGCGGTGGCTCCGTCGGCGAGCCACCTGGGGTCCACCGCCGAGCGACCGGGCACCGCCGCCGTGACCAGCCAGGCGCCTTCGGCGTCGCTGCCGTGCCCCACGACCCGTGGGACGGCCGCCCAGCGCCGGGCCCACTTCAGGCGCTCCGCCTCGGCGGGCAGGTCGATCTCCGGGGTGCCGGCCGCAACCCACTTCGCGTACCTCGTGGACTCCCGGCCGTCGAGGCGAAAGGTCAGCCCGCCCAGCTCGTTGCGCCAGACGGGCGTGATGGTGTCGGCGTCGGCGAGCCTCGCGACGGCCGGCGGGACGGGGACGGGGCCGGTCGGGATCTCGGAGACGACAGGGTGAGTCACGGCGGACATGCTGCCCGGGCAGGCCCCAGCCGACGCGTGAATTCGACGCCGGCGCGAGCCCGCCTACTCCCCGGTGCGCCCGTCCACCGACTCCCGGAGGAGGTCGGCGTGGCCGTTGTGCCGCGCGTACTCCTCGACAAGGTGAAATAGGATCCACCGCAGGCTGGGTGTGCGACCGTCGGGCCAGACCCGCTGTGCCGGCCGGTCCAGGCCGCCGTCAACCAGCGCCTCGGCGACGAGGGAGCGGGAGCGGGCCACGGCGTTCTCCCAGAGCGCGAGGAGTTGCTCGGGTGAGTCCGCTGCAGCCGAGTGCCAGTCCCAGTCGGGGTCAGCCGCCCAGTCCACCGTGTCCCACGGCGGCCGCCGGTCTTGGCCGTGCAGCGACCGCGAGCACCACAGGTCCTCGACGAACGCGAGGTGCTTGAGCATCCCGCCGAGCGTCATGGACGAGGCGCCGACGGTGGCCTTCAGGCCCGCGTCATCCAGCCCCGCGCACTTCCAGGCCAGGGTCGCGCGCTGGTAGTCGAGGAAACCCAGGAGGGTGGCGGTCTCGTCGCCGGCGTGGGGAGGTTCCGGACGGCCCTGCTCGTCCACGTGGATCATGGGGTGAGCATAGGAGGGTCCTGGACAACTCCGCCCGTAGCGGGCGTCGCGCAGTAGGTCGGAGTTGTTCAGGGCGCTCCTAGACTAGGTGCTGACCGACCAGGTGGCCCGTTGTCCTCGCCGACATGGGGCCACCGCCAGAACTCGAAATTGCGACCCATCAACGGATTCATGTTCGCCGTGAAATGATTCATCGGTCCGCCGAGGAAAGCGGATCCAGCCGCCTGCGATCAAGATCACAGCATTAGGCGCCCGTGCTGTCGGTGGGTAGTTTCGGACCAGTGCCCACCACGCTCGTCGGCAGAAAGAGTCGCACTGCGATCGGTGTAGTGCTGGCATTGGTGCTCGCCCTGGCTGTCGCGGCGGCGCTTGGCGCAACGGGCCGGCTGGCGCTCGCCTACGACAGGGTGGCCGGGGTGCCGGCGGCGATCCTCGAGGAGATACCGGGGCCGGAGACCGGGCCGGTCTGCTCCCTCGACGAACGGTATGTCGACGAGCAACCGAAGGGCCTGGCACCGGCCGTGCTGGTCGCATGGAATCGGCTGCGCGCCCTGGCAGGGGAGCAAGGGATCCGGCTGTGCGTGCAGGACGGCAAGCGGAGCGTGGGCCAGCAGCAACGGGAGTTCGCCGAGGCCGTGCGGCGATTCGGTACGCCGGAACTGGCGGGGAGATACGTGCTGCCACCTGAGAAGTCAATGCACGTCAAGGGGTTGGCGGTGGACGTGCAGCCGCTCGCCTCGGCGGGCTGGGTGGAGCGCAACGGGGGCGCGCTCGGGTGGTGTCGCCGTTACGAGAACGAGAGATGGCATTTCGAGTACGACCCGAACTACGCGGTAGCCGGATGTCCGGTGCTGCTGCCGAGTGCCACCGGATTCTGAGCGCGCGACCACGACAAACCGGCGGGGGACAATGAATTCAACGAAACTGAACATCAGTCGCCGCGCTCTCCTGGGCGTGGCAGCACTCTTGCCATTGGCCGGATGCGCGGATGGCCAGACTCCCACTCCCACTCCCACTCCCACTCCCGCTCCCACTTCTGCTGTGCCGAATGAGCAGCATGATCGCCTGATCGAGTTGGAACGAACGTTCGAGGCACGCCTCGGGGTGTACGCACTCGCCACCGGTACCGGCGCCACCATTGCCTACCGAGCGGATGAGCGATTCGCGTTCTGTTCGGCGTTCAAGGCGCTCGCGGCGGCAGCGGTCTTGCATCGCAACCCGTTGTCGCACCTCGATACGGTCATCAGGTACACCGAAGATGACCTCATGAAGAGTTCCGTCATCACGGGGAAGCATGTGGCCACCGGGATGACCATCCGTGAGTTGTGTGACGCCGCCGTGCGCTACAGCGACGGCACGGCCGGCAATCTCCTGCTCCGCGACCTTGGCGGGCCGGCTGAGTTGACGGCGTATGCCCGGAGCCTCGGCGACACGGTCACCCGGATGGATCGGATCGAGCCGGCCATCGTGGAAGCCACCCCGGGAGACCCCCGCGACACGTCCACCCCCCAAGCATTCGGCGCCAGCTACCACAAAATCGTGCTGGGGGACGTCCTGTCAGCCGACAAGCGCTTGTTTCTCCGGGACCTGCTGGAGCGCAACGCCACCGGCGCCGGACCCCAACGCATTAGGGCCGGCGTACCGCAGGGGTGGACCGTGGCCGACAAGACCGGAACCGGCGACTACGGCACAGTCAACGACATCGGCGTCGTGTGGCCGCCGAAATCCGAGCCGCTCGTCATCGCGATCATGTCCAGCAAAACCGCCAAGGACGCCGAATACAATCAGGCAATTGTGGCTGAGGCCGCCGCGTACGTAGTTGCCACGCTCGCCTGAGAACGGGCCCCGACGACCGTGGTCGGCCAGCGGGTAGTTCATCCATGCGGTTCTGCGTTGCGCGCTCCAACACGCCGTGCGCGAAGATATGATCGGCCGCAACGTCGTCTGTGCTCCGCCGTCATCACCGTCGCGGAGTAGTGGGTGGCTGAACGTCGGGAGGCTCCGAAGTGCATCTCGCTTGGGGTAACGGCCGTATCCCGCTGCCAGGCGGCTGCTCTCTTCGGCCTGATGACACGAGTTTGAGACTGATCTTGGGTGACATCGACATGAGATAACGACGAACACCCGGGTCGGACAAAGTCAATATGTCGTCGGCGGCGAGACCCTCACGACCGACCAGGGGGCGGGACCCAACCAGGCTCTGCACACACATACGAGTCCAGCCTTTCGCCCGCGGGCAGTGAGATGAGCAGGAGAGCTGTTTGATCTTCGCTGGATCGCTCTGATGTTCATCTCACGGCGGCACCCGGTGCGTATATGTGTGCAGAGCCTGTGGTGCGCGGGCACCGAGAACGGCAGCACCGCGAACGTGTGCAGGGCAGAGTGGCCAGTTCGGCCAGGTGGATGGGCTGGCCGTGAAGGGTGGCGGCCGTCATCGCCCCGATCAGGAGTCGTCGACGAGCTCGGCATTCGGAAGGTCCCGCTGCACGCGCTACGCCACACGTGCGTGAGTCTGCTGCTCGCGCTCGGGTCCACCCTCGGGTAGTGATGGAGATCGTGGGGCACAGCGCGATCGAGATGACCATGAACGTCTACGGCCACGTCAACCTCGACACGCAACGGGTTGCCCTCGACCGGCTCGACGATGAGCTGTCCGGGTAGAAGCGCGTTGCTGTCACCCATCGCTGTCAGCCGGTGTGTCATGATCACCGACACCCCGGCTGACCTGCTGCTCCGCCGCCAGGATTCGAACCTGGACCATCGGAACCAAAATCCGAGGTGCTGCCGTTACACCACGGCGGACAGACCTTCATCCTGGCACGCTGGGGAAACGGGGTAGAACGCGACCGTCGTGGGTACGACCGACGTGACGGTCGCGACCGCGTGGTTCGCCGGATGTTCCCGATGTGGGGGGGTGTGCGGCAAGTGTCCGTCACCTAACCTCGCCCACGGACAGTGATCAGCTTCCGCCCAGTGGTGACCAGCCAGCCGGTCCCGAGCCCTCCAAGGAGCCCCATGACCGCAACCGCCCAGGACGCGGCGAACCCGATGATGTCCGGTCCCAACCCGGTGATCTCGGGACGGCGCACCGCGCTCCAGCATGTGCTGATCTACGTGTTCGTCGCGGTTCCCATGGTCGCGCTCGTGGCGGCCGTGCCGCTGGCGTGGGGTTGGGGAGTCGACTGGCACGACCTCGTGCTGTTCGGCGTCTTCTACGTGATCGCAGTGCTCGGCGTGACCGTCGGCTTCCACCGCCACTTCACGCACAAGTCGTTCAAGGCGAAGCCGTGGCTGCGCGTCGCCATGGTCATATCGGGTTCGCTCGCGGTGCAGGGCAACGTGCTGAACTGGGTGGCCGACCACCGCCGCCACCACGCGTACTCCGACCGCGAAGGCGACCCGCACTCGCCGTGGCTCTTCGGCACCTCGCCCCTCGCGGTTGCCAAGGGCTTCCTGCACGCGCACATGATGTGGTTCTTCGACCGGGACGAGACCAACCACCGGCGCTTCATCCCGGACCTGCTGGCCGACCGGCTCATCGTCCGCACGAGCAAGGCGTTCGGGCTGTGGGTGGCGGTGAGCCTGCTGCTGCCGGCCGCGCTGGGCGGCCTGCTCTCATGGTCGTGGAGCGGGGTGCTGACCGGCTTCTTCTGGGGCGGGCTCGTGCGCCTCGCGGTCTCCAACCACGTCACGTGGTCGATCAACTCGATCTGCCACATGGTGGGTGAGCGCCCGTTCCGGTCCCGGGACCGGTCGCGCAACTTCTGGCCGCTCGCGATCCTGTCCATGGGCGAGTCGTGGCACAACCTGCACCACGCCGACCCCACCTGCGCGCGCCACGGCGTGCTGCGCGGGCAGATCGACATCTCGGCGCGGGTTATTTGGATGTTCGAGCGTTTCGGCTGGGCCTACGACGTCCGGTGGCCGACGCCACGACGGCTCGCCCGGCTCAGCGGAGCCGCCTGATATCCGCCCGGTCCGCCAAGGAGGAGGGCTGACCAGCTAGAACCGGACGAACCCCGCGAAGACGCGCACACCCACCCCGGGCGGAAGATCACGTCGCCCGTGGAACACTGACGCCCGTGCGCAATGGGGAACACCGGCACCGGTGCTTTGCGAGCGAGGGGTTGCGGGGGTGCTGACCGACACTGCTGTCCAGTCGACTGATGAGCGGCTCGCCATTCCGGCGATCACCTGCCGGCTCTGCGGTTCCGCCGAGCTGAGGAGTTTTCTCGATCTCGGGGCCACGCCCCCGTGCGAGCTGTTCCTCCACGCGGAGGCCGCCGAGGCGCCCGAGGTCACCTACCCGCTGCACGTCCGGGTGTGCGACCGGTGCCTGCTCGCGCAGCTGCCGCAGCTGATCACGCCCGAGGAGACGTTCACCGAGTACGCGTATTTCTCCTCCTTCTCCACGTCGTGGGTGGAGCACGCGCGCCGGTTCGTCGGCGGGGCCGTCGAGCGGCTCGGCCTGGGGCCCGACTCGTTCGTCGTCGAGGTGGCGAGCAACGACGGCTACCTGCTGCAGCACGTCGTCGAGCGCGGGATCCGGTGCCTGGGCATCGAGCCGTCGGTCAACGTCGGGGAGGCTGCGCGGGAGAAGGGCGTGCCGACGCTCACGGCGTTTCTCACGCCCGAAACGGGTGCGGCCGTCCGCGCCGAGCACGGCGGCGCCGACCTCGTCTGCCTGAACAACGTCTACGCCCACATGCCGGACGTCGTCGGCTTCACCGAGGGTCTGCGCTCGCTGGTCGCGGACGACGGCTGGGTGTCGATCGAGGTTCAGCACCTGCTGACGCTCGTGGAGCGCACCCAATTCGACACGATCTACCACGAGCACTTCCAGTACTACACGCTGCTCACCGGGCAGCGGGCGCTCGCGGCCGGCGGGCTGACGCTCGTAGACGTCGAGCTGCTCGACACCCACGGCGGCTCGATTCGCATGTGGGCGCGGCCGAGTGAGGTGGCGGGCGAGCCGTCCGAGCGGGTCCGTGAGGTGCTCGCGGCCGAAGAGGCCGCCTGGCTGCACACGCCGGAGGGGCACGACGGGTTCGCACACACCGTCTCGCGAGTGCGTGACGACCTCGTGGCGTTCCTGATCGAGGCGAGGCGCGCAGGCAAGCGCGTGGTCGGCTACGGCGCCCCCGGCAAAGGCAACAGTTCCGAGATCTTCGACTACCTGCCGGTGAACGGGGACCTCATCGCGGACGCGTGTCAGCCCTTGGCCAAGGAAGGCCGGATGCAGGCGTTCCGGCACCGGGGTTTCTGGCAGCCGGCCGACACGGTCAAGGAACGCACGGCGCTGGAGGCCGCCTACCAGGGCGGCACCCGGCCGTGGATGCTCTGGGAGGAGCCCGAGCGCGACCCGCTGCAGGCCGCCATCGCTGCCTTGAACGACGCAGCAATCGAGCGCTGATCCCCGATGCTCAGCCTGCTGCCCGAACGGCTCGACCGGATGCTGCTACTCGGTGCCCATTGCGACGACATCGCGATCGGTGCGGGTGGCTCGCTCCTCGAGCTGTGCCGGGCGCACCCGGGCGTCACCGTGTCGGCGCTCGTGCTCACGGGCGGCGGCTCGCTTCGTGAGGAGGAGGAGCGCGCCGCGCTGACCGCGTTCTGCCCCGGCGCGAAGCTCGAGGTCACGGTGCTGGACCTGCCGGACGGGCGGGTGCCGACGCGCTGGGAGCGGGCCAAGCTCGCGCTGGAGGAACTGCGTACGCACGGCGAGCCCGACCTGATTTTCACCTCGTCACCGCACGACGCCCACCAGGACCACCGGACACTTGCGAAGCTCGTCCCCACCGCGTTCCGCGATAACCTGACCCTGGGTTACGAGATCCTCAAGTGGGACGGCGACCTCGCCCAGCCCACGGCATACCTGCCGCTCGCCGAGCCGGTGCTCCGCGAGAAGATCGCCAAGCTGCACGAGCACTACGGGTCGCAACGGGACCGCACGTGGTTCGACGCCGAGACGTTCGCAGGGCTGGCGCGCATCCGCGGCGTGCAGTGCCACGCGCGGTACGCCGAGGCGTTCCACGTCGGGAAGCTGATGCTCGGCGTGGCGCCGCTCACGGGGACCGACCCGGGGGACGGCATCCGGTAACGACCACCGAGCAGTGCTCGACGGACCACTGACGACCGATCGAAGGGAACTCCACTCGTGCGCATCCTCCTGACCGGGCACCAGGGCTACCTGGGCACCGTGATGGCCCCGATCCTCACCGCGGCAGGCCACGAGGTCACCGGCCTGGACAGCGGGCTCTTCGCCGAATGCGTGCTCGGTTCGCTCGACACCCCGGACGTACCGGGCGTGTCCACCGACCTGCGCGACGTCACCGTCGAGCAGCTCCAGGGCATCGACGCCGTCGTGCACATGGCAGCGCTCTCCAACGACCCGCTGGGCTCGCTCGCCCCCGAGATCACCTACGACATCAACCACCACGCGTCCACGCGCCTGGCCCGGCTGTCGAAGGAGGCGGGCGTCTCGCGCTTCGTCTACGCCTCCACCTGCTCTGTCTACGGCGCCCAGTCCGGCGACGACCTCGTGGACGAGGACGCTCCCCTCAAGCCCGTGACGCCGTACGCCATCTCGAAGGTGCGTGTGGAGGACGACCTGGCCGAGCTCGCCGACGCCGACTTCGTGCCGGTCTCGATGCGCAACGCCACCGCGTTCGGCTTCTCGCCGCGGCTGCGCGCCGACATCGTGCTGAACAACCTGGTCGGGCGGGCGATCCTCACCGGCAAGGTCACCGTGCTCTCCGACGGCACCCCGTGGCGTCCACTCGCCCACGCCGAGGACATCGCCGGTGCCGTGGTGGCCGCGCTCAAGGCGCCCGCTGACGTCGTGCGGGCCCGCGCGTTCAACGTCGGCACCGAGAAGAACAACCGCACCGTCGCCGAGATCGCCAAGGCGGTCGTCGACGCGGTGCCGGGATCCGAGCTGGAGATCACCGGCGAGGCCGGCAACGATCCGCGGTCCTACCGCGTGGACTTCGCCCGCGCCCGCAAGGAACTCGACTTCGAGGCCCAGTGGTCCATTGCGGACGGCGCCGAGCAGCTCGCCAAGGAGTACAAGGAGCGCGGCCTGACCCAGGAGGCGTTCGACAAGAAGTTCACCCGCCTCGCCGTCCTGAACTCCCGCCAGCAGGCGGGCGAGCTCGACGGCAACATGCGCGTGATCGGCTGACGCACCCTCGGAATTCGAACGGCACTCACGTCCGGGTAAGTTCGGACGGGAGTGCCGTTCGTCCATGAGGGGGGCGCCTGTGTGCCGCAACATCCGCACGCTGCACAACTTCGAGCCGCCGGCCACCACCGACGAGGTGCACGGCGCGGCCCTGCAGTACGTGCGCAAGATCAGTGGGTCGGCGCAGCCGTCGCAGGCCAACGCGGAGGCGTTCGCGCGGGCCGTCGACGCGGTCACCGATGCCACGCGCCGGTTGCTCGACGAGTTGGTGACCACGGCCCCGGCCAAGAACCGCGAGGTCGAGGCCGCGAAGGCGCGGGAGCGGGCCGCGGTGCGCTACGGCACCGCCTGAGCCGCGCCGGTCTCGACGTCGGGCAGGGCCCCCGCCCCGGGCCCGGCAAGGTCCTCGGGCCGCGCGACGTCTGCCCCGGACACCCATCTCGCTCGGCTCTCCTACGGCCAGGCCCGCGCCCTGCTGGACAGGCACACGGATGCCTGCGGGGTGGCGGGGTGGCGGGCGCGGGCTGGGACCTGCACGAGTGGCGGCACTCCGGGCTGACCCACCTCTATCCGTGGTCTGGAATTGGTTGGGCGGTGTCGTTTGAGGTTGTTTCGGGTTTGGTGTGGAGGACTTCGCGGGCCTGTTCGGCGGCGCGGGTGATGCTTTCGCTGATGAAGTCGAGGAAGCGGGCGATCTTCTCCAGGCGGGTGGCGGCAGGGGTGTGGGGGCCGAGGATGGCGACGCCTTGGCGTGCGGTTTCAACGAGCTGGTCGTTGGATCGGGCAGTGGCGATCGTCGCCTGGTAGAAGAGTTCGTCGTCGACGAGGTAGCGGTCGCGGCGGCGTTCGTCGCGTTCTCGGCGGACGAGGCTCTGGCTCTCCAGGAAGGCGATCGCTTTGGAGATGGACGCCGGGCTGACCTGGAGGCGCTGGGCGAGTTGGGACGCGGTGAGGCTGCCCGCGTCGGTGGTGAACAGGCAGGTCAGCACCCGGGCCGTCATCTTGGGCAGGCCCGAAGCCATGAGCACGGTGGTGAGCGTCTCCTCGTAGTCGGCCACGGCCTCGGCGTCGCGTCCGTGTGGCTGGGGGACTGACCCCGCCCCTCGGGAGGGGGCGGGCCTGCGCCGGTGGGCGCGGCGTTCGGTGGCGCGGTGGGCCAGGTCGGCGCGGTAGGCGGTGGGGCCGCCGTTGCGCATCACCTCACGCGTGATCGTCGAGGTCGGACGGTCGAGGCGTCGGGCGATCTCGGCGTAGGGGAGGCTGTCGGCCAGCCCCAGCGCGATCTGCTGGCGTTCCTGCTGGGTGAGCCTGCCTCCCGGCATCGCGATCTCCTTGGTGATCTTTCGTGGTGGTCCCTGATCCCCCCCACCATAGCGTTCACCTCTCATCCATTGCAATGATCGGCGCGGTCGTCGTTGCGTTGATCTCAAGCCCGTTGCAACAGTTCTCTGGCTTCTACCTGCATAGATACCGATTCTGTGCAACGAGTGTGTTGCGGGGTTCTGGAAAGCAACATAGCGTTTCCGGTGTCAGAAACAACGAGCGAGCATGGGAGAGCACGATGCAGAAGTTCGACACCCCCGCCCCGATCTCCGCCGTCCTGGACATCCCCGCCGGACGAATCCAGTTCATCGCCGCCGACCGCGCCGACACCACCGTCGAGGTCCTGCCCGCCAACCCCGCCAAGAGCCGCGACGTCCAGACCGCCGAGCAGACCACCGTCGCCTACGCCGACGGCGTCCTGCGGATCCACACCCCCGAGTCCAAGAACCAGTTCTTCGGCCCCTCCGGATCCCTGGAGGTCACCGTCCAGCTGCCCGCCGGCTCCCGCATCGAGGCCAAGGCCGCCAGCTCCGAGCTCCGCGGCGTCGGCCGCCTCGGAGACGTCGCATTCGAAGGCGCGTACCGCCAGATCAAGATCGATGAGGCCGCGAGCGTCCGCCTCACTGCGATCGACGGAGACGTCGAGGTCGGCCGGCTGGGCGGCCCCGCGGACATCAGCACCGCAAGGGGCGACATCCGGATCACCGAGGCCGTGCGCGGCACGGTCGTGCTCCGCACCCAGTCCGGCGACATTTCGGTCGCCGCCGCCGCCGGCGTCTCGGCCGCCCTGGACGCCGGCAACGACTACGGCCGCGTCAGCAACGCCCTCAAGAACGATGGCACCGCCGAACTCGACATCCGCGCCACCACCTCCCACGGCGACATCACCGCCCGCAGCCTCTGAAGAAGCAGAACCAGGACTGTCCGGCCGGGCCCACCGCGTACAAGACGCCTAACGCGACCAGGAGTGGAACACATGACGAAGAACAGCACTTACTCGACCAGTTCGAAGTGGACCGGCATGGTGCCGGTTGACGATACGGCCCTGGCCGTCACGGACACCGGCGGTCCCGGGATCCCGGTGGTCTACCTCAACGGCCAGTTCGCCACCCAGGGGTACTGGCGGCGGGTAATCGCCGAGCTCGGTCCCGGGTGGCGGCACATCACCTACGACGAGCGGGCTCGCGGCAGGAAATCGAAGCGTTCGGCGGACTATTCCTTCGAGGCGTGTGTCCGTGATGTCGATGCCGTTCTCGCGGCCAGGGGTGTGGATCGGGCGCTGGTGGTGGGCTGGTCATACGGGGCGTTCGTCGGGGCGCACTGGGCCAGCCGGAATCCGGAGCGTGCCGTGGGCGCGATCCTGGTTGACGGCGCGCAACCGTACGACTGGCTGGACGAGGCCATGGAGCAGCGGATCCGGAAGCTGTTCCGGCGGATGGGCTGGTTCATGCCGCTGCTGCGCCCCACGGGCCTGACCCCGCGGATGAACGCCGAACAGATGGCGAACAGCAACATCGAACTCGGCAAGCTCGCCCGAGAGCGCGAGTTGACCCCCGTGCTCGACCGCATCACCGTCCCGGCGCGGTACGTGGTCGCCTCGGGCACGTCGCTCGGCAGCAAGGGCGATGAGCAGGAACGCATCCGCACCAGCCTCAACATGGTGGTCGAGCGCAACCCGAACATCAAGATCAGCGCCAAGGTCCCCAGCAACCACGGCGCCATCCTGAAGAAGGACGCCCCGGCCATCGCCGAGGCCGTGCGAGAGATCGCCGCCCTCGACCGCGCGGGGCACTGAAGACACGACCAGCGGACTGACGACAACTACACGTCCTCGCCACCCTCGTCATCATCGTCCAGCTCAACCGCGTCCGTCCCGCGCAAGGGCCGCAGTCCTTCGCGCGGGACGGACGCGGTGAAGTTGTAGCGGCCGAGCACGTTGAGGTTGCGGTGCTTGAGTTCGATCTATTCGAGCCTCAGCGGAGGCCGCCCCGCTCGTGTGCCATCTCGATCGCCGCGAGCGTCGAGCGCAGGTGGCGCAGGGTCAGCTCGACCGCGCCGTCCGCGTCGCGGCGGCGGTAGAGCCGCACGAGCTCGTCGTGCTCGTCGTTGGCGTCCGGCACCTGCTCCGGGCGGGCCTGCAGCGACAGGCTGACGTACGCGGACGCGCTGTCACGCAGGCTCGCGAGCATCCCGGCCAATCGGCTCCCCTGATCGACCTCGGCGAACACGGTATGGAAGCCGCGATTGAGGTCCACCCACACCGAGAGGTTCTCTTCGGTCTGCATGCGTCGGGCCAGCTCCTCGGCGCGGTCGAGCTGCCCGTCGGTGATGCGATCGATGACGCGCCGGACCATCAGCGGCTCGAGCGCGATGCGCAGCTCGTAGATCTCCTGGACCTCCGCAATGTCGAGAGGTCGCACGATCGCGCCGCGGTGCGGGTCGAAGACGACGAGACCCTCGCTGGCCATGTCCCGCAAGGCCTCGCGCACCGGGGTGGTGCTCACGCCCAGCTGGCTGGCCAGCTCGGCCTGCACGAGCCGGGTGCCGCCGGCGAGGGTGCCGTCGAGAATCGCGGAACGCAGCGTCCCGAGCACGTACTCGTGCGCGGTACGGGACCGTCCGGCCGGCCTCAGGTTACTGAGAGTCATCGATGCCTCCACCTGTGCGGCCGATCGCGGTGGAGTCTAGTTCTGATCCGGGCCGCCGGGGTGACCGCCGTGCGCATCCACCACCTCACGGATCTGGTCGACCGGGCTCCCCGCCGCGAGTAGCGACCATAGGAGGATGCGGGCCTTGCGCGCGTCGAGCCACCCGGCGGACAGCGCACCGCGGGCCAGGAGGTCCTCCTCAGAGCCGGGGAACCCGTACGTGCGGGAGAGCACCGGGCCGCTTCCGGTGCGGCTGGCGAAGATCACCGGTCCGTGCTTGACGGCCGCGGACACGACCTCGGCCGTGGCGGCGGATACGTGGCCGGCGCCGAAAGCGGAGAGGACCACGCCGTCGTACCCGGCGTCGCACACCGTCTGGAGCAGGGCGCCGTCGTCGCCGAGACCGGTCTCGAGCAGCGCTACCTGCGGGACCTGTCCCGGGGCGGGCCGGCGGAGTGTTGCCCAGCGCCCCGGCCGGTTCGCGTACGTGACCTTGCTCTCGTGTACGCGGCCCAGCGGGCCGAACGGTGCCGACGTGAACGCGTCCTGCGCGACGGAGTCGGACTTGCGGACGCGGCGGGCCGCGTGGATCTCGTCGTTGATCGTGACCAGGACGCCGAGGCCGCGTGACGACGGCGAGGTCGCCACGGTTGCCGCGGCGAGGATGTTCGCAGGCCCGTCGGCGCCCGCCTGACGCGGAGAGCGCATGGCCCCGGTGAGGACAAGCGGCTGCTCGCGGTCCCAGTGCAGGTCCAGCAGGTAGGACGTTTCTTCCAGCGTGTCGGTGCCTTGCACGAGCACGGCGCCGTCGGCGCCGTCGTCGATGACGCCGCGGGCCCAGTCCATGGCTGCGAACACGTCGGAGAATGAGAGCGAGGCCCCCGGCACCGTCGCCAGGGTGCGGGTCTGCAGGTCGGCCGCGTCCGCCAGTTCGGGCAGCACGGCCAGCAGATCGTCGACCGTGAGCGAGGGAGCCACCCCTTGCCCGTCCGCGTCCCGGGTCATCGTGATCGTGCCTCCCAGCGAGCCCACTGCCAGACACGGCTTCGTCATCACGTCTCCCTCGTCTTGACGGTCTGCACGATGCATTTTATAGGATGCAAACGTTGCCTCCGCCTGAAGAGAGGGGCCTGCCCCGTGGCGCAACCCGAAGTCGGAGACCCGATCGTCAGTCCTCCGGTCGGCTCCCCCCGCCTGCCCATGGCGGTCGCCCTGATCTCGCTGGTCCTGCTGGCGGGCTCGTACGTCGTCAATGCGATGGACCGCCAGGTTTTCCCCGTGCTGCTGACGCCGATCAGTGCGGAGTACGGGTTCTCGCTCGGGCAGGCCGGGCTGCTGTCGACGATCTTCACGCTCGGCATCGGCCTGTCGGGAGTGCCCGCGGGCTACCTGCTCGACCGGCTGTCCCGCAAGTCGGTGGTGATCGTCGGCATCCTGGTCTTCTCCGGGTTCACGCTGCTCACCGCAGTCGCCACCGGCTTCTGGGACATGCTGGTGTTCCGGGCTCTGTCCGGGGTCGGCGAGGCGCTGCAGAACGCCGCGCTGTTCTCGGCGGTCGGGGCGTACTTCTTCGCCCGGCGCTCGATGGCGCTCGGCAGCCTCAACTTCGCCTACGGGCTCGGCGGTTTCGTCGGCCCCGTGGTGGGCGCCCAGTTGGCCGGGACGAACCAGTGGCGGATCCCGTTGGTGATCTACGGCCTCGTCGGCGTGGCCTTCTGCGTCGTCATCGGGCTGGGCATCCGAAAGACCTTCACCGAGCGGCAGGAAGTCGCCGGTGACCTTGGCGGGCGCGTCGAAGACGGGCACATGCCGGCAAGGCTCTACAACCGCAACATCCTGCTGCTGGCGACGGCCGCCGTGGTGGTGGGGATGTCGATGTACGGCTACATCGGGCTCTATCCCACGTTCCTGGTCACCCAGCTGCACTGGCCCACCGGGCAGGCCGCGCTGGCCGCGAGCATGTTCGGGCTCGGCGCGCTCCTGGGGATCCCGGCAGGCTGGCTGGGCGACCGCGTCAACCAGCGCACCCTCATGATCGTGTCGCTCCTGGTCGGCGCGGTCGTGGGCTACCTGCTGTTCAACGGGCCCACCAGCGCCGTCGTCCAGTACGTGCTGTCCTTCGCCGAAGGGGCCATCGCCAGCGGTTTCCTGTTCGTCAACATCTACTCGGCGATGCAGCGCTCCGTCCGCCCGCATCTGATCGGCCGGGCCTCCGGCGTGTACGTCAGCGCGTTCTACATCCCGGCCGCGTTCGCGGGCTACCTGTTCTCCGCGCTGGTCGCGCGCAGCGGCTGGGGCGGGGCTGCGATCTGGCAGTTGACCGTGCTGCCGCTGATCGGGGTGGCCGCCCTCCTGTTCGTCGACGTCCGCCGGTTCGCGAACGCACGGGTCGAGGCTCGCGCGTGACGCTGGAAGGAGTGTTCTCAACAATGGATCACGCGATCGGGCCGCGCCGGTGGCGCGAGCAACGCTGGGTCATCGACTCGGTGCTGCGCACCGACGGGCTCGAATGGGACCAGCCGCGGGTGGCCTACACGCTGCGCCCGATGGGAGTCGACGCCACGCCGGATTTCCGGCTTGCGCAGTCACGCATCCACAAGTTCGCCGACATGGTCCCGGTCTTCACGGAGCTGGCCGAGCGCCGGGAGCGGCTGGCCCGCGCGGCCACGAACCCGGTCACCGCACGCGAGAACTTCTTTCACGCCGCCCTGCTCTACGTCACTGCGGAATGGCCGATCTGGCGGGACGGCCCGGACCTCGTCGCGCTGGACGACCGCAAGAACGCCTGTTACCAGGCCTATGCGGAGCTGGCCGACCACCACGTCGAGCGGGTGGAGATCCCGTTCGACGGTGGAGTGATCCCGGCCTGGTTCCACCTCCCTCCCGGGTACGCAGGCGGCCCGCTCCCCACGGTCCTGTCCTGCGGGGGGATGGACGCCCCGAAGGAGCTCAACGTCAACCTCTACGGCGACAAGTTCCTCGAGCGCGGGTTCGCCGTCCTGGCATTCGACGGGCCCGGGCAGGGCGAAGCCCCGGTGCGCGGGGTCAAGTTCACCCCGACCGCCTGGATCGAGGCCGGGGAGAAGATCGTCGCCTGGTGCCGGCAGCGCGCCGAGGTCGACAGCGCCCGCATCGTCGGATTCGGCCTGTCCTTCGGCTCGTACTGGATGTCTCAGATCGCGGCCACGCAGCCGGCGCTGCAAGGCTCGGCGGTCGGGCTGGTCTGCCACGAGCCGGGCTGCCACATGATCTTCGAGATGGCCTCGCCGTCCTTCAAGGCCCGCTACATGTGGATGTCCGGCCTCGAGCACGACGAGGGCGCGTTCGACAAGATGGCCCAGCAGATCGACCTGCGCCCGTTGATCGTGCAGATGTCGGCTCCGTGGCTGGTGATCGCGGGGGACGAGGACGAGCTCTCGCCCGTGGAACACAGCTACGACCTGGCCCGCCAGTGCCCCGCTCCCGCCCCGATGCTGGTCTACCAGCAGGGCCGGCACGCCTTGTCGCTCCCCACGCCCTCTGTCGCCCTCGGCCCGAACTGGGTGACCTACGCCGCGGACTGGCTCCTCGACCGTGTCCAGGACCAGCCCGCCGAGGACGTCGTGGACTACGTCCTGCCCTCGGGGCAGATCGAACGCCGCCCCCACCCGAAGGAGATCGACGCGGCATGACCCTCCCGCTGACCGGCCGGCGCACCGCCGTCGTGACCATCGACTTGCACCGCGGCCATCTCGATCCCGACGTGGCGACCATGCCGCTGCCCGCCGATGCGGCCGCGCGCGTCACCAAGGCCAACGCCGAGTTCCTGCGCGAGGTGCGGCGCCTCGGGGTGCCGGTGGTGCACGTCGTCACCTCCTACCACTCGGCCGAGGAGATCGCGTCGAACCCGTGGTGGGCGGCGGTGGCGGACTCCGGCGCGAGCCGCGCGAACGTGCTGCGCCACCAGCTGCCCGGAAGCCCCGGCCTGGAGCTCATGCCGGAGGTCTACGAGGAGGATCACGACATCGTGGTCACCGGCAAGAAGCGCTATGACTGCTTCGCGGCCACCGACCTCGACCACGTCCTGCGCTCCCGCTCCCTCGACACGTTGCTGCTCACCGGGGTGAACACCAACAGCTGTGTTCTGGCCACCACCGTCGCCGCGAACACGCGCGACTACGCCGCGGTGGTAGTGGAGGACTGCGTCGACACGATGGACCGCCAGGTGCACGAGCCCGCGCTGGCCGTGATCCGCCAGGCGTTCGGCTGGGTGGCGTCTGCGCGCGACGTGCTCGAGGCGCTATGAAGACCGTCGACGTCCACGCGCACGTCATCCCGCCCGCCCTCGTCGACGCGATGTACGCCGGGCGGGCCCCGGACGGCATCACGATCGCCGACGACGCGGGCTCGCCCTGGGTCGTCCACCGGCAGGGCTACCGGTACCCGCTGCTCGCCGAGTTCCACGACGTGCAGGTGCGGCTTCAGACCATGGACGCCGCGGGGATCGACACCGCCGTTCTGTCCGTGGCGCCGCCGATGTTCCTGTACTGGATCGAGGCCGCCGCTGCGGTGGACGCCGCGCGCACCGTGAACAACGCCATCGCGGCGATGGTGGCCCGGGCGCCGGATCGGTTCACCGGGCTCGCCACCCTGCCGCTGCAGGACCCCGCCGCGTCGGTGGCAGAGCTGCGCCGGTGCGTGTCGGAGCACGGGTTCCGCGGCGCCGAGGTCGGACCACACGCCGAGGGCGTGCCGCTCGACGACGAGAGCCTGCGCCCGGTGCTCGCCGCGGCCGAGGAGCTGTCGGTGCCGCTGCTCGTCCACCCGTACTACGTCGGCGCGACGACCGGCCCGCTGAGCGACTACTACCTCACCAACCTCCAGGGCAACCCGTGGCAGACGGCGGTCTGCGTGTCACGGCTGATCTTCTCCGGCGCCCTGGACGCCCTGCCCGGTCTCGACCTGGTGCTGGTGCACGGTGGCGGGCACCTCCCGTACCAGATCGGACGGCTCGACCACGGGCACCGGGTGCGCCCAGAGGCGGGGGGCTGCACCCACCTGCCGAGCGAGTACCTGCGCCGCTTCCATTTCGACACGATCACCCACAGCCCTGCGGCGCTGCGCTTCCTCATCGACCAGGTCGGCGCGGACCGCGTGGTGGTGGGCACCGACATGCCGTTCGACATGGGCGCGGGCGGGCTCGACGAACAGCTGGCCGGGCTGCAGCTGTCCGCCGATGAGCTCGAGGCGATCGGGCACCGCAACGCCGAGCGCCTCTTTCGCATGGGCGACGGGTCCGGCCGTGGACTAGGGAGAGCACGATGATCGACCCACTCTTGCTGCACATCGATGGGAAGCAAGTCCCTGCCGCCGACGGCGAGACGGTCGCCGTGGAGAACCCGGCCACGGGCGAGCACCTGTACGACGTGGCCCATGCCGGTGCCGCCGACGTCGACGCCGCCGTCGCGGCAGCGCGGGCCGCGTTCGAGGACCGGCGATGGAGCGGGATGCGTCCCCGCGACCGCGCGCGCATCCTCAACCGGGCCGCTGCGCTGCTCGCCGAGCGCATCGACGAGTTCGCCCGGCTGGAGACGCTGCAGATCGGGCGCCCCCTGCGGGAGATGCGCGCCCAGATGCGCCGGCTGCCGGAGTGGCTGGAGTACTTCGGCGCGGTCGCGCAGTCCGCCGAGGGCACGGTGCCCGAGTTCGGCGGTGACCACCTCAACGTGGTGCGCCGCGTCCCGCTGGGCGTCGCAGGCCTCATCACGCCGTGGAACCACCCGCTGTTGATCACCATGAAGAAGCTGTCGGCCGCCCTCGCCGCCGGAAACTCGGTCGTGGTTAAGCCCAGCGAACTCGGGCCCGCGGTGCCGGCCGCGCTCGTCCTTCTGCTGGAGGAAGCGGGCGTGCCGGCCGGGGTGGTCAACCTGCTCACCGGCCTCGGTGCCACGACGGGACGCCTTCTGTCCGAGCACCGCGGCCTCGACAAGCTCGACATCACCGGGGGCACCGAGACCGGCCGGACGGTGGCGGCGAGCGCCGGCCGTTCGCTGATCCCGGTGACGGCGGAGCTCGGCGGCAAGGCACCGGTGATCGTCTTCGACGACGTGGACGTGGCCGACGCCGTCGCGGGCGCGCTCTTCGCCGCCTTCATCGCCACGGGTCAGACTTGCGTGCAGGGTGCGCGCGTCCTGGTGGCAGAGGATGTCTACGACGAGGTCGTCGATCGGCTCGTCAACCGCACCCGGCGGCTGCGGATCGGCGATCCCCTCGACCCCGAGACGCAGATCGGGCCGCTGGTCTCAGGGCCACAGCGGGACCGGGTCGCGGCGGCCGTCGACCGCGCCCGCGAGCAGGGTGCGTCGGTGCTGTGCGGCGGTCGCGTCCCGGACGGCGTCCGGTTCGCCGACGGCTTCTTCTACGAGCCGACGGTCGTCGCGGGAGTCACGCCGGCCCACGACCTCTGGTACGACGAGGTGTTCGGGCCGGTCACGCTGGTCCGTCCGTTCCGGGACGAGGCCGACGCGGTCGCACAGGCGAACGACTGCCCGTTCGGGCTCGCCGGATCGGTCTGGACCCGCGACGTGGGCCGCGCCCTGCGGGTCGCCGACCGGCTCGACATCGGCATCGTCTGGGTCAACGACCACCACCGCATCGACCCCGCGTCCCCCTGGGGCGGCTCGAAGGACAGCGGCATCGGCTCGGAGAACGGCTGGGACGCCTACCGCGGCTACACCCGGACGCAGAGCCTGATCGTCAACACCGGGGCCGGTTCCCCGGACTGGTTCGGCAGTAGCGCGGACCTGCGCTACTCGTAACGGATTCGGCAGAAGAGAGGACGACGGGATGCCCGACATGGACCTCGTCATCGCCGGCGGGACGGTGGTCACCGGCCACGGACGCAGCCGGGTGAACGTCGCCGTGAGCGACGGTCGGATCGCCTACGTCGGGCCCGATCGACCCTCGGGGCGGGAGATCGTCGACGCCGCCGGGCTGCTGGTGTTTCCCGGCGGCGTCGACACCCACGTCCACCTGATGGATCCGGGCAGCACGGACCGCGAAGACTTCCCGACCGGCACCGCTGCCGCCGCGGCGTCCGGGGTCACCACGATCATCGAGCACAGCCACGGCCAGCCGGTGGTGGGTGTGGACGACCTGATGGCCAAGCGGGAGTACCTGCACGACCGGTCCAACGTCGACTACGGGCTCGCAGCGCATGCCTGGCCGGGGCGCGCCGCCGCGGTCCCCGAGCTGGCCGCTGCCGGCGTCGCCTTCTTCAAGGTCTTCACGTGCACCACTCACGGCGTGCCCGGACATGACGCGGCCGCGCTGAAGGAGCACCTCACGCAGACCGCGCTCGTCGACGCCGTCAGCCTGATGCACTGCGAGGACGAGTCGCTGACCGGCGCGGCCGAGAAGCTCCTGCGGGAGGCCGGCCGTCTCGACGGGGGCCTGCTGCCGGAGTGGCGCAACCGGGACGCCGAGGTGGTGGCGGCCGCGGTCGCGGCGCTGCTGGTTCGGCGCACCGGGGCCACGGCCACGATCGCGCACGTCAGCCACCCGGAAGTCGCCGAGTACGTCGCCCAGGAGCGCAGCCGGGGCGCGCGGCTGGCGGCGGAGTCCTGTCCTCAGTACTTCCTCCTGCGCGAGCAGGAAGTGATCGAGCAGGGCGCGCTGCGCAAGTTCACACCGCCGGCCCGGGCCCGCACCGACGACGACGAGACGCAGATGTGGCAGCTCCTGCGGCGAGGCACCCTCACTCACATGTCCACCGACCACGCCCCGTCCACTCTGGAGCAGAAGCGGGCCGGGGACGTCTGGAACGTCCACTTCGGACTTCCCGGCCTGGACAGCACCATGGCGCTGCTGCTCGACGCCGCGTCGCGGGGGCACCTGTCCTACGAGGACGTCGCCCGGGTCTACGCGGAGAGCCCGGCCCGCACCTACGGGCTGTCGCCGCGCAAGGGCCGGGTCGCGCCGGGAGCCGACGCCGATCTCGTCCTGGTCGACCCTGAGCGCGAGCGCACGCTGCGCAACCAGGACGTGCTGTCCAAGGCCGGGTGGACCCCGTTCGACGGCAGGCGGGTACGGGGGCAGGTGGTGCGGACCTACCTGCGCGGCGTCCTGATCGCGGAGGAGGGCAAGCCCGTGGGTGCGCGTGGCGGCCGCTTCCTGCCCGGGCGGAGCGCTGCACGCACCTGATATCGAGGCGGGTCTGTCAAGTGGGCAGGGTGGAGCGGTGCCCATGACCGTCGCCGTGGACACCGCTCCGGTTGTCTGGATGAGCGCGTTGGACCGCCGACCATGGACGCCGGTCAGACCGGGTCGATCCGGAGCACCTTGTCGTCGGTGCCGTTCGACGTGGAGACGAACAGGGCTCCGTCCGGGCCACTGCGCACCGCCCTGATCCGGCCGTACGCGCCGTCGAGCGGGACAGGCACGCTCACCGCGGCCACGGCGCCGCCCTGGTCGAGCCGCATGAGCAGCAGCTTCTCGCCGCGCAGCGCGCCCACCGCGAGCACCCCGTGGAGCTCACCCCACTGCGGGCCGGACAGGAACGCCGCCCCCGACACCGCCTCCACGGGCGATCCGGAGCTCCAGGCGGCGGGCACGGCGTCGGAAAAGCGGCTGAGGTCGGTCATGGGCACGGACTCGTCGTAGCCGGCGACCGTGCCGCCCTGCGCCGGGTCCCAGCCGTAGTTGCCGCCCGCGCGCAGGAGGTTCACCTCGTCGTCGGTGGTGGGCCCGTGCTCCGCGGTGTAGACGGCGCCGGTGTCGGGGTGCACGGCGACGCCCTGCACGTTGCGGTGCCCGCGGCTCCACACCAGACGCTGCGCGGGGTTCGGCGCGTCGGCGTAGGGGTTGCCGGGTGCCGCGCCGCCGGTCGCGAGGTCCACCCGGAGCACCTTCCCGCCCAGCGAAGTGAGGTCCTGGGAGATCGCTCCGCGGGCGCTGTCGCCGGTGCCGACCAGTAGCGAGCCGTCGGTGTCGATCGTCGGCCGGCAGCCGGAGTGGCGGCCGGACGGGTTGATCGGCAGCCCGCCGACCAGCGGGTCCGCCACCCGCGTGGCCGTCGTGCCGTCCGCGGAGAGCTGCCAGGTGATCAGCCGGACGTCGGTGGGCGCGCCCGCCTGCATGTGCGTCTGGCAGGTGGTGAACCGGCGCGACCGCTCGAAGTCGGGGTGCACGGCCATCCCCATCAGGCCGCCCTCGCCGCGCACGTAGACGTCGGACAGGTCGGCCGCGACCGGCGTGACGGTGGCGCCCGGCGAGGTGCCCGACAGCAGCGCGAAACGACCAGCGCGCTCGGTGACGAGCACCCGGCCGTCCGGCAGGAAACCGAGGTCCCACACGTGCGAGAGGCCGGTGGCGACCACGCGCACGCTCAGGTCGGGGGTGCCGACGCGGACGGGCGCGACGGTCGAGGCCGGGCCACTGGACGGGGCGGCCGCCGCGGGTGCGGCACCGGCGCCGCCGCCCTCGACGGAGGAGGCCTCCGACGCCGAGCAGCCGGTGACTCCGAGCAGCACCGCCAGTCCGGCGGCGGCAGCGACCCGGGCCGTGGAAGCGGACACGCGCCGCGAATCGCACCTCAGCATGCGGGTCATAGTGCCGGGACGGCAGAGACGGCGGAACCTTCGGTCCCCGCGTGTGGGGAACCTGGCTTTCCTGAAACCCGGCGTCCCCCGGTCGATACCGTTCGGGGTATGCCCCCCAGCTACCTCCGCTTCCCCCATCTGCACGGCGACACCCTCGTCTTCGCGGCCGAGAACGACGTGTGGACGGCGCCGCTGTCCGGCGGCAGGGCCTACCGGCTCACCGCAGACGACGTCCCGGTGGCCCGCCCCCGCCTGTCCCCGGACAGCACGCAGGTCTCGTGGACGTCCTGGCGCGACGGCGCGCCGGAGACCTACGTCAGCGATGTCGACGGCGGCGGCGTCCGGCGGCTCACGTTCTGGGGCGACCTGCGGGGCTATTCCCTGGGCTGGACCCCGCAGGGTGACGTGCTCGCGGTGACCGCGTCCGGGCAGGCGTCCCCGCGCCGCACCTGGGCGTACGCGATCCCGCCTGCCGGCGGCACCCCCCGCCGGCTCGACCTCGGCCCGGTGTCCGACGTCGCGCTGGCCGAGGGTGGGCCGACGGTGCTGGTCACCAACCTCGTCACACGTGACATGGCCTGGTGGAAGCGCTACCGGGGCGGCACCATGGGCAAGCTCTGGTGGGACCGCGCGGGGACGGGGGAGTTCGAGCGGCTCGCGGCCGACATCGACGGTCAGATTGCCGCGCCGCTGCTCGTGGGCTCGGGCGACGGGATGCGGGTCGCGTTCATCTCCGACCACGAGGGCTGGGGCAACCTCTACTCGCTCGGCCTCGACGGAGCGGGCCTGCGCCGCCACACCGACCACGGCGACGGCGACGCGCCCGCCTTCTACGTGCGGCACGCGAGCACCGACGGTGAGCGGGTCGTCTACGAGTCGGCGGGGGAGCTGTGGATCCTCGACTCCCTCGACGCGGAGCCGCGGCGGCTCGACGTGCGGCTGGGCGGGCCGCGCACCGCCCGCGACCCGTTCCGCGTCTCCACGTCCAGCGAGCTCAGCTGGGCCGCGCCAGACCGCACCGGGCGCACGAGCATCGCGCTGGTGCGGGGCACCGTCCACCGACTGACCCACCGGGACGGTCCGGCCCGCACGCTGCTCGCCCAACCGGGTGCGCGGGCCCGGCTGGCCCGGCCGCTGGGTGACGACCGCGCGGTGTGGGTGGACGACGTCGAGGGTGAGGACGCCGTCTGCGTCGCGCCGCTCGACGAGCGGGCCGACGGCGCCGAGCCGCTGCGCCGCTACGGCGCCGGCGAGGTGGGCCGCGTGCTGGAGCTGGCGCCCGCCCCCGACGCGTCGGCGGTGGCGCTGGCCGCGCACGACGGCCGCCTGCTGGTGCTCGACGTCGCCAGCGGGGAGCTGCGCGAGCTCGCGAGGGGCGCCGACGGGGAGATCTCCGATCTCTGCTGGTCGCCGGACAGCAAGTGGCTCGCCTACTGCGACCCGGTGGAGTCGGGCCTCACGCGGATCATGATGGCGCGACTCGCCGACGACACGCTGGTGGCCGTCACCGAACCCCGCTTCGCCGACACCGACCCCGCGTTCACCTCGGACGGGCGCTACCTCGCGTTCCTGTCCCGGCGCAGCTTCGACCCGATCTACGACCAGCACTCGTTCGACCTGACGTTCCCGGCGTCGTGGCGGCCGTTCCTGGTGCCGCTGGCCGCCCGCACACCGTCGCCGTTCGGCGCGAGCCCGGACGGGCGGCCGGTCTCGCCCGAGGAGGAGGGCCCCGAGGACCTGCGCGCCCCCGACCCCGCCGACCCGTCCGCCGAGCACGAGGACTCCGACAGCGCGACCCCGGACAAGGACGAGAAGGACGGCGGGAAGAAGGACAAGGACGCCCCGCCGGAGGTCGTGGTCGACGTCGAGGGCCTGTCCGCCCGGGTCGTCCCGGTTCCGGTGGTGGCGGCCCGCTACAGCGGCATGCGGGCGGGCAAGGACTGCCTGCTCTGGTACCGCATCCCGGTCTCCGGCGTGCTCGGCGACGCGCGTGCCGACACCGAGGAGAAGGCCGAGCGCCCGGTGCTGGAGCGCTTCGACCTCGTCCGCCGCAAGCTCGACGTGATCGCGGACCCGGTCAGCTCTTTCGCCGTGAGCGGGGACGGCACGCGGCTCGTCGTCCGCGACGGCGGCACCCTGCGGATGCTGCGCACCGACCGGTCCGGCGCGGGCACCCCGTCCGACGGCGACGGTGACGAGTTCGAGATCGACACCCGGCGGATCGTCGTGACGATCGACCCGACGGCCGAGTGGCGCCAGATGTTCGACGAGGCCGGCAGGCTCATGCGCGACCACTTCTGGGTGGAGGACATGGCCGGCGTCGACTGGGCCGCGGAGATGGACCGCTACCGCCCGCTCGTCGACGCCGTCGGCAGCCATGACGACCTCGTCGACCTGATCTGGGAGCTGCACGGCGAGCTCGGCACCTCCCACGCGTACGTTACGGCGGGCGGGGCAGGCGACCACACGGGGAAGCCCGGGCTGCTCGGCGCCGACCTCGAGCCCGCACCCGACGGCATCGGCTGGCGGGTGGCGCGCGTCCTGCCGCCCGAGACCTCGGCGCCCGCGGCCCGCAGCCCGCTCTCCGGCCCTGGCGTGGACGTCCGGGCGGGCGACGTGGTGCTCGAGGTCGGCGGGAAGACCGTGGACCCGGGTCTCGGCCCGGCCCCGCTCCTCGTCTCCGGCGCCGACGAGCTGGTGGAGCTGACCGTGCGCTCGGGCCCCGACCGGGCCGACGCAGGCGAGATCCGCCGGGTGGTCGTCCGGCCACTGGCGTCGGAGGCGGCGCTGCGCTACCAGGACTGGGTGGCCGGGCGCCGCGCGTTCGTCGCCGACCGATCCGAGGGCCGGCTCGGCTACCTGCACGTTCCGGACATGATGGCGCTCGGCTGGGCGCAGCTGCACCGCGACCTCAGCCGCGAGACCTCCCGCGAGGGCCTCATCCTCGACGTCCGCGGCAACGGCGGGGGCCACACCTCGCAGCTCGTGGTGGAGAAGCTCGCGCGGAGGGTGATCGGCTGGGACGTGCCACGGCACCGCCAGCCGACCACCTACCCGGAAGACGCCCCGCGCGGCCCCGTTGTCGCGCTGGCCGACGAACTGGCGGGATCCGACGGCGACATCGTCACCGCGGCGATCAAGCGCCTCGGCATCGGGCCGGTCGTGGGCGTGCGGACGTGGGGCGGGGTCATCGGCATCGACAGCCGGTACCGCCTCGTCGACGGCACGGGCGTCACGCAGCCGCGGTACGCGAGCTGGTTCGACCACACGGGATGGGACGTGGAGAACTACGGCGTCGACCCCGACGTCGAGGTGGTGATCAGCCCGCAGGACTGGATGGCGGGCCGGGACCCGCAGCTGGAGCGGGCCGTGGACATGGCCCTGGAGGCACTCGCGGAGCGCCCGGCCGCGCAGCCCCCGGACCTGGCGACCCGCCCCAGCCGCGAACGCCCGACCCTCCCGCCGCGCCCCGTAATGCCTGGAGGCCACATTCACGACCCATCGCGTGAGGTTACCGAGTAGGCGCAGGTCAGCGCCCCGCCAGGGATCTTTGTAGGGCGCATGGGACGATTCCGTCCCACGCCGCGCCGCCTCGGTAACCTCCCGGGCTCCCGCCGCGCGTGCGCCGGTGCCGTCCATGACTGCGCTGAATGGCACCGTTAATGCTCACCTGAATGGACGACCGGCGGCGCGGTGAGCGGCGGAGGAGGTGGCAGGCTCTGCACACAGATACGCACCGCGTAGGCCCGTGAGATGAACACCAGCGCACTCGGCGCAAGATCCAACTGCCCTGGTGCGAATCTCACGACCCACCCGCACCCGACGTGGACGCGTATGTGTGTGCAGAGCCTGTGCGGCGCTGCTGCTCAGGCCTCCGGCAGGGCGGCCAGCCGTCCGCCCGATTGCGGTAAACCGCAAGCCGTTCAGGCCACCGCGGGGGCCGCCGGGACCGTCGCACCTTCCCTCCTCGGCGCCAGCAACGCCACCGCCACGAAGGCGAGCAGCGACAGGACCGGGGCGATGAACGTCGGCCAGCCGTCGAAGGCGGGGCCGATCAGGTCGTTCGGCACGTACAGCAGGCTGTTCTCGACGCCGTAGAACACCGGCGTCATGGCGAACAGCACCATCCGCACGACCACCCCGACCGCGATCGCCGCGACGGCCGCCGCCGTCGTGATGCGGCTGGGCCACCAATGGCCGAGCACGAACGGCACCACGAGCCCGGCGAGCATGAGGTCGAACGCCAGGGTGAGCAGAATGCCGGTCTCGGGCACGCGGAGCGCGAAGAAGACCGCGATGCCCACCACCAGCGGCATCGTGACGCGCACACGCCGCAGGAGCGGGTCCCGCCCGCCCGCGGGGGCGGCCTGCTGCTCCAGCCCGGCGATGTTCCGGACCGCCACGCACGCGGTGCCGAGGATGACCCCGTTGGCCGTGGAGCAGGACGCGGCGACGATCGCGGAGAGCACGAGGATCGTCAGGAACGCGGGCGCGTAGCCCTCCAACAGCGCGAACAGCACCGGTCCGTCGGTCGGCGTGTCGCCGAAGATCGCCCCGGTGGACAGCGCCACGAGCGCGTAGGGGATGCCGACGATGGCGGTGCCGGCCGCGCCGACGAAGCACGCGCGCCGGGCCGTCTCCGGGGAGCGCGCCGAGAAGATCCGTTGCATGAAGTCGATGGCGACGATGTCGCCGATGCCGAGCGCCACCAGCGTCGCCCAGTTGATCGTGGCGCCCTGCGCCGGGTCGGTCAGCTGCCCGAGGTCGAACGGTCCCATGCCCTCGGGCACCGTGATCCCGAAGCGCACGCCGACCCAGATCAGCAGCGCCGCCGAGCCGATCACGGTGATGACCATCTGGATGAACGCGGTGTAGGCGTCGCTGAACATCCCGCCGGTGATCGTGTACGCGAGCACGACGCCGACTATCAGCAGCACACCGACGGTGTAGCTCGTGCCGAGGAAGCGCTCGAAGAGGAACCCGCCGGCCACGAGGTTGCCGGCGAGGAGGATGCAGAAGCTGAAGATCATGAGGATCGAGGCGGCGAGCTCGACCCCGCGCCCGTACTTGATCCGGTAGAAGTCGGGCAGGCTGAGCAGGCCCATCCGGTTCATCGGCTTCGCGAAGAAGATGCCGGTGAGCAGCAGGCAGATGCCCAGGCCCAGCGGCAGGGACGCCCCGGCCCAGAACCCGAGGCTCGCCGACAGGTCGGTGTTGCCGAGTGTGGCGTTGGAGTCGACGGCCTGGCCCATCAGGCCTGCCGCGCTGAGCGGCAGGGCCAGCGAGCGGCCCGCGACGAGGAAGTTGGTGCTGTCGCCGTCGACCTTGCGGGCGACGGCGAGGCCGACGAAGAGGACGACGAGCACGCCGATCGTGACGCCGAGGATGATCATGGCTGGTTGCTCCCGGAGTGGGACGTGCCGGAGGGGCGCGACGCTGGGCCCGCGGTGGACTGGTCGTGCAGGAACTGCTCGGACTCAGGACCGGCGGGGCAGGTGACCGGATCGCACCAGGCAGCCGAGGGTGTCGCAGATGACGCGTGTGGCGATCAGCGACGTGATCTCGGCGTTGTCGTAGGGCGGGGAGCACTCGACGACCTCGATCCCGGCGAGCGGGCGGGCGTCGGCGATGATCTGGATGAACTTGAGCACCTCGCGGGGCAGGAACCCGCCGGGCTCGGGCCAGCCGGTGCCGGGCACGAATGCGGCGTCGAGGCAGTCGACGTCGAAGGAGAGCCAGACGGCGTCGGCCCCGTCCCAGGCCACGTCGAGCGCGCGCTGCGCGGCCTCCTCGATGCCCATCTCCACGCAGTCGGTGACGGTCATGATCGTCGTGCCGCGCTCGCGCCCGACCTTGACGCCGGGCCGGGGTGCCTGCCAGCCACCGATGCCGATCTGCACGAGGTTCTTCGCCGGGACGTTCGGGATGTCGGTGGCGTGGAACCAGGGGGTGGTGTGCATCCGCTCGTCGAGGTCGGTCTCCTGGGTGTCGACGTGGCGGTCGAAATGGATGATCCCGAGGTTGCCGCCGCCCAGGTGCGGGGCGACGCCGCGCACGGTCGGGTAGCCGATGGAGTGGTCGCCGCCCAGCACCACGGGGAAGGCGCCGCTCGCGTAGACGTGCGAGACGGCCTTCGTGATCTGGTCGAAGGTCTTCTCGATGTTGCCGGGGATGGTGAAAATGTCACCGAGGTCGGCGATCGTGATGGACTCCCGCAGGTCGACGCCCAGCTCGAACGAGTACGGGCCGTAGAGGGCGGAGATCTTGCGGATGCCCTGTGGCCCGAAGCGCGTGCCGGAGCGGTAGGTCGTACCGCCGTCGAACGGGGCGCCGAGCACAGCCACGTCGTACTCGCCGCAGCGGCGCACGTCCTCGACGTAGGGGGCCTTGAGGAACGTGTTGATGCCCGCGAAGTGCGGCAGCTCGCCGCGGGAGAAGGTCGGGATCCGCTTGTCGACGATCGAGTCGGCGCCCGGCAGGCCCAGCTCGAGGCCGCGCGCGACCTCCTCCTCCCACTTGGTGGACGGCAGCCCTGCCTCGGCCCGCACCGCGAACGCCGCCTCCGGGCCGTAGTTCTCGTGCAGTTCGGGCCCGTCGGGGGTCTGGTCGGGTCGGCTGGGGTGGTAGTGCACGCAGTGCTCCTCACGGTCGGGGCGCCGACGGCAGAGCAGCCGGCACACCAGCTGTCTCCCGGGCTTTTGTCCCGCCGTGGGGCGGCTTCGTGCTTCAGCCGCCTGCGTCTCTCGGACCAGACCCCCCGCTCGCTGAGCGGGGACGGAACCCTAGACGCGCCTCACCTGTGTGAGTCGCGCACAAGTAGAGGGTCGTGTTGTTGCCGCTACGCACCGCTGCCGTTACCCGTTGGTGAACCACCGATCCGGGCCACCCCCGCCCAGCTGCCCGTGTGCTCCGGTCCCACCGTGTCGTCCGGGTGCCACCGCGTGGCGTCCACCAGCCCCGGCTCCACCAGCGGCAGGCCGCCGAACATCTGAGCCACCTGGTCCCAGGTGCGGATGTTGATCGGGTTCGCGGTGGTCTTGAACGTGGCTACCCCCGCCGCGGCGCGCTCCGGGTCATGGTCCCCGGTGGCGTGCGAGAGCGCGTGGAAGCTGCCGGGGGCGAGCCGGCCGCGGTACTCGGCCATGAGCCCGGCGGGGTCGTCCTCGTCGGGCACGAAATGCAGCACGGCGACGGTGAGCAGCGCGACCGGGCGGGAGAAGTCGAGTAGGTCGCGCACGCCCGGGGCGGCGAACACGGCGTCCGGGTCGCGGATGTCCATTGCGGTGATCGTCGCCAGCGGGTCGCCCGCGAGCAGCGCCACACAGGCGGCGACCGTCACCGGCTCGTTGTCGACGTAGGACACGCGGGCGTCCGAGTTGCCCGCGCGGGCCACCTCATGGACGTTGCCGACGGTCGGGATGCCCGATCCGAGGTCGAGGAACTGGTCGATGCCCTGCTGCCGGCAGAAGCGGACGGCCCGGCGCAGGAAGTTGCGGTTCGCCCTCGCGGCGTGCGACACCCAGGGCATGGCGGCCTTCGTCCGCTCGGCCGCGGCACGGTCGGCGGCGAAGTTGTGCAAGCCACCGAGGTAGTAGTCGTACATGCGGGCGGCATTCGGGATCTCGGGGTTGACGCTGGGAGCTTCTAGAGATCCGGGAGCTTCTAGAGATCGCAGCTCCGAGAGATCGGTCATTTCGCCGATGCTGCCCGGCCCCGGCGGTCAGGGCCGGCGGTCAGGGCCAGACCGCCTACCGGCGGGCGTAGGCTGGAGGTCGAGGCCCCACCGGGGATCGTCCCGGGTAGGGGTCTGTCCTGCGTGCGCTCCTGCCTTCGAGGGGTCGAAACCCAGTCATGAGCAAGCTCTCCGGTCTGCTCCGCTCCGCTCTGTCCGATCCCGGTCTCCGCGCGGTGGCCCACGCCGCTGGCGGCCTGCGCGACGGCGCCCTCGCCGATGACACAGACGTCGCTGCTCTCCGCGTGGAGGGCCCCTCGGCGCTGCGCCCGTTCGTTGCCGCCGGGTTCGCCACCCACCCCGACACGGGCGGCGCCGGGCGCACCGTGCTCGCCGTCACCGCCACCGACCGCGAGGCCGAGGACCTCGGCGCGGCCGCGGCCGACCTGCTCGGCCAGGACGCCGTCGCGGTTCTGCCGTCGTGGGAGACGCTCCCGCACGAGCGGCTCTCGCCCCGCCCGGACACCGTCGGCCGCCGGCTGTCGATCTTCCGCAGGCTCGCGAGCCCCGAGACGTCCCCCCAGGTCGTCGTGGCCGCCGCGCGAAGCCTGATCCAGCCGATCGCGCCGGGGCTGGGTCGTCTCGATCCCGTCCAGCTGCGCGTCGGCGACACCCACGACTTCGAGGCGCTGCTCGTGCGGCTCGTCGAGCTGGCCTACACGCGCGTGGAGATGGTGACCGCCCGCGGGGAGTTCGCCGTGCGCGGCGGGATCGTCGACATCTTCCCGCCCACCGCCGAGCACCCGGTGCGCGTGGAGTTCTGGGGTGACGAGGTGAGCGAGCTGCGCTCCTTCGGCGTCGCCGACCAGCGTTCGGTGGCGCCGGTGGAGGAGCTGCTCGCCCCGGGCTGCCGCGAGCTGCTGCTCACCGAGCCGGTACGCGAGCGGGCGGCCGCGCTGGCCCGCGCCCACGAGAACAATCCGCAGCTACGGGAGCTCCTCGAGCACCTCGCCCAGGGCATCCCGGCCGAGGGCATGGAGTCGCTCGTGCCCGTACTCGTCGGCTCGGAGCTGGAGCTGCTCACCGACCTGCTGCCGGCGGGGGCGCTGGTGCTGATCGCCGACCCGGAACGCATCCGCACCCGCAGCGCCGACCTCGTGCGCACCGGCCAGGAGTTCCTGGAGGCCAGCTGGTTCGCAGCGGGCACCGGCGGCGACGCACCGATCGACGTCGGCGCCTCCGCCTACCGCGACCTCGGCGAGGTGCTCGGCCACGCCGCGTCCACGGGGCGCCCGGTCGTGACGCTGAGCCCGTTGCTCTCGGGCCGGGACGACGTGCTCGTCCCGGACGTCCACGAGGTGGAGAGCTACCGGGGCGACACCGATCGCGCGCTGGTGGACCTGCGTGCCCACGTCATCACCGGCGGCACCGCCGTGCTCGTCGTCGCCGGACAGGGCACCGCGCAGCGTTCGCTGGAACAGATGCGGGAGGCCGACGTCCCGGCGAAGCTCGTGGAGCAGTTGGAGGGCTCCCCGGAGCCGGGCCTGGTCACCGTCACCTGCGGGCGCCTCACCGAGGGCTTCACCGCGCCGGGGCTCGTGCTCCTCACCGAGGCCGACCTCACCGGTAACCGGGCCACCGGAACCGAGCCGCGCAAGCTGGCTTCGCGGCGGCGCAACGCCGTCGACCTTGTCACGCTCCAGCCCGGCGACTACGTCGTCCACTCCCAGCACGGGATCGGCCGGTTCGTCGAGATGCGCGAGCGCACGGTCGGCGACGCCACCCGCGAGTACCTGGTGCTGGAGTACGCCTCCAGCAAGCGCGGCCAGCCCGCCGACCGGCTGTTCGTCCCGACCGACTCGCTCGACGAGATCAGCCGGTACGTCGGCGGCGAGGTGCCCACGCTCAACAAGCTGGGGGGCGCCGACTGGGCCAAGACGAAGGGGCGGGCCCGCAAGGCCGTGCGCCAGATCGCGGCGCAGCTCGTGCAGCTCTACGCGGCGCGGCAGTCCTCGCCCGGGCACGCGTTCGCCAAGGACACCCCGTGGCAGCGCGAGCTGGAGGACGCGTTCCCGTTCACCGAGACGCCCGACCAGCTCGCCGCCATCGAGGAGGTCAAGCGCGACATGGAGCGCCCGGTCCCGATGGACCGCGTGATCTCCGGGGACGTCGGGTTCGGCAAGACCGAGATCGCGGTGCGGGCGGCGTTCAAGGCCGTGCAGGACGGCAAGCAGGTGGCGGTGCTCGTGCCCACCACGCTGCTCGCCACCCAGCACCTCCAGACGTTCTCCGACCGGATGCGGGCCTTCCCGGTCACGGTCAAGGGACTCTCCCGCTTCACCGACGCCGCGGAGGCGAAGCAGACGGTCGAGGGCCTCGCCGCAGGAACGGTGGACGTCGTCGTAGGCACGCACCGGCTCCTGCAGAGCGGCATCCGGTGGAAGGACCTCGGCCTCGTCATCGTCGACGAGGAGCAGCGCTTCGGTGTGGAGCACAAGGAGCACATCACCGCGCTGCGCACCCACGTCGACGTGCTCACCCTCTCGGCCACGCCGATCCCGCGCACGCTGGAGATGAGCCTCGCGGGCATCCGCGAGATGTCGACGATCGCCACACCGCCCGAGGACCGCCACCCCACGCTCACGTACGTCGGCGCCTACGCCGAGAAACAGGTGACCGCGGCGATCCGGCGCGAGCTGCTGCGCGACGGCCAGGTGTTCTACGTGCACAACCGCGTCTCGACGATCGACCGGGCAGCCCGCAGGATCCGGGAGCTCATCCCCGAGGCGCGGGTCGCGATCGCGCACGGCCAGATGAACGAGGACCTGCTGGAGCGCACGGTCAACGGGTTCTGGCACAAGGAGTTCGACGTCCTCGTCTGCACGACGATCGTGGAGAACGGCCTCGACATCTCCAACGCCAACACCCTGATCGTCGAGCGCTCCGACACGCTCGGGCTCTCCCAGCTGCACCAGCTACGCGGCCGGGTCGGTCGCGGCCGCGAACGCGGCTACGCCTACTTCCTGTTCCCGCCGGAGCACCCGCTCACCGAGACCGCCCACGACCGGCTCGCGACGATCGCGCAGCACTCCGAGCTGGGCTCGGGCGCCGCTGTCGCGATGAAGGACCTGGAGATCCGCGGCGCGGGCAACATCCTCGGCGCCGAGCAGTCCGGCCACATCGCAGGTGTCGGCTTCGACCTCTACATCCGGCTCGTCGGGGAGGCCGTCGCGGCGTTCCGCAAGCAGGCCGGGGCGGGCGAGGGCGACGAGGAGGAGCAGCTCGCCGACGTCCGCGTCGACCTTCCGATCGACGCCCACGTGCCCCACGAGTACGTCACGGGCGAGCGGCTGCGTCTGGAGGTCTACCGCAAGATCGCCGAAGCGGCCGACGGCACGACGCTCGACGCGATCGTCGAGGAGCTGATCGACCGCTACGGCGAGCCGCCCACACCGGTTCGCAACCTGCTCGCGGTCGCGGCGTTCCGCCAGACCTGCCGCACGCTCGGCGTCGGAGAGGTGACGGTGGCGGGCAACGGCATCCGGATCGGCCCGGTCGAGCTGCCCGACTCCGCGCAGCTGCGCCTGCGGCGGCTGCACCCGAAGGCGCAGTACCGGCCGGCCGCGAAGGCCGTGACGGTGCCGCGGCCGGCCGAGGGCGGGCGGATCGGTGGGGCGCCGCTGCGTGACCTGGAGCTGCTGGACTGGTGCACGAAGCTGCTCACCGACCTGGTCACGCCGGTGCGCCAGCCGGCACAGGTGTGAGGCGCCGGCGCGGTCGGCAGCTAGGAGGGCCGAGTCCGATCACCCACTCCGGCGTGAGAGGGTGACTGCCGTGCGAATGCAGGTTGGACGCGTCGCCGCCACCGTTGCGGTGATCGCGGCGGTCGTCAGCGGATGCGGTGGTCCGGATCAGGCAGGCTCGGCGGTGATCATCGGCCAGGATGCGGTGTCGCTGGAGCGCGTGCAGTCCCAGCTCACCACCGCGCTCTCGAGAACCGACCAGTTCGCGCAGTACACGGCGCAGGGCGGCTCGGCGGCCACCCTCTCTCGCGACGCCGTTACGAGCGAGGTGCTGCACGACCTGCTCACGCGCCGCGCGGCGCAGGACGGCATCGTGATCACCGACGCTCAGGTGGACGCCGAGCTCGCCGGCAACGGTGGGGCCGAGGCGACCCTCGCCCGCACGTATTACGACATGCCCACGCTCCGTGAGCGGGTGCGCGACAGCCTCATCGCCACGCAGATCGGGCAGCGCGTGGTGCCCGGGCTCGCCGTCACGGTCGACCTCGTCGGAGCGGCGTCCCGCGCCGACGCCGAGCAGGCCGCCCGCACGCTCGCCAAGGGCGGGCCCGAGGCCGACGCGCTGTTCACCAACCCGCAGACCGCGGTGCGTAACGCGACCTACCAGGCCGCGTCCGCCCCGTCCGCGGCCGGAACCGTCGTGTTCGGCGTGCCGGCGGGCACCGTGGGCGTCTTCAAGCCCGACCCCCAGGGGAGCACCTGGGCCGCCTTCCGGGTGGTCGACCGCCGCACCGACATGCCGTCGGACCCGGCGGCGGTGAGCAACATCAGCCAGGCGGAGCTGCTCGCGATCGGCCAGCGCGCGGTGCAGCCGGCCGCTGAGCAGCTCTCGATCCGGGTCAACCCGCGCTACGGCGAATGGGACCCTGTGCAGTTCCGCGTCGTGCCGGCGGGCCAGCAAGAGGGCATGATCATCCTTCCGCCCGAGCCGGCGCCCGCGGTGGGCTGACGGTGCCGCGCACCGTCGTCGTCCTCTCCCCGCGCACGCCGAACGTTCTCCCGGTGGCCGCGCTCCCTGCGCTGCGCTCGGCGTCCAGCGTCGTCGCCGACCCGGCGCTGGGGGACGACGTCATCGCCGCGGCCGGTGCGACCTCCGGCACGGAGGTGCCCGAGGACGGTGTGCTGATCACCGCCGACCCCGCGCACCCGGCCATCGCGTCGGCCGACGAGGTCGTCGGCACCCTGGAGCCGCCAGGAGCCGCGCTGCTCGACGCCGTCGCCGTGATGGACCGGTTGCGCTCGCCCGGCGGCTGCCCGTGGGACGCCGAGCAGACGCACGAGTCGCTGCTGCAGTACCTCGTCGAGGAGACCTACGAGCTGTACCAGGCCGTCGAGGACGACGACCGGACAGCAGTGCGGGAGGAACTCGGCGACGTGCTGCTGCAGGTGCTGTTCCACGCTCGGATCGCGGCCGAGAGCGCCGACGGCACCCCCTTCGACATCGACGACGTCGCCGCCGACCTGGTGGCGAAGCTCGTCGGACGGCATCCGCACGTCTTCGCGGGGTCGGAGCGGATCGATACGGCCGAGCGCCAGGAGCACCGCTGGGAGGAGCTCAAGCGGGCGGAGAAGCAGCGGGAGTCGAGTGTCGACGGGGTGCCGCTCGGGCAGCCCGCGGTGGCGCTCGCCGCGAAGCTGACCAGCCGCACCGCCAGGGCGGGGCTCCCCGCCGACCTGCTGCCTGCCGGCACGGGTGTCGGGGAGCAGCTCTTCGCGCTCGCGGCTCGGGCGAAGCTCGCGGGGGTGGATCCGGAGGCGGAGCTGCGCACGGTGGCGCGGCGCTTCGCCGACGCGGTGCGTGCCGCCGAGCGCGCGGCGGCCGCTGACGGACTCGACCCGCACGCTCTCGACGCCGAGGCGTGGAAGCGGCACTGGGTGGAATAGAAGTACCCCACAGGGGTATTGGGGGGATATGAGCTCTCCTCAGCACCCCGGGCCGGTCGACGAGGCCGCCATGAGCGCGCACGAGCACGTCGACCACGGCGGCCACACGGGGCATGGGAACCACGCCGAGCAGTTCCGGAAGCTGTTCTGGGTCATGCTCGGGCTCGCGATCCCGGTCGTGCTGCTCAGCCCGATGTTCGCCATGGTCCTCGGCTACGAGCTGCCGGACGTGCCTTGGCTGACCTGGGTCTCCCCACTGCTCGGCACGGTCGTCTACCTCTGGGGCGGCAAGCCGTTCCTCACCGGTGCGGTCGCTGAGGTCCGCAGTCGCAGGCCGGGCATGATGCTGCTGATCGGCCTCGCCATCACGGTCGCGTTCGTGTCGTCCTGGGGCGCCACCCTCGGCCTGCTGCCCCACGATCTGGACTTCTGGTGGGAGCTGGCGCTGCTCGTCGTGATCATGTTGCTGGGCCACTGGCTCGAGATGCGCTCGCTCGCGCGCACGTCGTCGGCGCTCGACTCGCTCGCCGCCCTCCTGCCGGACGAGGCCGAGAAGGTTGTCGACGGCGAGATCGTGCGGGTGGCTCCTTCGGACCTGCGGGTCGGCGACCTGGTCGTCGTCCGCCCGGGTGGTGCCGTGCCTGCGGACGGCCGGGTCGTCGAGGGCTCGGCGAGCATGGACGAGTCGATGGTCACCGGCGAGTCCCGCCCCGTGCCCCGCGGTCCCGGTGACGACGTGGTGGCGGGCACCGTCGCCACCGACTCCGGCCTGCGGGCCGAGGTCACCGCCGTCGGCGACGACACCGCGCTCGCCGGCATCCAGCGCCTGGTCACCGACGCGCAGAACTCGACGTCCCGCGCGCAGCGCCTCGCCGACACCGCCGCCGGGTGGCTGTTCTGGTTCGCCCTGGGCTCCGCGGTGGTCACCGCGATCGCGTGGGCGATCGCCGGGATACCCGACGAGGGCATCGTCCGCACGATCACCGTGCTCGTCATCGCCTGCCCGCACGCGCTGGGGCTCGCGATCCCGCTCGTGGTCTCCATCGCCACCGAACGCGCCGCCCGCGCCGGGGTCCTCGTGAAGGACCGGCTCGCGCTGGAGAGCATGCGCACGGTCGACACCGTGCTGTTCGACAAGACCGGCACCCTCACCAAGGGCCGCCCCATCGTCACCGCCGTCGAAGCCGCCGAGGGCCACGACGAGGACGAGGTGCTCGCCCTGGCCGCGGCCGCCGAGACCGACAGCGAGCACCCACTCGCCCGCGCGATCGTCGAGGCCGCGAAGGCCCGCGGGCTGACGGTTCCGCAGGCGACCGGCTTCGAGTCGTCCCCCGCCGTCGGGGTGACCGCCACGGTCGGCGGTCGGCGGATCAGGGTCGGGGGGCCTGCGCTGCTCGCCGAGGAGGGCCGGTCCGAGCTCGACGTGGCGGACCAGTGGCGGCGTGAAGGCATGATCATCCTGCACGTGCTCGCCGACGGTGAGGGCGTTGGGGCGCTCGGCCTGGCCGACGAGGTCCGGGAGGAGTCGCGGCAGGCGGTCGCGGCCCTGCACGACCGCGGGATCGAGGTCGTGATGATCACCGGCGACGCCGAGGCCGTCGCCCGGTCGGTGGCCACCGAGCTGAAGATCGACCGGTTCTTCGCCGGCGTGCGGCCGGAGGACAAGGCGGCGAAGGTCGTGGAGCTGCAGGGTGAGGGTCGCAAGGTCGCGATGGTCGGCGACGGGGTCAACGACGCGCCCGCGCTGGCGCAGGCCGACGTCGGGATCGCGATCGGGGCGGGCACCGACGTCGCCATCGCGTCGGCCGGGGTGATCCTGGCCGGCGACGACCCGCGCGCGGTGGTCTCGGTGATCGAGCTGTCGAAGGCCGCCTACCGGAAGATGAAGCAGAACCTCTGGTGGGCCGCCGGGTACAACCTCATCTCGGTGCCGCTGGCTGCGGGCGTCCTCGCGCCCGTCGGTTTCGTCCTGCCGATGTCGGTCGGAGCGCTACTGATGTCGCTGTCCACGATCGTCGTGGCGCTGAACGCCCAGCTCCTGCGCCGGCTGGACCTGCGGCCCGAGGCGCTGCTGAGCGGACGCTGAGCGTGCACGATCATCCGCGCGCAGGGGGGCGGGCGTCCGTGGCTAACCTGATCGGGTGGCCGTCCGGTACCCGCCCCCTCGTCGGCGTCGCGGCCTACGGGTGGCGCTGTTCGTGCTCGCGGTCGTCGGGGTCTTCGTCACCGTGGTGGTCGTCGGGCTCTCGCGGGTCGACGACCAACCCCAGCGCGTGCCGCGGGGCGACGGTCTCACCCCGGCCGACGTCGGACGCGACACCCCGGTGCCGCAGCCTGCCCCGCTCGCCGTCGGGACCGACCTCGTGACCTGGGCGGGAGAGGTGTCCGAGCGGAGCGGGGTGCCTGCGAGGGCGGTGCAGGCATACGGGGCAGCCGAGCTCGCACAGCGCGCCGCCACCCCCGACTGCCGCCTGTCCTGGGTGACGCTCGCCGGGATCGGCCGCGTGGAGTCCGACCACGCTCGGTTCGGCGGCGCTGCCCTCGACGCCGACGGCGTCGCCCTCCCGCCGATCGTGGGGATTCCGCTCGACGGATCGGCCGGCGTGCGCGAAATCCGCGACTCCGACGGCGGGCGTCTCGACGGCGACCCCGTTTACGACCGCGCCGTCGGGCCGATGCAGTTCCTGCCCACCACGTGGGCCCGCTACGGCGCCGACGGCAACGGCGACGGCGTGAACGACCCACAGCAGATCGACGACGCCGCCCGCGCCGCCGCGCGCTACCTGTGCGACGGTGGCCGCGACACCGCGAGCGGCCAGGGCTGGTGGGACGGGGTGTTGACCTACAACCGCTCGGTCGAGTACGCCCAGCTGGTCTGGGCCGCCGCAGACCGCTACACCACAGCAGCCCAATAACCCGCGAGTCGCCGCAAAAGTGCGCGCGAGTCGGGGTGGATTGCACGCGAGTCGCAGCGAAAGCCTCCGCGAGTCGGGGTGTGGGTGCACGCGAGTCGGGGTGTGGGTGCACGCGAGTTGCGGCGAACACCGCGACTCGCGCACCCTCAGAGCCCGACTCGCGCGCTCCCAGGCCCCGACTCGCGCGCATTTTTCGCGCGACTCGCTCGCACTTCTGCAGCGACTCGCGGGTCCGGGGGCTGGGCCTCAGGCTTCCAGGAGGCGTTGGGCCCAGTAGTCGCCGTCGGACAGGCCCTTCGGGCACGCGAAGACCGCTGAACCTGTGTGCTCCACGTACTCCATCAGCTTGTCCGAGTTGGCCAGGGCGCGCTGCATCGGCACGAACTGGGTCTGTGGGTTGCGCATGAACGCCACGAAGAACAGCCCCGCGTTGAGGTGTCCCTGCCCGTCGCTGCCGTCCACGAAGTTGTAGCCGCGCCGCAGGATCCGCACGCCGCCGAGCGCGTCCGCCGATGCGAGGCGAATGTGGGCGTTCGCCGGTACCGGGCTGCCGGGGGAGAGGTCGGCGGGGTCGAACTCCGCGGCCGCCCCGAGCGGAGCACCCTCGCCCTTCGTCCGGCCGATGATCGTCTCCTGCTCCGAGAGCGACGTGCGGTCCCAGATCTCGATGTGCATGCGGATGCGCCGCGCCACGAGGTAGCTCCCGCCCTCCAGCCACGCGGGCCCGTCGCCCGGCTGCACCCAGACGTGCTGGTCGAGCTGGGTGCCGTCCTCGGCCTTGAGGTTGTTGGAGCCGTCCTTGAAGCCGAAGAGGTTGCGCGGCGTCGCCTGGGCCGTCGACGTCGACGACGTGCGCCCGAACCCGAGCTGCGACCACCGGACGGTCGTGGTGCCGAAGCCCATCCGCACGAGGTTGCGCACGGCGTGCACCGCTACCTGCGGGTCGTCCGCGCAGGCCTGGATGCACAGGTCGCCGCCGGAGAGCGCCGGGTCGAGCTGGTCGCCGGTGAACTGCGGCAGCTCGGCCAGCCCGGCCGGGCGCAGCGCCGGATCGAGCCCGAGCCGGTCGAACAGGCCTGCGCCGACGCCGAACGTGAGCGTCAGCGACGAAGCGGGCAGCCCGAGCGCCTCTCCCGTGTCGGCGGGCGGGGCGACCGGATTGCCGCCCGTGGCCCCGCCGGGGGCCGTCTCGGCGCCCGCCGTCATGCGTTCGGCTGCGGCCGTCCACTTCTGCAATAGAGAGCGCACCCGCGCCCGGTCGGTCGTCGTGACGTCGAGCGCGGCGAAGTGCAGCCGGTCCTGCGCCGGCGTGACGATCCCGGCCTGGCGGGGCCCGCGGAACGGCACCACCCCGTCGGTTGTGGCCGGCGCTTCCGCTGCGCACCCGGCGGCTGCCGTGACCCCGGCCAGAGCCACCCCGGCCCCGGCGTAGCCGAACAGCCGCCGCCGCGAGATCCCGCCCGTCACGACGTGATGACCCCCGCCACCTGGCTCACCGGCTCACCCAGCGCGTCGACGGCCTCCGCCATCCGCCGGACGTCGTCCGGGCTGAGCTCGGTGTAGAGCTTGTACCCGTCTCCGACGCGGTACTGCCCGAGGAGTGTGTCGACGGCGGCAAAGCGCTCGTCGAGTGTCGGGCCCAACGTCGGGTCGTTGTCGTCGATCACCGGCCGCAGCGCGGCGACGGCGGCCTGCGAGCCCTCGAGGTTGCCCTTGAAGTCCCAGAGGTCGGTGTGCGAGTAGCGGTCCTCCTCGCCGGTGATCTTGCCCGTGGCCACCTCGTCGAGCAGCTCCTTCGCGCCGTTCGCGAGCTGCACGGGTGTCAGCTGGAGGGTCGCGACCCGGGTCTGCAGGTCGCGGATGTCCACCATGAGCTGGTCGGCGACGGCCGCGGAGTCGGGCTGCAGCCCGTCGGCCCACAGGTCCTTCTCCAGCCGGTGGTAGCCGGTGAACTGGACGCCGGGCTCGCGCTCGTCGTCCGCGCGGCCGTCGATCTTCGGATCGATGTCGCCGAACGACTCGGCCACCGGCTCGATTCGCTCCCAGTAGGTCCGGGAGACCGGGTAGAGCGCCTTCGCCCCTTCGACGTCGCCGTTCTTCACCGCGTCGACGAACTCCTGGGTCTTCGGCACGAGCGCGTCGATCTGCGAGGTGACGTAGCGGGTGTAGCCCGTGGTGGCCTCGTTCAGCTTCGTGTTCTGGTCCACCGAGCGCACCGCGGCGCCCGTCACCGTGAACGGGGTGCGGATGCCGTCGCCGACCATGCCCGGCTTGCACGTCGCGGAGTAGCTGCCGCCATCGTGCACCTCGACGATGAGCTGGCGCGTGAGTCCGGGGCCGATGTTCTCGACCTCGCCCATGATCCGGTCGCCTGCGCCGTAGAGGTAGAACTCGTTGACCTTCGTGCCCGCGTTGCGGATGGCGAAGGTGATCGTGCCCGCGGGGGCTTCGGTCGTGCCCAGCTCGCACGCGGTGTCGCTCGCCGTCACCGAGATCGGGCCACCTCCCGCGGCGGAGTCGTTGGCGGTCGGAGCGGTGCTCGTGCAGGCGGCCAGGGCGGCAGCCGCGCTCACGGCGGCAGCGGCTAGCCCGGCACGGGACGTGCGGGACATGCGGGTCTCCTCGGACGATGAGGGGAGAAGTTCAGGAGCTGGAGGTGGCTGCGGCCGCCGGGGTCGGGACGCGCTTGGGCTGCGGCCGCAGGAAGAGGGTGAGCACGACGCCCACGTAGAGGACCCAGACGATCGCCTGGAGCACCGTGGTCTGCGGGGAGAAGTTGAAGATGGCCTTGAGCAGCGTGCCGTACCAAGAGTCCGGCGGGATCGTGGTGCTGACGTCGAAGGCGAGCGTCTGCAGGCCGGGCAGGAGGCCCGCTTCCTGCAGGTCGTGCACGCCGTAGGCGAGGATGCCGGCGGCCACGAACACCAGCAGCACGCCTGTGATCGTGAAGAACCTGCCGAGGTTCAGTTTCACCGCACCCCGGTAGATCAGGTAGGCGAGCACGATCGCGACGGCGATGCCGATGAGGAATCCGATCAGCGGGTCGGTGGTCTCGCCTGCGGCCTGGGCGGCGGTGAAGAAGAACAGGGACGTCTCGAGACCCTCGCGCCCGACGGCGAGTGTGGCCATGACGACCACCGCCGTGGAGCCCATCTCCAGCGCACCTTCGAGCCGTCCGCGCAGCTCTGCGGAGATCGTGCGGGCCGCGCCGCGCATCCAGAAGATCATCCACGTGACGAACCCGACCGCGACGACCGAGAGCACGCCCCCGAACGTCTCCTGGGCCTCGAACGTAAGCTGCTGCTGGGCGAGCGCAAGCGCGAGCGTCACGCCGACGCTGACGGTCACGGCGATGCCGACACCCAGCCAGACCTTCGGGAGGGCGGACCGCCGGTTCGTCCGGACGAGGAAGGCGACGAGAATGCTCACCACGAGGGCAGCCTCGAGGCCCTCTCGCAATCCGATCAGCGCGTTCCCGAGCACCGCTCTGCCCCCGCTCCGTAGTTAGGTCAGCCTTTCAACTGGCGTGGTGAGGCTAGCTTGTGCGCACCGGTGTGCGAAAGGGGCGTGCGGATCACACCTTTGCAGGTCAGGACCGGTTTGTGCGAGTTGTGTGGTTAGTCCGGATCGGGGCTGTCGCCGTCCAAGGCCATCCGGGCGCGCACTTCGCCGAGTGCCTCCTGGTACTCGGGGCGCGGGTCCATGGCAGCAGCCATCTTGAGCTGCGCGTGCGCCTCGGCGAGCCGGCCCTGCCGCTGGAACGTCTTGCCGAGCGCGAACCGCGCGTAGTGGTCGGCGGGGTCGAGGTCGAGCACGCGGGCGAACGCCGCCTCCGCCCGCCTGAGCTGGGCCGAGTTGAGGTAACAACGTCCCGCGAGGAGTTGCACGGAGATGCTGTCCGGCTGGCTCGCCAGCACCGGGCCGAGGGCCTGCAGCGCGTCGAGAGGACGGCTCCGCGCGATCAGCATCTCGGCGCGGCGGAACGACTCGAACAGGCCGTCTGAAGCTGGCTGGCTCGTCATGGTCGTCCCTACGTTAGGTGTCGGCGGCGCGATCTGCGAGGGGTTGACATCGGTCCGGCCGGTGAACGCGGAGCGACGGCCGTTTCGCCAGCGGGTTCCTGCGGGGGTTCGCCTGCGGCGCCCACTACCCTGGGTCCCCGAGAAGAGCGAACAACCCCTGACGGGAGCACTGGTGGCTGTCATCGAGCAGGTCGGCGCAAGGGAGATCCTCGACTCGCGGGGCAACCCGACGGTGGAGGTCGAGGTCGCACTCGACGACGGGACGCTGGCCAGGGCGGCCGTGCCGTCGGGAGCGTCCACGGGAGAGCACGAGGCCGTCGAGCTGCGTGATGGCGACCCACTGCGTTTCGGCGGCAAGGGCGTCGAGAAGGCCGTCGCGGCCGTGCTCGACGAGATCGGCCCCGAGCTCACCGGCATGGAGGCCGTCGACCAGCGCCTGGTCGACCAGCGGCTCGTCGATCTCGACGGCACCCCGGACAAGTCCCGTCTCGGCGCGAACGCGCTGCTCGGCGTCTCGCTCGCGGTGGCCAAGGCGGCCGCGGAGTCCTCGGGGCTGGAGCTGTTCCGCTACGTCGGCGGCCCCAACGCCCACGTGCTGCCGGTGCCGATGCTCAACATCCTCAACGGGGGCGCGCACGCCGATACCTCCGTCGACGTGCAGGAGTTCATGATCGCGCCCGTCGGCGCCGACTCGTTCCGCGAGGCGCTGCGCTGGGGCGCCGAGGTCTACCAGAGCCTCAAGTCCGTGCTCAAGGCCAAGGGGCTGCCCACCGGCCTCGGCGACGAGGGCGGCTTCGCGCCCGATCTGCCCGGCACCCGCGCCGCCCTCGATCTCATCGCCGAGGCCGTCGATCGCACGGGCTACTCGCTCGGCCGCGACATCGCGCTCGCCCTCGACGTGGCGGCCACGGAGTTCTACAGCGACGGCTTCTACACCTACGAGGGCCGCAAGCTCACTTCTCAGGAGCTGTCCGCCGTCTACGCCGAGCTGGTGGAGGCCTACCCGCTCGTGTCCATCGAGGACCCGCTGGCGGAGGACGACTGGGACGGCTGGGTGGCCCTCACCGACGCCCTCGGCGACAAGGTGCAGCTCGTCGGCGACGACCTGTTCGTCACCAACCCCGAGCGGCTCGACGAGGGCATCAGCCGGGGCGCGGCCAACGCGCTGCTCGTCAAGGTCAACCAGATCGGCACGCTGTCGGAGACCCTCGACGCCGTCACGCTGGCGCACTCGTCGGGCTACCGCTGCATGATGAGCCACCGCTCCGGCGAGACCGAGGACACCACGATCGCCGACCTCGCCGTCGCCACCGGCTGCGGGCAGATCAAGACCGGTGCCCCGGCCCGCTCCGAGCGCGTGGCCAAGTACAACCAGCTCCTGCGCATCGAGGAGGCCCTCGGCGACGCCGCACGCTACGCGGGCGACCTCGCCTTCCCGCGGTACACCGCCGCGGAGGCGGGGGCATAATGTCCCGCGCCGCAAGTCCACCACGTATCTCGACGGCCCAGCTCCCCGCTGGGCGCACCGGCGCACGGCCCGAGTACGCCCGGTACGAGGACCGCGCCCCGGCACACCCAGCGGAAACCTGGATCCGCCGATATACGCACCGGACTTCCGGCGCGGGACATTAGTCCGTTGGCGGAGGAGCGCTCGAGCGGAGCTGCGGCCCAGCGCGCGAGCCGCACGCCGCGGCCGCGGCGCTCTGACACAGGTGTCTCGCGGCGGCGGAACCGGGAGCCCCGGCTTACCAGGGCGCCCCGCACGCGGGGCGTCGTCGCGGCCACCACCGGGCTGCTCGGGCTCTCCTCCACACGACGAGCCGCGTTGCTGGCTGTGGTGGTGTGCGCGCTCGCGCTCACCGTCGTGGTGCCGCTGCGCAACTACGTGGCCCAGCGCCAGGAGCTGGCGGCGGTGACGGAGCAGCAGCAGGCACTGGCGGACGAGGTCGCCCGGCTCACCCAGGAACAGTCCCGCCTGGCCGACCCGGCGGAAGTGGCGGCGCAGGCGCGCTCCCGGCTCGGATACGTCATGCCGGGGGAGGTGCCGTACGTGGTGGAGCTGCCGCCGGGAGCCATCGCCGGCCCGGCGCCCGACCCGCACGCCGGGGTGCCGTGGTACCGGTCGCTGTGGCGTGAGGTTGCAGGGGGATAGGACCAGAGTGAGCGGACTCGAAGCTGCTGACGTCGACGCGATGGAGGCCCAGCTCGGCCGCCGCCCGCGGGCCGTGCGCGAGGTGGCGTACCGCTGCCCCTGCGGCCTGCCGGCGGTGGTCGAGACCTCGCCGCGCCTGGAGGACGGCACCCCGTTCCCCACGCTGTACTACCTGACCTGCTCCCGGCTGAACTCGAAGCTGGGTGGGCTCGAGGCCGACGGGCGCATGCGGGAGATGACCGAGCGCCTCGCCGAGGACCCCGATCTGGCGGCTGCCTACCGCCGGGCCCACGAGTCCTACCTCGCGGAACGGGACGCGATCGAACCCCTCGGCACGGACGTGAGCGCGGGCGGGATGCCGAGCCGGGTGAAGTGTCTGCACGTCTGCGTGGCGCACAGCCTGGCGGCAGGCCGGGGTGTCAACCCGTTCGGCGACGAGGCGCTCGACGAGGTGGGCGAGTGGTGGAAGCCGGGCCCCTGCGCCTGACCCGCCCGGTTATCCCGCTGTGCTGATGTGCGGGGTCACCCGCTCCAGCAACGTCTTCGTCTGCGTCTCGGCCGGCAGTGTTCCCGAGGTGCGCCACGGGCCGTCCGGGAGGAAGCGGGAGCTCACGAACGCCGACGACACCTCGCTGGGGGCATAGCGCAGGAGCAGCGAGCCCTGGAGGCACAACGCCAGCAGCTCCGCCAGGCGCCGGGCGCGGCGCTCCTCGCGCCCCCGCAGTTCCGTGCGCAGCTCGCGGACGGCCCGGTCGAACCACGTGTCCGTGCCCGATGCGGCCTCGATCTCGGCGAACACCGCGTCGACGGAGTCGGGTTCGCGGCTCACCGCACGCAGCACGTCGAGCGCGGTGACGTTGCCCGAGCCCTCCCAGATCGAGTTCAGCGGCGCCTCCCGGTAGAGCCGCGGCATGCCCGACTCCTCGACGTACCCGTTGCCGCCGAGGCACTCCAGCGCCTCCGCGACCACGGCAGGCGCCCGCTTGCACACCAGGTACTTCGACGCCGGCAGGGCGAGCCGCAGGAGCGCGCGTTCCTCGCGGTCGACGGCGCCGGCGAGCCGCATGGCGAGCGCCGTGGCGGCTTCGGCCTCGAGCGCGAGGTCGCTGAGCACCGCCTGCATGAGTGGCGCGTCGGCGAGCCGGGTGCCGAACGCGGTGCGGTGCGTGGCGTGGTGGGCGGCCTCGGTGAGTGCGGCCTTGATGACGGAGGCAGCGCCGAGCACGCAGTCGAGCCTGGTCATCGAGACCATCTCGATGATCGTGGCGACGCCGCGGCCCTCGTCCCCGAGCCGCCACCCGACGGCCCCGGCGTACTCGATCTCGGCGGAGGCGTTGGACCGGTTGCCCAGCTTGTCCTTGAGCCGCTCCAGCCGGATCGCGTTGCGCGTGCCGTCGGGGAGCACACGGGGGAGCACGAAGCACGTGAGCCCGCCGGGCGCCTGCGCCAGCGTCAGGAAGATGTCGTTCATCGGGGCCGAGGTGAACCACTTGTGCCCGACGAGCCGGTAGGTGCCGTCGGCGTCGGGTGTGGCCTCGGTCGTGCCGGCGCGGACGTCGGAGCCGCCCTGCTTCTCGGTCATCGACATCCCGGCCAGCAGCCCGGGCTTCGTCGACGGCTCCGCGAGCCCGAACTCGTAGGTGGTGGAGACGAGCCCCGACTCGTAGACCTTCGCGAGCTCGGGGTCGCGCCGCAGCGCAGGCACCGCCGCGTAGGTCATCGAGACGGGGCAGCAGTGCCCCTGCTCCAGCTGTCCCATCAGGTAGAACCCGGCGGCCCTTGCGACGTGCGCCCCGGCGCCCGGCTCGCCCACCCACGGGGTGCCGTGCAGCCCCCATCCGACGGACGTGCGCATCAGCCAGTGCCACGACGGGTGGAACTCGACCTCGTCAATGCGGTGGCCGTAGCGATCGTGCGTGCGCAGGCTCGGCGGGTTCTCGTTGGCCAGGCGCGCGTGCTCGCGGGCCTCGGCGGACGCGACGAGCTCCCCGAGCTGCCGCAGCGCCGGGAGCGCCTCCTCCGCCCCCTCCCGGGCGATGGCGTCGGCGAGGGCCGGGTCGCAGGCGAAGGGGTCGTACCCGTCGAGCGGCGGCGGCTGGTTCTCGACGCGGTGCGTCCGTCGGTCGCCTGGTTCGAGCGGCGGCTCGGCCGGCCGAGGACGCGCGGCGGCGCGCGGGGCCGGCTGCGCGTCGGCCGGTGGCTCGGATGTTCCCGGGCCCGTCGGCCGTCCGGGCGCGCCAGTACGAGGCAGGGGCCCGGCCCAATTGCACGGCTCCGCTTGCTCGGAGATCGAGTCGGCCGGGTCCGTGGCTCCGGCTTCCGCCGGTTCGGTCTCCTGCCTCTGCGTTTCGACCACGGGCAGAGGGTAGACCGGGCAGCCGATCTACGGCACTGCTTCGAGCCGAGCCTGCAGCCCGTCGAGGTGCCGGGCGAGACCGTGCTCGAACTGCCCGTCGAGGTCGTCGACGATGCCGTCGGGCATGTGGGCGAGGTAGGGGAAGGCGCCCGACCCCAGCAGTTGCTGTACCTCGCCGCCGATCGCCTGCCACCATTCGGAGTTGGTCATTCCGGTCTCGCGTTCGGCCTCGACCTCGGCGGCCATCGACAGCGCCATCCCCCGCACGAACGCGGGCAGCGTGAGCGCCTCTCTGGCGACCTCCTCGGCCGGGAGCCCGACTCCGTGGAGTGCGCGCAGCACCCACTCCGAGTGGGCCATCGCCTCGGGGGCGAGCATCGGACGGGTCGTCGACATGAGGCCGGCCAGCCAGTGGTGGGCGCGGTAGATGCGCCACTGGAGCCGGCAGACGAGCTCCAGCGCGGCCCGCCATGGTCCCGGCCCGGCTGCGGGCAGCGGATGGGCCGCCATGAGCTCCCGCACCATCGCGTACACCAACTCGTCCTTGCCGGCGACGTGCCGGTAGAGGGTCATCGGGCCGACGTCCAGCGCCGTGGCGAGGCGGCGCATGGACAGCGCGTCGAGGCCCTCGGCGTCGGCGATCGCGATCGCCTCGGCCACGATCCGGCCCCTGGTGAGCGTCTGCCGGCGACCGCCCGTGCGCCGCGGCTCGCGAATGTGCTCGCCGGCGCGCACGACCGTGCCCATGCCCGGGTGCGCCTCCACGAGACCCTCCTGCTGCAGCACACCGAGGGCCTTCGCTGCCGTCACCATCGCGACGCCCCACTCCCGCACGATCGCCCGAGTGGACGGCACCCGGTCGCCGGGCGCCAGCTCGCCGCTGCGGATGCGCTCGCGCAGGGCGCCCGCAATGCGCTGGTACGGGCTCTCGACGGGATCGGGCATGCAGCTAGTGTACTAGTACGCTTGTGCCCGGCCGGCGGGGCGGACCGGTGTGTGTCGGGTGGGGTTTTCCCCCGTAGTTACACATTTCTGTTGCCGAGTGAGCCCGTGATCCATACGGTCGAGACCATGACACGCGTACAGCGTTCCGCAACGGATCGTGCGCTCGCGATCCTCACGGCGGCCTTCGCCGACGACCCCTTACGGCGCTGGCTCGTGCCCGGGTCGGGGGAGCGCATCTTCCAGCCGCTCGCCGCCGCCTCGGAGGCCGCCGGGGAGCTGGCGTTCGCCGACGACGACGCCGTGGCCGTCTGGCTGCCCGTCCCGGCAGGGCCGCCCCCGGCCAAGGTGACCGCGGAACCCGTCGCCATCCCCGAGCGGGTGCGGGTGTTCATGGAACTGACCCCCGCCAGGCGTCCGTACGGGCGCGCCCACCTGTACCTAGGAGCGCCCTGAACAACTCTGCCCTACTGCGCGACGCCCAGGCGGGCACCTCGCGGCGTTGGACGATCGGGCCGATACAACAGCGGTATCGGCCCGATCGGCCGCCTTGCGATGCACCCACCTGGACGCCGCTCGCTACGGGCGGAGTTGTTCAGGACCCTCCTAGTGAGGCTGGGCCTCGGACCACCGAGGTGGTGGCTGGTTAGGCCGGCGGGTGGCGCTCACGCTGTGGGTCGTGGCGGCGACGGTGACGGTCAACGATGTCCTGGACGGGCAGGTGGCGTTGGATCTGGAGTGCCTGGACCGGGTCTATCTGAACGCCTATGTGCCCAACCTGCAGGTCGGCGGGCAGGTGGTCAGCTTCCTGACCGGGCACCTGGGTTACCCGATCCCGTCCCCGGCGATCCTGGACAAGATCGGGACGGCGTTCCGCCGGGCGGTGGG
>NZ_BAAAJG010000003.1:0-120417 GCF_039526725.1 Pseudonocardia aurantiaca
CCCACCGCCCGGCGGAACGCCGTCCCGATCTTGTCCAGGATCGCCGGGGACGGGATCGGGTAACCCAGGTGCCTGGTCAGGAAGCTGACCACCTGCCCGCCGACCTGCAGGTTGGGCACATAGGCGTTCAGATAGACCCGGTCCAGGCACTCCAGATCCAACGCCACCTGCCCGTCCAGGACATCGTTGACCGTCACCGTCGCCGCCACGACCCACAGCGTGAGCGCCACCCGCCGGCCTAACCAGCCACCACCTCGGTGGTCCGAGGCCCAGCCTCACTGGGAGGGTCCTGAACAACTCCGCCCGTAGCGAGCGGCGTCCAGGTGGGTGCATCGCAAGGCGGACGATCGGGTCGATACCGCTGTTGTATCGGCCCGATCGTCCAACGCCGCGAGGTGCCCGCCTGGGCGTCGCGCAGTAGGGCCGAGTTGCTCAGGGCGCTCCTAGGTGGCGGCCTTCTGCGAAGAAGGCCGACACCGCCGCGGCGTCCGGGAGCTCGTCGGCCCACCGCATCGCCCCGAACGGGACGTTCCAGAACTCGCCGTCGCCCGGACCGCCTCAGCCCGCGCCGTACGCGGTGGCGGCGCACCAGTTCGCGAACCCGCGTGGGTCGTCGCGATCCACCTCGGCCCGTGCTCGACACAGGCCATCGGCCATGTCCGCCCCGCGCCCCAGGTGGGCGTGCAGAGCCGTGTTCAGGGCCACCGCCTCGAGGTCGACGATCGGCGCGATGCTCGCGACCAGGCCCCGGGTGCCACGGGCCATGAGTGCGCCGACGAAACCAAGCACCTCGTCGCCCTCGTAGGCGACGCCTGCTGCCGAGTCGCACGCAGCGAGCACCACCCGAGCAGGCGCGCTCCCCAGCAGGTCGAGCTGGTGCAAGCTGAGGTCGCCACCGGAGAGCCGCAGCGCCGAGAAGGTCGGGTTGTCCAGGCGCAGCAACCCGTGGCACGCGAGATGTGCGAGATCCGCTCCGGCGAGGACGGCCGTCACCGCCTCGACCGTGCCGTAAGGAGGCACGAGCACAACGGGCGTCTGGTGCAGTGCCGCGACTGCCGCCACCTCCTGTGTCGCACCCGGGAGATCCGGGCCTGCCACCAGAACCGTCGCGCCCGAGCGGGTCGATCCGTTGTGCGCCGAGCGGGCCCAGAGGGAGAGCGACGGCGCCACCGACGTCGGCGCCGGGTGCATCGCCGACCAGGCGATGTTGCGCGTCACCACGTCCGGCAGGACCACCAGCGGCACGTCCGGCGCCAGGCCAAGCGGGTCGAGGAGCAGCGCACGCAGGACGTCGATGCCGTGCTCGGCGCTGACCCGCGCCGCCTGCAGCGAGCGCTCCGGACCCGAACGCGTCAACCGGCGAAGAGCGAACAGCACCGCGTCGGACTCGGCGCGGATCCGGTCTGCCGGGCCGAGCGGCACGAGCCGCGTGCGGCGCGCCGTGAGCACGGCGGCGAAGGCGTCCGGGCCGTCGCTGCCGAACGCCACCGCCGTGCGGCCGTCGAGCAGTGTGCGTGCAGCGGTGAGGGTGACCGGCGCGCTGCTCGGGTCCTTCGGGGCAGGCTCCCGCCACGACGATCGCCGCACCTCCGACTCCAGCTCAGCCTGCCGCGCGAGCAGCGCAGGTGGCTCCGCAGTGCCTGCCCGGCGTGCCGACTCCAGCTCCGCCTGCACCGCCGACAGCGCAGCGAGCTGCGACTTCACCTCCGGCCCCGCGGGTGGGGCCATGGTCAGCAGAGATGCGGCCCTGGTGCGCTCCATCCAATCCAGGACTGCGGCCGCCGATCCGGACCGCAGCAGCACCCGCATCCCGATCTGGCCGAGCTCCGTCCCGTGTCCTGACGCGAGGGCCCGCAGCTCCATCGAACCGAGCGCGGCGCGGTGCCTGGACAGGGTGGCGAGACCGGTACGACTGTGGCGCAGGGTCTCACGGTCGTTCCCGCCGGCCTCGGCTGCGAGGGCGGCCGCGAGCCTGCCCTCCAGGCGTACGAGCACCGAACCGCGTGCCGATTGGCGTCGGGCGGCGTCGAGGTGCCGCATCGCGACAACTCGCCGGGAGCGGGCGAGTGCGACACGACCGGCAAAGAGGTTCGCGTCCACCGCAGCGGCCCGCAGACCGAGCTGACGAAGGACCCCTGCGGCCCGCTGGACACGCGCGAGGGAGACCTCGTCGCGCCTGCCCCCCTCCCACGCGGCGCGGCCAGCAAGCACGTCCGCCCGCGCGGTCCACCCGGCCCGGCGTTGCCTGCGGAACTCGGCGGCGACGTCGCGCGCAAGCTCGTACGCCGCATCCGAGTGGCCCGCCAGCAACGCGACCCGGGCCGCCCGATACCGCGCGTCGCCTCCCATCAGTGCCACGTCGTGCGCTCCGAACTCGGCGACCGCGCGCTCGGCGAGAGCAAGCGCCTCCGGCAGCAGGCGCAGGTCGATGAATGCATCGAGCTGTTCGAGCAACAGTTCGGCGGTGGGGAGGCCTGCCTCGGTGTATCGCTCCTCGGCTGCCGAGAACTGCCGCATACTCTCGGCCAGCCTGCCTGCCTGCGCGAGGACCCACGCGCGGCTGGACGCGAACGCGGCGACGAGAGCAGGAGCGACGGCCGAGGCCAGCTCCTCAGCCATGTCCAGCAGTTCGAGTGCCGCGTCCGGACTGCCCTGCTGCACCGTGATGATCGCCAGGTTGTTGGCCACCTTGGCCCGCAGCTCCACCGGAGCCGACGGGTCGGCGAGGACACGCCGGCACAGCTGAGCCGCGGTGCGCAGCTCGCCGGTGTTGTAGTACAGCGATGCCTGCTGAAGGCCGAGCTCAGGAGGAAGGTCGTGGCGTGTCTCGCCGAGCGCAGCCAACAGGTCCCGCCGCGCTGCGGAGTGTTCTCCCAGCTCGAGGTGCACGGCGGCGCGCGATACCAGCACCTCACGCATCCGGCGGTCCAGCCGGTGCCGTTCGGCGAGCTCCGCCGCCTCGTCCAGCAGGGTCTTCGCCGCCCGGTTCGCCAGACGTGCGTGTTCGAGCCACGCCTGGGCCCGCAACGCAGCAGCGAGCGCCTCAGCGGTGGCAGGCACGTCTGCGCGCATCTCGCTCCGCGCCCGCGACAGCAGGTCGGTGCAGGCCGCCGCGCTTGCCATCGGATCGGCCACAACTCGGCGGTACATCTCGAGGGCAGGTATCAGGAGATCCGTCGGGTGCTCAGCATTCACGTGCTCGCCCTGCCTGTCGGCGTGCGCAGTCTGTCGGAAGCACAAGATTAGGAGACACCGTGCGGGGTGACCCGATCACCAGGACCCATGGCCCATTCAGCACGCTCTACCCACAACCCGATCCACCCGCCACGCAGGACGAGGCGGGGGAGATTGAGAAACACGCCGAGCATCTCGCATCCGGGGACAAGCAGTACTTCATCGCCCTCATCGATTTCCTGAACCGGCGGCGGTCCGGCGAGGACCGCATGGACCTGGTCCGGGACCCCGACGACCCGGACTTCGGGCTGCTGCTGAGACAAGGCGAGCTCATCGTCCGCACCGAGCTCGTCGACGACTCATTGCTGGCCGAGCTGCGGGCTGCGAACGTCGGCTTCGAAGAGAACGCGCGGCTCCCGGTGCCCGACGAGCTGGAAGGGAAGGTCACCCGCTTCGCATCCACGCTGGAGGCCAAGGATCTGCACGCGCTGGCGCGGCGGCTGCGGGCCGATGGCCACGCGGTGTCGGTGAACCACTTCACGCCCCTGAACCCCTGGGTGAAGGGCAAGGGTGGGCCCGAGCCGACGAGACGGCGGCCGGAACTCGTGGCCGGCAAGCCAGTTGCGTCAACGGTGGTCGCGGTCATCGACACCGGCATCTCCGACATACGGAACGACGGATGGCTGGACGAGATCCAGCGGGCAGCAGACCGCTCGAATGTCGACGAGCTGATGTGGCCGGGCGACACGTTCCTCGCGTTGGGGGCCGGGCACGGCACATTCACGTGCGGCCTCGTCACCCAGGCCTCCCGCATGGAGATCGATGGCGAGGTCCGGCCTGCCGCTCCGATCGTGGCAATCAAGGCACTGGACGTCGACGGCCTCGGCAGTGAGATCGAAGTCGCCGCGGCGATGGTCCGCGCTGTGCACGACGGCGCGCGGATCATCAACCTCTCGCTGGGCACCCAGTCCCTCGACGATCAACCACCGGTGGCGCTGCAGGTGGCGCTGGAGATCATCGACGCCTACGACGGTCCGCACGGTCCGGGCGAAGAGGTTGTCATCGTGGCGGCCGCAGGCAACTACGGCGACACCCGGCCGTGCTGGCCTGCCGCGTTCAAGCGCGTGGTCGCGGTCGCAGGGCTCACCGGCGCCGGGACCCCGGCTGGATGGTCCAGCCGCGGTTTCTGGGTCGACTGTTCGACGGTCGGCCAGGGTCTGGTTTCGACGTTCGTCATCGGTGACGAGTCCCCGGAGATCGACCCCGATGACGCCGACGTGTTCCCGCCGGGATCGGATTGGGCCGGCTGGCTCGGCACTTCCTTCGCCGCGCCGCAGATCGCCGGGCTGATCGCCCGACTCTGCGCGGAGCGGGCGCTGACCCCGCGTCAGGCGCTGGGCGAGATCCTCCGCTCCGGCCGGCCGGTCCCGGACTTCGGAAAGGCAGTGACGATCCTGCCGGGCACCTGAGGGGTTCGACGTTGCCGGGGTGGGGCCGAGGTTCGGTCCCACCCCGGTCGGTCTCCACTCACACCACGGTCGGTGGGAGCTCCACGTCCGATCCGTCGGCCAGCCGCACTCGCAGACCGATGCGCTGCCGCGTCGACGGAAGGGAGATGACGAACCGCCCGAACCCGTCGGCCGCGACGGAGACGGTCCCACCATCGTCGGTGCGCAGCTCCAGCTCCACGGCCTGGGCAGGGACAACCTGTCCCAGCAGCCGCCTGCCCGACGGTGTCGAATCGACCTCGACCTCGACCGTCAGATCGCCGCCCTCGAACGTGAGGAACCGCGGCTGGGAGGTGGAGCGCACCAGCGCAGGCTCGTCGTCCAGCAACGAGTCGTGGGTGAGCACCGCCAGCTCCGCGTCGATCGTGCGCCACGTGTAGCTCTGCTTGGCTGCCTCCACCACCTCGGGCGGCGGCTCGGTCCACGGCCGCAGCGCCTCCGCCAGCTCGGCGAGCAGAGCGTCGTCGTCGTGTCCCATGTCAGCACCCCACCGCGGAACCTGAACCGCCGTCGGCATCGAGCAGCTTGCGCAGCCGATCGAGGCAGCGCGCCCGGGTGGGACCGATGCTGCCGATCGGCATCTCGAGGGCCGCCGCCACCTCCGCGTACGGCGGCGATACGACGATCACGAGGTGCAGGAGCCTGCGGCACCTCTCCGGCAGCTTGGCGAACGCCCGGCGCATCTGGCGCTTGCGCTCGGCGCCGAGTGCGGTCTCCTCGGGGTTCGGGAGAGCGGAAGGTGCGTCGTCGAAGCGCCCCTCGTCGTCGGTGACGATCTCCCGGCCGCGCAGTCTCAGCAGCCGCAGCGCCTCCCGGCCTGCGGTGGTGGCGAGCCAGCCGCCGAGACGTTCAGGCTCGCGGAGGCGGTCGAGATTCTCCACCAGGCGAAGCCACGTGGTCTGTACGACCTCGGCGGCGTCCGCCTGCCCGAGCCGGTAGCTGGTCGCGATCGACCACACCAGCCCGCTGAAACTCTCGACGATCGCGTCCCAGGCGGCCTTGTCACCCGCAGCCGCCCGACGGACCGTGTCGCCGACCTCGCTCTGTTCCACCCGGCCCGCCCACGCTCGATCCACCCGCGTCCCCCGCGGCCGCACGACCGTAGCCCAGACCACCGCGCTCACCCACTTCCCGCTCCATGACGATCCTGTCAAGGAGGTGTCCGAGCCCGCCCCGATACCGATCCGTTGGGGTGACGCGGTTTACACGGAGGATCAGCGACCGAGGATCTCCGTGACCGACCCCGGGAGCTCCGGCACCGCGCCGGGGGCGAGCACGTCGTCGCGCACCGCTTCGGGATCCACGCGGTGCGGCTGGAGCTTGCCGCCGCGGATGTCCTCCGCCCAGTGGCACGCCACCCGGTGCCCGGCCGGAGCCCCTTCGATCACACGCAGCTGCGGCCGCTCGTCGTCGCAGCGCTGCGGCTGGCGCCAGGGACAGCGCGTGTGGAAGCGGCATCCCGCGGGCGGCGCCGCGGGCGAGGGCAGGTCGCCGGTGAGCAGGATCCGCTCCCGGCGGTCCTCCAGTTCGGGATCCGGCACCGGGACAGCCGAGAGCAGCGCTCGCGTGTACGGGTGCTGCGGGTCGTCGTAGAGGCCCTGCGACGGCGCCTCCTCGACGATCCCGCCCAGGTACATGACTCCGACGCGGTCGCTCACGTGCCGGACGACGGCGAGGTCGTGGGCGATCACCAGGTAGGTGAGCCCCAGCTCGACCTGCAGCTTGCCCAGCAGGTTGAGCACCTGCGCCTGCACCGAGACGTCCAATGCGGACACCGGCTCGTCGGCGACGATCAGGTCGGGCTCAACGCTCAGCGCGCGGGCGATCCCGATGCGCTGGCGCTGGCCGCCGGAGAACTCGTGGGGGTAGCGCCGGAGGGCGGCCGAGGGCAGCCCGACGGAGTCGACGAGCTCGCGGAGCCGGGTGTTGTCCTCCGCGGGCCCGCGGGAGAGCCCGTGCGCACGCATGCCTTCGAGCAGCAGCGACTCCACCGACTGCCGCGGGTCGAGGCTCGACATCGGGTCCTGGAACACCATCTGGAAGCGCCTGCGCATCGTGCGCAGCCGCTCACCCTGCAGGTGCGCCACGTCGACACCGTCGAACGTCACGTTGCCTGCCGTGGGCTCGACGAGGCGCAGGATCGCCCGGCCGAGCGTGGTCTTGCCGCAGCCGGACTCGCCGACGAGCCCGTAGGTCTCACCGCGCTTGATGTGCAGTGACACCCCGTCGACCGCGTAGACGTGGCCGACGGTGCGGTCGAGCACCAGCCCGCGCTTGATGGGGAAGTGGACCGCGAGGTCGCGGACGTCCAGCAGCGGGGCGGTTCCGTTCGCGCTTTCGGTCATGCCGTCGCTTTCGGTCATGACGTCGTTGCCCTCACTGCTGCCCTCACTCCGCGCTCGCCGGGACCGGGTTGTGACACCGCAGCAGCCGCCCGCCGCTCGTCTCGTCCTGAGGTGTGACCTCCAGGCAGGCCTCCAGCGAGCGCGGGCAGCGCGGGGCGAACGCGCACGCGTGCGTCCACGGCACGTTGTCGACGACCGAGCCGCGGATGGCCTGCAGCTCCTCCCCCGGCGGCGCGTCGAGCCGGGGGATGGAGCGCAGCAACCCGTGGGTGTAGGGGTGGCGCGGGGTGCTGAACAGCCGGTGCCGCTGGGCCCGCTCCACGATCCGCCCCGCGTACAGCACGTTCACGGTCTCGCACAGCCCGGCGACGACACCCAGGTCGTGGGTGATCATGATCAGGGCGGCGCCGGTCTCGCGCACGAGCTCGCGCAGCAGTTCGAGGATCTGCGCCTGGATCGTGACGTCCAGCGCGGTGGTCGGCTCGTCGGCGATGAGCAGTCGCGGCTGGCAGGCGAGCGCGATGGCGATGAGGGCGCGCTGGCGCATGCCGCCGGAGAGCTGGTGCGGGTACGAGTCGAGCCTGCGCCGCGGGTCGGGGATCCCCACCCGCTCCAGCAGCTCGGCGGCCGCCTTGCGGGCCGTCTCCTTGCCCATCCCGCGGTGGCGCCGCAGCACCTCCGTGACCTGCAGGCCGATCGGAATGACCGGGTTGAGGGAGGTCAACGGGTCCTGGAAGACCATCGACAGGTCCCGGCCGCGGCGTTCGCGCATCTGCTGGTCGGACAGCGTGAGCAGGTCGACGCCGTCCATCACGACGCTGCCGCTGACCCGCACCCCGCGGGACGGGAGCAGGCGCATGATCGCCATCGACGTGACGGACTTCCCACAGCCCGACTCGCCGACGAGCCCCACCACCTGGCCCGGCGCGACGTCGAAGCTGACGCCGTCGACGGCGACGGTCTCGGGCTCACCCTTACGCTGGAAGGCGACCCGCAGGTCGCGCACCGAGAGCAGTGGACCGGTCTCGGCGCGCAGCGACGTCGTGCTCCGTGCGGCCGTCATCGGCGCCCCTTCGGGTCGATGGCCTCGCGCAGCGACTCGCCGAGCAACGTGAAGCCCAGCGCCACGACGATGATCGCGATCGCCGGGTAGAACGCGAGCGCGGGCCGGACGTCCAGATAGGACTGAGCCTGGGCCAGCATGAGGCCCCACTCGGCGCGGCCGGGGTCCGCGTCGCCGAGGCCGAGGAACGAGAGGGCTGCGGCGTCCAGAATGGACGCGGCGAGTGTCAGTGTGGCCTGCACGATCACCGGGCCGATCGCGTTGGGGAGCATGTGCCGCAGCACTAACGCGTTCCGCTTCACCCCGAGCGCGGTGGCGGCCAGGACGTGGTCGCTCTCGCGCTGGGCGAGCATCGAACCGCGCAGCAGCCGCGCGAAGATCGGCACGCTGACGATCGCCACCGCAATGATCACCGTCGTCTGCGACGGTCGGGCGGCGAGCGCGGCGATGGAGATGGCCAGCAGCAGGCTGGGCACCGAGAGGAGGACGTCGACGAACCGCATCAGCAATGTGTCGACCCAGCCGCCGAACGCACCGGCTACGGTGCCGATCACCATCCCGACCGCCAGCCCGATGACGGTGGCGAAGACACCGACGAACAGCGTCTGCTGCGAGGCCAGCAGCATCCGCGAGAAGAAGTCGCGGCCGTTCTGGTCGCTACCCAGCGGGAACCCGGGCTGGGCCCCGGGGATCGTGTCGGGGCGCAAGTTCTCGCGCAACGCCGGGAAGCTCTCTGCCGCGTCGTGCGGTGCCAGCGCCGGCGCCAACAGGGCCACAAGCACGAACGCCCCGACGAGGACGGCGCCGATGATCGCCGCTGGATTTCGCCGCAGACGCTGGAACGCCTCGCCCGTGAGGCTACGACCGCTGGACAGGTCGTCGATCCGGTCCTTTCGGCGCTGCGCCCAGGTCGTCGTCACCCCTGCCCCCTCATCGCAGCCGCACTCTCGGGTCAATGATCGCGTAGGAGAGATCGACCAGCAGGTTGACCAGCACGTAGATCAGCGCGCCCAGCAGGATCAGGGCCTGGAGCCGAGGATAGTCCCGCCGCGTGATGCCGTCGGCCAGCAGCGTTCCGACGCCGCCCCAGACGAACACCTTCTCGGTGAGCACCGCGCCGGCCAGCAGCAACCCGACCTGCAACCCGATGGTCGTCGACACGGGCAGCAGCGCGTTGCGCAGCACATGCCTGCCCCGCACGGTCGACGGCGCCAGGCCCTTGGAATTGGCCGTGCGGACGAAGTCCGAGTTGACCACGTCCAGTACGGATGCACGCGTGATCCGCACGATGACCGCGAGCGGGATCGTCGCCAGCGCAACAGCGGGGAGGACGAGGTGCTGCAGCGCGTCCGCAGCCGCGTCGAACTCCCGGGTCAGCAGGCCGTCGAGCACGGCGAAGCCGGTGACACGGGTGGCGTCGATGTCGACGGCCTGCCGACCGGACGGCGGGAACCAGCCCAGCTGTACGGCGAAGACGGCCTTGAGCAGGTAACCGAGGAAGAACACCGGCACCGCGACCCCGACCAGCGTGCCGATGATCGTGCCGTTGTCCAACGGGCGCCCGCGATGTGTCGCAGCGAGGTAACCGAGCGGGATGCCCAACCCGATCGCGATGACGAGCGCCGCCACGGAGAGCTCGATCGTGGCGGGCAGGGCTCGAGCGATCTCGGCGAGGACCGTGTCGCCCGAGATGAGGGAGCTGCCGAAGTCGCCGGTGAGGGCGCGGCCGAGGAAACGGACGTACTGCACCGGGATGGGCTGATCCAGCCCGAGGATCTTGTTCAGGTCCGCGATCTTCTCCGGGGTCGCCTTGTCCCCGAGCAACGCCGACGCCGGGCCCCCCGGCAACAAACGCAGCCAGGCGAAAACTAGCGCCGACAGCACCAGCAGGGTCGGCACGACCTGCAGCAGGCGGCGCATGACAAAGCGCAGCACCGTCCCCCCTTCACCTGTGGAGAAAGGGATGGCGCCCGCGGTCCGCGAAGCGCCATCCCGAGATCTCGGAACTCGGTCCCACCGTTACGGGATCATCCCTTACTGACCGTATTGAACCTCTCGTCGGTCAGCGGCGAAGGCACCAGCCCGGAGATGTTCGACCGGACGACGATGGCGGGCGGCGAGCTGCTGAGCGGCACTGCCGGGAGGTACTTCGCCATGATGTCCTGGTTGGCCTGCGCGTAGGCGGCGGCGTGCGCTGCCGGGTCGGGAGTGGCATCCGCTGCGGCCAGCGCCGAGAACAGTGCGGGGTCGTTGAAGCCGAACTCGGCCTTCTCCCGCCCGAAGAACGTGCCGACGAAGTTGCCGGCGTCGTTGTAGTCGCCGGTCCAGCCCAGCAGGTGCAGGTCCTGCTTGCCGGCCTTCTGGACGCTGTCCTTGTAACCGCCGTTCCACGGCTCTGCCACGGGGTTGATCGTGATGCCGACCTGCTTGAGATCCTCGGAGATCACCGAGAACAGCTCTGTGGGGTTGGGCATGTAGGGACGCGAGACCTCGGTCGGGTAGTAGAAGTTCAGCGTGAGGTTCGACGCCCCAGCCTCGGCAAGCAGGCTCTTGGCCTTCTCCGGGTCGTAGGGATACTGCTGCACACCCTGGGCGTATCCCGCCACCGTGCTCGGCATGAACTGCGTGGCGACCTCGCCACCCTCGGGCAGCTTGTTCTTGACGAGCGCGTCGCGGTTGATCGCGTACGCGATCGCCTGGCGCACTCGCAGGTCCTTGAGCGCGGGGTTGTTCTTCTGGTTGATGCCCAGGTAGAGGATGTTGAAGTTGTCACGGACGAGCACCTGCTGCCCGGCGGCCTTCAGCGAGGCGTAGTCGGCGGGCGACGGCAGGTCGTAGCCGTCGATGGTGCCGGCCGCGAGTTCCTGCTTGCGCGCGTTCTCGTCGGGGATGATCCGGAAGATCAGCTTGTCGACCTTGGCCTTCTCGCCCCAGTAGTCGTCGTTGCGGACCAGGGTGACCGTGCCGTTGGCCCTGTCGTAGCTCTGGAACTTGAACGCCCCGGTGCCGGTCGGGTGCTCGGTGGCGTAGGCGCTGTAGCTGAACGAGTCACCGCTCTGCGTCACCTCGTTGGCGTTGTACTGCTTCATCGCCGTCGGGCTGGAGATGGAGAACGCGGTCAACCCGAACGCGGCAGGGAGCGCGCCCTTGTACTTGGTGAGCGTGACGACCGCCTGGTTGGAGGCGGGGGCCGTGCAACCCGTGTACAGGGGCGAACCGGTGGCGTCGCCTTCGTTCTTCGCGAAGCCCTCGAAGATGTCGCCGTAATAGATCATCTGGCTCTGGGCTGCGGCGCCGGACATGTTGAACCAGCGATCGAAGTTCGCGCAGATGGCGGCGCCGTCCACCGCGGTGCCGTCGTGGAACTTGACGCCGTCGCGCAACGTGAACGTCCAGGTCTTGCCGTCCGGCGTGCTCTCCCACTTCGTCGCGAGACCGGGGGCGAGTTCGGTGGTGCCCGCCTTGTACGTGATGAGGGTGTCGTAAATCTGCCGGATCGGCCGGAAGCTCTCCCCGTCGTCGTTGAAGATCGGGTCGAAGTTCTTCGGAGCACCGGCCGCGCCGAACACCAGCGTGCCACCGGTGGCGCCGGCCCCGCCTTGAGCGGCCGTGCCGTCGTCGCGCGCGGAGTTGGCGCAGGCAGCGAGGGTCACGGCGAGCGCTCCGGCCGCGCACACGGCGGAGAGTCGTCGGGCAGCAGATCTCATGCAGGCAACACCTCTTCGTAGGAGATCCGCAGACGTTAATGCGACCGAATACCGATCGGTAGGTCCCTGAGTCACGGTTCGACTACGTCTGGGCCCACTGGGTGGTTCGCCCGCCCCGCTACCCCGCTGTCCCGGTCCTCAGAGGACGCGCCGCCCGGAAAGCGCGCGTCCGAGGGTGAGCTCGTCGGCGAACTCGAGATCGCCGCCCATCGGCAACCCGGACGCGAGCCGGGTGACCGACAGCCCGGGGAAGTCGCGCAGCAGCCGCACGAGGTAGGTGGCCGTGGCCTCGCCCTCGGTGTTGGGGTCGGTCGCGATGATCACCTCGGCGATCTCGGTCTCGTCGGCCGCCGGCCCGGTGCCGCCGAGGCGCGCCAGCAGCTCGCGGATGCGCAGGGAGTCGGGGCCGACGCCGGCCAGCGGGTCCAGCGCGCCGCCGAGCACGTGGTAGCGGCCCTTGAACTCACGCGTGCGCTCGACCGCGAGCACGTCCTTCGGCTCCTCGACCACACACACCACCGTGGGGTCGCGCCGGGCGTCGGCGCAGTACCGGCAGCGCTCGCGCTCCGACACGTTGCCGCACACCTCGCAGAACCGGACGCCCTCCTTCACCTTCTGCAGGACCTCCTGCAGGCGCGAGACGTCGGCCGGCTCCGCGGCCAGCAGGTGGAACGCGATGCGCTGGGCGCTCTTCGGTCCCACTCCCGGCAGCCGGCCCAGCTCGTCGATCAGGTCCTGGACCGGTCCTTCGAACACGGACTAGCCGATCCCGGGCAGACCGAGGCCACCGGCGGCGCCGCCGAGGCCGCCCGCAAGGGGCCCGATCTTCTCGGCCTGCAGCTCCTGCGCGGCCCTCGCGGCGTCGAGGAGCGCGCCGACGACGAGGTCCTGGAGCGTCTCGACGTCGTCCGGGTCGACGACCTTGGGATCGATGCGCACGGAACGCACCTCGCCGGCAGCCGTGGTGGTGACCTGCACCAGCCCGTTGCCGGCCTGGCCGATCACCTCGGCCGCCGCCAGCTCGGCCTGTGCGGCCATCAGCTGCTCCTGCATCTTCTGCGCCTGCTGCAGGATCATCTGCATGTCGGGCTGACCAGGTTGCACCTGTGGTCTCCTCGTACGTCGCGCCGGGCCGTCGGTGCGGCCGACTCTGCACGCCAGGCTATCTGCTGAGAGGCTTGGGGGGTGCGAACGTCCCGTCGCCTATTGCTCTGCTGCGCGGCGCTCGCCGCCGTCGCAGCGGGCAGCGCGTCCGGGGCACCGCCGGTGCGCCCGGTGGCCGGGGCGGCGGTGACGGCTCCGGCGGTGACGGCGCGGGGGCTCACGGCACCGGCAGCGGTCAAGACTCCGGCAGCGGTCCCGGCTCCGGTGTCGGTCACCCGGGCACCGGTGGTGGTGCTCGACCCCGGGCACAACGGCCGCAACGGCGCGCAGCCCGGCGTGATCTCCCGCCCCGTTCCGGACGGGCGCGGCGGTACGAAGCCGTGCAACACCACCGGCACCGCCACCAACGCCGGCTACTCGGAGCACGCCTTCAACTTCGACGTCGCAAACCGCGTGGCACAACGACTGAAAGCGGCCGGCGTACAGGTTGTGCTCACCCGCACCGACGACAACGGCGTCGGGCCTTGCGTCGACGAGCGCGGGCTCGCCGGTGAGAAGCACGCGGCCGATGCCGTGGTGTCGATCCACGCAGACGGCTCCGCGGCGGCCAACTCCGGGTTCCACGTCGCCCGTTCCGAGCCGGCCCTGAACCCGGCGCAGGCAGGCCCGGCGCTCGCGCTTGCCACCGCGCTGCGCGACGCCATGCGCGCGGGCGGCTTCCGGGACTCGGACTACCTCGGGCGCCAGGGCCTCTTCCCACGCCCCGATCTCGCCGGGCTCAACCTGGCTACGCGGCCGACGGCACTCGTGGAATGCGCCAATATGCGCAACCCGGGCGAGGCCGCGGTCGTGTCGTCGCCCGAAGGCCGCGAGCGGTACGCGGCAGCCATCGCCCACGGTGTGCTGATGTTCCTGGGGCGGGGGCCCTAGAGGAGGGTCCTAGCGGCTGCTCCTGCGTCAGCGACGGTCGATCGCCTTGGCGCCCAGCTGGCTGCTCAGCAGCTCGATCGCCGCTTCCTCAGGGTCGCGCAGCGCCGTGGGGGCCGTGCCGGGGTCGGCGGCGGCCTCGGCCAGCATCGACTCCTCCTCGTCCGGAGGAGCGTCCTCGTCGGGGGGCTCGGGCGGGAGCGGCACGCCGTCCTCGGTGGCGGCCGAGCGGCGAACCGGCGGCGGGCGGTGCTGCCGCTGCGGCACGGGCGGCGCCTGCCTGGCCGGGGTCTCGCTGCCCGCGGGGCGGCGCGGCGCGGCGCTCCTCGCGTCGGCAGCCGGAGCGGGCGGGTCGCCGTGCTCGCAACGCACCTGCCAGCGGACACCCAGCACGGTGTGCAGGGCGGCCGACACGATGTCGGCGTTGCGTGGCTCGGACAGCCGCCTGGCGAGCGACGGCGCCCCGATGCCGAGCACGAGCGTGTCGCCCTGCACCGCGCGCACCGTGGCGTTGACCAGCATCGCCTCGATGCTGCGGCTCTGCGCCCGCGCTGTCGCCAGCACTTCCGGCCAGACCCTGCGGACGGCCGCTGCGTCGAGCGCGGCGGCAGGCTCGGCCGCCGCTGCCGGGGGACGAGCCGGCTCGGGGGTAGGTGCGGGGGCAGGTGGAGGTGGAGGTGGAGGTGGAGGTGGAGGTGGAGGACGCTCGCTCACACCCCCCTCGGCGGGAGGACGGGGGACCTCGGCACGACTGGCGCGGCGCTCGCTCGCCGCCGCGTCGGGGGCACGCTCCGTTCCATTGGCCGGCGCGGCACCCTCGATGGAACGGCTCTCGGCCGGGGCGGGCGTGGCGCCGTCCGGCTGGCCGGGCCGGTCGCTGCGCCGCTGGAACATGCGGCGTCCGGCTGCGGCGGGTTCCGGCTCGTCCGGGCCGGACTCGGCGGTGTGGACGGGGCCCGGCGCGATCGAGCTGCGCCGTTCCAGGCGTTCCAGCCGCTCGAGGAGGCCCGGCTCCGCAGCGGTGGCCGCAGGCAGCAGCATGCGCGCGCACAGCAGCTCGAGCAGCAGCCGAGGGGCCGTCGCGCCGCGCATCTCGGTGAGCCCGGCGTGCAGGATCTCGCCGTAGCGGGCCAGCGTGGCCTCACCGAACTTGCCCGCCTGCTCCTGCATCCGGGTCAGCTCGTCCTCCGCGGCCTCGACGAGACCCCGCTCGGCTGCCTCGGGAACGGCCTGGATCAGGACGAGGTCACGCAGGCGCTGCAGGAGGTCGGAAGCGAACCGGCGCGGGTCGTGGCCGGCCTCCACCAACCGGTCGACCGCTTCGAACACGGCGGCGCGGTCGCCCGCGGCCAGCGCGTCGACGACGTCGTCGATCAGTGCGACGTCGGTGACGCCGAGCAGCGCGACCGCCCGCTCGTACGTGACGCCCGCCGGGCCCGCACCCGCGAGCAGCTGGTCGAGCACCGAGAGTGTGTCGCGGGCGGAACCCCCGCCCGCGCGCAGCACCAGCGGGTACACGGCGGGCGCGACGACCGCGTCCTCGTCGGCGCAGATGCGCTCCAGCAGCTTGCGCAGGGTGCCCGGCGGGATGAGCCGGAACGGGTAGTGGTGGGTGCGCGACCTGATGGTGGGCAGCACCTTGTCCGGCTCGGTGGTGGCGAACACGAACACCAGGTGCTCCGGCGGCTCTTCCACGATCTTCAGCAGCGCATTGAAGCCCTGCGTGGTGATCATGTGCGCCTCGTCCACGATGAACACGCGGTAGCGCGACTCGGCGGGGGCGAAGAAGGCCCGGTCGCGCAGCTCGCGGGTGTCGTCGACACCGCCGTGGGACGCGGCGTCGAGCTCGGTGACGTCGATGTTGCCCGGCCCGCCCGGCGCCAGCGAGATGCACGACGGGCAGACCCCGCAGGGTTCTGGAGTGGGGCCGAGCTTGCAGTTCAGGGAGCGCGCCAGGATCCGCGCCGACGATGTCTTGCCGCAGCCGCGGGGGCCGGAGAAGAGGTAGGCGTGGTTGATGCGTCCGGAGGACAGCGCCGTGCTCAACGGCTCCGTGACGTGTTCCTGCCCCACCACCTCGGAGAACTTCGCCGGGCGGTACTTGCGGTACAGAGCCAGCGCCACGGCCGCGAGGCTACCCACCAGCTCCGACACGCGGACGCCGGGGAACGAACCGAGAACAGCCGGCAGGCACGAAACCCCTCCAGGTGATCCTGGCCCCGGATCCCAGGGGGCGAAGCCTCCGGGGCCGGAAGATGCGGTCCGCGAACCCCTCCGGCTAGCCGGAGGATCCGGGCGCGAAGCGCTCCGGCCGGGGGGTCCGGGGGGCGAAGCCCCTCCGGGTGGGGCCTGGGGGCTCCGCCCCCAGAAGACACGACGAACGAGAAACGGCGAGCGCGTTCCGCGAGCGCAGCTCGCCCAACTCGTCCGGTTAGCCGGAGGATCCGGGCGCGAAGCGCCCCGGCCGGGGGGTCCGGGGGGCGAAGCCCCTCCGGGTGGGGCCTGGGGGCTCCGCCCCCAGAAGACACGACGAACGAGTACGGCGAGCGCGATCCGCGAGCGCAGCTCGCCCAACTCGTCCGGCTAGCCGGAGGATCCGGGCGCGAAGCGCCCCGGCCGGGGGGTCCGGGGGGCGAAGCCCCTCCGGGTGGGGCCTGGGGGCCCCGCCCCCAGAAGACACGACGAACGAGTACGGCGAGCGCGATCCGCGAGCGCAGCTCGCCCAACTCGTCCGGCTAGCCGGAGGATCCGGGCGCGAAGCGCTCCGGCCGGGGGGGTCCGGGGGGCGAAGCCCCTCCGGGTGGGGCCTGGGGGCCCCGCCCCCAGAAGACACGACGAACGAGTACGGCGAGCGCGTTCCGCGAGCGCAGCTCGCCCAACTCGTGAGGGGACCCCGCGCACCCGCCAGAGCCCGTTGACCCTTGCTGCCTTCCGGCCCTGGGGGAGTTCACAGGATGGACGCCGCGCGGGGTCCGGTGTCGAGTGTAGTGGGGTCGTCGGCGCTCTGCGCGACCCGGCTATGCTTCTGGGGCCGGACACGGAGGATTCGCCTAGTGGCCTATGGCGCACGCTTGGAAAGCGTGTTGGGTTCACGCCCTCGGGGGTTCGAATCCCCCATCCTCCGCCAGCGCTACCAGCGCAACGCCCGGACGGCCGCTCGCGCGGACGTCCGGGCGTTGTCGTTGCCGAGTTCGTAGTTCTTCCCCGTACGGGTCATGCCGGCGATCGGGGCACCTGACAGTGCCGAGTAGCGGCGGGGCGGCTACGCAGCGTGCGTAGGGTGCGTAGGGTGCCCTCGTGCAGCAGCTCTCCGACCTTGAGACAGTCCGTGAGTCCTACGACCGGGTGGCCGACGCTTACGTCGAGATGGGCGCAGGCCGGCTGGACGCCCAGCCGTGGCTGCGGGCCGCGCTCGCCCCGTTCGCCGAGTCCGTCCGCGGGCTCGGCCCGGTCCTGGACGTCGGCTGCGGCCCCGGCATCGTCACCGCGCACCTCGCCGAGCTCAATCTGGACGCCTCGGGCGTCGACCTGTCACCGCGGATGATCGAGCACGCCCGCCGGCAGTACCCCGACCTGCGGTTCTCCGTCGCCTCGGCGACCGAGCTCGACCTCGCGCCGGCCTCGCTCGGCGGGGTGCTCGGCTGGTGGTCGCTGTTCAACCTCCCGCGGGAGGCACTGCCCGGCGTGCTGCGGACCTTTGCCGAAGCGCTGGTCCCCGGCGGCCAGGCGCTCATCGGCACGCACGTCGGCGACGGCGACATCGCGCGGACCGAGGGGTACGGCGGCCTACCGGTGTCCTGGACGACCCACCTCTACCGCCCCGAGAAACTCGCCGGGATGCTCGTCGACGCCGGTCTCGAAGTCGTCGCCGAGCTGCGTCTGCCGGAGCAGCCGCCGTCGCTGCGCCCGCAGGTGCTGCTTGCTGCGCAGCGCCCGGCCTGACCCCGCACGCGCGACCCGGCGCCTGCGGTCGGTGCCCGCGGCGTCGTTAGCGTCGACGCGGGGCAGCGCCGTCAGCGCCGTCCGCCGCGGGGCTTGCTGGTCGCGCGGCTGGGCAGCGAGCGCATCCGGACACCGGCGGCAGTCTCACCGGCAGTACCGGTCGATCCAGTGGGGACCCGAGCTCCAACTCTCGACGCGGTTCAGCACCTGGGCGGCGCGCGTGCGGCCGCGGTCGACCAGGCAGCTTCCGGTCCGCGCGTAATCCGTGCGTAATCTCGTGGACAATTGCACAAGATCAGCGTCCTGGACGTTTGCATTTGGATTGCAAAACGCGGAGCGCCGTTTTAATGATTCAGGTCACACAGCAACCGCGGCCGATCGTGATAGTGCGGCGTAAGCTGACGTTTGGAACGCCGCGCATGACGTTCCGAAGTCGAGATGAAAGGGGGAACCGACATGAGTGCTCGCAAGTTCCCGATCGCGTACCGCAGGCGCCAGTGGTTCAGGGGATGGTGGGACAACAACCACCGGTGGCACAACGGGTACTGGCGCTGACGGAGCCGACTGGGGCCCCGCCCGCAGAGGGCGGGCTCCGGCCTCGGGCCGCTTCCGTGGCCCGACCGCCTGTTTAGGGATCCTCGAACCATTCCGCCCGATGCGGCCGTCGCCAGGGCACGCAGGGCCGGTTGCCGATCCATGATCGAAAACGATCGGCGGAACGACCCGCACACGGGTCTCGATCGACGACCATTGAAGAGTTGACCTCTCCGGACCGGAGAGGTGATCGGTGGCCCCTGTCCAGGGCATGCCGGAGCGTTGCTTCGCGCCACCCCGGGCCTAGCAGCTCGCGTTGGCGCCTTTGCGCTCCGGAAGCTCATGGCGCGGAAAGGGCCGGGCGCCGACCGCAGAACGGCGGCGATCCCCATCCAGCACCTGCACAACGCGGAAATCTGCCGCTCCATTCGAGCACTCCCGATCCGGGACCACAGGAATGGATTTCCGTCCCGGGGCGTTCGGGGTGCTGAGAAATTCAGAAAGGAGCACTCCCATGAGTGCATTCGGCTTCAGGTTCACCAGCTACAACCGGGACCGCGGCTACTACGGCCGCGACCGTCGGAGCGGGTACCACCGTTGGGGCCGCCGGGGCTGATCCCCACCGGGTGGCCCCGCCTCTCCAGGGCGGGGCCACCCCCGGGGGACCTCGGAGCAAAGCATGAGTGCACTAAACGCCGAGCAGGCGGCCGACTCGCCTGCACCGCGACTGTCCGTCACCCGGCTGCTGGTGGCCTCGGACCTTCTTCCGGAGGCGCCGCCAGCGGGTTTGGTCAGCATCTTCCGTAGGTTCTGGCCCGATACGCGCCCGTACCGGGCGCAGGTGTTTACCGGCCTGCTGCTCGTCGTGCTAGGCCCACTACTGAGCGCAGCGACGATCTACCTCCTCAAGATCCTGATCGACAACGTGCTCCAGCCGCACAACTTCCACCTCTTCCCGGAGGTCGCCGGGGCCTACCTCGTGCTAACCGTGCTCGGCGGCGGCGTGGCGTACTTCGACCAGTATCTGGCGGCCTGGGTGGGCGAGCGATTCGTGCTGAACCTACGCAGTCGCCTGTTCCGCCACCTACACCGCCAGTCGTCGAGCTTCTTCGACCGGAACCAGCTGGGCGACATCCTCGCCAGGCTCACCGACGACATCAACGCCGTCGAACAGCTCATCCTCTCCGGGATCGGAGCGGCTCTGGGACTCGTCTTCGAGCTGGTGTTCTTCGTCGCCGCGCTGTTCTACATCGACTGGCGTCTCGCGTTGGCCGCGCTGATAGCGGCTCCGGGGTTCCTCCTCGTCGCCCGGTCGTTCTCGGGCCGGCTTAAGGCCGCAGCCGGCGAGAGGCAGCGCAAGGCCGGCTCCATCACCGCTGTTGCGGAGGAGAGCCTCGGCGGCGCCGCCCTGGTGCGCGCCTACGACCGCTCGGACGCCGAGCAGCGCCGATTCGACACCGAGAGCCTCGGCAGCTTCCGCGCGCAGATGCGCGCCACGCGCCTGCAAGCCCTGTTCATCCCGCTGACCGACCTCCTCGAGGTCGTCGGTGTCCTGGCTGTAGTGGCGTTCGCAGTCCGGGAGCTCACCGTCGGGGACATCACCCTTGGCGGCGTGCTGGCGTTCGTCGCCTACCTGACCCAGCTCTACACGCCGATCCAGAGCCTCGGGGCGCTGGCCAACGAGCTGTTCTCGGCCAGTGCCAGTGCTGACCGAGTGATCGAGGTACTCGACCTCACTCCAGCCGTCCAGGAGCCCGAGTACCCGGCACGGCTGGCCCAGGCCCGCGGTTCGCTGCGGGTGATCGATCTGGCCTTCCAGTACCCGGGGACGGATCGGCCGACTCTGTCCGGCATCGACTTCTCGGTCGAACCCGGTCAGCGGCTCGCGCTGGTCGGCGCGAGCGGGGCAGGCAAATCGACGCTCGCGAAGATGCTGCTGCGCTTCTTCGACCCGGACTCGGGAGCCATCATCCTCGACGGCCGCGACCTGCGGGATCTCTCGTTCGCCGACCTCCGGCACAACATCACGCCCCTGCTACAGGAGACGCTCGTCTTCGATGCGACCATCCGCGAGAACATCCTCTGGGGTCGCCCGGACGCGACCGAGGAGGAGGTCCTGCGCGCCGCGACAGCCGCCGACGCGGACTCGTTCATCAGCCAGCTGCCGGAGGGCTACGACACCCGCGTGGGACAACGCGGACGCCTGCTCTCAGGAGGCCAACGCCAGCGGATCGCCATCGCCAGGGCGATGATCCGCGATGCCCCGGTGCTGCTGCTGGACGAGCCCACCACAGGCCTCGACGCCGAGTCGACACAACGGGTCCTCAGACCACTGCGCCGTCTCATGGAGGGCCGGACCACGATCATCATCTCGCACAACCTGCTGACCGTGACCGATGCCGACCAGATCATCTACCTCGACAACGGCAGCATCACCGCGCGGGGAACACACACCGAACTGCTCGCGAGCAGCCCCGGGTACGCCCGTCTCTACCGGCTGCACAGAGTGCCCGCCGGAGACGACCCCCCCTCCCGGCCCGGGCTTCCCCCGGCTCAGGCGGGGCCACTGCCGGCCACAGCCTGAGTAACGATCGACACGAACGCCGGATCGGCCCTCACAGGTCGGTCCGGCGTTCTGCGTCTCGCGCGGGCCCAGCGGGCGGAGCGGGCTGCGGACGCTCGGCTTCCCGTCGGCCGGACGGGTTGACGGGTTGTCGAGCCCTGTGTGATGCGCCGAACGGCCCAAGATCCGAGAAAGTCGGCCGAACATGCATCACGCCCATCGGGGTTGGGAACACGACTCTCAGGCGGGTCGTCAAGAGTGACCCCGGACAGCAACAGGAGGCGCCGTGACCATCACGGGCATCATCACTGCGATCGTCGTGGGGCTCATCATCGGGGCGCTCGGCCGGCTGATCGTCCCCGGCAAGCAGAACATCCCGATCTGGCTGACCATCATCATCGGCATCGTCGCCGCATTCATCGGCACGTTCCTGGCGCGGGCGATCGGCCTGAGCAGCGGCCCGGGCTTCCACTGGGGCGAACTGATCGTCCAGGTCGTACTGGCAGCGCTCGGCGTGTTCCTCGTGGCGAGCGCGTACGGCCGCCGCGGTTCACTGCGGTAACAGCCTTCCAGCAACAGACCCTCCCGGGTCCCACCGTCGAGGGTGGGCCCGAGAGGGTCGCGTCAGTATCAGGCTGCCAGGGCGAACACCACGACGTTGTCCACGTAGTGCCGCGTGCGCCGGTCGAACTCGCCGTCGCACGTGATGAGCCGCAGCTGCGACTCCGGCGTCGTGCCGTACACCGCCTGAGTGGGGAATGCGTCCTTCCCGAACCGCTCCGAGCGCTGTACGACGAAGGCCGCGGTCGTGCCGTCGGCCCGGTCCACCAGCACCCGGTGCCCCGCGACGAGTTCGCGGAGCCGGAAGAAGACGGCCGGTCCCTGCCGAGAGTCGACGTGCCCGACGATCACGGCCGGACCCGGTTCCCCTGGTTCCGGCCCGGCCCGCCACCAGCCCGTCTCGTGGTTCGTGGCGGGCGGCGGCAGCACCCCCCGCGCGTCGACGTCGAGCGCGACCACCGGCGCGTCGACCCCGACGGCCGGGACCCGGACACGCACCGGATCCGCGGCCTGGGCAGGCACCTCCGCGGCCGGCAGGGCGCTCGCCCCGCTGACGGCGGGCCCGGTAGCCGCGACCGGGACGGTCGCGGGTGGGCGGACCTCCTGGGCGGGCGGCTCGGTCGCTGCCGCGCACCCGGTGAGTACCGCCGCCGCTGCCACCCCGGCGACCGCGACACGCACGCCCCGGGCTCCGCAGGCTGCCGTTGTGCGCACGTCTGCCCCGTCAGTCCGTGCCGCCGCCGAGCCTGCGGCGGGCGAGCACGACCCCGCCGGCCAGTGCGGCCGCACCAGCAGCGGCGGCCCCGAGCGGGAGCACGACGTCCGAGCCGCCCGCCGTTCCGCCCGCGCCCGCGTCGACGCCACCGGTGGGGGCGCCGCCACGGTCGTCGTCATCGTCGTCATCGCCCGGCTGCGTCACGAAGCCCCCCGAACCGGCCCGCACCCCACCAGCCGGCGCCACCACGGTCGTCGTCATCGTCATCGCGGTCATCGTCATCGTCATCGCCCTGCGCCGGTGCCAGGACTCCGCTGGACGGCGCGGGCGTGCCTGCCGCCAGGGCGGGCGCGGCACCCGCCACGGTCACGGCGCCCGCAGCGACCGCAGCCAGGAGAATCCGTCGGATCATCAGGTTCATGTCGGGTCTGCCTTCTCGTCCTCGTTCCGCGGGACGATCCCGCTGAGGCCGAAGCTAGGAAGGCAAACCGGCGGGCCCCGTGAGACCGGCGTGAGCGTCCTCTCATGAGGTCGCTCGAGGCGCCCGCGCAACCGAGCCCGGGTGGATGATCGCCCTTCGATCGACTGAGACAGGAGCGCGATGCCCACGCCACCCAGCTACGCCGACGTCGAGTCCGCAGCAACCCGCCTGGAGGGGCACGCACACCGCACGCCCGTTCTGACGTCGCGGCGGGTCGACGGGGAGATCGGTGCCAAGCTGTTCTTCAAGTGCGAGAACTTCCAGCGCATGGGCGCCTTCAAGTTCCGCGGAGCGTTCAACGCGCTCGCCCAGTTCGACTCCGAGCAGCGGCGGGCTGGGGTCGTGACGTACTCGTCGGGCAACCACGCGCAGGCGGTGGCCCTCGCCGCGCGGATCCTCGGGATCCCGGCCACGATCGTCATGCCGCACGACGCCCCGGCAGGCAAGCTCGCCGCCACCATGGAGTACGGCGCGCAGATCGTCGCCTACGACCGCTACACCGAGAACCGCGAGGAGATCGGCCAGGAGTTGGCTGCCGAGCGCGGCCTGACCCTCGTCCCGCCCTACGACCACCCGGACGTCATCGCCGGGCAGGGCACCGCGGTCAAGGAGCTGATCGAGGACGTCGGCGAACTCGACGCGCTGTTCGTCTGCCTCGGCGGAGGCGGGCTGCTGAGCGGCTCGACGCTGGCGGCTCGCGCATTGTCGCCGTCCTGCCGCATCTACGGGGTGGAACCGGAGGCGGGTGACGACGGCCTGCGGTCGCTGCGTACCGGTTCGATCGTGCACATCGAGACCCCCCGGACCATTGCCGACGGCGCTCAGACCCAGCACCTCGGCGAGCTGCCGTTCGAGATCATCCGCCGCGACGTCGACGACATCCACACGGCGACTGACGCCGAGCTCGTGGAGGCCATGCGGGTGTTCGCGGCGACCCTGAAGATCGTCGTCGAGCCAACCGGGTGCCTGGCGTTCGCCGCCGTCCGCAGGCTTGGCAAGGCGCTCGCGGGCCAGCGGGTCGGAGTGGTCGTCAGCGGCGGCAACATCGACCTCGACCGGTACGCGGCCATGCTCGCAGGCCCCTGGAACACCCGATCTTGACTCGCCCCGGATCGGAGCGAGCGGTGTTGATCAGGCCCTGAGGGCCCTGACAGCGCCCTATCCGAGAGTGACGGGCAGCGCGTCCACACCGAACACGAACGACAGCTTCCGATACGAGAGGTCGTCGGGCTCGGCGGCGAGGCGGATGTCCGGGAACCGGCGAACGAGGGCCGGGTAGGCCGTGCGCAGCTCCATCCGTGCCAGCTCGGCGCCGATGCAGCGATGCAACCCGTAGCCGAAGGCGAGGTGCGGCCGCGCCGCCCGCGCCGGGTCGAACGACTCCTGCCCACCGTCGCGGTTGGCTGCGCTGAGCGAACACAGGACGATGTCGCCCTGCTCGATGGTCTGGCCGCCGATCTCCACTTTCTCCCGGGCGAACCGCGGGAACGCCACCTGCACCACCGTGAGGTAGCGGAGCAGCTCATCGACGAACCGGTCGACGGCCTCGTCGTCGTCGCGGACGGCAGCGTGGCTCTCCGGGCGCTGAAGCAGCACGATCGTGCCGAGCGCCAGCATGCTCGCGGTGGTTTCCAGCCCGCCGGTGAGCAGGCCGTCGGCGAGTCCGGCGAGCTCGTAGTCGGAGATGTCGTCCCCGTGGTCGCGCACGAGTTGACCCAGCAGGCCCTCACCCGGGTCGGCGCGCTGGTTCTTGACGATGTCGAGCAGGTACTCCATCGACTCGGAGATCGCGCCGAGCGAGCCCGTGACGCCGCCGAGGAGATCGAAGCGGGTGGTGCTCAGCCGCTGGAAGTCGGCGCGGTCCGAGTACGGGACGCCCAGCAGCTCGCAGATCGTGAGCGACGGGATAGGCAGCGCGAACTGCTGCACCAGATCGACCTGCCCGCCCGCCTGCGCCGTCGCCGCCATCTCGTCGAGCTGCCCGGCGACGATCGCCTCGATCCGCGGGCCCAGCCTCCTCAGCCGGTGCCCGGTGAACTCCGGCGTCAGGAGCCTGCGGAGGCGGGTGTGGTCAGGCGGGTCGGTGAAGCCGAGGCCGCCGGGGTTCTGGTCGGCTGTGATCCCGACCGTGCCAACGAGGTTGGTGAAGTCGTTGCTGAACGTGCTGCCGGCGCCGAGCACCGCCTTCGTCTCCGCGTAGCCTGTGACGAGCCATGCGCGCAACCCGAACGGCAGCTTGAGCCGGCTGACTGGCTCGTCCGCACGAAGCCTGCCCAACTCGACGACGGGATCCAGCCCGTCGCGCTGCAACGGCACGAGGGCCGAATCGGGCAGCATCGACAGCAGCGCGTCGGTCGATCCGGCAGCGCGGCTGCTGCGCCCCAGCCGCAGTCGCGCGATCAGACCGATGATGTGTCCGCGGACCCCTCGCATGATCCCGACTCTATGCAGGTGCCCTGGTCGGGTGTCACACCAGTGACCGGTTCGCCATCCTGTCCGTGACCTCGTGGTCACTTCTCGAGGGATTCGATCAGTGCCGCGGCGAGTTCGTCGGGGCTTCCTGCGCGATCATCGCTGAGATCTGGTGCCCGCCGCCGCTACGGTCGAAACCGCGATGACCACCCACTCCGATGCCGTGCTCGGCCTGATGTCCGCCCAGACCGGGCACGTCCGGCCCGAGTCCAGCCACCACGGCGAGCTGTGGCTGGAGCTCGACGCGATGTTCTGGTCGCCCGCCGCGCTGGACGCGCTCGTGGCAGAGATGGCCGACCGGGTCCGCCCTCGTCCGGAGAGCTACTCGGCCTCGGCGAACGCTTCGCGCAGCCGGGCTTCCTGCTCATTCGACAGGTTCGTCGACAGGAGGGAAGCGCCGCTCCCCTTGAACTGCTCCAGCACCTTGTCGGCGACCGCGTCCGACGTCATCACGAACAGCGCCGACGTCCCGGGTGTGACGTTCTCACGCACCCCGCGGATGAAGTCGTCGTCGATGCCCACGTCGGACATCGAGCCGGCCAGGGCGCCCATCGCGGCACCCACCGCCATGCCCAGCAGGGGCACGAAGAAGAGGATTCCGAACAGCAGGCCCCAGAAGCTGCCGCCCAGTGCCCCGGCACCGGCCATGTTGTGCAACTGCTCTGTCTTCGGCTTCTTCCGCCCCACGGGCCATGTGACGTAGGCGGCGTCGTTGACTCTGATCAGCTGCTCCTTCTGCAAGCTCCGCAGGAGGTCGAGCGCCTTCTGCGCACCGTCCGGCGAGTCGAACTTCCATACAGTCAAGGTCCCCATGCCCAGCCTCCCTCGATGTGAACGGTCGCGGCGCGACCGGTCATCCGGGCACTCTGCGGGCGACGGCCCGTAAAGCCATCACCCGGTGCGGATGAGGCCGCACGGCAGATCCGGCGCCACGATCATCCGAGCCGCCGACCTCGGCAGCCTCGGGGAGTCCAACCCCAGACCTACGCATCGGCCCTCACGGAAGCACGGCCCCGGGACCGACACGCGGTGACCACTGCCGCGGACGTCACCATGACGTCGCCGAGTCCCCTGCCCCTCAATCAGCGACGCCAGGGAGAACCGCGCACCGGTACCGAAGGCCGCAGCCATCGCGTAACCCACCGCAGCCTCCCCCGAACTCGGCTCCGCCGCCGCGGCGGTGGCACCCAGGGCCGAGACCTCACGACTCCACTCCACGACCACCGCGCCGCCGGTCATCCGCGCAAACCCGCCCAACTCGTTGTCCCCGCGATACGACGTGCCCCGAACCAGCCGTGACTCGGTAGGACTCCGCGGCGTGAACAACAGATCAGCGGAGCCAAGCCGGGCCCGCACCCGATAGGAGCGACGGCTGAGCCGGCCACGAGACGGGCGCAGCCACTCCCGCGCACCTCCCACGGGCAACCGCAACGCGCCCGGATTGCGAGTGCCGATCGGCACGTACGCCTGAAGCGGCACCTCGGCGGTCCGCTCAACGATGGTCGTGGGAATCCGCTCACCCTGCACACTGACCAGCCCCGCAGCCACGTCCACGGCCACGGTGACCGCGCCGAAAAGGAGATCCGTGGACTCGTGCGCAACCTCGCCCATGATCGCCACGCTACCGGCGCCGGACGGCGACGTGACGATCTGGCGCACGACCTCGGCGAGCTCAGGGGCGCCCGCACCCAGTACGAACGAGCTCTCCAGATCAGCGAAGCCTGGCGATAGACGGTGTCCACATTTCCATGTCGGACATCTGCTTGAACATCCTGGTCTCCCTTACTTCCGCACGGGTGGTACTCGAATGATTGACACGTTGGCGGTCCTCGATAGGTCTGGCGAGGTCAGGGCGGCCGGCGGCTTCAGCTACGGCCGAGGTGCGCCCCGCTTCAGTGGCCGATGCCCGGCTGGACGGGACCACAGGGAGGCCTCCGTGCGGCGGAGCGGTCGGCGCGATATGTGAGCGACATTAGCCTTTCTTGGCGAATTTCTTGGCGATCTTTTCCCGCGCCTTGGGGTCCTTGGCCTTTTGCATCGCCTTGTCGCGCAGTTTCTTCCCCTTCGAGGATTTCGCGAACTTCGACATCCTGTTCTTCAATGAGCCCATTGTGACGTGCTCCTTCGGTCCACGAGGTGCCCCCGGGTCGCCACTGTCGACGTTCGCGTATCTGTCGGCATGGTTCGGCCTCGAGATCCTCGCAGGGCAATTCGACGGGACGCGAAGCGCTGGGGCTGCGGTGGGAAGGCGTCGACCTGGACGCCGGGACCCTGGTCGTCATGCGGAGCCGGCTCCGGCCGAGTGGCAGCACGGCTGCGCGACGCCGTGCGGCCACAAGTTCGGCGGTAACTGCCCTCAGCGGATTCCCCTCCGGGAGTGATGGGCTGGTCCAGCACCGCGATGGCGGCGCGATACCAACACGTTGTCGCTGCAGTACGACGCGACGTTGCCAATCAGGTGGGCGGCTTGCTGTGGAGTCCATCGACGGGGGCACCACCGCGCAACGATCCGGATCCGTCACGAGAAGTGGCCGAGCGCGGGCTGCCACGATCAGCCGTGTGACTACGGATTCAAAAGATCATGCACGTCTCGCTGAGCCGGCCGGTGGGGCCGCTTACGACCCCATCGCCGAGGGGTACGCGGCCGAGAACGAGGTCAGCCTCCTCAACGCCCACTACGAGCGGCCCGCGATGCTGGAGCTCGCCGGCGACGTGACCGGGCGACGGATCCTCGACGCCGGGTGCGGCGCGGGACCCCTGTCCGCCGCCCTGCGCGACGGCGGTGCCCGCGTCACCGGCATCGACGCGAGCGCGGGCATGCTGGAGCTGGCTCGTCGCCGACTCGGCCCCGACGCCGACCTGCGGGTCGCCGACCTGGCCGAGCCGCTGCCCTTCGCCGACGCCGCGTTCGACGACGTCGTCGCGTCCCTGGTGCTGCACTACCTGCGCGACTGGGGACCGACCCTGGCCGAGCTGCACCGCGTGCTGGTCCCCGGCGGGCGGCTCATCGCCTCGGTCGAACATCCGTTCGTCCTCGCGACCACTAGGCGCCTGGCAGGGGAGAAGGCGAACTACTTCGGGGTCACCGAGCGCACCGAGGAGTGGACTATGGGCGGGGGCAGCACCCGGCTGACCTTCTGGGACCGGCCGCTGCACGCGATGACCGACGCCTTCACCGCGGCCGGCTTCCGGGTCGAGGTCATCAGCGAGCCGCCGGCCGTGCCCGGGGCCCCGGAGATGTTCCCGGAGGAGTTCGCCACGCTGTCCGACACCCGCTTCCTGGCTTTCCTGTTCTTCGTCCTCAAGGCCGACTGATTGCGATGGTCTTGGTGAGTTCGTGGGCGTCGGCGCACTGCTGAGCACTCCGCCCGCGCCTCCACCAGATGCTCTCGCGCCCAGCAGCGGGGTCGCGACTGCAACCAGAACTGCAACCAGACGACGAACGCCGGGCGCTCCCTCAGCGGGAGGCCCGGCGTTCGCCCTGTTCAGTGGCGGTAGCGGTGGGATTTGAACCCACGGAGGGCGTGAACCCTCACACGCTTTCGAGGCGTGCTCCTTCGGCCGCTCGGACACGCTACCGCCGACAACCTTACAAGGGCGCCGCCACCGCGCTGCGCCCGCCCGGCCCACGGCCGTTCCCATCGGGGCGCGGTTCTGCCACGCTCGGGAACGAGCATCCCGCGAAGGAGCGGCGACGTGGGCGAGCGGAGAGGTCCGACCCTCATCCAGTCGGTTCAGCGTGCGCTGCGGCTGCTCGAGGTGGTCGCCGAGCGCGACGGGCGGGCGCACGCCAAGGAGATCGCCAGGGCCGCCGGGCTGCCGCTGCCCACCGTGTACCACCTGCTGCGCACCCTCGCCCACGAGGGCTACCTCCAGCGTCTCGACGACGGCTCGTACGTGCTCGGCCACCGACTCGACGTCGTGAGCCGCCACGGCGCGGCCGTGCGCGGGGTGGTGCACGCCCGCCCAGCGCTGGAGTGGCTGCGCGACGAACTGCGCAGCTGCATCTACCTCGCCCGGCACGTGGACGGGGAGATCGTCATCGTGGAGATCGTCGACGGGCCGAAGGCCCCGCGGATCGACCTGTGGGTCGGGGTGCACGACGCGGCGCACGCCACGGCGCTGGGCAAGTCGATCCTCGGGCAACTGCCGCCTGCAGACCGCGAGGACTACCTCGCGCGGCACCCGCTGCACGACCTCACGCCCCGCACCGTCGTCGACCGGCGCAGGCTACGGCTGCCCAGCCCGGACGCGGTGGCCGTCGACGACGAGGAGTACGCCGTGGGCGTGCGCTGCCTCGCCGCCCCGGTGGCAACGGCGACCGGGCCCGCCGCGCTCGGGTTCGTCACCTCTCCCGCGGCGCTGCGCGACCACACCGGGGCGCGGCAGGCCCTGAGCACCTGCGCGGCCCGGGTCTCCCGGGCGCTGTCGGTGGGGTGAGGGTGGCCTGACCGGTAGCGCCACCATCTGAAATCGCCGCCCTTCCGGCCCCGAGACGCACATCACATGATCACGGCATGGATTCGCGTCCCGCCATCCCGGAGTGGGCGCTGGCCGCCCTCGCCGACGTCTACGACCCCTGCTGCCGCGAGAAGGGGATCTCCGTGGTCGACATGGGGCTGCTCCGCTCGGTCGCTGTGACCGACGGCCACGCCCGCGTCGAACTGCTGCTCACCTCCGGCTGGTGTCCGTTCGCGTCCCGGGTGCTGAGCGAGGTCGAGGAGGCCGTGGCCGGCCAGCCCGGTATCGACAGCGCCGAGGTCGAGATCGTCTGGGACGAAGCCTGGACCACCGACCGGCTGTCGGAGTCCGCCGTCCAGAAGCTGCGGTTCCTGCCCGCGCCGACCGCCATCCCCGACCGGGACGCCTACATCGCCGCCCACCGCCCGCAGCAGACCGGGCATCAGACCCAGGAGGCCAGCCGATGATCGGCGACGCGTTCGTGTTCGACGGGGTCGCACACCCGTTCAACTTCACCCCGAAGAACGCCTTCGGCCAGCCGGGCGAGATGTTCGCCAACCACCTCTACGCCTTCCACCAGGTCCTGACGCCGGACACCGAACCGAAGCTCTCGGCCGAGGATTACCTCAAGGACTGGACCCCCGCCGACATCCACGAGATGGTCTACGACCACTCCGACACCGACATGCTCGTCGCGATGCCGCTGCCGCTCACCGACCTGTTCCGCGACGGCCTGTCCCCGTGGGAGGACTGCGCGGAACTGGCTGCTCGTGATCCGGAGCGGACGGTCTTCTGGGGCTCGGTGAACCCGCTCGAGGGGCGCAGGGCGCTCGACCTCATGGAGCGCCAGGTCGGGGAGTTCGGCGCCAAGGCGTTCAAGTTCTACAACGTCCGCTACGACTACGGCTCGCCATTCCCGTGGCGGATGGACGACCCGCGGGTCGCGTTCCCGGTGTTCGAGAAGGCGCAGGAGCTGGGGATCAACCTGATCGGCGTGCACAAGGGCGTGCCGCTCGGCCCGCAGCCCATCGAGGCGACCCAGACCTGGGACATGGACGGGGCGGCCGCGAACTTCCCCGACATCAATTTCGTGATCTTCCATGTCGGGCTGCCGTTCCTCGACGAGGTGTGCTGGCAGCTCATCCGACACCCCAACCTCTACGCGTCGATCGCGGCGACACTCAACTTCATCGTCCGGTCACCCCGGCAGTTCGCCGAGACCATCGGCAAGCTGCTGTTCTGGTGCGGAGAAGACAAGATCGTCTATGGGTCCGAGGCGCCGATCTGGCAGCCGCAATGGGCCCTGCGGGCGTTCAAGGAGTTCCAGATCCCGCAGGACCTGTGCGAGGGATACGGCTACCCGCAGCTGACCGACCAGGCGAAACGCAAGATCCTCGGCGAGAACCTGCTGCGCCTGCACGGCATGGACGTGGAGGAGACGAAGGCCCGCCTGGGCCGACCGCAGACGCACTGACCGCCCCTGGGGCGTTCGGAAGGTGACATTGCAGACGTTGAACATCTGCAATGTCAGTGCGGTACTTCGGATACGGCAGAATCCCCGCGTGATCTCACCGCTCCCGGTCAAGCGCCTCCTCGCGGCGGCTCTACTCGTCCTCGCCGCTGCGGCCTGCGCGCCGGCACCGGAGGCGGCGGCCCCGCCGGCGTCGGGCGCCTCCTGCGAACCGGGGGCGCTGCCCACGCTCACCCCTGGCTCCCTGACGATCGGCACCGATCAGCCGGTCTACCCGCCCTGGTACCTCGACGACGACCCGGCCTCCGGGCGCGGCTTCGAGAGCGCGGTGGCCTACGCGATCGCCGGCAAGCTGGGCTACTCCCGCGACCAGGTGACCTGGACCCGGGTGCCCTTCAACGCGGCGATCCAGCCGGGGCCGAAGACCTACGACCTCAACCTCACCGAGTTCTCGATCACCGACGAGCGCAGGCAGGCCGTCGACTTCTCTTCGCCGTACTACGACGTCCGCCAGGCCGTCGTGGCGATGGCCGACAACCCGCTGGCCGGGGCCACCAGCATCGCCGCGCTGGCGAACGCGCGGCTCGGCGCCCAGGTCGGCACCACCAGCCTCGACGCCATCCAGCAGCAGATCCGGCCCGCCTCGACGCCCGCGGTCTTCAACACCAATGACGATGCCAAGCTGGCGCTGACCAACGGGCAGGTCGACGCGATCGTCGTCGACCTGCCGACGGCCTTCTTCCTCACCTCGGCCGAACTGGAGGGCGCGCGAATCGTCGGGCAACTGCCTCCCGGCACCGGCACCCCTGAGCAGTTCGGCGCCGTGCTCGACAAGGGCAGCCCGCTCACCGGATGCGTCTCGACGGCCGTCGACTCGCTCCGCGCGGACGGGACGCTCGCCTCGATCGAGCAGGAGTGGCTCGCGTCGGCGGGCAACGCGCCCGAGTTGCAGTGACCGCAGGGACGACCAGCGCGGCGGCCCCTGAGCTGAGCCCGCTCGCGCAGGAACGGCTGCGCTACCGCAGGTCGCGCGCGCGCCGCTCGACGCTCGTGGCGCTGGCCTCGACGGTCCTGTTCGCCGGGGCCGTGGCCGTCGGGATCACCAGCTCACCCGGCTGGCCGCGCGTCCAGGACACGTTCCTCGACCCGGCCATCGCGTGGTCCTCGCTGCCGGCGGTGCTCGAGGGCCTCTGGCTCAATGTCCGGGTGCTCGTCGTCGCCGAGGCCGGGATCCTCGTGCTCGGGTTGGCGATCGCGGTGCTGCGCACGCTGCGCGGCCCGGTGTTCTTCCCGGTGCGGGCGCTGGCCACCGGCTACGTCGACCTGTTCCGCGGGGTCCCGCTCCTGATCGCGCTGTACCTGATCGGGTTCGGGCTCCCGGCTCTGCGGCTGCCGGGCGTGCCCACCGACACCGCCGTGCTCGGCACGATCACGCTGATCCTCGTCTACTCGGCGTACGTGGCAGAGGTCTTCCGGGCCGGGATCGAATCAGTGCACCCGTCGCAGCGCGCCGCCGCCCGCTCGCTGGGACTCACCCACCGTCAGTCGATGCGGCTGGTGGTGCTCCCGCAGGCGGTGCGCCGGGTGCTACCGCCGCTGCTCAACGACTTCGTCGCGCTGCAGAAGGACGTCGGGCTGATCTCGGTGCTCGGCGCGGTCGACGCCATCAGGGCCGCGCAGATCGAGTCGGCCAGGACGTTCAACTTCACGCCGTACGTGCTGGCGGCGGTGCTGTTCGTACTGCTCGCGATCCCCACCGGGCGGGTCGCCGACGCACTGGCGGCCAGGTCGGCCCGGCGGCAGGGGTGGGCATGACCGAGGGCATGACCAACCAGGTGCTGGAGGTACGCGGCCTCGTCAAGCGGTACGGCGCCACGACCGTGCTCGGCGGCATCGACCTCACCGTCGCGGAGCACCAGGTGGTGACCTTGATCGGTTCGTCGGGGTCGGGCAAGTCCACTCTGCTGCGGTGCGTGGACCTGCTGGAGGAGATCGACGACGGCCGGATCTTCCTCGACGGCACGGACGTTTCCGACCCGCGCGCCGATGCCGCCGCCGCGCAGCGGCGGATGGCGATCGTGTTCCAGGCGTTCAACCTGTTCCCGCACCTCACGGCGCTGCAGAACATCGCGCTTGCGCCTCGCGTGGTACACGGGGTTCCCGCCGGTGAGGCGGACGAGCGGGCCAGGGAGCTGCTGCGCCGCGTCGGGTTGGAGGGCTTCGCGGGAGCGCACCCGGATCGGCTGTCGGGTGGTCAGCAACAGCGGGTGGCGATCGCCCGCGCATTGGCTGTGCGGCCGCGGCTGCTGTTGCTCGACGAGATCACGTCAGCACTCGACCCCGAACTGGTCGGCGAGGTGCTCCAGATCGTGCGGGAACTGGCCGACGGCGGCATGACGATCCTCATGGCGACCCACGAGATGGGCTTCGCCAGGACCGTGTCGGACCGGGTGTGCTTCCTGGACGGCGGGCGCGTACTCGAAGCCGGCCCGCCCGACCAGGTGCTGGGCAAGCCGGTACAGGAGCGCACCCGGCAGTTCCTCGCCAGGGTGATCGCCGCCGGCCGGCTCGGTTGAATCGGCGCCGACCGACGGCGGTGAGTTGGGGTGAAGGAGTTACGGGTATCCGCGGCCGCAGCAGTCCGGCCCGACCGCGGCCTGGCTGATTGTCGTTCCGGACGCCGGCGAGGCGACGGCCACCTGCTGGGTTGCCGCGAGCAGCAGCATGGCGAGGACAGCGGCGACGAGCACGACTGCCGCGACGACCGCACGCAACGATGGCGTGGCGGTTGCGGTAGAGGACTCCATACCCCTTCTTACGAACCGACCCTGCTCCGCGTTACGGCTAGATCCAAAACACGGGCAGCGATCACCTGTCCGCGCACATACCCACTCCGATCGTGTGCCGCGACGGCCGCGCGCGCGTGTTCGAGCGCGACCTCGGGCCGCTCCAGCAACAGCTCCGCCCCGGCCGCGGCGGCGAGCGCCTGGCCCTCCAGGAACAGGTAGCCCCCGCGCCGGGCGATGTCCAGCGAGGCTTCCGCCGCCGCGAGCGCCGGCACGGCGTCCTGACGGCCGAGGTGAGCAGCCGCGATGCCGGCCAGGATCTGCGACTGCCCATAGCGGTTGGTCATCCGGGTGGCCGCTGCCAGCGCCGTGTCGAAGAGCACGAGCGCCTGCCCGTACCGCTGCGCGGCGAGGTGCACGCTCGCCGTCGTCTCCTGGGCCTGCGCGAGCAACCGCTGGTCGTCGATCTCCCGGGCGATGGCGGTTGCGGCGTCGGCCAGCTCGTGCGCCTGCACCCACCGGCCGGCGTCGCGGTGCACCTCGGCCTGGCAGCGCAGGTTGTAGGAGACCTGGCCGCGGTCGCCGAGCTCCTGGTGCACGACGAGCGCGGCCTGCAGGTGACCGAGCGCTTCCTCCGGCTTGCCCAGCCCGTTCAGCACGTCGCCTAGGTCGGTACGCACCTGCGCCGCCCGCGACGTCGCCGGGCTCAGCAGCTCCAGGGCGTGCGTGAAGTGCAGCGCCGCGGCTCCCAGCCGGCCCTGCTCGTGGTTGACGACAGCCATGTTCGCGATGATCGACGCGCGTGAGGGCAGGTCGGCCCGGTCGGCGACGGCGAGCGCACGCTCCAGGTGGTCGGTGGCCTCGTCCGGGCGGCCGCTCAGCCGGAGCAGGTTGCCGAGCGCCCGCAGCGCGCCGACCTCGCCGTCGAGCCATCCGGCGGCCGTCGCCCGCTCGAGTGCCCGCTCGCCGTGGCGGATGCCGTCGGCGTAGCGGTCCTGGCGCAGGAACGCGGCCGAGATGCTGAGGTGCGCCATGGCCTGGGCCGTGTCGTCGCCGGCCACCTCGGCTGCAGCCAACGCGTTCGCCGCCATCGTGTGCCACGGCAGCACGGGGCCACGCAGCTGGAAGTAGGCGCCCAGCGCGTCGACCAGCTTCCAGGCGGCCGCAGGCTGGCCGCGATCGGCGGAACGCAGCACCACAGCCTGCAGCGCAGGCAGCTCGGCGTCGATCCAGGCCGCCGCCTCCCGCTGGTCGGCGAACCGCAGTGACCCCTCGCCCGGGGCGCCGTCCCGCGGAAGGCGCAGGGCCTCGGGGTGCAACAGCAGCGACGCCGCGTCGAGGACGTCGAGGTAGTGCCGCAGGAGCCGGTCCCATGGGGCCTCGCGGCCTGCCGGGTCGGAGGCGAGCTGTTCGGCGGCGTAGAGGCGCAGCAGGTCGGGTTGGGCGTAGCGCCCTGGCACCGGCTGCTCGACGAGGTGCGCCCCGGCAAGCTGCTCCAGCAGCCTGCGCCCGTCGTCTGCGGGGACGTCGAGCATCGCGGCAGCTGTCGTGGGGGTGACGTCGCCCCCGGGCACCACCGACAGCACCCGGAAGAGCTCCCGGGCGGCCGCCGGGAGCGCCGCATACGAGAGGTCGAACGCCCCGCGCACCATCGCGTCGGCGTCCGCGGGCACAGCCAGCTCGGCGAGCCGGTTGCCGCTGCGCAGCCGCTCCACGAATGCCTCGACCCGTCCGGCCGGAAGCCCGGACGACCCGAGCACGTTGGCCGCGGCGATGCGCAGGGCGAGCGGCAGGTGCCCGCAGAGGCGGGCCAGCTCGTCGACGGCCGCGGACTCCCCCGCCGCGCGCTCGCTGCCGAGCAGCCGCACCAGGAGCGCCCGGGAGTCCACGGGATCGAGGGCGGAGAGCGTCAGCCTGCGGGCCCCGTCGCGGGCCACGAGCCCCGGAAGGGCGACCCTGCTGGTCACCAGGACGTGGCACCCCGGGCCGCCGGGCAGCAGCGGCCGCACCTGGTCGGCCTGCCGGGCGTCGTCGAGCACGACCAGCGTGCGGGTGTCGGCGAGCAGGCTGCGGAAGAGCGCGGCGGCCTCCGCGGCGTCGGTCGGTACCCGGTCCGGCGCCACATCGAGCGAACGCAGGAGCCTGGTCAGCGCCTCCGCCGGGGAGAGCGGCGGCGCGGCCGCGTGGCCCATCAGGTTCAGGTACAGCTGGCCATCCGGGAAACGGTGCCGCACGCGGTGCGCCCAGTGCACCGCCAGCGCGCTCTTGCCCACCCCCGGCGCCCCGGCGAGCACGGTGATCGACACCGCGCCCGCATCGCTGTCGGCCAGCAGCGCATCCATCTCGGCCATCACGTCGGAGCGTCCGGTGAAGCCTGCGACGTCGGCGGGCAGCTGGGCCGGCACGGGCCGGTCGGCCGGAACGGGGTCGGCCCCGGAGGGGTGGCCGTCGACGGCCGCTTTGCGAACCTCGGCCACCCGCTCCGTCCAGTAGTGCTGGCGGCCGAGCGCCTCGAACTCGCCCAGCTCGGCCCCGGCGAGCGCCAGGACGTCGGCGAGCAGCCGGACCGATCCGGGACGCGGGTAGCGGACCCGGCCCCGTTCCAGGTCACGGATGGTGCGGACGCTCAGCCCGGTGCGTTCGGCGAGCTGCTCCTGGGTGAGCAGCGCCTCGGTCCGGCGACGACGCAGCGCTGCACCGAACTCCCCGGCCGGACCGGCCACTCGTGCGCACCCCCTCACGCGACGTCCCTGCAGCCAGAGTCTCGCACGGCACCGGCAGTTCCTCCGGCGAGATCACTTACCGGTGACCAGCGGTAATCGCTCACTCACTGGTCCGAACGGCGGCACCGGCAGCTCGCACTTCTGCCGGTCGCTCTGCCTGTTGCGGCGCGGCGCCGGAAGGCACCCTCTAGATCGTCCGGCCACCGCCGATGGCTTCCGCAAGGATCGGCGGCGACCAGGACGCGGGGGTGAGCCCGGGTGCCCGAGGCTGAGTGGGGGGTGGCCTCGGACACCCGGGACTCTCACTGGGCGGATACGCCCCTGTGGGGCCGGCGGGTCAGCGCTGCGCCGCGAAGAACGACTCGAGCAGCGCCGCGCACTCCTCCGCGAGTACGCCGGCCACCACCTCGGGACGGTGGTTGAGGCGTCGGTCGCGCACCACGTCCCACAGCGACCCGACGGCCCCGGTCTTCGGTTCCCACGCCCCGAACACCACCCGCGCCACCCTCGCGAGCCCCAGCGCGCCCGCGCACATCGTGCAGGGCTCGACGGTGACGGCGAGCGTGCAGCCCTCCAGCCGCCACTCCCCCCGCACCGCTGCGGCGGCGCGGAGCGCCAACAGCTCGGCATGGGCCGTCGGGTCGGCGAGCGCCTCCCTGGCGTTGCACGCGGCGGCCAGCTCCCGGCCCGCCGCGTCGACCACCACGGCACCGATCGGGACGTCCCCGGTCTGCGGCGCCTCGGCCGCGACCTCCAACGCCCGCCGCACCAGCGCCTCGTCGGAGGTCAGTGTCCCGCGCCGCAAGTCCACCACATATCCCGGCGGCCCATATCCCGGCGGCCCATATCCCGGCGGCCCAGCTCCACCGATGTACGCACCGGGCTTCCGGCGCGGGACACCAGGGGGCGGTGGGGTCACCGCGCTCCGGTGTCGTTGACGACCTCGGCCAGCGCGTCGCCGAACCCGCAGCGCCGCCCGATGGACGCCAGCTGCTCGTCGGGGTACAACTCGACCTCGGCGGCGAGGACCTCCAGCTCGTCGGGCGGGAGGCCGAGGTCGGCGAAGATCCCCAGGTCGCCCTCGGGCCACGGCGGCGCGTCGAGATCGTCCTCGCAGGGGTGCTCGATACGCAGCAGGTCAAGCACGTCGGCGGCCACGTCGTAGTCCAGCGCCGCGACGGCGTCGGACAGCATCAGCGAGACCCCGGCCGGCGTGGGCCGCAGCAGCACGAAGAACTCGTCGTCGACGTCGAGCAGCCCGAGCACGGCCCCCGTGGACCGGAGTTCACGCAGCTCGGTGATGGCGACGTCGAGGTCGGCAAGCGCCTCGTGTGCTAGTCGCGTACAGCGCCAATGACCGTCCTCCCGGATCGCCGCGACGGCATATCCGGGCAGGGCCTGTTCCCGTACGTCCGCGAGCGCCTTGACACTCTGCACCGCCATGACCATACGGTAAGCCTCCGAGCGACTGTGCTCCAAACCACAACCCAGACTTGGTACGCACGTCACCTTCCCGAGGTGCGAGGATCATGTCATGTCGCCGGACGCCGCCTCGTTCACCGGTCTGCACGCCCAGGCGCGCAGCGTCCAGCCCCGCACGGTTGCTCTGCGTCGCGCCCTACACCGCCAGCCCGAGGTCGGGCTCGAGCTGCCCCGCACTCGCGACGCGGTCGTCGCCGCACTCGCCGACCTGCCGGTGCAGGTGCACCTCGGCCGGTCGGTCAGCTCCGTCGTGGCCGTGCTCGAGGGCGGGCGACCCGGGCCGACCGTGCTGCTGCGCGGCGACATGGACGCGTTGCCGATGTCGGAGGACACGGGTCTCCCGTTCGCGTCCCAGGTTGACGGCACGATGCACGCCTGCGGCCACGACACCCACGTGGCCATGCTCGCCTCGGCGGCTCGGGTGCTCGCCGAGCGGCGCGACCAGTTGGCCGGGCGGGTGCTGTTCATGTTCCAGCCGGGCGAGGAGGGCTTCCACGGCGCCCGCTACATGATCGACGAGGGACTGCTCGACCGGTCCGGCCCGGCCGGACGCCCGGACGCCGCCTACGCCCTGCACATCAGCGCCACGCTCCCGGCAGGCGAGGTGCACGTCCGTCCCGGCCCGCTGATGGCCGCCGCCGACACCGTGCGGATCACGGTCACCGGACGGGGCGGCCATGCATCAGCCCCGCACGACGCCCTCGACCCGGTGCCCGCAGCGGCCGCGATGGTCGGGGCGCTGCAGACCGCGGTCACCCGCCGCATCGACACCCACCATCCGACTGTGCTGACCATCGCGCACATCACCGCCGGCACCACCAACAACGTGATCCCGGAGACGGCGTTCATGGAGGGCACGCTCCGCACGCTGTCGGAGACCACCCGCGCGGCGGTGCACGACGAGATCCGCCGAGTCTGCAGGTACACCGCGATGGCCTACGGCTGCAGCGCGGAGGTGGAGATCGACGCCGGATACCCCGTCACGATCAACGACGACGACGCGGCAGGCCGGGTCGGCACGCTCGCGGGCACAGTGCTCGGCCGGAACCGGGTCGCTGCGATGCCGACACCCATCATGGGGGCCGAGGACTTCTCCTACGTGCTGGCCGAGGTGCCCGGCGCGCTCGCGTTCCTCGGCGGCTGCCCGCCGCACCTGGACCCTGCCGCGGCCCCGCCCAACCACTCCAACCGGGTCGTCTTCGACGAGGAGTCCATGGCCGCGGGGGTCGCCGTGTACGCCGGTCTCGCGCTGGCGGGCCTGTGATGGCCGGGGCCGCCGCGATGCCGGTCTCGCTGCTCGAGCTGGGAATGGCCCTGCGCTCCCGCGAGCTCTCGGTCGCCGAGCACGTCGAGGACGTGGTGGGGCGGCTCAGCACCGACACCCACAACGCCGTCGTCACGCTCGACGCCGAAGGCGCACGGGCCCAGGCCGCGGCGCTGGACGCCGACTTGGCACGCGGCGAGTGGCGCGGGCCATTGCACGGCGTGGCGGTCGGTGTGAAGGACATCTTCGACGTGGCCGGGCTCCCAACGCGGGCCGGCTCCCTCGTGCGCGCCGACGCCCCGCCTGCCGCGGCCGACGCCGCCGTGGTCGCCCGGCTGCGCGAGGCGGGCGCGGTGATCGTCGCGAAGCTGCACACCCACGAGTTCGCCTACGGCCCCACCGGCGACGCCGCGGCCACCGGCCCGGCGCGCAACCCGCACGACCCGGACCGGATCACCGGCGGTTCGTCGTCCGGCTCTGCCGCTGCCGTCGCCGCCGGGCACCTCCCGCTGGCGCTCGGCACCGACACAGGTGCCAGCGTGCGCACCCCCGCCGCGCTGTGCGGTGTGATCGGCCTCAAGCCGACCTTCGGCGCGCTCTCCACGGACGGGGTGTTCCCGCTCTCGGAGACCTGCGACCACGTCGGCGTGCTTGCCGCTGACGTGCACGCGGCGTCCGTCGCGTGGGACGTGCTGGTCCGGCCGGACGGCACGGGCGGCGGGATTCAGGCTCCGGGCGTGGACGGCGTGCGGGTCGGGGTCCCGGTCGACGGGTACTGGCAGGCGCTCGATCCGGCGTTGAACGCCGCCGCTGCCGCCGCCGTCGAGCGGCTGCGGGCGCGCGGGGCCTCGATCGTGGAGGTGTCGACCCCGATGATCGAGGAGCTGGCGGCCACCTACTCCACGATCGTCGGCGCCGAGGCCTATGCCACCCACGCGACGTGGCTGGCCGAGCGCCCGCAGGACTACCAGCGCGCAACCCGCGAGCGCCTGCTCCCGTTCGCCGACCAGCCCGCCCGCGCCTACGTCGACGCGCTCCGGACGCGGCAGCGGCTCGTGCGGAAGCTGCGGGCGGCGGTGGCGGACGTGGACGTGCTCGTGCTGCCCACCACCCGCCTGCGCGCCACCCCGATCGGCGCCCAGACCGTCGAGGTCGGCGGCTCGCAGGTGCCCGTGCGTCCCGAACTGCTCGCGCTGACGCTTCCGTTCAACCTCACGGGCTGGCCCGCGGTGTCGGTGCCCGGCGAGGTCGCCGACGGTGGGCTGCCCGCCGGGGTGCAGGTGGTCGGGGTGCGGCTGGAGGAGCGCGGGGTGCTGCGGGTCGCCGGAGCTGTCGCACGCTGAGCTGTCGCACGCTGAGCTGGCGCGCGCTGGGCTGTCGCACGCTGGGCCGATGCGGAGATCGAGTAGCGCGCGCGTAGCGTTTCTGCGCGTGACTGAGCGGGCGGTGTGCGTGATCGGCGCAGGTCTGATCGGGGGCTCGCTGATGCGGGCAGCCGAGAAGGCGGGCCGGACGGTGTGGGGAACCAGCGCGTCCGAGGAGACGGCGGAGCAAGCCGGTGCCGACGGCTTCGACGTCGGTACCGACACCGATGCCGCGCTGCGCAGGGCGGGCGAGGCCGATGCGCTCGTCGTGGCGGCCGTGCCGCTCCCTGTGCTGCCCGAGGTGCTGCGGCGCGTCGACGCGGTGGCTCCGACCTGCCGGCTCACCGACGCCGTGAGCGTCAAGGTCGCGGTGGCCGACGCCGTGGCCCGCTACGCGCCACGGGCGCGGTTCGTCGGCGGGCACCCGATGGCCGGCACGGCCGACTCGGGCTGGGCCGCCGGCCAGGCGGGTCTCTTCGCCGACGCGGCATGGGTGGTGGCCGCCGACGACGGGATCGACCTCGACGTATGGGGCGACGTCGCCGAGCTCGCGTGGGCGTGCGGGGCGCGGGTGGTGCCCGCCGCGGCGGACGAGCACGACCTCGCCGTGGCGCGGGTGTCGCACCTGCCGCACCTGCTCGCCGCGGTGCTCGCCGCCGTCGGTGCCGACGGTGCCGACAACCTCCCGCTCGCGCTCGCCGCCTCCTCGTTCGCCGACGGCACGCGGGTGGCCGGCACGCGGCCCGAGCTGGTGCTCGCCATGTGTGAGGGCAACCGGGACGCGCTGCTCGCCGCTGTGGACGACGCGCTGGGCAGGCTCGGGGCGATGCGCGGGGCACTCGCCTCGACCGGCGGGCTGGAAGCCACGGTCCGCGCAGGGCACGCGGGTCGCATGCGGTGGGCCGCGGCGCGCGACCCGCAGGGCGTGCGGGTGCGGCGCGGGAGAACATCGCTCGCGGAGCTGCGCGACATCGGCCGCCGCGGCGACGCGGTTGTCGGCTGGGCGGGCTGAGGCGCCGCAGCCCCGACCGCCGCCCGTCAGGCAGTGGGCTGAGGGACCCCGTCGGTCAGCCGGCGGGCCAGCCCCGGGTAGCTCGCCACCACGCCGTCCGCGTCGACCACCAGCTCGGCGGTGAAGTCCTCCCACCGGAATTCGACGAGGGCGTGCCCGTCCTCGCCGTCCAGCTCCGAGACGGTGCGGTAGGTCTGCTCCACCGCACGCACCTCCAGGTCGGGCAGCGACACGTACACCATCGGCACGATGTGCTCGCCCATGTTGCGGTGCAGCCCGAAACGCCGGATCGGGAGCGTGTTGAACATCGGGCTGAACGCGAGGTCGACGTCGACAGCCTGCGCGAAGTCCGCACGGGTGCTGCCCGTGCCGGTGCCCGTGTCGAGGAGCCAGATGCCGTCGTCCGTGCGGTTGATGGTCAGGTGGCGCTCGCGCTCCGCGGTGGCGCTGGTGACCGAGAGCCGCTCGAGCGTGCCGTCGTCGCCGACCAACAGCCGGTAGGAGGCGGTGAATCCGCCGTGCGGATCGGCCCGGACGAGCCGCCCGAGCGCCCGGAACCCGCCGGTTCCGAGCAGCAGCCGGGTGCCCTCGAGCCCGTGGCCGTCCTCGGCTTGCCACGTCAGCATCGTCGTCACCGGCACCACCGTAGACGACACTGAGCAGTTGCGATCGCCCTGAGTGACACTCAGTGCCCTACGGGGGCTGCGTCGGGTGATTCGCCAACTTCGCCGCCAGGGTTCAGATTCTTGATCTTGTGAACGGCCATGTCCACTGGGCACCTCCACCTCGAGGGTTGATCCACAACATCCTGCACTCCGTAGGCGGCGGAGGACAGAGCAGTTTCCGAATCGATCCCGTCAGACGTCGAGCTCGACGTGCTCGGGGTCCAGATCGTCGCGAACACCCCGGAAGACGACCTGGCGCAGCCGCCCACCGGCGTCCCGGCCGGAGTGCCCGACCTCGACGACGGCCAGCGGCGCGCACCAGCGGACGCCCGCCGCGTCCGGTCGGGACAGCGGCTCGGCGAACGGGGAGCGTTCGGCGGGGACCAGCCGCTCCTGCAGCGCCCGTTGCATCGCCTCGCCGACCAGGCCGGTGTCGACGCGGCCCACGTAGCGCAGGCCGGCACCGTGGGGCACGCCGAGCAGCAGCGCCCCGATCCGGCCTCCGGTACCGCGCTCCCGCCAGCCGCCGACGACACACGCCTGGGTGGGCCGGTGGACGATCTTCGTCCAGTCCGCGCCGTGCGCACCCGGCCGGTAGACCGCGTCACGCCGCTTCGCCACCACTCCGGCCATGCCGCGCTGCCGTGTGGCCTCGAGCAGCGCCTGACCGTCGGTGTAGGTGGGCGACAGCGACAGGGCAGGCACGGCGGCCAGGTCCAGCCGCTCCAGCGTGCCGCGGCGCTCCTCCAGCGGCCGATCCAGCAGCGGCACCCCGTAGAGCCGAAGGACGTCGAAGACCATGAACGTGATCGGCCGGAGCTGCGCCAGCCGCGGGCTCACGGGCCCGTGCAGGCGGTCGGACAGCGCACCGAAGCTCGGCACGCCGTTCTCCAGGAGCACGACCTCACCATCGAGCAGGACGTCGGGAGCGATCTTCGGCAGGTCGGCGAGCTCGGGGAAGCCGACGGTGACGTCGCGCTCGCTGCGGCTGGTGAGCCGCACCCGCCCGTCGGCCACGTCGGCGAGCGTCCGCAGTCCGTCCCACACCACCTCAAAGAACCATTCCGGACCATCCGGGAGGGCTCCAGGGGTGGCGAGCATGGGCTGCACGCCGCCATGCTGGCACCCACAAGAGGAATCACGCAGTGTGGTACTCGGCGAAGGGAACAGGGGCCCCTGATGCGCGCGATGTGGAGCGGCGCCGTGTCGTTCGGTCTGGTCAGTGTGCCGGTGAAGCTGTACTCGGCCACGACGAACCACGACATCCGGTTCCACCAGGTGCACGCGGCCGACGGTGGACGGATCAAGTACAAGCGCACCTGCTCGATCGACGGCGAGGAGGTGGACTACGTCGACATCATCAAGGGTTACGAGACCGAGGACGGCGAGCTGATCACCCTCGACGAGGAGGACCTCGACTCGCTGCCCACCGCGTCAGGGCACGAGATCGACGTGATCGAGTTCGTCCCGGCCGACCAGATCGACCCGCTGCTGTTCGACAAGAGCTACTACCTCGAGCCCGAGGCGAAGGCGGCCAAGCCGTACGCGCTGCTGCGCGAGGCGCTCGTGCAGACCGATCGCATGGCCGTGGTCCGGGTGGCTCTGCGCCAGCGCGAGACGCTCGCTCTGCTGCGGGTCCGTGAGAAGGCGATCGTCCTGCAGACGATGCTGTGGCCCGACGAGGTGCGTGAACCCGAGTTCGACGTGCTCGACACCGACGTCGAGCTGCGCCCGCAGGAGCTCACGATGGCCGCGTCGCTCGTGGAGAGCCTCGGCGCTGACTTCGACCCCACCCAGTTCCACGACGAGTACCGCGACGCGGTCGTCGACCTCATCGAGCGCAAGCGCACCACCGGCGAGACCCGCCCGGCCCCGGTGGCCGCGAAGGCCGACGAGGGCCCGGACAGCATGACCGACCTCCTCAGCGCACTCCAGGCGAGTGTGGAGGCGGCCCGGGCGACGGCCGGGGGCGGGAAGCCCGCGGAGGCTGCTCCCTCCGAGGAGCCCGCCGAGAAGAAGAAGGCGCCTGCGCGCAAGCCGGCGGCCAAGAAGAAGGCCGCCGATGAGGAGGAGGAGCCGGCCACCCGCAAGCGCACCCGGAAGCCGGCCTGAGGCGCCGCTAAACGGGCCTCCCCGTTCGGAGAGGGAGGCCGGCCTCCCGGTACACGTCGTCGATCAGCCCAACGGACCGCCGAACACCGCCGAACTCGTCGCGCACGATGGTCCGCATCCGCTGCGCGCGCTCGCCGAGGTCGGGCGCACCACGTTCTTCCGCTACTTCGGCGACAAGCAGGAGGTGCTCTTCTCCGAGCGCGATCTGGGCTTCGCCGACACAGTCGAGCGGATCACTGCCGAGGCGGCGGCCCGCGCCCCCATCGGCGACGCCGTGGGCGACTCGCTCGACGTCGTGCGGGACGCCGTGCGCACGGGGCAGGCCGGCTGGACCGACTCGCCCGACCGCACAGCGGCACTTACTCGCCTGCTCCGGGACAACCCGGACCTGCAGGCCAGGTACCTGCTCAAGCAGCAGCAGCAGGCCGACGCGGTCACCGCGGTGCTCGTCGAGCACGGCGCGACGCCTGCCGCCGCGGCACTCGCCATCCAGCTCGGCCTGGCCTGCCTGCACGCCGTGCAGCGCACGGCCACCGACCCGCTGACGCTGTCGGACGAGATCGACGCCGCCTTCGCGCGCCTGGACGCCCTCCCGCGCGCCTGAGGGGCGTGCAGCCTCAGGGGCCGAGCGCGTTCTTCGGTGGCGGCTGGTCGGCCGCGAGCGCGTCGAAGAGCGCGGCGGCGCGCTGGCGGTCCCAGTTCACCACGCCGTCGCGCACCGGGACGGTGGTGGAGACCCCTTCGCCGAGCCCGCGCATCGCCAGGCCGAGCTGCGCGAGGTTCCACACGTGGTCGCCACCGTCCACCGTGATCGCGCTGGAGAGCCCGGTGGCCAGCGGCACGATCCGGAACGGGTTGAGCAGCACGGCAGGGCTGGTGACTTTGTCCAGCAGCGCCGAGATGAACGCCCGCTGCCGCTCGACGCGCCCGAAGTCGGACGTCCTCGTGGCTCGGGTGCGGACGTATCCGAGCGCGGTGGCCTGGTCGAGGTTCTGGCAGCCGGCCTGGATGTCGAGGCCCGCCTTGGGGTCGTTGATCGCCTCCGGGATGCACATGTCCACACCGCCTACCGCGTCGACGACTGAGACAACCCCGATGAAGCCGATCTCGACGTAGTGGTCGATGTGCAGTCCGGTGGCACCCTCCACGGTCTGCACGAGCAGCTCCGGCCCGCCGCCGTCCGCGCCGCCGCCGCGCCCGTACGCTGAGTTGATCTTGTGCCGTCCGTGGCCGGGGATGTCGACCATCGAGTCGCGCGGGAGGCTCACGAGCGTGGGCGCTCCGCTGCCGGTGTGCAGGATCATGATCGTGTCGGTGAGCTCCGACTCGGGATCACCCGTGGCCAGCTGGGCCCGCTGCTCCGGGGTGAGGTTGGCCCGGCTGTCGGAGCCGACGATCAGGTAGTTCGTGCCCTGCGACGAGGTGGCACTGTCGGACGGGAGCGCGGGCACGCGGCTGAGCGTGCTGTCGATGTAGACGGCGAACCCGACCACCAGCAGCACCAGCACCAGGAGGGACACGCCGATGCGCCGGCCCCAGCGCGGGCGCTTGCCGGTCGGGCGGGGGCCGCGCGGGCGCAGCGGGGGCGGGCCACCGGGGCGTTCCTGTGGACGGACGACGCCCTGCGGCAGGAGCGCCGTGCGCTGCAAGGGAGGCGGGCGGTGCCCGGGCGGCGGCGGGTACGGCTGGCCGACGGGCGGTCCGCCGTAGGGCGGCGGCCCCGCCGGAGGGCGGGGCCGCTGCGGCTGTCCCCAGCCGGGGCCACCACCGCGGCGGGGCGGCGGGCCTGGCGGGCGGCCAGGCGGCTGCTCGCCGCGGCCTCCGTACTCGTCCATCCTCTTCACCATCCCCGTCGCCGACCATGAGCATGGTCGAGTTGCATCAAGAGGGACGCACCAGGGGGTGGTTCGGTTCCATGGCGGGCGCCACTGCGCGCCCGGCGAGCATCAGGAGGAGAGCAGCGGTTCGCCTTCGAACTTGCCGAGCTCCTCGCGGTAGAACTCGATCCCGATGCCGTTGGGGTCGCGGATGTAGAGGCTGTTGTCGACACCCCGGTCCGGGCCGAGGTACTCGATTCCTGCCGCGTCGAGCCGCTTGCGCGCGGCATCGAACTCCTCGGGGGACGTGGACAGCGCGAGGTGCTGCACGCCGCCGATGGTCTCCGTGAAGTCCGGGTGGTCGTGCCCGGGGAAGTCGAAGAAGCCGAGCAGGTTCCGGTTGCCGATGTCGAAGAAGAAGTGGCTCGAGCCGGCGTAGTCGCGGTTCTCCACCAGCTCGACCAGGGGGAAGCCCAGCAGCCCTTGGTAGAACTGGATGGTCTGCTCCACGTCACGTGCGATCAGCGCGAGGTGGTGCACCCCACGCACCGTGGTGGCCGGCCGCTCCGACGGGGCCAGCAGGTATTTCTCCTTGAGCTCGGCGCGGCGGGCCTTCACGGCCTCCAGCTGGGCGCCCTGCGGCTGTGGCATCGCTGCATCCTCTCGTCGTCGGCCTGGTCGTACCACTCGGAACGCTAGTTGTGCCTGCAACATTCCGGCGAACGGTCCGATCGCGTCGTGAGCATGCAGCGTGCTCGGCTTCGGCCAGCCGGTCGAGCCCCAAGTCCTGGTGTCGGGCCAGGGGCTGGGTGCGCGCAGGCGCCGTCGCGGGTGGTCCGCACCCGTAATCACCGTCCGGTCCTGCCCTACCCCGACTTCGCGTCCATCGCCGCGTTGCTCGACGACCTGCGCCTCGACAAGCTGCGGGTCGAGGCCACTGGCCGTGCTCAAGGCTCGCGGGTGACGCTCAGACCTGCACAAGGCGTACCTGCACGTCAGGCAGCTCGGCGAACCCCGCCTGTTCGTCGGTGGACAGCAGGAGCCGGCGGGTGGCCCGCGCCGTGGCTGCGATCATCAGGTCGTGGGCTCCGCGGGGACGTCCGGAGCGTCGCACGTGGGCCAGCAGCGCGGCGTGGTGCGCCGCGACGGCGGGCGTGTAGTCGACGACGGGCACGACGGCGAGCAGCTCGTCGAGGAACGCGCGCTGGGCCGCCTGCCGCGCAGGGTCGGCGTCGCGCTCGACTCCGGTGAGGTACTCGGCAAGGGCGACGGCCGGCAGCGCGATGTCGTCGCCCGGGCCGAACGCAGCCAGGTCGATCTTCCCGCGGACTGCCTGGACGAGTACCCCGGTGTCGAGGATCAGACGCGCCACGGATCAGCGTCCAGTTCGGCAGGGGCCTCGCCCGCGGTGGCCACTGCGTCGGCGAAGTCGTCGTCGAGCACCAGCTGGCCCTGCCAGCGCCTGAAGACGTCGACCACCGCCCCGCCGTTGGCGCGCGGTGCGGGCACGATCATCGCAACCCGGCGGCCACCCCGGGTGATCACGTAGGTCTCGCCGTCCTCGGCGCCGTCCAGCACCGCGGAGAACCGGCGAGCGGCCTCGGATGCAGAGAGCTCGACCACGGATTCAGATTATCAGAATCGTAGGATCGGATCCCCGAAGGTGGCGTCAGCTGCCGGCCAGCCGGCGCCTGTCGCTCAGCAGCCTGGCCGCCCGCGCACTGCGGCGCGCGGCCGGGCGCATGCTCTCCACCGGGCCGAGCCCTGCGCGCAGAGCGCTCGCGGCGTCGAGGGTGGCGTCGCGGGCTGCCGCGCTCAGCGCGGTGAAGCTCGCATAGCCGTGCACGAGGCCCGGGAACCGCCGGGCGACCACTGGCACGCCCGCTCGGCGCAGCCGCGCGGCCAGCTCCTCACCCTCGTCACGCAGCGGGTCGAAACCCGCCGTCGAGAGGTAGACCGGCGGCATCCGCGAAAGGTCGCGGGCACGCAGGATCGCGCCGCGCTTGTCATCGGACGGAACGCCGTCGGGGAGGTAGAGCCGCTCCAGCTCGGCGAGGTACTCGACGGTGAGCCCGAACCCGGTGCCGAACAGCTCCCGTGAGCCGCCGGTGCGCTCGGCGTCGGTGACGGGGTAGAGCGCGAGCACGAAGGCTGGCACCGGCCGGCCCAGCACGGACTGCTGGTGGGCCACGACGAGCGCGAGGTTGGCACCCGCGCTGTCGCCGCCGACCGCGATCAGGTCGGGGTCGGCCCCGAGGGCCGCCGCGTTCTCCTGCACCGCGCGGTACGCCGCGATGGCGTCCTCCAGCGCCGCCGGGTATGGGTCCTCCGGAGCGAGCCGGTAGTCCACCGACAGCACCCGCACCCCCGACTGCGCGGCGAGCAGCCGGCACAGGGGGTCGGTGGAGGCGAGGCTCCCGAGCACGAACCCGCCACCGTGGAAGTAGACGATCAGCCCGGCGGACTCCGGGACGGCAGGCGGCACGTACAGCCTCGCGGGGAGCGGCCCGACGGCGCCGGGCACCGCAAGGTCCTGGGCCTCCACGACGTCGAGCAGGCTGTCGGCCACGAGCTCGGCGGCGAGGTCGGCCTGGCGCCGCTGCTCGGCGAGCGCAACCTCGTCGACGGTGCCGCCCTCAGAGCTGTTGAGCAGCCGGTCGACCCAGCCGAGTAGCTGCAGGTCGAGGTCGAGTTCCTGCCCGTCCAGCCGGATCGGGGCGCCGGCGAGTGTGCGTTTGACGCGCGACGGAAGCCCGAACAGGACGCGAAACCCCCACCGCAGCGCCTGCACGCGCACCTTCACGCCTGCCACGCCAGCACAGTACGCCGCAGGATCGGCTCCTTCAGCGTGGCGCAGGACACGCGCCGGGAAAGGCATCCCGATCAGTACGGACGGCTACTTGAGTGCTCCCACGTTGAGTCCTTCCTGGATGCGGCGCTGGAACACGACGTAGACGGCAATCACCGGGAGCAGGGCGATCACCAGGCCGGCGAAGAGCGCGCTCCAGTCGGAGCGGTAGCCCTGGTTGGCCGCCAGCACGGCGAGCCCCTGCGAGAGCACGTACCGGTCGTTGTCCGGCATGAGCACCAGCGGCAGCAGGAACTGGTTCCACAGGCCCAGGAAGTTGAGGATGCCGACGCTGATCATCCCCGGCCGGGCAAGCGGCAGCATGATCCGGAAGAACGCGCCCGCGTGCGAGCAGCCATCGAGCATCGCCGCCTCGACGAGCGCCCCAGGGAGCGTCTTGAAGAAGCTCGTGAGGAAGAAGACCGTGAACGGCAGCGCGTACGCGGTGTAGACGAGGATCAGGCCGTGGTAGGTGCCGAGCATCCCCACGTTCTGCACCACGAAGAACAGCGGCACGAGCGCGAGGAAGATTGGGAACGTCATCCCGGCGACGAACGTGTAGTAGATGACGTTGCGCCCCGGGAACTCGTACCGCGCCAGCACGTAGGCCACCATCGCGCCGAGCAGCATCACCAGCACCACCGCCGCGCAGACGACGATCGCGCTGTTGAGGAAGTAGCGACCGATGTTGGCCGTGGTCCAGGCCCGCACGAAGTTCTCGACGTGCCACTCGGTTGGCAGGCTCCATGGGCTACTGAAGATCTCGCGGTCGGACTTGAACGCCGTCATCAGGGCCCACAGCAGCGGCACCGCCACCAGCACGGCCCACACCACCAGGAACCCGTGGGAGAACACGTTGAGCGTGCGTTCGCCCGCCGAGCCGTCCACGCCGCCGCGGTTGCGCGGCCTGCGCGCCGGTGCAGGCCGCGTCGCGGCAGGCGCCGGGGTCTCGATCGCCATCACAGACTCCTAGTAGTCCTAGTACTCGACCCGCTCTTTGTTGCCCATCCGCAGCACGATCACGGCGAGCACCAGCGTCACCAGGCAGAGCGCGACGCCGATCGCTGAGGCGTAACCGAACCGGCCGTCCGTGAACGCGGTCCGGTAGAGGTACTGCGCGACGACCTCCGTCGACCCGTCGGGCCCGCCGTCGGGCAGCATCACCTGCAGCAACGCGAACCCGTCCAGCACCATGATCCCCAGGTAGATGTAGGAGGTCTGGATGCTGTCGGTGATCATCGGCAGCGTGACGTGCCGGAACGTGCGGAACCGGCCGGCGCCGTCGAGCACGGCCGCCTCGAACACGTCCGTGGGAAGCGACTTCATCGCCGCGCTGAACACCACGTAGTAGAAGCCGACGGCGCCCCAGATCAGCACCGCCATCACCGCGGGCAGGGCGAACGTGGTGTCGCCCAGCCACGCGCGGGTCAGCCAGTCGAACCCGACGATCCGCAGCAGCCCGTTGAGCAGGCCCGCCTCTGGGTTGTAGAAGAAGGCGAAAAGCACACCGGCGATGACCAGCGGGACGACGTGCGGGAAGAAGAAGATCACCTGGTAGAAGCGCGATCCACGCACGCCGCCGCGGGCGACCGAGCCGCGCCTCCCCGCCACCGTGGTCATGGTGGCGAGGAAAAGCGCGATCACGATCGTGACAGCAGGGACGACGAGCAGCATGAGCCCGTTGTGCCCCATCGCCCGCCAGAACCGGGCGTCGCCGAGTAGCTCCGCGTAGTTCGCGAACCCGATGAAGTTCTGCTCGGCCGAGAAGCCCCGCCAGTCGGTCATCGAGATGTAGAACGCCTGCAGGTACGGCGACACCACGAAGACGATGTAGAGCACCAGCGGGACGACCAGGAAGCTCGCGATGAAGCGGTACTTTCCGTAGCGCACGGCGACCCCAGTATCCGGTCCGGTCAGCGGCTGTACTTGATCAGCGGCTGTACTTGGTGATGCTCGCGTCCGCGGCGAGGCGGTCGGTCTCGGTCTGCATGGCCGAGAGGAAGCCGTTCGCGTCGGTGCGGCCGGCCAGCAAGTTGCCCATCTCGGTCTTCAGCAGCGTGCTGTACGAGGCGTACCAGGTGCGGAACTGCCAGCTGAAGACGTTGCTGCCGGCGGCGGCGAGGCCCGCCGACAGCGACTCGAGCGCGGGCGTCTTCTGGATACCGTCGGTGGCCCCCTTCACGCCGGGCACCGAGGCGGTGAGCTCGGCGAACTTCGAGGCGCCCTGCTTGGACAGCATGATCCGCAGGTACTCCATCCCGCCGTTGACGTTCTTGGCCCGGGCGGGCACGAGGAACGCCTCGGCGGGCTGGGTGCGCAGGGCCGCGACCGGCATCGACGAGCTGCTGTCGAGCACCGGCACCGGCGCCATGGTCATCGTGAAGTCCGCGGGCGAGATGCCCTTCATCTCGTTCTCCAGCCAGGAGCCCGAGACGTAGAACGCCGCCTTGCCCTGCACCCACGAGGTCTGCGCCTCGGTGTGCTTGAGAGCCTCGGAGCCGGGCATGAAGTAGCCCTTGCGGACCATCTCCTCGACGCGCTGGGTCGCGGCGACCACGGTGTCCTGCTTCCAGGAGCCCGGCTCGAGGTTGTCGATCTTCGTGACGACGTCGATGCCGCCTTGTTTGATGGCCGAACCGAGGTTGAGGTCGAGGACGTAGTCCGCGGCGTTCGTGCCGCCGTAGGCGAACGGAGAGATGCCGGCGGCCTTGATCTGCTCGGAGAGCGCCATCATCTCGTCCCACGTGGTGGGGACCTGCCAGCCGTGCTGCTCGAAGAGCGGCTTGGAGTACCAGACTGCGTAGGTCTCGTAGACGTAGTTGAGCGCGACGAACTTGTTGCCGAAGGTGCCCTGCTCGATCACGCCGGGGAGCAGCGTGTCGCGCACCTTCACGTTCGGGTCGTCGTAGGACGGGGCGTCGAGCAGTTGGCCGAGGTCGGCGACCTGGTTGTCGTTGACCAGCACGGCGTACTCGATCTTCTGGGCGCCGGTGTCATCGAGCACGTCCGGCGGGTTGCCCGCGACGAACCGCGGCTGCATCTCCGGGCCGATCTGCGTCGTGGCGGTGTGCTTGACGGTCGACTGCGGGTACCGGTCCTTGTAGAGCTGCTCGTGGACCTTGGCGTAGTCCTCGCCGTACCCACCGTTGAAGATCACGACGTCCAGGGGCGCGTCCGCGGCCACCCCCAGCGGGTTCTGCGCGCTGACGGCGCCCTGCGCGGCCGTGCTCGGGCCGCCCCCGCCGGTCGCGCACGAGGAGAGCAGGCTCGCTCCGGGCACGGCGAGCAGACCGGCCGCGGCCAGTCTCTGCAGAAACTGCCTGCGGTCAAGTCCGGCGGGACGGGGCCTGTCCATGACTTCCTCCTGGTCGATGCTTCGGGTCTTCTTTCGGCCACCTGGCCGGACTGCGTCTTCAGGCCGGACGGCGGATGCGGCCCGCGTAGCGCGCTTCAAGCGCGGAGTTGTGGGCGTCGCCTTCCGGCACGTTCGCCGAGAGATAGACGGGTGGGGTCTCGCCGGCGGCGAGCATGGTGCGCACGACCTCGGCCACCACCATCTGCGCGAGCAGCGCGGCCGTGATCGACGAGACCGCGCATACGGCGGTGCCGCCCGCGTCCAGGACCGCGTCGCCGTAGGGCGCGCCGTTGTCGAGCACGACGTCGGCCAGCTCGAACAGGCGCAGCCCCGACGGGTGCCGGGAGGTCACCCGCGAGGTGTGGGCCATCGAGGTGACCGCGACGAGCGGGTGGCCGTGCTCCTTGACCGCGTGGGCGAGCTCGACCACGGAGCCGTTGCCGCCCGAGTTCGACGCCATCACGAACACATCGGCCGGGTGCGGACCGGTGAGGTCGTAGAGCCGCCTCCCCACGGCCGGATCACGTTCGAGGTAGTCGGTGAACAGCACGCCCGGCGGCTCGCCGCCGAGCAGCACGAGGTCGCGGATGGCGATCATGTTCGTCGGCACGAGGCCACCGGCCCGGCCGGAGATCTCCATCGCCAGCGCCTGCGAGTGGCCTGTGCCGAAGGCCTGCACGACCCCACCGGCGCGCAGGCCTTCGACCAGGTGGCCCGCGGCCTTGCTGACGGCCCCGGCCTGGCTCGTGGCGACCCGCCGCACCGCCTCCTCCGCCGCAGCCGCGAAGGCGGGCGCGGAGACTCCGGGGTTCGGCATCAGGCACCTCGCTGCGGGTCGGCGGGACGGGCGCTGCGGCCGCGCGGCTCGTACGGCGTGCGGTGCTGCGCTACGGCGTCGGCCGTGCGGGCGAAGGTGTCCTTCGCCCGCTCGTGGGTGCGCTGCGCGACGGCGAGGTAGAGCAGGTCCAGCACGAGGAACTGGGAGTGCCGGGCCGACATCTCGCCCGACCTGTACGACGTCTCGCGGACCGACGTGCACAGCAGATGGTCGGCCACCTCGGCGATGGGCGAGGTCGAGAAGTTCGTGATCGCGACCGTGGCCGCCCCGCTGGCCTTGGCCTGCGCGAGCATCTCGACGGTCTCCTTGGAGCGCCCGCTGTGCGACAGGCCGATGGCCACGTCGTCGCGGCCGAGCAGGGCAGCGCTCGTCAGGCCGTTGTGCACGTCCGACCACGACCACGAAGCAATGCCGATGCGGTGCATCCGCATCTGCATGTCCTCGAATACTGCGGCGCTGCCGCCGACGCCGTAGAAGTCGACGCGGCGGGCGGCGACGAGGGCGTCGACCACCACCTCGATGGTGCGCAGGTCGAGCCCGGCCGCCGTCTCGTGCATGGCCTGCAGGTCGACGGCGAGCAGGGTGCGGAGCACGCGTTCGATGGGGTCGGTCGGCAGCACGTCGGCGCCGATGCCCACCTCCCAGCCGGCCTGGTCGGCCCGGCCGATCTCGGTGGCGATGCCGACCCGCAGCTCCGTGTAGCCGCCGAGCCCGACGCTCCGGCAGAAGCGGGTGACGGTGGCGGGCGAGGTGCCGCTGCGCTCCCCCAGCTCGACGATGGTGGCCCGGGAAGCCCATGCCGGGTCCTCCAGGATCACGTTCCCGACCTGCCGCAGGGCCCCGGCGAGACCGGGCAGCACGCTGCGCATGTGCACCAGCAACTGGCCGGAACCCGTCTCCACGGACGGGTCCGATCCAGCGGTGAGGGACATGGGAAACCTTTCGAGGCACGGCGAGGTGGGTGAAAATTTCCACCGAGGACGCCCACACGTCAAGACTGCGGTAAGACATTTCTGTAACGGATGGGTCCCTGAGTACCCGTCCCGCTGCGGAGCGCGATACTCCTGATCATGCGACTCCGTCCGCCATCACTCCCGGCCATCGGCCTGGCGCTCGCCGCAACCGGGCTGGTGGCGGCGTGCGCGGCCCAGCCCGCGGCGGGCCTGCCGGCCGCCGCTCCGGCGCCCCCGACCGCCACATCGGCTGCCGCGCCGACGACGGCGGGCCCGACCGCCCCGGCCGTCACCAGCAGCGCGGCCGAACCGGGCGTCGAGTCCGTGAGCTGCGGCGGGGTGGGCCCGAGCGGCGGCGACCAGGTCGACCTGATCGCCGACGACACCCCGGCGGGCCGGGTCGGATGCACCGAGGCGATCAACGTGATCACCGACTACTACCGCGACGCCCCGACCATGTCGGAGGGCACCGCCCATTACCTCGTGGTCCAGGGCTGGGCCTGCATGGCCGACACCGGCGCCTACGGCAGCGGATCGATCGGGTGCAGCCGGGAGGGCCTCGCCTTCCATACCGAGCCCTGACCCTCCGCAGCAATCGCCCACGAAGTTTCGCGCGCGCGTCCGCGGGACCACGAGTCGAGCGCCTGACCGGCGCGCCCCGCCGAAAGCGGCTACGGCGCACCAGCGAAAGTAGACCGAAGGCAAACGAAAGTGACGCACCACCGCGTTCTCGCTCGTTCATTGACGTGTTGCGCGCATGTTTCCTAGGGTCCGCCCTAGGTGACCCGGGTCACCGGCGCGGGGGGTGGGTCCAATGGCGGGCATCGCGGAGCACGAGCGGCAGCAGGAGGTGCTGCGCCTGCTCGACACCGACGGCCGGGTGAGTGTGGCCGACCTCGTCCGCAGCTTCGGCGTCACCGCGGTGACGATCCGCAAGGACCTGGAGGTGCTGGAGCGCCGTCACCTGCTCGTCCGCGTGCGCGGTGGGGCCGTCAGCGCCGAAGGCGCCGACGAGGGCGCGTTCGAGATGCGGCTGCGGCACGGCACCGCGGCGAAGACCGCGATCGCGAGAGCAGCGGCGGGCCTCGTCCCCGACGGCGCGGCGATCGCGCTGGACTGCAGCACCACCTGCTACTACCTGGCCCACGAGCTGCGCGGGCGGCGCAGCCTGATCGTCGTCACCAACGGGCTGCGCGCGGCCGAACTGCTCAGCGACTCCGGCGTCACCGTGGTGCTTCCCGGCGGCACGCTGCGCCGGTCCTCATGGTCGGTGGTCGGGGACTTCGGCGACGTCGTGATGAGCCGCGGCCGGCTCGCGATGGGCTTCTTCGGCGTGCGCTCGATCTCCCGCGAGCACGGGCTGATGGAGCTCTCGGTCGAGGAGACCGCGGTGAAGCGCAGGCTCGCCGCCGCCTGCACGCAGCTCTACGGGCTCTTCGACTCCACCAAGATCGGCCGCTTCGCCCTGCACAGCTTCGCCCCGACGAACCGGATCACCGCCCTCTACACCGACGACGGCGCCCCGCCAGACGCGCTGGCGGGCTTCACCGGGCTCGGTGTCGCCGTGCACCGCGTGCCCGTCGAGGCGGCGGCCGGAGGTGCGGCGTGAGCCACCGGACGGTGACGGCGGTCGATCTCGGCGCCGAGAGCGGGCGGGTTGTCCTCTGCCGCTTCGACGGGAAACGCATCGATCTGCAGGAGGTGCACCGGTTCCCGAACGGTGCCACCGAGGTGGACGGCCACCTGCGGTGGGACGTCGACCGGCTGTGGGCCGAGATCGCCGACGGGCTCGGGCACGCCGGGCAGGCCGCCGGCCGGATCGACAGCGTCGGCGTCGCGACCTGGGGCATCGACTACGGCCTGCTCGACGGCGACGGCCGGGTGATCGACCGCCCGGTCTCCCACCGCGACCCGCGCACGAACGGTCTCCTGGCGGAGGCCGCCGCGCGCGTGGGGCGGGAGCGGCTCTACGACGAGACCGGCACGCAGCTGCTGGAGTGCAACACGATCTACCAGCTGCTCGCCGACGTGGCCGAGGACCGATTGGCCAGGGCCGCGCGGCTGCTGATGGTGCCCGACCTGTTCCACCGCCGCCTCTCCGGCAGCGCCGTCGCGGAGTTCACGGCCGCCACCACCACGGGCGCCTACGACGTCAGCGGCAGGCGGTGGGCCACGGGACTGCTCGACGACCTGGGCATCCCCACACACTTGCTCCCCGAGGTCGTCGAGCCGGGCACCGACCTCGGGCCGGTGCGCACCGGCGCGGTCGACCACTCCGCCTACCAGCACGCTCGCGTGATCCTGCCGGGCAGCCACGACACTGCGTCGGCGGTGGCGGCGGTGCCGTTCACGCACCCGGACGCGGCGTACGTCTCGTCCGGCACGTGGTCGCTCGTCGGGGGTGAGACGACCGCGCCGGTGGTGACCCCGGCGGCCAGGGCGGCGAACCTCACCAACGAGGGCGGGGTGTCCGGCACCAACCGGCTGCTGCGCAACGTCACCGGTCTGTGGGTGCTGCAGGAGTGCAGGCGGCAATGGCAGCAAGAGGGTGTGCTGCTGACGTACACGGAGATCGTCGCGCGGGCCGAGGAGGAACCCGCGCGGGGCAGCCACGTCGACATCGACCACCCCGACTTCCTCGCACCGGGCGACATGCCCGCGCGCATCCGCGCGTACTGCCGCCGGACCGGGCAGCCGGAGCCGGAGGGCGTCGGCGGGATCGCCCGGTGTGTGCTGGAGAGCCTGGCCCTGCGCTACCGCACGGCGGTCACGGCCGTGGGTGACGTGACCGGCCGGCCGGTGCCGCAGGTGCACGTGGTCGGCGGCGGCGCGCGCAACACCCTGCTCAACCAGCTGACCGCGGACGTCACGGGCCTCCCGGTGGTCGCGGGGCCCGTGGAGACCACCGCGTTGGGCAACGCGCTCGTGCAACTCGTGGCGCTGGGCGAGCTGGCGGGGCTCGCCGAGGCGCGTGAGGTGGTGCGGGCGGGCGAGCCGGTCGAGCACCTCGAACCGCGGTCGGGCGACGGCTGGGACGGGATCTACCAGGAGTTCCTCGCGCGTATCGCGCAGGACGACGAGATGGCCGGCACGTCCGCGTGAGGCGGACGAGGAAAGGAGCGATCATGCGATCGACGACGCTCAGCAGACGCTCGGCTACGGCCGTCGCGGCCGTGGCGCTGGCAGCGCTGACCGCGCTCACGGGTTGCACGCAGCGCAACCCCGACGCCGGTGCGGGCGGCGGCGGAGGTGGTGCCTCGGCGGACCGCGTGACTGTGGCGTTCGTGCCGAAGCTGCAGGGGATCCCCTACTTCGAGGCGATGAACACTGGCGGCCGGCGCGCCGCGCAGGAGCTGGGCATCGACTGGATCTACCGCGGCGCCTCCACCGCCGACCCGGGTGCGCAGACCGAGATCGTGAACTCGCTGATCCAGCAGCGCGTCGACGTGCTGGTGGTCGCCCCGAACGACCCCGACTCGATGGCCCCGGTGCTGCAGGAGGCCAAGGACGCCGGCATTCATGTGATGACCAGCGACACCGACGCGCCCAATTCGGTGCGCGAGGCGTTCGTCAACCAGGCGACGGCCGAGGGCATCGGCACGGCGCTGACCGACTCGCTGCTCGAGGCGATGGGCGGCCAGGGCAAGTACGCGATCGTCTCCTGCGGGCAGACCGCGGCGAACCTGAACTCCTGGATCGAGGTCCAGCGCCGGGTCACGGCGCAGAAGTACCCGAACGCCCAGATCGTGGACGTCGTCTACGCGGGTGAGGACGAGGCGCAGTCGGTCTCCATGGCCAAGGACCTCATGAACGCCCACCCCGACCTCACCGGCCTCGTCGGCGAGTGCACGGCATCGGCGCCGGGCGTCGCGAAGGCCGTCACCGAGGCGGGCAAGGTCGGGCAGGTCTTCACCGTCGGGCTCGGCACGCCGCAGTCGATGAAGCAGTACCTGGACAACGGTTCGTCGTCCGCGGCGATCCTGTGGGACGTCGAGCAGCTCGGCTACCTGACCGCGTGGGCCGGCAAGCAGCTCGCCTCCGGCACCCCGTTCCAACAGACGAACAGCGTCAACCCGCAGCTCAACGCCGTCCAGTGGACCGACTCGGACAAGATGCTGCTGCTCGGCGACCCGCTGCGGATCACCACGGACAACGTCGACCAGTACAAGTACTGATGTCCCACTCATCGCCCCACGTGCTGCTGGAGCTGCGGGGCGTGCAGAAGCGCTACGGCGGGGTGCGCGCGCTGCGGGGCGCGGACTTCGAGGTTCTCGCCGGCGAGGTGCACGCGCTCGTCGGCGAGAACGGCGCCGGCAAGTCAACGCTGATCAAGATCGTGTCCGGGGCCGAGGTCGCCGACGAGGGCACTGTCGAAGTGGACGGTGTCCCGCTCGCCGGTGGCAGTACCCAAGCCGCGATGGCGGCCGGTATCGCGACCGTCTACCAGGAGCCGCACCTGTTCGGCGAGCTCACGGTAGCCGAGAACGTGTTCCTCGGACGCGAGCTGCGGGCCGGCGGGCGCGTCGACTGGACGGCCCAGCGCACGCGGGTGGGCGAGCTGCTGGCGCAGATCGGGCTGGACCCGGAGATCGGCGACGTGCGCGTCGCCGATCTCCCGGTGGCCGAGCAACAGCTCGTCTCGATCGCCAAGGCGTTCGCGCACTCGGCGAAGGTGCTGATCCTCGACGAGCCGTCGGCGATCCTCACCGACCGCGAGATCGAGGTGCTGTTCGGTGTGGTGCGCAACCTGCGCGCGGCCGGCGTCGGGATCGTCTACATCTCCCACCGCCTCGACGAGCTGGCACACATCAGCGACCGGGTCACCGTCATGCGCGACGGGGCGGTGGTGGCGACCCGGCCGACGCGCGAGCTGTCGGTGCGGCAGGTGGCCGAGCTGATGGTCGGGCACGAGCTGAGCACGAGGGCCACCGACCGGGCGGTTCCGGCCGGTGACCCCGTGCTCGACGTGGCAGGCCTCGGCCGGACGGGCGCCTTCGAGGGGCTCGACCTCCAGGTGCGCCCGGCCGAGGTCGTCGCGCTGTACGGCCTGGTCGGTTCGGGCACGAGCCCGATTGCCAGGGCGCTCTACGGGATCACCCCGGCCGACACGGGCGCCGTGCGGGTGGACGGGCGCGAGGTGCGGTTGCGCAGCCCGCAGGACGCGGCCGCCGCCGGCATCGCGATGCTCCCCGGCGACCGCAAGCAGCAGGGGGTGTTCGCGAACAAGTCGATCGCGTTCAACATCAGCAGTGCCCACCTGCGCCACCTCGCCCGGCTGGGCTTCTGGTTCGACCGCGCCAAAGAACGGTCGATCGCGCTCGACTTCCTGAAGCGCATCGCGATCAAGGCCCCTAGCCCCGACACGGTGGTCGGGGCGCTGTCGGGCGGCAACCAGCAGAAGGTCGTGCTCGCCCGGCAGCTCGTGCGGGCGCCGCGGGTGCTGCTGCTGGAGGAACCGACGCAGGGCGTGGACGTGGGCGCCAAGGAGGAGATCCACCGCCTGGTGCTGGAGCTCGCCGACGGCGGCAGCGCAGTTCTCGTCATCTCAACAGATCTGCCGGAGGTGCTCCAGATCGCCGACCGGGTGCTGGTCGTGCGGCGCGGCGCGGTGGTGCGGGAGTTCGGGCGCGGCGCGAGCCAGGCCGACGTGCTCGCCGCCGCGGCGGGCGACGACGGCGGGGCGCCCGCCGTGGTCGGCGCCAGAGCGGACGGGGGCGACCGGTGACCGCCACCGCGACCGCCCCTAAGCAGGTCCGGCGCCGGCGCCGGGTGCGGGCGATCGAAGGTCAGGAGCTCGCGCTGATCGCCGTGACCGGGCTCCTGTGGGTCGTGCTCTCGGTCGCCACCGACACGTTCCTGACCTCGGGCAACATCCAGAACATCCTGTTCACGGTCGCCCCGATCGCGCTGATCGGGATCGGTATGACCGCGGTGATCGTCACCGCCGGGATCGACGTCTCGGTCGGCAGCCAGGCCGCGGTCGTGATGGTGGTGATCGCACTGCTCGTGCGGGACGCGGGCCTCGCGTTCGTGCCGGCACTCGCGGTCGCGATCGTCAGCGGGCTCGTGCTGGGCGCCGTCAACGGGCTGCTGGTCGCCTACGGCGGCATCCACCCGATCATCGTCACGTTCGGGACGCTGAACATCTACCGGTTCGTCGCGCTGCAGATCTTCGGCAGCGAGCAGGTGGCGGGGGTGCCGGGCACGTTCTCCCCGATCGGTGGGGGCGCCGAAGGGCGCCTGCTGGGCGTGCCGACGGCGTGGTGGCTGACACTCGTGCTCGCCGCCGGCATGTGGGCCTACATGCGGTTCTGGGCCACCGGCCGGCACCTCTACGCCGTCGGCGGCGACGCGCTGGCCGCGCGCCTGGCCGGGGTGCGGGTGCGGCGGCGACAGATCAGCGCCTACGTGCTGACGGGAGCCTGCGTCGGGCTCGCGGCGTGTGTGCTGATCGGCAGCGGCGGGCTGGTGCAGCAGAACGTCGGCAGCGGGCTGGAGCTGCGTGTGATCGCGGCCGTCGTGATCGGCGGAACGAGCATCATCGGCGGCCGCGGCACGGTGCTGGGAACGCTGCTCGGCGCACTTCTCGTCGGCACGGTCACCAGCGCCGTCACGCTGCTGAGCTGGCCAAGCGAGCTGACGCAGCTGTTCATCGGGCTGTTCATCCTCGTGGCGGTCGGGGTCGACCTGCTGCGTGAGCGGCGGAGGAGCACACGATGACCGAGACGCAGGTGCCTCCCACACCCGTGAACGGCAGGGAGGAGCGCGGCGAGAGCCTCCCCGCGCGGGTGCTGCGGGTCGCGCTGACCGAGCGCGTGGTGCTGCTCGCAGTGCTGCTCGTCGTCGTGGTGGTGTGGTTCCGGGTGCTCGGCGACGGCGGTTACCTCGTGGCGCCCTACGACGTGCGGTACCTGGGCAACGCGCTCGAGTCGATGGTGCCGTTCGCGCTGCTCGCCATGGCCGAGCTGTTCGTGATCGTCTCCGGCCGCGGCGGGATCGACCTGTCCGTCGGGGCGATCGTGTCGCTCGCCGGGATGGTCTTCGGGCTGACGGTGGGGGTGTGGGGGTGGCCGCTGGTGCCCTCGGTGGTGGCGTGCATCGCCGTGGGCGCGCTGCTCGGCGCCGTCAACGGGGCGCTCGTGGCGTACCTGCGATTCCCCGCGCTGATCGCGACGCTCGCCACGTACTACGCCTACAGCTCGATAGCCCTGGTCAGCAACGCCAACGCCCCCATCTCCACCCCGCCGGTGGTGGCGCTGCACGGGCTCACCCGCAACGTCGACCTGCCGCTGCTGCCGCCGGTACCGCTGCACGTGTTCACGATCCTGCTGCCGTGCGCGGTGCTCGCGTGGGTGCTGCTCTCCCGCTCGACCTACGGGCGCTCGCTGTACGCGGTGGGCACCAACGACGTCGCCGCCGGGTACGCCACGCAGCGGGTCACCCGCACGCGGTTCAGCGCCTACGTCATCTCCGGGCTGCTCTCGGGGGTCGTGGCGCTGGTGACCGTCGCGCAGTTCGCCTCTGCCCGGCCCGACGCCGGCACGGTGGGCAACGGCATGGCACTGCCGGCGATCACAGTGGCGGTGCTGGGTGGGGTGGCCATCCAGGGTGGGATCGGCCGCGTCGGGGGCGTGCTCGTCGCGGCGCTGCTCGTCACGTGGCTGAACGCGGGGATGCTGCTGGCCTTCGAGGGTTCGGAGGGCAGCCGGTACCAGCTCCTGGCGCTCGGGCTCGTGCTGGTGCTGTCGGCGCTGCTCAACACGCTGGCGCTCCGGCGCTACGGGCGGCTCTCGTGACGTTCGCGGCCCGGCCGTCGGACGTGCCGGCCGAGCTGGTGGCGCTCACCCGCAGGCTCGGCGACCCGGCCGCCGACCTGGTGGTGCTGGCCGAGGGAAACACGTCGACCCGACTCGACGGCGACCGGTTCGCCGTCAAGGCCAGCGGCGCGCGGATGGACGCCGCCGAGGCGGAGCACTTCGTCGTGGGCGAGCTGGCCGAGCTGCTTGCCGTGCTGGACGGCGGGGCGGCCGACCAGACCGACCAGGCCGACCTGACCGGCCTGCTGGCGGCCGGGGACGCGCGGGCGTCGATCGAGACGCTCGTGCACGTCGCCGCGCTCGCGGCAGGCGCGACCTGGGTGGCCCACACGCACCCGACTGCCGTCGTGGGGCTGCTGGCGGTGACCGACGCGGAGGCCCTGTGGTCGGCCCCGTTCTTCCCGGACGAGGCCGTGATGCTCGGGGAGCCGGTCTGGGTGCCGTACGCGACGCCGGGGATCGCGCTCGGGCTCGCCGTGCACGCGGCGATCCGCGACCGGCTCGACCGCGACGGCACGCCGCCCCGGCTCGTGCTGCTGGGCAACCACGGGATCGTGGCCCTCGGCTCCACCGCGAGTGAGGTCGAGACCGTGACCACGATGGCGGTCAAGGCCGCCCGCGTCCGGGGGGTGGCGCTCGCCGCCGGCACCCCGGCCCCGCTCGACCCGCAGCACGCCCGCGAGCTCGCCTGCCGGCCCGACGAGTCCGCGCGGCGCGCGATGCTCGGCCGCTCCCGCACTTGATCACCGGAGGTCATATGAACCCGCCCAGAAACCCACTCGGCATCCATGCGCTCGTGTGGGCGGGCGGCTGGTCCCGCACCGAGTGCGAGCACGCTGTCCGCAGCACCAGGGAAGCCGGGTACGACCTGATCGAGATCCCCGCGCTCGACCCGGCCGCCATCGACGCCGGGCACACCCGTGCCGTGCTGGCCGACCACGGCGTGCGGGGTGTCTGCTCGCTCGGGCTCGATCTCGACGCCGACATCTCCTCCCCCGACCCCGACGTCATGCGGCGCGGGGACGCGAAGCTCGCGGACGCGCTCGCGGTCGTGGCAGGCATCGGCGGCGACTACCTCGGCGGCGCGGTTTACTCGGCGCTCGCGAAGTACGACCACCCGCTCCACCCGCGCGGCCGCGAGAACATGATCGCCGGGCTGAAGCGGCTCGCCCGCGCCGCCGCCGACCACGGGGTGACGGTCGGGCTGGAGCCGGTGAACCGGTACGAGTCCAACGCGATCAACACCGTGGCGGACGCGCTCGCCGTGATCGAGGAGGTCGGCGAGCCGAACGTCGTCGTGCACCTGGACGTCTACCACGCCAACATCGAGGAGCGGGACTTCGTCGCGCCCGTCGTGGAGGCGGGAGACAAGCTCGGGTACGTGCACATCGGCGAGTCGCACCGCGGATATCTCGGTACGGGCACCATCGACTTCCCGGCGTTCTTCGGCGCGCTGAAGAGCTCCGGCTACACGGGCCCGGTCACGTTCGAGTCGTTCTCGCGGGCTGTCGTATCGCCGGATCTCTCCGACCGGCTCGCCGTGTGGCGGGACCTGTGGACGGACGGCATGGACCTGGCGAAGCAGGCGCGGCAGTTCATCGCGGCGGGACTTGCGGGCGACTGACGGGTATCGGTTGCCGGTGGCCCTTCGAGGGGCCGTGGACAACCGATACTCGCGATCAACACCCCAGCTCTACGAGGTGCCGCTCACAGTTCTCCCGTTCAACGGCAACCAGGAGGTGCTGACCCCCTCCTTGGGGGAAACTCGGTGGCCACGGCCTCGACGAGCGGCACAGCTCGCGGCGCTGTTCACCGAGACCGAGCAGACGTTCCAGGGAGTGGCCGGTGGCTGAGGTCGGGGCGGACCGCGGAGCGACCGGGCTGGTCGACGCCTTGCGCGAGCTGGGCGTCGAGCTGGCGTTCGGGCTGCCGGGCGTGCACAACCTGCCCGTCTGGGAAGCGTGCGCGGCGGCCGGGATCCGGCTGGTCGGGGTGCGGCACGAGCAGGCGGCCGCGTACGCCGCGGACGGCTACGCGCGGGCCACCGGGAAACTCGGGGTCGCGGTCGTGACGACCGGCCCCGGCGCGGCCAACACGTTGGGCGCCACCGGCGAGGCGATGACATCCGGTGCGCCGGTGCTCGTGATCGCCACGGACATTCCGTCGACGCTTCGACGTCCCGGCGTGTACCGGGGCGTGCTCCACGAGACGCGCGACCAGGCGGCCATGTTCGCGCCGGTCACCAAGGCGGCCACGACCTCTGTCGCTGCCGCCGACCTCTACGCCGACGTGCTGGCGGCAGGGCGGACGGCGCTGCGGGCGCCCACGGGGCCGGTCTACCTGGGAGTGCCGACGGACCTGCTTAACGCGCCGGTCGCGGAGCGCACACCGGCCGCGCCGCTGCCCGCGGGCCCGCCGGAACCCGATCTCGCCGCGGCGCTGGCGCTCGTCGCGCGGGCCGAGCGTCCGCTGCTCTGGGTGGGCGGCGGGGCGCTGCGCGCGGGCGCGGGCGACGCCGTGGGCCGGTTCGCGGAACGGCTCGCCGCCCCGGTGATCACGACCTACAACGGCCGCGGCGTGCTGCCGCCGAACCACCCGTGCCTCGTGCCGGGCCCGGCCCACGTCCCCGCGATCGGCGCGGTATGGGACAAGGCCGACCTCGTCATCGCCATCGGGAGCGACTTCGATGGCATGACCACTCAGAACTGGCGGATGCCGCAGCCGCCCGCGTTGCTCGCCGTGAACATCGACGCAGCCGACGCTGGGAAGAACTACCGGCCCGACCACGTCCTTACCGGCGACGCGAGGGCCGTGACGGAACGCCTCGCCGAGGCGGTGCCCCAGCGGGACGGACACGGCGAGCTCGCTTCGAGCATCGCGGGGTTGCGCGCAGCCGTCACGGCCCTCGTGCGCGACGAGGAGCCGCAGGCGGCGCTCCTGCTCGACGCGCTGCACCGGCTGCTGCCTCCCGACGCCACGGTCCTCGCCGACATGTGCATCGCGGGGTACTGGCTCGCGGCGTTCCACCAGGTACCGGGACCGCGAAGGTTCGCATACCCGATGGGCTGGGGCACGCTCGGCTTCGCCTTTCCCGCCGCGCTCGGTGCGGCCGCGGCAGGCACGGGCAGGGCCGTCGCTGTGGTCGGCGACGGCGGTTTCCTGTTCGCGTGCGGCGAGCTGGCCACCGCCGTGCAGGAGCGCCTGCCGCTCACCCTGGTGCTCGTCGACGACGGCGGCTACGGGATGCTGCGCTTCGACCAGGTACAGGCCGGGGTCCCCACGCGCGGAGTCGACCTGGTGACACCCGACTTCGGCGCGCTCGCGGCCGCGTTCGGCGTGCCGGCCGAGACCGTCGACGGCTTCGGCAGCGCGTTCGAGGCCGCGCTCACGAAGAGCCTCGACACCGACGGCCCGCACCTCGTGGCTGTGCGAGCCGTACTGACCCCGCCCCCGTCGACGTCCCCCCGGTGGTACCGCGCGAAGGAGAAGCATTGATCGACAAGAGGGTACCGACGCTCGCCGAGGCCGTGGCAGGCGTGAAGGACGGTTCCACGGTGCTGATCGGCGGGTTCGGCAACTCCGGTGTGCCGGTCGAACTCGTGCACGCGCTCCTGGAGCTCGGCGCGGGCGACCTCACGATCGTCACCAACAACGCGGGCAGCGGCGAGACCGACATCGCGGCGCTGATCCGGGAACGCCGGGTCAGCAGGATCGTCTGTTCGTACCCGCGGTCGGCCGGGTCGGTCTGGTTCGAAAAGTTCTGGCGGGCGGGTGAGATCGAGCTCGAGCTGGTGCCGCAGGGCACGCTCAGCGAGCGGATGCGCGCGGCCGGGGCCGGCCTCGGCGGCTTCTTCACCCCCGCCGGTGCCGACTCGCCGCTCGCGGACGGCAAGGAGGTTCGGGTGATCGACGGACGGCGGCATGTCTTCGAGAAGCCGCTGCCCGCCGATGTGGCGCTGATCAAGGCCGACCGCGCGGACCGTTGGGGCAACATCGTCTACCACAGCGCGGCCCGCAACTTCGGTCCCGTGATGGCAACAGCGGCGGCCCTCACCGTGGTGCAGGTGCGCGAGTTCGTGGAGCTGGGCGCACTCGACCCGGAGGCGATCGTGACCCCCGGGATCTTCGTCGACCGCGTGGTGGAGGTGTCCGCGTGAAGCTCGCACCCATCGAAATGGCCCGCAGGGTGGCCCTCGACATCCCCGACGGCTCCTACGTGAACCTGGGGATCGGGCTGCCGACGCTCGTCGCCGACGTCGTCCCGGCGGACCGCGAGATCGTCTACCACAGCGAGAACGGGATCCTCGGGATGGGACCGGCGCCCGAGCCGGGCACCGGCGACCCGGCGCTGATCAACGCGGGGAAGCAGCCCGTCACGCTCCTCCCCGGCGGGGCCTACATGAACCACACGGACGCCTTCGTGATGATGCGCGGGGGCCACATCGACATCACCGTGCTCGGCGCCTTCCAGGTGTCCGAGCGCGGCGATCTCGCGAACTGGGCCACGGACGAGGCGACTATGCCCCCGGCCGTCGGCGGGGCGATGGACCTCGCGGTCGGAGCGCGGCGCGTGCTGGTGATGACCTCCCACACCACGAAGGACGGCAGGCCGAAGCTGCTGCCGGCGTGCACCTACCCGCTCACCGCCGCGGGTGTGGTGGACCGCATCTACACCGACCTCGCCGTGCTCGACGTGACGGACTCCGGGTTCCTCGTTCGGGAGCTGGTGCCCGGGGTCTCCGCCGACGAGCTGCAGGACCGCACTGCCGCCGAGCTGACGTTCGCCCCCGACCTCGTCGCGCTGACCCCCGTCTGACCGCGGAACCGGGCCGATGGCTTGGGAACAACGATGGTTGACTCGGGCCATGGACACCGGACTGAAGGGACGCACCGCCGTCGTACCCGGCGCCAGCACGGGCCTCGGCCTTGCCGTCGCCCGCGCGCTCGCCGCGGAGGGTGCCAACGTCGTGCTCGGCGGGAGGCGCGGAGATCTCGTGCGCGCCGAGGCGGAGAAGCTGCCGTCGGCCGTCGGCGTGGAGGTCGACCTGACCGATCACGGCGCCGCCGCGGCGCTCATCGGAGCCGCCGAGGGGCGCTTCGGCCCCGTGGACGTGCTCGTGCTCAACGGCGGCGGCCCGCCGCCGGGCCGGGCCGAAGACTTCACCCCGGAGCAGCTCACGGTGGCGATCGAGCTGCTCGTGCATCCCCACCAGCGGCTCGTCGCGGCCACCCTGCCGGGCATGCGCGAGCGCGGGTTCGGCCGGATCGTCGCGGTCGGGTCGAGCGGGGTGCAGCAGCCGATCGACGGGCTCGTCGCCTCCAACGCCGCCCGCGCCGCGCTGGCGGGCTACCTCAAGACGCTCGCCGCCGAGGTGGCCGCCGACGGCGTCACCGTCAACATGGTGCTGCCCGGCCGCATCGACACCGACCGGGTCGGTGTGCTCGACCGGGCCAACGCCGAGCGATCCGGCATCAGCGTCGACGAGGCGCGGGCCCGCTCCGAGGCGTCGATACCGGCCGGCCGCTACGGCACCCCGGAGGAGTTCGCGGCGGTCGTCACGTTCCTCGCCTCGGCCGGAGCCGGGTACGTCACCGGCGAGCAGGTGCGCTGCGACGGCGGGATGGTGCGCGCCCACTGACCCAGGCGCATGGCGCAGGGGGCGCACCCTCAGGGGCGCTGCCGCCGTATCGAGCCAGCCCGCCGGTACCTCGGAGCGGACGAGGCGATTTCGACACCGCCCTTCAGCCGCGGCCCACGAACGGCATCGCCGTCGCCGTGATCGTCATGAACTGGACGTTCGCCTCGAGCGGCAGCCGCGCCATCATCAGCACCGCGTCCGCCACGTGCGCCGGGTCGAACGTCGGCTCCGGGCGCACACTGCCGTCGGCCTGCCGCGCGCCCACCGCGATCCCTGCCGTCATCTCGGTGGCGGCGTTGCCGATGTCGATCTGCCCGCAGGCGATCCGGTACGGCCTGCCGTCGAGGGAGAGCGACTTCGTCAGCCCGGTGATCGCGTGCTTGGTGGCGGTGTAGGCGGCGCTGCCCGGACGCGGGGTGTGCGCCGAGATCGACCCGTTGTTGATGATCCGCCCGCCCCGCGGCTCCTGCGCGCGCATCGCCGCGAACGCCTCCCGAGCGCAGAGGAACGAGCCGGTGAGGTTCGTGGCCACGGTGGCGTTCCAGTCCTCCACGCTGATCTCGTCGACCGAACCTGCGGGGCCGAACATCCCCGCGTTGTTGACAAGCAGGTCCACCCGGCCCCAGGTCTGGCGGACCGCGCCGAAGAGCTGCGCGACCGACTCGGCGTGCGCGACATCGGTGGGCATCACGAACGCCTGGGCGTGACCAGCGGCCGTCTCCTCCAGCGCGTCACGGCGGCGCCCGGCAAGCGCCACCCGGTAGCCCGCGCCGAGCAGGCCGGCCGCCACCACCCGTCCGAGCCCTGATCCCGCCCCGGTCACCACCGCCACGTCGCCGTCCATGGAGCAATGATCCGTCAGTGGGGCCGTGCGACCACACAACCCGTCCGGCCGGCAGCCAGCTCGGCCGTCCGGACGTCGACATGTGTGACAACTTAGTCACCTATCTGTCGCCTGTCACGCCTGCGCACGTGGCGCCGGCTAGAGGAAGAGGGGAAGATCGGTTTCGAGGGGGAACATATGCGGATCGTGATCGTCGCGGTGGGCACGTGGGGCGACGTGGGGCCGTACACCGGGCTCGGGACGCGGCTGCGGACCGCCGGACACGAGGTGGCCATCGCCGCGCACGCGCCGTTCGAGGCGATGGTGCGCGAGCGAGGGCTCGACTTCCGGCCGCTGCCGATGGACATCCGCGACGAGCTCGGCTCGACGGAGGGGCAACAGGTGCTCCGGACCTCGCCGCTCGCGATGGGCCGGTTCATCCGGATGTACGCGCGGCACTGGGTGACGATGGCCGAGGCCACCGAAGCGGCCGTGGATGGCGCCGACATTGTGCTGACCTCGGCGATGGGCTGGCTCGGCGTGCACGTCGCCGAGGGCAAGGGCATCCCGAGCGCGGGCGTGTACCTGCAGCCCATGGACCCGACGGGCGAGTTCCCGCCGTGGCTCGTCACCACCCGTTCGCTCGGCCGGTGGGGCAACCGGACGGCCGCACGTGCCGCCCGCACACTGGGCATGCTGCCGTTCCGTAACGCCGTGAACGGCCTGCGCGCCCGCCTCGGCCTGCCGTCCTCGACACCCGGCGCATTCTTTCGTCACCTCGACGAGACCCACTGGCCCGTGTTCTACGGAATCAGCCCGACCGTGCTCCCGTCCCCGGTGGACTGGCCGCCGCACCGGCGGACCGTCGGCTACTGGTGGCCGGAGCGCACGCCGGGGTGGGAACCCGACCAGCGCCTCGTGGACTTCCTCGCCTCCGGCCCGAAGCCGGTGTTCGTCGGCTTCGGCAGCATGTCCGGCGGCGATGCCGCGCAGCTCGGCGAACTGGTGCTGACGGCGCTGCGGCGCGCGGGGCTGCGCGGGGTGCTCCAGCAGGGCTGGGGCGGGCTCGCCGGTGCCGGCGACGACGTGCTCGCCATCGGCGAGACACCCCACGACTGGTTGTTCCCGCAGATGGCCGCCGTCGTGCACCACGGTGGCGCCGGGACCACGGCGGCCGGGCTGCGCGCCGGGGTACCAGCTGTCCCCACGCCGCTGGCGGCCGACCAGCCGTTCTGGGCCAACCGGCTCGTCGCGCTCGGCGTCGCCCCGCGGTCGCTCCCCTACCACCGGCTCGATGCCGGCGCCCTCGCCGACGCGCTCCGCGCTGCGACGGGCGAACCGTCCTTCGCGGCGCGCGCCCGCGAGCTGGCCGGGCGCATCGCCGAAGAGGACGGTGCGGGCGCACTGATCGAGGGACTCCCCCTCAGGTAGCTCTGGCGGCAATGCCGGGAGCGCCTTTCGGAGGTGCGCTACCGTCGTTGTACGCGCGCCACCAGGAACGGCACGCTTCCACTACGAGAAGGCTGCAGCTGATGCACGATGCCCGCACCCTGCTCGACCTGGGCGAGGACGCTGTCCGACGCCTGGCTCGGCGGGGTTATGCACTCGACCTCACCACGATCGAAGAGCTGTTCACCCGGCGGAACTCCTCGATCAAGAGTGCGGACGAGCTGCGGGCGGAGTCCAAGCAGGTCGCCCGTGAGGTCGGGAAGACCGCCGCCTCCGGAGGAGATGCGACCGAACTGAAGGAGCACGCGCGGGTGCTCAAGGAGCAGATTCGCGCGATCGAGGCCGAGGGCGAGAAGGTCGAGGCCGAGCTGCGCGACCTCCTCCTCAGCATCCCGAACTTCCCCGCCGACGATGTCCCGGACGGACTGTCCGAGCAGTTCAACGTCGAGGTCCGCAGACACGGCACGCCCCCGTCGTTCGACTTCGAGCCCCGCGACCACGTGGACCTCGGCGAGGCCATGGGGATCTTCGACTTCGCCCGCGCGGCCAAGCTCTCGGGCTCACGCTTCACGGTCACCCGAGGCGCCGGGGCCGTGCTGGAACGGGCGCTGGCCACGTTCTTCCTCAACCTGCACACGGGCCGGCACGGGTACGAGGAGGTCTCGGTACCCCACCTGGTGAACCGGCAGACCATGACCGGCACCGGCCAGCTGCCGAAGTTCGAGGAGGACCTGTTCCGCACCGGTGTCGCGGACCGCGAGCTCTTCCTCATCCCAACGGCGGAGGTCCCGCTCACCAACCTGCACGCCGCCGAGACCCTCCCCGCGGAGGAGCTGCCGTACGCGTACACGGCGTGGACGCCGTGCTTCCGGTCGGAGGCCGGGTCGTACGGGCGCGACACCCGCGGCATCCTGCGGCTGCACCAGTTCAGCAAGGTCGAGCTGGTGCGCATCAGCCGCGCGGAGGACTCGCGCAGCGAGCTGGAGACGATGGTCGGGCACGCCGAGGCGTGCCTGAAGGAGCTCGGCCTGGCCTACCGGGTCGTCAGCCTCGCGGCCGGCGACCTCGGCTTCAGCGCACAGATCACCTACGACATCGAGGTGTGGCTGCCGAGCCAGGAGACCTACCGCGAGATCTCGTCCTGTTCGGACACCGGCACGTTCCAGGCCAGGCGCGCCGCCATCCGCACCAGGACGAAGGACGGGCAGCGAGCGTTCGCGGCCACGCTGAACGGTTCCGGCCTCCCCATCGGGCGCACGATGGCGGCGCTGCTGGAGCAGCAGCAGCAGGCGGACGGCTCGGTGGTCATCCCCGAGGTGCTCGTGCCCTACACCGGCTTCCGCGTGATCGGCCCGGACGGCACTCCCCAGAGCTGACGCTCACCGTCACGCGCTGGTGCAGTCCCGTGAGTCCCGTGTGGCTCGGGCTCCGAAGCCCGTCGACGCCGGCGGCGGCAGGGGATCGTCGGACGGGCGCATGCCGGCCATGAGCAGGGCGAGGTAGCGGCGCGGGTCGGCGTTCGCTGGGTCGTCGGCGCGGGCGGTGGCCAGTGCCATCACGACCACGGCGGCAAGGTCGCGGACCGTGATGTCAGGGCGCACGCGCCCGGCGCGCTGCGCCGCCACGAGGACGTCGCCGAGCTGGTGCAGGTACCGCTCGGCGACGGTCACCGTGACGGCGCCGGTCTCCCTCGCGATGCCGAGGAGCACGCGGTGGGTGGCGAACGCGTCCAGGGTGCGCACGAGGGCCGTGGCCAGTGCATCACCCGGGTCCTCGGCCGCCCGCGCGGCAAGCGCGAGCGGCTCGACCTCCTCGACGAAGAACGTCGTGAAGGCCTCCCTGATCAGCCCGTCGCGCCCGCCGAACAGGCGGTACAGCGTGGCGATGCCGACGCCGGCCCGCTGCGCGACCTCGTCGAGCGACACCGCGGCGCCGACCTCCTCGAACGCGAGGATCGCAGCGCGAACGACACGGGCGGAGTTGCGCTGCGCGTCCGCACGACGCGGTTGCACATGCACCGGGGCACGCTAACAGCGGCCGACCCGACAGCCCGGCCGTCGCTAGTTCTGCTTCACGCCGGTGGTGACCGACAGCGCGCCGGACGGGCAGTTCGCGACGGCCTGCCGTGCGGCGTCCTCGTCTGCAGGCGTCTCGTCGACGACCACCACGATGCCGTCGTCGTCCTGGTCGAACACCGCGCCTGCCGTCAGCACGCACATCCCGGCCCCGATGCAGACATCGCGGTCGGCCTGCACGTGAAGCTGCTCCGCACTCACCACTCCACCTCCAGTTTCGTCAGACCATAGATCACGTTGAACGAGCGGAAGTCCGGCTCCTCCGCCGTGACCCGCAGGTCCGGGAACCGCTGGAGCAGCGCCGGGAACGCGATGCGCATCTCCATCCGCGCGAGCGGCGCGCCGAGGCAGTGGTGGATGCCGTGCCCGAACGCGACGTGTCCCATCACACCGCGGGTGACGTCCAGCTTGTCCGGGTCGGGCAGCAGTGCGGGGTCGCGGTTCGCGGCGGGCAGCGCAAGCATCACGACCTCGCCCTTGCCGATGTGCTGCCCGGCGATCTCCACGTCGGTGGTGGTCATCTTCGCCGTGCCGGAGTGGACGATGCTCAGCCAGCGCAGCAGCTCCTCGACGGCGGGGTCCACGCGCTCCGGATCGTCACGGACGAGCGCGAGCTGGTCCGGGTGGCGCAGCAGGGCGAGCGTGCCGAGCCCGAGCATGTTGGCCGTGGTCTCGTGACCTGCGATGAGCAGCAGCGAGGCGATGCCGATGAGCTCGTCGGTGGTGACGTCGTTCCCGTGCTCGCGCACGAGCATCCCGAGCATGTCCTCACCCGACTCAGCCTGGGCCTTCGCGACGAGGTCAGCCATGTACGCGCGGGACTCCCGGCTCAGCCGCATCCGCTCCTTCATCGGCACCGACAGGTCCAGCAGGCGGGTGCTGCGCTCCTGGAACTCGGTGCGGTCGGCGTAGGGCACCCCGAGCAGCTCGCAGATCACCAGCGAGGGGACCGGCAGCGCGAAGTCGGCGACGAGGTCCGACGGCGGGCCCTTCCGCTCCATCGCGTCGAGGTGCTCCTGGACGATCTCGCGGATGCGGGGTTCCAGCCGGCGCATCCGGCGAACGGTGAACTCCGGCGTGAGCAGGCGCCGGAGCCGAGTGTGGTCGGGCGGGTCGTGCGCCAGCAGGTTGCCGGCACGCGCCTGGGCCAGCTCCTCGTCGGTCATGTCGGACATGCCCGGTGGCCTGCGCATCTCCATGACGCGGGAGTTGCTGAACCGCTCCGCGTCGCCCAGCACCTCGCGGACGTCCGCGAAGCGCGTCACGAGCCAGGCTTCGTGGCCGAACATCGTGGTGACGCGGGCGATCCCGGGCCCCTCGCGCATCTCGCCGAGCTCCGCCACAGGATCAAAGGTGGTCCGGCGCATGTGGACGGGCAGCTCTCGCTCCTCCGTCATGGCTGTCTCAGACAAGAGAAACCCTCCCCGACGACGCGTGCCCGGTCGGCACGCTCCCGTCAGCTAAACGATAGGTGCCTATCGGATTGTTCCGCGCCAGGTCCGCCACCCTCAGCAGTCCCTCAGCCATCCTCAACGCGGAACCGCACTCTCGGAACGCTCCCCGTCCGAGATCGCGGGGTGCTCGTCGCCTGCGTCCCAGCCGAGCTCGACGAGCGCCTTCTCGGTGGAGTAGAAGCCTGCTGTCCCCGCTAGGGACCCCTCGATCGGAACCTGCGGGTGCCAGTGCCGCGCCAGCTCGGCGGACAGGGTGCTGCTCCCGGTGCGCTTCGCGACGATGTTGTAGACCGAATGCCCCGGGTGGCCGCGGTGCAACGCGAGCAGGACGGCCGCCGCGGCGGAGTCGAACGACACCCAGCCCCACAGGTCACGCCAGCGGAACTCGTCTTCCGCGGCGGACCAGACGGCGGACTCGTAGTCGTCGCGAAGGGCGTGCAGCCGCAATGCGGAGAACGGCACGCCCGGCCGCCTCCTGGCGAAGGAGGCCGACTGCTGTTCGCCGATCCATTTCGAGAGGCCGTAGGGGTCCTCGCAGTAGGTCGGGTGCTCCTCGTCCACGGGGAACCGGTCGTAGCGGGGACGGGCGCTGAAGATCCCCCCGATCGCGTTGACGCTCGACGCGCTGCAGACGGCGTCGAGGCCGTGCTCCTCGGCAGCCAGCAGGACGTTGTACGTACTGCTGACGTTGACGGCGTGCACCTGCGGCTCCGGCAGCGCATGCGCGCTGGGAATCGCGGCGAGGTGCACCATTGCCTCCACCCCGGCGAGCGCCGGGCGTACCTCGTCGATCGCGACGAGGTCGGCCGCGCGCCACTCGACCGCGCCGGCCTCGTGGCCGTCGTCCTGCGGCACGGCCGCCGGGAGGTCGATGGCGACGACATCGTGTCCGGCGAGCAGGGCCCGTGCGACGACATGCCGCCCGAACCCTCCTGCCGCTCCCGTGACAGCGATCCGCACCCAGCCAACCTGACACGCGCGCGGCCGGTTCGTCCAGCGGACTTGTCGAGCTACCCCGCCTGCGCCGCGACCAGCGCCGCTGACGTGATCCTGGCAAGGTCCTCGTCGCCGGTGACATAGGGCGGCATCGTGTAGACGAGGTCGCGGAAGGGACGCAGCCACACGCCCTCCCGCACCGCGGCCGCGGTCGCCGCAGCGACATCGACCTCGTGGTCGAGCTGCACCACCCCGATCGCGCCGAGCGTGCGCACGTCCCGCACCCCGGGGAGGCTGCGCCCCGGTTCCAGGCCGTCCCGCAGACCCTTCTCGATCCGGGCGATCTCGCCCCGCCAGTCCTGCTCGAGCAGCAGGCCGATCGACGCGTTCGCCACGGCGGCGGCCAGCGGGTTCCCCATGAACGTCGGCCCGTGGGCGAGCACCGGCACCTCGCCGCGGGAGATCCCGGCCGCGACTTCGGGGGTGCACAGCGCGGCAGCCATGGTGAGGTAGCCGCCGGTCATCGCCTTGCCGACGCACATGACGTCCGGGCTGACCCCGGCGTGGTCGGCGCCGAAGAGCTCTCCGGTGCGCCCGAAGCCGGTGGCGATCTCGTCGAAGACCAGCAGCACGCCGTGTTGCGTCGCCAGCTCGCGCAATGCCTGCAGGTAGCGCGGCGAGTGGAACCGCATGCCCCCGGCGTTCTGCACGACGGGCTCGACGATCACGGCCGCCACCTCGTCCGCGTGCCGGCCGAGTAGCGCCGCGAGATGCTCGACGTACGCGGGTTCGAACTCGGTGGGCGGGGCGTCGGCGAACACCTGCTCGGGCAATGCGCCTGCCCAGAGCTGATGCATCCCGCCCTCCGGGTCGCAGACGGACATCGGCTGCCAGGTGTCGCCGTGGTAGCCGCCACGCCAGGTCAGCATCCGGTACTTCTCCGGCCGTCCCCGGGAGCGCCAGTACTGCAGGCACATCTTCATCGCGACCTCGACCGACACCGATCCGGAGTCGGCCAGGAAGACGTGCTGGAGCGGATCGGGCGTGATCTCGACCAGCGTCCGCGCCAGCCGGATGGCGGGCTCGTTGGTGAGCCCGCCGAACATGACGTGGCTCATCCGGCCGAGCTGGTCGCGGACGGCCTCGTCCAGCACGGGGTGGGCGTAACCGTGGATCGCCGACCACCACGACGCCATCCCGTCCACCAGCTCGCGCACCCCGTCGACGGGCTCGGCGAGCCGCAGCCGCACGCCCGCCGCCGACTCCACCAGGTACGGGGGCCGCACACCGGGCATCGGCGCGTAGGGGTGCCAGACGTGCTCGCGGTCGAGTGCGAGTAGCTCCGGCACACTCAGTTCGCTCGTCACCCCCCGATCCTCACCCGGGGAGCCGTCACGGTCGGCGGTGGGTGCTCGAGGGAAGGAGCTGCGTCCGGTGGAGGCCCTCGTGGCGTGGCTCGACGAGCGGCTCGCCGCCGCCGGGATCGCGCGTACCGGCGAGGTCACCCGCCCGCGCGAGCGCCCGTGGGGCACCGTGCTGACGGCGCCCACGACCGCGGGACCGGTCTGGCTCAAGATCCCCGGGCGCCAGACCCGCTACGAGGTCCCCCTCTACCGCGTGCTGGCCCGGGTCGTGCCCGACGACGTGCCGCGCGTGATCGCGGCGGACGTCGAGCACGGCAGGCTGCTGCTCGCCGACGGCGGGCGCCCCCTGGACGGGCCGGATGCGATGGCCGCCGCCCTCCCGACCTACGCGAGGCTGCAGCGGGCCCTCGCCCCACACGTAGACGCGCTGCTCGCCGCTGGGGTGCCGGACATGCGCCCCGCCCTGATGCCCCAGCGCTTCGACGAGGCCGTCGCCGCCCTCGGGCGGCGGGTGGAACACGACGACGACCGCGAGGTCCTGGGGCGCGTGGCGGCGATGGGCCCGGCCTTCGTCGGTTGGTGCGAGCTGCTGGCGGCATCAGCCGTGCCCGCGAGCCTCGACCACAACGACCTGCACGCCCGCAACGTCCTGACCCGCGGGGACGGCGCCCTGCTCTTCCACGACTGGGGCGACAGCGTGGTCGCACACCCGTTCACGAGCATGCTGGCCGGGCCGGCCGACCGCGCGGCCCGCGACGCCTACCTGCGCGTCTTCGCCGATCTCGCCCCCCATGCCGAGCTGGTGGCGGAGATGGCCATCGCGTGCCGGGTCGCGAGGGCCGCCCGCGCACTCACGTGGGACCGGGCGCTGGGCCCGCCGGACCAGGCCGTCGAGCCCCGGTTCGCGCGGGCACCGCTGGAGATCCTCGCCGGGCTGCTCGCCCGCTGACCCCTACCGCGCCAGTGGTAGACCCGGATACCGCGTCGAGCCGACGACGTGCCCAGACGCCCGCCGCGATCGTCAGCGGCATGAGATCACGCATCCGGACCCTCCTCAGCCGCCTGCGGTGTCGCGCTCGCGCTCACCGCGGCCTGCACCGCCACGGCCGCGGCGCCCACCGGCCCACCGCCGGACGACGGCGTGGTCGAGACCAGCGCCGGACTCGTCCAGGGCACCGTGACCGACGGGCACCACCGCTTCCAGGGCATCCCGTACGCAGCACCACCGGTCGGCGAGCTGCGCTTCCGGGCACCGCAACCGGCACCACCGTGGCACGGCGTACGCGACGCCACCCAGCCGGGCGCGTTCTGCCCCCAGACCTGGGAGACCGGGCCCGACGGGCGACCGGTCGTGCAGGGCAGCGAGGACTGCCTGTTCCTCAACGTCGACACCCCGGCCCCGTCCGGCCGCCCGCTGCCCGTGATGGTCTTCCTGCACGGCGGTGGCTTCACCGGAGGTCAGGGCGCCCCCTACGACCCTGCTCGGATCACCGACCAGGGGCAGGTCGTCGTGGTGACGGTGAACTACCGGCTCGGCGCACTCGGGTTCCTCGCCCACCCAGCGCTGGACGATCCGACCGTGGGCAACTTCGGCCTCGCCGACCAGCAGGCCGCGCTGCGGTGGGTGCAGCGCAACATCGGGGCGTTCGGCGGTGACCCGGGCAACGTGACGCTCTGGGGCGAGTCGGCGGGGGCGTTCAGCGTCTGCTCGCAGTTGGTCTCGCCCGGCGCGCAAGGGCTCTTCCACAAGGCAATCGTGCAGAGCGGGCCGTGCTCCAACGACGTGCTGACCAGGGAGACCGCCGAGCGGCGCGGGGTCGGGACCGCGGAGCAGCTGGGCTGCGCCGACGAGGGGCAGGCGTCGGCGTGTCTGCGCGCCCTGCCGTTCGCGGAGCTGGTCGGGCTGGGCGAGGCGGAACTCGAGCAGGCCCACCGGTACATCGCCTCGCTGCCGTGGTTCCCCGTCGCCGGAACCACGGTGCTGCCCCTGCAGCCGATCGAGGCGTTCCGCGCGGGCCGGGCCAACGACGTCCCGCTCATCCACGGTGTCACCCGCGACGAGATGCGCTTCTGGGTGGGGCTCGCCTACGACGCCGCGGGCCGCCCCGTCAGCGCCGAGCAGTACCCGCAGATCATCGAGGACCTCTACGGCACCGACGCGGCTGAGGTGCTGGCGCAGTACCCGGTGACCGGCTACCCGACTCCGAGCATTGCGCTCGCCACGGCGCTCACGGACGAGGGCCGCATGGTCGGGACGTGCTCCCAGGTCGACCTGTTCGACGCGGTCCGCTCGCCCGTGTACGGGTTCGAGTTCGAGTTCGCCGAACCTTTGCCTGGTTCGGACGGCACGATGCCGCTCGGGGCACAGCACGGCGCGGACGTGCCGTATTTCTTCGACAGTGCGTTCCCCGGGGCACCGCCGCCGTCGCGCACGCCGGAGCAGAACGCGCTGGCGGAGCAGCTGATCCGCTGGTGGTCGACGTTCGCCTCGACCGGCGTGCCCGGTCCCGACTGGCCCACGTTCCGCGAGGGGGGCGCGATCTCCATCTCGACGGCCGCCACGGGCCCGGTCGACATTGGGCGGGAGCACCGCTGCGACTTCTGGCGGGGCCTGCAGTAGGGCTGCACCCGCCGTACTCCGCCTGGGGTAGCGCAGCCCCTCCCGCCTACCTCACCGACGGCACACCAGCTGTCGCCGGAGGCGGGACGCGCACGCGACCCCGGTTCGCGATTCTCGTGGCACCGACGGAACACACAGGAGCGTGATCCACTTGTCTTCCACCAACCGCTGGTCAGGCGCCCGCGGCACCACCGTGATCGGGCTCGTCGCGGGCGCCGTCGGCATCCTCGTGCTGCGGTTCTCCGGCGCCGCCATGCCCTCCGTGCCGCCCGGGCTCGTGCTGCTCGTCGCGGCCGCCGCGCTGGTTGCCTTCAGCACCCGGCGATGGGCGCCGATCGTGGCCGTGCTGGTCGCGCTCTCGGAGATCCTCGGCTACGTCCTGAGCGGGTCGACCTACGGTCTGTTCGCCGTCGACTCGATCGGCATCCTCATCGGCACGTGGGTCCGCGGGATCGGGATCGTCCTGGCCTTCGCGGCCGGCATCGCGGCGACGGTGGTGGGCTACCGCCGCACACCGTCCGAGGCACACTGAGCCCGAAAGAACCTGAGCGACTGCTCCAGAAAATGCTAATCTGGAGCAGTCGCTCAGGTTTCGTGCACGGAGGTAGAGATGCCCTGGTTGTTCCTCGCCGGCGCGATCGTCACCGAGGTCACCGCCACCACGGCACTGAAGCTCTCAGAGGGGTTCACGCGCCTCGTCCCGTCGATCGTCGTGGTCGTCGGCTACATCGCGGCGTTCGCGATGCTGTCGCAGGCCCTCACCCGCGGCATGGGGATCGGCGTCGCCTACGGCGCCTGGTCAGCGGTCGGCGTCGCATTCGTGGCGATCATCGGGGCGGTGTTCCTCGGCGAGAACATGACGTGGGTGCAGGTCGGCGGCATCGCGCTCGTCATCGCCGGGGTGCTCGCGCTGGAACTCGGCGCCCACCACCCCGCCGGGCAGTCCTGACAGGGTGAACACCGCTAAGGCCCCCGTGCCCACCGACGGCCGTCGCCGCAAGGGCGAGCGCCGGCGGCGGCTGCTCATCGAGGCCACGATGCGGGTGATCGAGCGCGACGGGCTGGCCGCGGTGAGCCAGCGGGTGGTGGCGCATGAGGCGGACGTGCCGCCCAGCGCGGTCACCTATTACTTCCCGGCGGTCGACGACCTGCTCGTCGCGGCCCTCACCGCATGCAACGACGACTACCTGGAGCGGCTCGCCGAGTGCTCAGCCTCCCCGAACCCGGTACGGGCGCTCGCCCGGCTCGTCGTCGAGAGCACGGGGGCGCGGCGCGCTTACGCCGCTGCGGAGTACGAGCTGTTCCTCATGTCCGCCCGGCGCCCCGCCCTGCAGCCGGAGGCCCTCCGCTGGGCCGACGGCGTGGACGCGTTCCTGGCACCGCACATCGCCGACCCCGTGGAACGGGCCGGGGTGGCCGCAGCCGTCGACGGCCTGTTCCTGCGCTGCTTCTGCGCCCCCGAGCCGCCCGACGTCGAGCAGGTGCACGCGGTGCTCGCGCGGCTGGTCAGCGGACAGTAGGTTCCGCCCGCCGGGCTGTTGATTCCGGCTCGCCCCGCGTGTCGTTCAGATAGGGGCCGTAGGAGGCAGGATCGCCGGCGGCACCCGGAACATGTGAACGTTCACCAGGGAGGTGGCCGTCTGATGGCCGACAACACGATGACCCAGTACGCCGTGCTCATGTACGAGCGCGAGACCCCCGGCGGAGTGGCCGACATCCCGCCAGAGGTCATGGAGGCCCACGGGAACCTGCCGAAGCGGATCGTCGAGCACGGCGGGCGCGAGGTGGGCGGTCTCGCCTTCGAGCCCACCTCGACGGCGACGACGATCCGCAACGGCCTGGTGACCGACGGCCCGTTCATCGAGACGAAGGAGGCGCTGGCCGGCATCTTCGTCATCGAGGCACGGGACCTCGACCACGCGATCGAGCTCGCGAAGATGACGCCGATCATGGACGGCGGCGTGGAGATACGGCCGCTCCTCGGCCTGGAGTTCTCGGCAGGGAGCTGATGGCGGACGTCGAGCGCGCCGTTGCGGACGCGCACCGCCGCGAGTGGGCCTACGTGCTCGCCGCGACGGTGCGCGTCTCCCGCGACGTCGACGCCGCCGAGGAGGCGGTGCAGGACGCCTACGTGCAGGCGCTGCGCACCTGGGCGCGCGACGGCGTGCCGGACCGTCCCGGCGCGTGGCTCACCACTGTGGCCAGACGCAACGCGCTGAACTCGGCGCGCTCGCGGCGCACATTCGAGAGCAAGTTGCCGCTGCTGATGGAGGCGGAGGAGACGGAGATGCCGGAGCCCGCCGACCCCGACACGATCCCGGACGACCGCCTACGGTTGATCTTCACCTGCTGCCACCCCGCGCTCGCCCAGGAGGCGCAGATCGCGCTGACGCTGCGGCTCGTCTGCGGCGTGGCCACACCCGACATCGCCCAGGCGTTCCTCGTGGCCGAGGCGACGATGGCGGCCCGGCTCACGCGGGCAAAGAAGAAGATCACGGCCGCGCGCATCCGCTACGCCGTACCGTCGGCGGCGGAGCGCCCCGAACGGGTCGACGCCGTGCTCACCGTGATCCACCTGCTCTACTCCGCGGGCCACACCGCGCACTCCGGGGCCGACCTCGTGCGTGACGAACTCACCGCCCGCGCGCTCGACCTGGCCCGGATGCTGCGCAGGCTCCTTCCCGACGAGCGCGAGGCCGCCGGGTTACTCGCACTGCTGCTCGCGCACCACGCCCGCCGCGCCACCCGCACCGACCCGGACGGCCGGCTGCTGCGGCTCGAGGAACAGGACCGAACCGCCTGGGACCGCGAGCTGATAGCCGAAGCCGACCGGCTCGTGGTGGCGGCGCTCACCGCCGGCCCGCCGGGACGCTTCACGCTGCAGGCCGCGATCGCCGCGCTCCACGCGCAGGCTCCGAGCTACGCCGACACCGACTGGGCCCAGATCCGGGTGCTCTACGACGAGATGCTGCGGATCTGGCCGTCGCCGGTCGTGGCGCTCAACCGGGCCGTGGCGGTGTCGATGGCCGACGGCCCTGAACCGGCGCTCGCCGAGGTGGAGAGGCTCGAGCGCGACGGGCGACTGGCCGGCTACCGGTACCTGCCGGCCACGAAGGCGGACCTCCTGCACCGGCTCGGCCGCGACGCCGAGGCCGTCGTGGCCTACCGGGCAGCCCTGACGCTCACCGACAACTCCGCCGAGCAGAAGTTCCTCATCGGACGTGTGGAGTCGATGCAGCCCGGCTACTGATCCCGGTTCGGGCAGGATGCCCGGATGAACGAAGCGCTGCGAGGTGCGACGCCGCTTCCGGACGGCACGGTGGTCCGAGGCAGGGGCCGACATTCCGGGATGCCGGAAGGTCCCCGCCCGGACCACGGCCTCTACCTGGGGGGTCCGCCGGACGCTCCACGACGGTTCATGGTGCGCCGCAGGCCCGTATGGCGGCCCGACTGGCCGGCCGAGTGGATCGACTGGCCGGACTTCCGCACGCCGCGGGACGGTGACGCCGCGGCCGCCGCGATCCGGCGCGCCTACCTCCTCGCCCGTGCGGGGCAGCGCGTCGAGGTGGCGTGCGACGGCGGCGTCGGCCGCACCGGGACGGTGATCGCGTGCATGGCGGTGCTGGCCGGGCATCCCGCCGAGGACGCCGTGCGGTGGACGCGCGAGCACTATCGGCCGCGGGCCGTGGAGACCCGCGGCCAGCGGCGCTGGGTCGCATGGTTCGCCGCACACCACGCCGGCGCGAGCAGCTGACGGGTCCCCGCCTTGTGATGCCACGGAGCGCGCGCTAGCGTCAACCAAGTGGTTGGTGGAAACGCGAGGGGGGACGACGTGGGCGAGCCGCTCGAGGTCATTGTCATCGGGGGCGGGATCGGCGGGCTGTGCCTGGCCCAGGGCCTGCGCAAGGCGGGCGTCGCGGTCCGGGTGTTCGAGCGCGACGACCACCCCGCGAGCCGCTGGGAGGGCTACCGCATCCACGTCGACCCGGCGGGCGCCCGCTCGCTGCGCGCGTGCCTGCCCGCGCCGCTGTGGGAGGCGTTCCTCGCCACCGCTGGTCCCGGTGGCGACTTCGCGTTCCTCACCCCGCAACTCTCCGAGCTCGTCGTGGTGGAGGAGTCGATCAGCTATCCCCACCTCGCCGCCGACCCGGCGGAGAGCCACTACGCGGTGGACCGCCGCACTCTGCGCAGGCTGCTGCTCTCCGGGCTCGGGGACGTGGTGGCGTTCGGCGCGGAGTTCGTCGGCTACGAGCACACGGCCGACGACCGGGTCGCCGCACACTTTGCGGACGGGACCCGTGTCGTCGGGGACGTGCTGGTCGGCGCCGACGGCGTCGGCTCCCGGGTGCGCAGGCAGTACCTGCCCGCCGCCGAGCCCCAGCCGGTCGGCGTCGGCGGGGTGGGCCAGAAGACATGGCTCACCGAGGAGACCCGCGCGTGGGTGCCGCGGCGACTGCAGCACGGGATGAACCTCGTGATGGACCACGGCCCGCTCGCGCTGTTCACCGCCGCGTACGAACCGCCACACGACGCCCGTGCGGTACTGGAGCGGCTGGCCGGGGACGTGCCACCCGGCATCGAGACGCCCTACATCCTCTGCGCGCTGGTCACCGACCCCGCCCGGCTCCCGCCGGACCTGGCGACCCTCGACTCCGCCGCGCTCCGGGACCTCGCAGACGACCTGATCGCCCATTGGCATCCGGACCTGCGCCGAGTGCTGGCCGAGTCCGACCCCGAGAGCCGTGGATGCACCGTCTTCACCGCCTCACCCGAGATCCCCGCATGGCCGAGCACCCGCGTCACAGTGCTCGGCGACGCGATCCACACCATGCCGGCCACCGGCGGCCTGGGCGGGAACGCCGCGATGCGCGACGCCCGGCTGCTGGCCCGACGGCTGAGCGCGGCTGCCGGCGGGGAACAGGACCTGCTGGCCGCCATCGGCGACTACGAGGACGCCCTTCGCGACCACGGCTACGCCGCAGTACGCGCGGCGCTGAAGACCAGGGACCGGATGCTGGCGCACAACCCGCTCCGCACGATGGCCACCCGGGCCTGGTTCCGCCTCTGCCGGCTCTCCCCTGCCGTGCGCCGCCGCACGTTCCAGGACCGGCCGGACGCCCCGTCGGCGCCCCGGTCCTGGGAGCGGTCGGCCACTTGAGCAGCGGCGAGGCGGCCTGGCTCACGGCTGCGGTCGCCGGGCACCCACCACGCGGTAGAGGTTGTCGATCGCCGCGGCCGCGTCCGGCGTCTCCGGTGTGGCGCCGTGGGCCGTGACGACGCGGTTCATCACCGCCGCGACGGTGCGCCCCTCCTCCGGTGAGACGTGGCGGCCGAAGTGCTCGCGGATCGCGGCGAGGAAGGTCGTGGTGGAGGACGCGAGCACTTCGCGTCCGCGGTCGGTCAGCACCGCATAGGTGACCCGCAGGTTCTCAGGATCGCCCTGTCGCTCGACGAGACCCTGTTTGCCCATGGCCGTGACCAGCTGACTCACGCCACTCTTCGAGACGAACACCTGGCGCGCCAGCTCCGTCATGGGCAGCCGCCCACCCTCGGCCGCGCCGAGCCGGGACAGCACCTCACCCCACGTCAGCGTCAGGCCGGCGTGCTCGCGCATGGCCTTCTCGATCCCTCGCGCGGCGAGCGCCTGGGCCTTCCACACGGACATCCAGGCGAAGAAGCCCTCGTCGACGAAGTCCTCGATCTCGGCCACGGGATGAGCCTAGCCGAAACTGTTTCACCTTCGACGATGCAGCTCTGTACTGTTTGTTGCTGAACAGAGGAGGCCTCGATGAGTGACCGGATCCCGCGGAGGATGCGCTGGGCGCTCGCCGCGATGCTCGCCGCTGCGGCGATGGACCTGATCGACACGACGATCGTCAACGTCGCCGCGCCCGCCGTGCGCGCCGACCTCGCCGCCGGCGACGCGCAGATCGAATGGGCGGTCGCGGGCTACGCGCTGGCGTTCGGCGTCGGCCTGATCACCGGCGGCCGCCTGGGCGACCGCTTCGGCCGCCGCCCCGTGTTCCTCGCAGGTGTCGGCGGGTTCGTGCTGACCTCGCTGGTCTCAGGGCTGGCCCCGACGGCCGACGTCCTGGTGGGAGGCAGGGTCGCCCAGGGCGCCGCGGCGGCCGTGATGATCCCGCAGATCCTCACCGTCATCCAGGTCGCGGTGCCCGCCGAGCAGCGGTCGAAGGCGTATGCGGCGTACGGCGCCACCGCCGCGATCGGAACGGTGAGTGGCCCGCTCCTCGGCGGCGCGCTCGTCGCGGCGGACCTGTTCGGTCTCGGATGGCGCGCGATCTTCCTCATCAACGTCCCGATCGGTCTCGCTGCGCTCGCCGTGACCGCTGCGACACTTCCCGACTCTCGCGCGGCACGGGCCGACCGGCTCGACCTCCCTGGCGTCACGCTCCTGGCCGCCGCCCTCGTGATGATGTTGCTTCCGTTGGTCGAAGGTCCACAGCTGGGCTGGCCTGCTTGGACCATCTGGCTGCTCGTGGCCGCGTTGCCAGTGTTCGCGGCGTTCGTCGCCCACCAGCGCAGGCAGCAGGCCCGCGGCCAGAACCCGCTTGTCGCCCTGGAGCTGCTCCGCGCGCGGAGCATCGCCGGCGGCCTCGTCACGCAACTCGGCCTGTACGCGGGCGTGACCGGGTTCTTCCTCGTCTTCGCGCTGACGCTGCAGAACGGGCACGGCTTCAGCGCCCTCGGCACGGGGGTGACGCTGGTGGCGTGGTCGGTGGGCATCGCCGTCGCGTCCGGTGTCGCAGGTCAGCTCGCCCCGCGCCTCGGCAGACGGCTGACCACGGCCGGGGCGCTGCTCATGGCCGCAGGGATGGGCGGGCTCCTCGTCGCCGCCGCCTCGTCGGGCCCGCAGATCAGCGGACCCGCGCTCGTCCCGGGCCTGCTCGTCGCCGGGCTCGGGATGGGCGCGGTCGCACCCACGCTCATCGAGGTGGCACTCCGCGACGTCGACCCGGCTCACGCCGGGGCGGCCTCGGGGATCGTGACGACCTCCGGTCAACTCGGTGGCGCCATCGGCGTCGCCGCCACCGGCGCCGTCTACTTCGCCACGCTCGGTCCGACGCCGGGGCCAGCGGACCACACCGCAGCCCTCACCGCCGTGCTCTGGTCCCAGATCGGGCTCTTCGTGCTCGTGGCGCTTCTGATGCGGCTGCTCCCCGCAAGCCGAACGGCTCGGTCCCACCGCGGCACGTAATGGGAGCGGTCTCAGCGATTGAAGGCGAACAGGCGCGCGTGCGCCTCCAGAGGCATGGACGCGGTTCGGAGCACTCCGGCCCCGACGGCCCACCGGCCCGCCGTGACAAACGAAATCGCCTCCACACCCGCTTCGAAGAACCACGCCCGCACGAGTGGAGTGAGGTCCGGGGCCCAGGTGTGGCGTGTCCAGATGACTGTGCCGCCGGTCGCGAGCAGGGACGGCGTGGCCGCGACCGTGCGTGCCACATCGGCGTCGGGGATGTTGCCGAAGATCCCGCACAGCAGCAGGACGTCCGCCGGGGCAGCGCCAGCACACAGCGCCGTGGTGCCTGCGTCGCCCTGCACCGCCTCGATCGCGGGGGGCGCCGCCGACCGTGCCGCGGCGCAGAGGCCCGGGTCGAGCTCGACGAGGCGGCCGGTGACGTCGGCACCGCGAGGGTGCTCCGCGAGGACCGGCAGGACGTCGCGACCCTCACCAGCACAGAGCGACAGCAGCCGGACCGGCCCCGGAGCGGCGCGATCGAGAGCGAAGCCGATCTGGTGCTGCACCGCGCGGAGTCGCCCCGATAGCGGGCTCTGCGGATCGTCGTACGGGTCGTGCCAGCGCTTCCAGTCCGTCATCCATACAGCTTGGAACAGGTTGCTGTACCCGCACGCACGTGTCGATCATCACCGACCTGACCTGGCTTGAGCACGCCTGCAGACTGCGCATTCCGTGCCTCCACGTATCTGAGCGCAGGACCGCGTGCTCATGCCAGTGATCACGCATCCGGTTCTCCAGCAGGAGGTAGCGATGGCGTCCCCAGACGCGCAGGAGCTCAACACATACGTCCCGCTGAGCATGAGCTACGCCGAGCCCGGGTGGCGCGCGATGATCAGTACCGACACGGATCCAACCGGTCTCATCATCCGCCCGGTCGTCGGCTGGGCCGTCTTCCACTTCACGACCGTGTCCGCCGAAACCGGTGCACTCGTGAACGACTTCGGCAACGTCATCGAGGGTGTGGTCACGTGGCGGGACGGGCTGGGCGTCTCCCTGGTCTGCGCCCAGAGCCTCGGCCGAGCCGTCTACCTGGGCCCGGAGATGGGCGAACCCCCCGACGCCGAGGCGGTGCTCGGTGAGCCGCCCCAGCAGTCGGGCCGACGGTAGCTCGGACGCGCCGTGCGCCTCCCCGCAGTGGGGGTCGGCCAACAGCACAAGCAATCGCGAAACGATCTAGCCCCTGACCGTTCGTGCTGGTCAGGGCTAGATCGCAGTTTGTGCGCCCGAAGGGACTCGAACCCCTAACCTTCTGATCCGTAGCTGGGTGGATCGGATCCAGGGTGGTTTAACTGGTCCGCCAGCACAGAGAACCTCCAGGTCAGGCCTTCCAAATCCCGCCCCGTGTGAACAGTCCGTGAGACGGCTGTGAGACGGGGGCGGGCCCGGACCCGGTGATCGAAGCACCGGCCGGGGCCTTGATCGGATAGACGTCCGACCCGTGCATGTGGACCGATGCCGGCTCAACCCCACACCAAGGAGTACCTCGATCAGCTCGTGCTCGTCGACCTCGACATCCTGTTCGGTCCGCCACCTGTTGACGTCGTCCCGCAGCCCGGCGGGTGGCTCGTCAAGGCCTCGTTCTGACAAGCCAAGTTCCCGGCCGGCTGCGGCAGCGGAGTTGCGGGAGGCGTACCTGCGGAAGGCCGGCTACACCCGCTGGGCGGATCTGGTCACCTGTGCGTGGTTCTGCTCGCTCTGGGTCGCGCTCGCTCTGGTGCTCGCCCGGCACCGGTGGCCGAGGGCGTGGCCGATCCTGTCCCGGATGCTCGCGTCGTCGGCCGTGGCCGGGGCATCTCGCGGAGCTGAGCGGATGAGCAGGCCTGGGCCTGGCTACTGCTTAGCGGTTGCACGCCCCACGGTTCGACGGCGCAGGCTCGGCACTGGGTCCTGCCCAGAGTTGAGGAGCTGCGACACGCGCTGCGCTGACACTTTGAGCACGGCGGCAATGTCCGCGCCCGAGAGCCCTGCAGCCTTGAGCTGGCGGGCGATCAGGCGGGACTTCATCGCAGCCTCCAACTGCGCCCTCTCGGCGTCGCGCACCGCTTTGCGCGCGGCGACGGCTTCCTTTGCGAGCTGACCGCCGAGGTCGGGTGTGATGGCAATGGTGGCGTCTTGGGCGTCGGGGCGGTCGTCGAGTTCGAGGTAGTCACGGACCATGCGCTCGGCCGAGGAGAGTGTGCGGGACTGTGTGACGCCGACTTCCTCGCCGACGTGGCTGATGTGAAGTTCCCAGCCGCGCGCCCAGCGGCGCGCGGTGACGTCGTACGTGGTCACTGCAGCCACCCTTCTGGCAGGCACGCGAGGCGCTTGCCGATGCTTCGAACGACTCCGGGCGAGACGATGGTGTGCCGTGGGACGGGCACGGTATGTGCGCCGCACGGACAGCCCCGTTTGGTGTGAGAGCCGCGCTCGGACAGGACCGTGCAGTCCTGCGCGAGCAGCGCCTCCTCGACCTCGCGGAGCTTCATCGCCTTGACCATGACCATAGCTCTAGCCCCCCTAGATCGTCAGAGTTAAGGGGGGCTAGATAGTCGGCGAGACGTGTAGGTGACACGCGACTGATCGCACTACGCCCGTCTGCTCGACACCACGATCCGTTGCGAGCTCGCCACCGAGCTCCGCCAGCTTCGCGGGCAACTCGCCCGCACCCACCGTCAGCTCCGGGCAACCCGGCTGAACTCGCCCGCGGCCTCGACCAGCAAGGTCAGCAACTAGGGCCCGTTTCGTAAGAGCTTGGCCGGCCTGCGGTGGTCCAGACCACGAACGCCCCTTATTCAGGAGGTGCTCCGTGGTGATGTCGAGATGGCCGGGCCGGCTCCGACCATCTCTTGACGGCGCCGGGCGACGGCGGCGCGGAGGGTGCCGAGGCAGTCTCACCATCATCAAGAGTGCAGGAGGAACCGCGTGAATCAGCTGCTGAGAGTCCAGAACTTCAACGTCTCGCGTGACGGATTCGGCGCCGGCGAACACCAGAGCATCGAGAAGCCGTTCGGGCACGCCGACCCTGGCGACATGTTCGCCTGGGCCGGGGCCACGGCGAGCTGGCCTATGCGCACAGACCCCGGCGGAAGCCGCGGCCTCGACGACTACTTCACGCGAGACTTCGCCCGCAACATCGGCGCCGAGATCATGGGCCGCAACAAGTTCGGCCCGCAGCGGGGCCCCTGGCACGACCACGACTGGCGCGGCTGGTGGGGCGACGAGCCCCCGTTCCACACCCCGGTGTTCGTGCTGACCCACCACAAGCGTCCTTCGTTCACCCTCTCCGACACCACGTTCCACTTCGTCGACACCGACCCTGCGTCGGTCCTCGAGCGGGCGCGGGACGCTGCGCAGGGCAAGGACGTCCGGCTCGGCGGCGGGGCCACCAGCATCCGGCAGTTTCTCGACGCCGGCCTCGTCGACACCATGCACGTGGCAGTCTCGCCGGTGGAGCTCGGATCCGGGGCGCGACTCTGGGAGTCACCCGATGAGCTGCGTGACCAGTTCCACCTCGAGATCGTGCCCAGTCCGAGCGGCGTGACTCACCACCTGTTCTGGCGAAGGTGACACGAGGGCCCCGCTCTGGAGTACAGAGCGGGGCTCGATGCGGGCATTTCAGTAGACGATCGCCTAACGGACACACCGCTGCCGAGAGGCAAGTGAACGCGCGTCCCGTCCTGGACATGTCGCTGACGCGAATACCCAGCTCAACGCGACCCGAAGCTGAGGAACCAAGATGAACGGCGAGCTCGTCGTGTGCCGAGACGGCAAGGTTGACGTCGCGGCGATTGTCTGCACCAAGCCAGCCGACAAATCAGACGAGCTTCGCCGACCACAAGTCCGACAACATGCCTGCAAACGCCCGAGGCCGGCCTCCGCGCGGACCGCAACAGGTGTCGTGACGTTAGGGCGCGGGCGGAGACACTCATACCCTGCGTCCGCTGCACGCCCGGTCCCGGTGACGGGTGCGGGCGGGTGCTACGGGAACGGCGCTGGCCATGCACTGGCAGCGATGTCGCGCCGACCGGCGGCCGCAGCGGATCGCCGCAGGTGCTTCGTCAGTGGGGAACAGCAGGTGCAGATACACATGCCGCACGCTGTCGGTGCGCTCCCGGGTGCTGGTCGAGTATCGGGTCATCGAGCAGGGCCCGAAGACGAAGAACGGGGTGCGCAGTCTGCCGGTGGACCCGAGCTGCTCGCCGCGCTGAGCGCCCTCAAGGCCCGGCAGACACGGGAGCGACTCGCAGCCGGCGAGGCATACGAGCAGAGCGGCCTGGTGGTCGTCGACGAGCTGGGCCAGCCGGCGCACCCGGAGTCGTAGTCCGATGAGTTCGAGCGTGTGTTCACGCGGGCAGGGCTTCCCCGCATCGTGCTGCGCGGCGCCCGGCACACGGCCTGCTCGCTCATGGAGAAGGCCGGAGTGCCGATCTCGGTGGTCTCACGGTGCGCCGGGCACTACGACTCGTCGTTCACGCTCCGGCAGTACGTGCACGCCGACCACACCGAGGACATGCGCCAGGGCACCGCGGCCCTGGGGCAGATCTACACGCTCGATCAGGCAAGTGTGAGAAACGGTGAGACGACCGGCCCCGGATACGACTCAGGGCCCCGGCTCACCGAAGTGAACTAGGGCCCTGACCTGGTCTTTCTCTGTGCGCCCGAAGGGACTCGAACCCCTAACCTTCTGATCCGTAGTCAGATGCTCTATCCATTGAGCTACGGGCGCGTGCTGTTCAGTTGTACATCATGCCGCGACCGGCCCGAGAGCCGGCCACACCAGCGCGGAGGCTCCGGGATTTGAACCCGGGATGGGGGGTGACCCCAAACCGCATTAGCAGTGCGGCGCCATAGACCAGACTAGGCGAAGCCTCCCGGGGCCTCACGGCCTCCAGCGATGACCAGGGTACACAGGCCCATCCAGCCGGTTCACCACCCCCCGGCGGCGAGGGTCAGGAAGGGATCAAGGGCGTCGGGATTCTGCAGCGCCCCACGGCTCACGGCCTTGTCGGGGGCCACCCCTGCCAGGATCTTCTTGACCGGCACCTCGCATTTCTTGCCGTTGAGCGTGCGCGGCACGGCGTCGACCACGACGAACCGGTCGGGGACGTGGCGAGGAGACAGCTCCGTGCGCAGGGCCCTGCGCAACCCGGGCTCGACGTCTTCCAGCGCCACTCCGTCGGCGAGCACCAGGAAGCACAGCAGGGCGCCCTCGTCGCCGGCACCCAGCTCCGTGGTGTCGATCACGAGCGAGTCGAGCACCTCGTCGAAGCCCTCCACGACGGCGTAGAAGTCGGCGGTGCCCATCCGTACGCCGCCGCGGTTGAGGGTGGAGTCGCTGCGGCCGTAGATCACGTACGAACCGCGGGGCGTGAGCCGGACCCAGTCGCCGTGCCGCCAGACGCCTGGGAACTCGTCGAAGTAGGCCTCACGCAGGCGGGTACCGTCCGGGTCGCTCCAGAACGCCACCGGCATCGACGGCATCGGGCTGGTGATCACCAACTCGCCCACCTCGTCGACGAGTTCCTCCCCCTTCTCGTCGTACGCCACGACGGCGGCGCCGAGCGAGGCACAGGAGATCTCGCCGAGCCAGACGGGCACGTTCGGGGCGGAGCCGACGAACGCGGCACAGACGTCGGTGCCGCCGGACACCGAGCAGATCTGGACGTGGTCACCGATGGCATTTCCGACCCAGCGGAAACCCTCAACCGAGAGCGGCGCGCCCGTGGAACCGATCGCACGCAGCGCCGCGAGGTCGTTCTGCTCGCGCGGGCGCAGGCCGGACTTGAGGCTCGCCTGGATGAACGGCGCCGACGTCCCGAAGTAGGTGACGCGGTGCCGGTCGGCGAGCCGCCACAGCGCGCCGAGGTCAGGGTGGCCGGGGTTGCCGTCGAACAGGACGACCGTGGCGCCGACGAGCAGGCCGCCGATGAGGAAGTTCCACATCATCCAGCCGGTGGTGGTGAACCAGAAGAACCGCTCGCCGGGCCCCAGCTCCATCTGCAGGCGCAGGGCCTTGAGATGCTCGCAGACGATGCCGCCGTGGCCGTGGACGATTCCCTTGGGCAGGCCGGTGGTGCCCGAGGAGTAGAGCACCCACAGCGGGTGGTCGAACCGCACCGACTCGAACGCGAGCGGAGCCGGCTCGGCGGTGAGGTCGGCCCAGGCAACAACGCCGTCCAGCGTCGCGTCCGCGTCGAGGTACGGGACCAACACGGTCGCCTTCAGCGACGGGAGCTGGGCGCGCAGCGCGTCGACGTTCGCGCGGATGTCGAACCGCTTGCCGCCGTAGACGTAGCCGTCCACGGCGAACAGGACGACCGGCTCGATCTGGGCGAAGCGGTCGTGCACGGCGCGGGCGCCGAAGTCCGGGGAGCAGGACGACCAGGTAGCGCCCAGACTCGCCGCGGCGAGGAAGGTCACTAGGGTCTCGACGGAGTTCGGCGCCAGCGCGACAACCCGGTCGCCCCGCCCCACCCCGATCCGGACGAGTCCGGCGCGCGTCCGGCCCACGAGATCGCGCAGCTCGCCGTAGGTGACCTCGCGCTCCAGCCCGTCCTCCCGCGCGAAGACGACCGCGAGGTCGCCGTCGGCGCGACCGGGTCCGTCAGCGAGCGCGTGCTCCGCGTAGTTGAGCGTGGCGCCGGGGAACCACTCCGTTCCCGGCATCTCCCGCCTGCCCAGCACCGCACGCGGCCGGTCGTGGAACCGGACGCCGAGGAACTCGGCGACGGCGGACCAGAAGCCCTCGATGTCGGTGACCGACCAGGTGTGCAGAGCGGCGTAGTCCGGGGCGTCCACCCCGCGGTGCTCACGCACCCACGACGTGAACTCCGCGAGCGGGCCGGAGCGCTGGGAGTCGGGAGTCCACAGGACGTCGGGGATCTCGGCCATGCCGCTCAGGATGCAAGCCGCGCCACCGCGGCGCCAGGGGCCTGCCACCCAGGTCACGCCGGCGGCAGATGTGGTGGGCCCACACGAGGGCTCCCGCAATCGTGTGGGCGGCGGCGGCGTCAGCGCAGGTGCGAGTCGAACCAGTTGAGCGTGCGGTGCCAGGCGTCCGCGGCGATCTCGGGATCGTCGTCGAAGCGGTGCCCGCGCCGCGGATAGACCACGACGTCGGTCGCGATCTCGGACGACGCCGCCGCCTCGCGCAGCTCGCCGATCTCTGGATCCGGCACACCGTCGGCCGTCTCGCCGTAGATCCCGAGCCACGGGCACGTGATACCGGGAGCGGCTTCGATCAGCGTCTGCAGCCCACGGGACGGGGCCTTGGCGACACTCTCGCCTGCGACCGTGACGGCGGCACCGAGCGTGCGTTTGGCCGCCACCAGGAGCGCGACCGATCCGCCGAGGTCGAAGCCGATGACGCCCATTCGGTCGGCGCTGATGTCTCGCTCGGCGAGCCAGCCGAACGCCGTGTCCGTGTCAGCCATCACCTGCTCGAACTCGAGCCGGTCGACCTGCTGCTGGACCTCCTCTTCGGCGCCGTCGAGCTCGTCAGCGCCGTCACGGTGGTACAGGTGCGGGGCGACAGCGAGCCAGCCGTCCCCCGCCAGGCCGTGCACCAGGCCGCGCACCGCGTCGGTGACGCCGCGGGCCTCATGCAGCACCACGATCCCCCCGCGGACCGCGCTGACCGGCTCGGAGACGGTGAGCCGGAGCGCGCTGCCGTCGACCAGGGGCACGGTTTCCGTCCGGATCTCGGTCATGGTCACAGCGTGACACGGCTGGGTGGCGGCCACCGGTCCGGGCGGCGCTACCGTGGCGGGCATGGCACTGATCCGCCCTGACCTCGAAACCCTCCCCGCGTACGTCCCGGGGAAGACGATCCCGGGGGCGATCAAGCTGGCCAGCAACGAGGTGCCGCTGCCGCCCACGCCGCCCGTGCTGGCCGCGATCGCCGAGGCGGCGACGGCGGGCAACCGCTACCCCGACCTCGCCGTGACGAGCCTCACCAGCCGCCTCGCCGACGCGCTGAAGGTGGCTCCGGAGCGCATCGCCGTCGGCTGCGGGTCGGTCAGCCTCTGCCAGCAGCTCGTGCAGGCCACCTGCCACGATCCTTCCGACGAGGTGGTGTTCGCCTGGCGGTCGTTCGAGGCCTACCCGATCGTCACGCAGATCGGCGGAGCAACGATCCGGACCGTCCCCCTGGACGCGGGCTTCCGGCACGACATCGACGCGATGGCCGCCGCGGTCGGGCCGAAGACGCGGCTGGTGTTCGTCTGCAGCCCGAACAACCCGACGGGCACCGCGGTGACCCGGGCCGAGATGGAGCGCCTGCTCGCTACGGTGGGGCCGGATGTGCTGGTGGCGCTGGACGAGGCCTACCACGAGTACGTCACCGACCCGGACGTCGTCGACGGGATGGACCTGATCGACGCGCACCCGAACCTGGTTGTGCTGCGCACGTTCTCCAAGGCCTACCGGCTCGCCGGGCTGCGGGTCGGCTACGCGATCGGCTCGGAGGAGACAGCGACGGCGCTGCGCAAGGTCTGCTCGCCGTTCAGCGTGAACAGCGTGGCCCAGGCTGCGGCGATCGCGGCACTCGACGACGCCGACGCGCTCCTCGCGAGCTGCGCCGTGGCGATCGAGGAGCGGGTGCGGGTGCGGGATGCGCTCCTGGACGCCGGCTACACCGTGCCGCCCACGCAGTCGAACTTCGTGTGGCTTGCACTCGGCGAGCGCACCGCCCCGTTCGCGGCGCACTGCATGGACCACAAGGTCATCGTCCGCCCGTTCCACCCTGACGGCGTGCGCGTCACGATCTCGACGCCCGAGGAGAACGACGCTTTCCTGGCAGCCGCGCAGTCGTTCGCGGGCTAACGAGCTCTAGGCCGTTCAGGAACGACTGCGGCCCGGCCCCTGGTCGGGACCGGGCCGCTGCCCGACGTGCGGCCGGGTCAGTGCCTGACGCCGCGCCGTCCGTAGATCCCGGCGACGACGGTGACACCGATCGCGGCGACGACGACCTGCAGGATCAGCTCGATCCAGTCGATTCCGCGGGTGTCGGCAACACCGAAGAAGCCGGCGATCCATGTACCGATGAACGCGGCCACGATGCCGACCAGGACCGTCAGCCAGATCGGGATGTTCTGCTTGCCGGGAGCGACGAGCCGCCCGAGCAAACCGATGATCGCGCCGATGACGATGGCCGTGATGATGCCGGTGATGGTCATGTCCTGCTCCCGACTGTCCTCAGGGCCGCCGCCCCAGCGACCCGTATGGGCACTGGGTAGCACGGTGTGACGCAGGACGCACCCTGAGCGGACCATGACCACCCGGCCGGGCGCCGTCCAGCACTGATCGGACGCTTCCGGGTGTTTCTCAGGCCTCCAGCACGTATCCCTCGCCACGCACCGTGCGGATGCGCTCCGCCCCGATCTTGCGCCGGAGATAGGAGATGTAGACCTGTATGAGGTTCGCCGACGCGGGCTCCGACCAGACCTCACGCGCGAGCCGGTCGGGCGGGACGATCTCGCCGGGCGCCGTTAGGAGCGCCATCAGCAAGGCGTACTCGGTGGGCGACAGCGACACCCCCTGCCCGTCCACCGTGACGTCACCGAACTCCGTGTCGACGGTGAGCACTCCGTGGCGCAGCACGCCGTTCTCGGCCGGCGGCCCGAGCCGCAGCCGCAGCCGGATCCGGGCGGCGAGCTCGTCGACGGCGAAGGGGCGCACCACATAGTCGTCGCGGTCGGCGCGCAGCTGGCCGATCAGGCCGGCCCGCCGTTCCCGCGACGTGACCGCGATGACCGGCACGTTCGGCACCTCGGTCTGGAGCGCGGCGAGCACGGCGCCCTGTTCCGGGCCCGGCAGCTCGACGTCCAGCACGATCAAAGCGGGGTCGCGGGCCCGCACGGCGTCGAGCACGCCGATGCCGTCGCTGACCGGGCTGACGGACACACCTTCTGACCGCAGGCTGCGCAGCACGGAAGCGGACGCGGCTGTGGGAGGCAGCGCCAACAGGACATGATCGTTTGGGGGCACGGACACACGCGCCGACGGCGGTGCCGACACGTACGAGGACGCACCCCCCGGGGGAGCAGCGGGGAGCATCGCGTCTCAGCTTCCCCGAAGGAGCCACCGATAACAATCGGCTAACGGAGCGACATCACCCGGACGAGCGGTAGTCAGGGCCATGAGCTGAGAGCAGGGTTAGCCCGAAAGGACTACAGGCGACTGCTGGACACACCGATCGGGTGCGTTCCGGCGCGTATGGGCGACCCCTGGGCGCGGATGAGCAACCTCGACTCTCAGGTTGGTGATCACGGCGCGCAACTCTCCCTATCGTCTCGGCTCATGCGACGGATGACCTCCGCTGCGGGCGAGCGCTCGGAATCCCCGACCGAGCTGATCGCAAGGATCACCGCAGAACACGACTCGAGCACCGTGACGGGAACCGGGCGGCACCGGCTCCCGGCCCGTGACGTCGAGGCCGTGGTGACGCGGGACCCGCTCCCCAAGCGTTCCATGACCCGCCGACTGGCCCCACTGGCAGTCGGTGCCACCGTGATGCTCATCGCGACGACGGTTGCCACGCTCGCGCGCCCGGCCGAAGAGGACTCGCTGGCGGCCCAGGAGTTGAGCAACGCGATCGTCCGCACCGAGCCGACGACAGTGGAGGTACCCACCCCCCAGCCGACACCAGAGGCGCTCCCGACGACGGTCCCCCCGCCGCCGGCCACGACCGAGGCCTCGGCCCCGCCACGCCCCTCCCCCACGACCCGCGCACCGGCGCCCCGCGCGGCGCCACCACCGCCACCGACCAACGACGGACGGCAGGCCGCGACGGTAAAGGGCTGGACGCTCGTCGCCTCCGACGAGTTCAACGGCAGCAAGAGCCCGAAGTGGACCGATTACAACGGGGCGGGTCACGCCGGCAACGGCCGCCGCACGTCCGATGCGATCAGCATCGAGAACGGCTCGCTGGTGATCCGGGGCGACTCGAAGGGCAACACCGGCGGCATGGCCTGGGCCGACGACCAGCGCTTCGGCAAGTGGGAGATGCGTGCCCGATTCCCCAAGGGCGACGACCAGTACCACCCGGTGCTGATCCTCTGGCCCGAGACCGGCGGGTCGGGGAACGGCGAGACCGACTTCGCCGAGACGACCAGCGCATCCGACAAGGTCTCCTTCTTCCTGCACTACGGCAGCGAGCAGGAGTACGCACACAAGACGATCGACATCACCCAGTGGCACAACTACGCCGTCGAGTGGGTGGACGGGCGCATGACCGGCTACATCGATGGCGAGAAGTGGTTCGAGAGCACCGACGCCAAGACGCTGCCGGGCGGCAAGCTGCACCCCACGATCCAGCTCGACTACTTCCCGGACGGCGGCTCGCCCCAGCCCACCGAGATGTACGTCGACTACATGCGGATCTACCGGTAGAAGCCTGCACCCAGGATTCCGCACATCAGTCCCGCCCGGCGCTCCCCACCGGGCGGGACTGGTGTGTTCCGGGCGCGTTCTGGCCAGTCAGCCCACCGACAGCAGGCGAGCGAGCCTCGCGTCCGACTCGGCCAGCGCCGCGTGGTCGAACGTCGAGGTGGACACCAGCAGTTCGTCCTCCGGCATCGCGAATTGTTCGGCGACGACGAGCGGCTGATGGTTGGGCAGCATCACCCCGCCGGAACCGACCCTGATGCTCCCGGTACGGGCCGCAACAGCGGCCATCAGCACCGGTGGGCTGCCGCTCGCGATGCCGGGCACCGCGCGGTGTTCGGCCACCCAGAACCGGTGGTAGCCGAGCCGCTCCACACGCTCGGCGCGCTTCACCGTGTGGCGTAGTGCGGCCACGTCCGGCTCCCCCGCTCTGATGCGGGAACGATCCAACAACGAGAGCTCGACCTGCGGAGACACCCTGTCCGAACGCGGGCGCGGCAGCCGGAATTCCGGTCAGCGGGCCCGCTTCGTTCGGGCGCGGGCGCCGCGGACCTGGCGCTCCTGCTCCTGGCGCGGTCCGACGTGCGACGGTACGGCTTTACGGGCCTTGGCGCGGCGCTCGGCGCGGTTGAGCGGGAGCGCGGTCTCGTTCTCGGCGGCCTCGGCCGGAGCGGCCGACTCACCGGCCACATCGGCGACCGGCGCGGGCTCCGCGGACGGGCTGGGCTGAACGGGCTTGGACTTAACGGGCTGGGATTGAACGGACTCGGGCTGAACGGACTTGGACACGGGGACCTCCGAGGGTCGAGGGGCGCGGCGGACTGCGAACGTGGCTCGAGCTCAGAGGATCACGACCCGAGCCTAGCTCCGCGGCCGGGCGGGGGTCTCCACATTTCGGTCGGCGGCTGCAGTGCTCGCGCTGTGGCGGGAGCGGGCGCGGATCACGTGGAGCTGACCGGCCGCGGGTAGCGGATCAGGACGCTCGCGAGCACGTCGGAGTCACCCACCGCCGCGTAGCCGTGCGGGACGTCGGCTGTCCACTCGACGTGCTCCCCCGGCTCTGCCCGCAATGGCCGGTCGATGGGCCCGGTCTCCAGCACGCCGGCGAACACGGTGACGTGCTCCGTCACGTCCGCGTGGTGTGGCGGTGACTCCTGCGCGAGACCTGCCGGGATCCGCATCCGGTACAGCTCGTAGGTCACCTGGCCGTCGTCGAACACCCGGAGCAGCCCCATCTCGACCGCCGCGCCCCTGATTGGTACTCGGCGGAGCGCTGAGCAGGGTCGTCAGCGGGAGATCACGGGCCGCAGCGACCGCGTGCAGGTGCCGCGCTGCTCATCTCAGCCGGGACGCCGCCGGGCGGGTTTCCCGCCGCTGTCGGGGCGTTCCTGCTCGCGGGCGCGCTCGTGGTGGTGGTCGCGTGCGTCCCGCCCCTGGGCAGGCTGATCGCCGCCATCCCGGTCCCCGTCGCTGGGGCGATGCTCGCCGGGGTACTGCTCGACCTCTGCCTGGCGCCGGTCCGCGCCCTGGCCGAGGTGCCGATGCTGGCCGCGCCGGTGATCGTCGTGTGGGCGGTGGTCGGTCGCTTCGCGCGCCCATGGGCGGTGCCCGCCGCTCTGGCCGTAGCCGTCGTCCTGATCGCCGTCACCGGTCCCGGCCTTGGAGACACCGACATCGCGCCGGTGCTGGTCTGGACCCCGCCCGTCTTCGATCCGGCCACACTCGTGAGCGTCGGGATCCCGCTCTTCCTCGTGACGATGGCGTCCCAGAACGTTCCTGGAATGGCCGTGCTCGCCCAGTTCGGCTACCGGGCTGGCCACGGTGGCGGGCGCACCCTTCGGCGGCCACGCGGTGAACCTGGCAGCCATCAGCGCCGCGCTGGCGGCCGGCCCGGACGCAGGGCCCGACACCGGACGGCGCTGGATCGCGTCGGTCACCGCAGGTGTCGGCCTCGCCGTGCTCGGGCTCGCCACCGCGCTGATCCTGCTGTCGCCGCCGGTGCTGGTGGCGGCGGTCGCCGGGCTTGCGCTGCTCGGGGCGCTGGCCGGGGCGATCGCGTCCGCCGTCGCCGAACCGGACGGAAGGGAGGCGGCAGCCGTCACGTTCGTGGTGACCGCCGCCGGTGTCGGGTTCCTGGGGATCGGCTCGGCGTTCTGGGGACTGCTCGCGGACGGGGTCATGGTGCTGTTGCACCGGCGCCGGACGCGTCGGCAGGCTCCCGAGCCGGCCGTTGGCTGATCTCTGATCGGATCGCTCAGGCCGCGTCCCACGCGAACGGTGCCAGTGGCTCGTCCAGCGGCGCGTCGGTCATCCGGTTGGCGAACGTCGACATCGTGTAGACGCCGATCCCCATGACGACCTCCAGCGCGTTGCGGGCGGTGAAGCCGTGCGCCAGGAAGGCGTCCATCGCGGCCGGCCCCACGGCGCCCGCCGTCGCGAGCACGTCGACAGTGAACACGCGCACGGCCTCGAGCCGCGGATCGGCGAGCGGCAGGCCGGCGCGCAGCGCGTCGATCAGCTCCTCGCTCGCGCCCAGCTGCGCGAGCTTCGCGGTGTGCATCGCCACGCAGACGTGGCAGCCGTTGCGCGTGGCGATCGTGAAGATCACGGTCTCGCGGGCGAGCGGGTCGAGTGTCGTGCTCTCGAACAGACCGCTGAGCCGTAGGAACCCGTCCAGCAGCTGGGGCGAGGAGGCGAGGCGGGCGACCCCGGCCGGGAGATAGCCGAGGCGGCGCGTCGTGCTCTCCATGGACCGGCGGGCCTCGGCCGGAGCGGACTCGACGGTGTGGTCGGGGAAGTGGGTGCTCACGAAAACTCCTAAGCTCGACAACATGGTTGACCATACCGTAAACCTGGTTGTCGAATTTAGCCATGGCTGATCCCGCGGACCAACCCGGCTGGATGCTCCCCCTCCTGCTCTTCGCCGGCTTCCGCTCGCTGATCGACGAGCTCCACGCTGAGCTGGCCCGCCAGGGCCACCCGGATGTGCGGCCCGCGTACGGGTTCGCCATGCAGGCGATCGGCCCCGACGGCGCCACCGCCAGCGAGGTGGGCCGCCGCCTCGGCGTCTCCAAACAGGCAGCGGGCAAGACCGTCGACCGGCTCACCGAGCTCGGCTACGCCGAGCGCATCCCCGACGAGACCGACGCGCGGCGCAAGCTCGTGCGGCTCACGCCGCACGGCCTGGACGCGCTGGCTCGCTCGGCGGCCGTGTTCGAGGAGCTGCGGACGAGGTGGGCGCAGGCACTGGGGACCGACCGGGTGCGCGCACTGGAGTCGGACCTGCGCACGGTGGTTCCCGCCGGCGCATTCCGCCTCGACGTGCCCGGCTGGTTCGGTTCCTGATCAGCCGCCGCTCAGGCCGCGGCGGGTCAGCAGCGGCGCCAGCTCCGGGTCGCGGCCACGGAACGCGCGGTAGGCCTCCATCGGATCCACCGCTCCGCCGCGGGAGAGCAGCTCGCGGCGGAACGTGTCGCCGTTCTCCCGGCGCAGCCCGCCGTTCTCCCCGAACCACTCCACGGTGTCGGCGTCGAGCACCTCGCTCCAGATGTAGGAGTAGTACCCGGCGCTGTACCCGCCGCCGAAGATGTGGTTGAAGTACGTGCTGCGGTAGCGCGGAGGCGCCGTGGGCACCGCCACCCCGGCAGCCTCGATCGCCTCTGCCTCGAACCGCTCGACGTCGGCCATCTCCGCGCCGGGGGCCAGCCGGTGCCACGCCTGGTCGAGAAGGGCGGCGGCCAGGTACTCGGTGGTGGCGAAGCCCTCCCCGAAACGCCGCGACTCCGCCAGCCGCGCCACCTGCTCGGCAGGCAGCTGCTCGCCGGTCTCGTGGTGGCGGGCGTAGTTGGCGAGGATCTCCGGCTCGTCCAGCCACATCTCGTTGACCTGCGACGGGTACTCGACGAAGTCGCGCGGCACGGCCGTTCCGGAGAACGTCGGGTACTGCACGTCGGAGAACAGCCCGTGCAGCGCGTGGCCGAACTCGTGGAACAGCGTGCGGACGTTGTCGACGGTCAGCAGGGTCGGCTCGCCGTCAGCGGGCTTGGCGATGTTGAGGGTGTTGAGCACCACCGGCTTGGTGCCCAGCCGGCGCGACTGCGCGACGAACGAGTTCATCCAGGCGCCACCGCGCTTGGAGTCGCGGGCGTAGAAGTCGGCGACAAAGAGGCCGAGCTGCCCGTTCTCGTCGAACACGTCGAAGATCCGGACGTCCGGGTGGTACAGCGGGAGGTCGTGGCGCTCGGCGAACCGCAGCCCGTAGAGCCGCCCGGCCGCGTGGAAGACCCCGTCGTGCAGCACGCGGTCCAGTTCGAAGTACGGGCGCAGCGCCGCGGTGTCGAGGTCGAAGCGCTCGCGGCGGACGCGTTCGGCATAGAAGGCGCGGTCCCACGCCTCGATGGGGAAGCCGGCGGCCGCCGACAGCTCAGCGGCCTCGGCGCGGGCGTTCGCCGCGGCGATCGGGGCCAGCTTGCCGAGCATCGCGTCGATCGCGTCGACCGTGCCGGCCGTGCCGATCTCCACCGCCCACGACGCGTGATGCGGGTGCCCCAGCAGTTGCGCACGCTCGGCCCGGAGCAGGGCCAGCCGCACCAGGACCTTCCGGGTGTCGTGTTCGCCGCCGAGCCCACGCGTGACCGACGCCGTATGCAGCCGCTCGCGGATCCCGCGGTCGGTCAGCGACGAGAGCGCGGGTTGGCCGGTCGAGAGCACGAGCGTCAGCAGATGGGCGCCCTCGTGCCCGCGGTCGGCAGCAGCCCTCGCGGCGGCGGACACCGCGTCCGGGGCCAGCCCGTCGAGCTGTGTGGGGTCCTCGACGAGCACGGCGGCGTCGTTCGCGCCGGCCAGCAGCCTCGTCCCGAACTCGGTGGAGAGCGCCGACAGCTCGGCGTTCAGCGCCCGCAGCCGCTCCTGCTCCGCCGTTCCGAGCCGCGCACCGGCCCGCACGGCGTCGCGGTGGTAGCGCTCAAGCAGGCGCAGCGACTCCGGGTCGAGACCCAGGTCGTCGCGCGCGGCGAAGAGCGCCTCAATGCGGGCGAAGAGCTTCGCGTCCAGCGTGATGGCGTCGGCGTGCGTGGCCAGCTGCGGCGCCACCTCGGCCTCGATCTCCCGGATCCCCGGCGTGCTGCACGAGCTGACCAGCGAGAAGAAGACCCGCGACACCCGCTGCAGCACCGCGCCGGAACCCTCCAGCGCAACGATCGTGTTCTCGAACGTCGCAGGCCCCGGATCAGCCGTGATCGCGTCCACCTCGGCGCGCTGCTCGGCCATCCCTGCGATGAACGCCGGCCGGAAGTGCTCCTCCCTGATCGCGTCGAAGTCCGGGAACTCGAACGGGAGCGGGCTGGGGGCGAGGAACGGGTTGCCGGTCACTCGGGCGAGCATAGGTCGGTGACGCGGGTTCAGGTCGGGGTCGGAGCGGTGATCGTCGAAGCCGGGCGGGTGCTCGTCATGGGCCGCGCCGGGACGCACGGGGCAGGCACGTGGGGGCTGCCGGGCGGGCACCAGGAGTTCGGCGAGTCGCCCGAGCGCACGGCCGTGCGCGAGGTGGCCGAAGAGACCGGCCTGGTTGTGACGGCGACGCGGCGGCTGGGCTTCACGGACGATCCGATGCCGGAGATCGGCAGGCACTACGTCACGCTCTTCGTGGCGTGCTCCCGGACCGGCGGTGAGCTGCGGGTGATGGAGCCGGAGAAGGCCACCGAGATCGCCTGGCTCACCCTCGACGAGCTGGCCGCCCGCCGCGAGGAGCTGTTCGCCCCGCTGGGGCGGTGCCTGGACGCCGGATTCCTGACCTGACGATTCTGCCCGTCACGCCGCGAGTGCCCGCTCCCGTCACGAACCCCGGCTGTCTCCCGGGCGAGGTCCTCGAGCACGCCGGCCATGGTCGTCTTCAGGTGTTCGAGGAACGCCTCGAACTGGAGGATCTGCTCCTCGCTGTACTGCGTGAGCATCGCCTCCATGCGCTCGGCGAGCGGTCCGAAGAACTCCTCCCCCGCCCCGGTGATCGAAGACCTGCGGTCCTCGGGCTCGTCGGCCTGGGGCTGGTGGCCGCCGACAGCGCGTGGTGGCTGATCGCGCTCGCCCTGTTCGGCCACGGCGTCGGGGTCGGGTTCGCCACCACCCAGGTCACCAACGTCGCGCTCGCCGACGTCCCGGCAGAGCGCAGCGGCCAGGGCGCCGGCATCCAGAGCGCCGTGCGCGAGCTCGGCTCCGCCCTCGTCATCGCGCTGCTCACCACCGTCTTCTTCACCAGCCTCGGCACCGGCCTGCGCGGCCTGCTCCCCGGCGCCGGCGTGCCGGACGCCCAGGTCGAGCCGCTCACCGGCGCTGTCACCGACAGCGCCGGAGCCGCGATCCCCGGCGCTGGCCGCAGACCCGGCGACCGCAGCCGCGGCGCAGGCCGCCCGCTAGGCGATGACGCTGGGCGTGCAGATCTCCGCCTACATCTGCGCAGGCCTGCTCCTCCTCGCGCTGGCCGCCTCCGCAGCCGTCCGCGCGACACCCGGCACGGCGGCGGCGAGCCCCGTGTACGCGCGTTCCTGACACCTTTCCCATCTGAAAGCCCGTCCCCTGCCCCGAGGAGCCCGTCATGCCACCGAGCACCGTCCACTTCAACGGCGGGGTCAACCTGCCCGACGCCGAGACCGTCCTGCGCTCGCCGAACGGGTGCCGCCTGCTGGACCTGCACCGCGAGATCCTCGCCTGCCACTCGCACGGTGCTGTCGGAAACCAGCCCTGAAGTACGGCCGCGTCAGGCCCACAACAGCTCCGCCGCCTTCTCCCCGATCGCCACCGCCGTGGCCGCCGTGCCCCGCCGGGGCACAACCGGGAGCACGGAGGTGTCAGCCACCCGCAGCCCGGCCACGCCGTGCACCCGCAGCTCGGCGTCCACCACCCGCCCGATGGCGGCGCTGCCGCTCAGGTGCACGGCCGTACCGAGGTGAGCCTTGATCCACCCGTCCAGCGCGTGGTCGGTGCCGAGGACGTCGGCGCCGGGCGCGGTGCGCGTGCCGAGCCCGGCCCGCAGCAGCTCGGCTCCCGTCCGGATGGCGTGCCGCAGCCTGCGGCGGTCGTGTTCCGTGCGCAGGTAGCCATACTCGATCCGGGGACGGACGCGCGGGTCGGCCGAGGTGAGCGTCAGCGTGCCGCGGCTGTCGGGGTGCTGGAGCAGGCACATCAGATGCAGGTCACCACCCGGTTCGAACGGGCGGACGAACAACAGCACCTCGACGTCGCCGGCGGGGTCGGCGCCCGCGTCCATGTCGAGCGCCGCCTGGCTGCCGGGGGCGTGCGGGTGGGCAGGCGGGTCGGAGGTGGTGAAGGGGACGAACACGGCGGGGTGGTCGGTGAAGCCCCGCCCCACCTCAGGCAGCTCACGGATGACGGGCACGCCCGCGGCACGCAGGTCGTCGGGCGGGCCGATCCCGGACAGCATCAGCAGGTGCGGGCTCGCGACCGCACCCGCCGCGAGCACCACCTCCCCCGCCCCGACGACCGTGCCGTCGAGCAGGGCGACGCCTCGGGCCCGGTCCCCGTCAAGAACGACGCGGGCCACCGTGGCATCGGTCCGCACGACAAGGTTCGGGCGCTCTCTGCCGAGGTAGGCGCGCGCCGCGCTGGTCCGCACCCCGTCGACGCTGTTGCTCGGCACCAACCCGGCGCCGGGCGGGGACCCGGCGTTCTTGTCCGGCTCGGCCGGGTAACCGAGGCGTTCTGCAGCGGCGAGGAAGCGTGCGGCCGCGGGGTGCAGCAACTGCCCCGCCGGCCGCCGGACGGGTACTGGTCCGCGGTCGCCGTGGCACGGGTCGCCGGGGAGGTCGCGGTCGTGCTCGGAACGCACGTAGAGCGGGAGCATGTCGGCCCATGTCCAGCCGGGGGCGTCCCACCCGTCGGCGTCGGCGGGGGTGGCGCGCATCCAGTTGGCGCCGTTGATCGCGCTCGAACCGCCGAGCACCCGCCCGCGCGGCACCAGGGCATGCACACCGGGCCGCAGCTCCGCCGCGTACGCCCAGTTGCGTGGGTGGCCGGGCCGGGTGGCGGCGAGCGACGCCGCGTCGAGCACGTCAGCGGACGTGTCGGCGGGCCCGGCCTCCAGCAGCAGCACACGGCGACCGGAATTCTCGGTCAGCCGGCCGGCGAGCGCGCAGCCTGCGGAGCCCGCGCCAACGACGACCACGTCGAACTCCTCCCGGGACACGTGAGAGAGGATGCCTCTGATGACCGATCTCGCGCAGGACCTCGCCGCCTTCATCACGTCCGCTCCGACGCCGTACCACGCTGTGGCCGAGGGCGTCAGCAGGCTCGCAGCCGCCGGCTTCACCGAGCAGCCGGAGGCGGGGCGGTGGGACGACGGTCCTGGCGGCCGTTACCTGGTGCGGGACGGCACGCTGCTGGCCTGGTTCGTGCCGGAGGGCGCCCCGCCCGGCACCCCCATGCGGATCTTCGCGGCGCACACCGACTCGCCCACCCTGAAGGTCAAGCCGCGCCCCGACATCGGGACGGCCGGGTGGCGGCAGGTGGCCGTCGAGGTCTATGGAGGGGCGCTGTGGAACTCGTGGCTGGACCGCGACCTCGGGCTCGCCGGCCGGCTCGCGCTCTACGACGGCACCACGGTGCTGGTGGACGTGCACCGGCCGCTGATGCGGGTGCCACAGCTGGCCATCCACCTCGATCGCCAGGTGAACCAGGGCCTCACGCTCGACGCGCAGCAGCACCTGCTGCCGGTCTGGGGTCTCGGCGCCGCGAGCGAGGGCGACCTGATCGAGTTCCTGGCCGGCGAGGTCGACGTCGACCCGGACGAAGTGGCGGCGCACGACCTCGTGGTGCACGACGTCAGCCCGCCGGCGCGGCTCGGTGAGGAGGAGGAGCTCCTGGCCGCCCCGCGGCTGGACAACCTCGCCTCCGTGCACGCCGGGCTCGGCGCGCTCCTGGCCGCGGCTGACAACGCTGCCGGGGTGATCCCGGTGTTCGTCGGCTTCGACCACGAAGAGGTCGGCAGCAGCTCGGCGACGGGCGCGGCCGGACCGCTGCTCGAAACCGTGCTCACGCGCCTCGCAGGCGGATTCGACGCGCGCGGCGCGGCGTTCGCGACATCGCGCTGCCTCTCGGTGGACGTCACGCACGCGGCGCACCCCAACTACCTCGGCCACCACGACCCGACGCACCGGTCGGTGCCGAACGGCGGTCCGGCACTGAAGGTGAACGCCAACCAGCGTTATGCCACCGACGCGCCGGGGGCGGCGGCCTGGCAGCGGGCGTGCCGCGACGCGGGCGTGCCGACCCAGGTGTTCGTCAGCCGCAACACCGTGCCGTGTGGCTCGACGGTCGGCCCGATCCTGTCGACGCGGCTGGGTATCCGGACGGTCGACGTGGGCATCCCGGTGCTCTCGATGCACTCGGCGCGGGAGCTGTGCGGGGTGCAGGACCCCGGCTACCTCGCCTCGGCGGCGACGGCGTTCCTGACCGACCCGGCCTGACCCCGACCACGTCGACAGCGACCGCGGCGACGGCCGCAGGTTCCCGTTCGGCACGGGCAGACACACCCGCGCTCCGCACGTACCGTGTTCGGCGTGGACCCGGAGCATCCCACCGACCCGGGCGGTCTGGACGCCGAGACAGTGGCGTTCGCGCACCGGATGTTTGACCTCGCACGCGACGGCCACAGCGAGGAGCTAGCTGCCTACGTCGATGCCGGCGTGCCGGTGAACCTCACGAACGACAAGGGCGACACGCTGCTGATGCTCGCGGCCTACCACGGGCATCCCGACACCGTCGCGGCGCTGCTCGCGCGTGGGGCCGACCCTGCGCGTGAGAACGAGCGCGGTCAGACAGCGCTGACCGCCGCGGTCTTCAAGCAGAGCCGCGAGGCCGTCACCGCGCTTCTCGACGCCGGCGCCGACCCGCATCAGGGCAACCAGTCCGCGATTGCCACGGCCACCTTCTTCGAGCTCCCGGCGATGCTGGAGCTCCTCCAGAGGGGGCGTGGGACGTGACCGCGGAAGAGGCCTCGCTCGCGGGCGGCCGCGACGTCTACTGGTTCGTCGGCGGTCCGCTCGACGGCAGGGTGCACACCCGCGAGCCCGCCGAGCCTGCGCCCGGCACCGTCCGGTACATCCACCTGCACGACGGGCCGAAGATCGTGCACCACTACGACCTGCACGAGGTGGCAGGCCACGGCGGCGAGTACCGGCTGCGCTGTTCCGAGGTCGAGCCTTCGGACGAACCGGACAACGGCACCGGTTGACGCCACAGGTGCATGGGTAGAAGAACGGCACCCGACCCAACGGAGGGCCCGTTGTCACCCACCACCACCGCGGAGCAGTCGCTCTGGCTCGCCGCGCTGTCGGCGATCACCTATCCGCCGCCAACCGACGAGCGCTCGTTCGACGTGCTCGTGCTCGGCGGTGGCATCACCGGCCTGACGACGGCCCTGCTCCTGAAGCGGAAGGGCGTGCGTGTGGCAGTGGCCGAGGCCGGCCAGGTGGGTGCGGGCGTGAGCGGCAACAACACGGCCAAGGTCACCGCGCTGCAGTCGACGATGCTGTCGAGCATCAGCAGCACCCGCGGGTCCGCCGTGGCCGACGAGTACGCCGTGCGCAGCCTCGCCGCCGTCGAGATGGTGGCCGGGCTGGCCACGGCCGAGAACATCGACTGTGACCTCGTGCGCCGCAATGCCCTCACGGTGGCGGTGCAGGACGCGGACCTTCCGGAGATCGAGCAGGAGTACGAGGCCGCCACACACGCCGGGTTCCACGTGACGATGACCGCCGACGTCGACCTGCCCTACCCCGTGTCGGGGGCGGTGCGGCTGGGCGACCAGGTGGAGTTCCACCCTGTGAAGTACCTACGTGGCATCGCGGCTGCCGTCGACGGAGGAGGGTGCCGGGTCTTCGAGAACACCCGTGCCCTGAGCGTCCGCGAGGGCAACCCCGTGCAGGTGGGGACCACGCATGGCCGGCTGACGGGCGACCGCGTGGTCGTCGCGACCCACTACCCCGTGTGGGACCGCGGGCTCTACTTCGCGCGCATGGAGGTGAGCCGCTCCTACTGCGTCGCCACGCGCGTGCGCGGCGAGCCGTCCCGCGCCATGTCGATCACAGCCGGCGACGAGACATGGTCCTACCGCTCCGCCGGCGACCTCATGATCGTGCTCGGGCAGAGCCACCCGGCAGGTGCTCGCGGGGTCGACCGCACCCGCTACACCGCCGTCGAGGAGCACGCGCGCAAGCACTGGGACGTGGAGGTGGTCACGCACCGCTGGTCGGCGCAGGACCCCATTTCCTACGACCACACCCCGGTGATCGGCACATACACACCCGGCTCGGCGCGCATGTACGTCGCCTCCGGCTACGCGAAGTGGGGCCTGACCAGCGGAACGATGGCCGGAATGCTGCTGTCCGAGCAGCTCACCGGCGGCGCCGGGAGCGAGGTCTTCAGCCCGCACCGGCTCTCCCCGCGTGGCCTGCCCCGCCTCGCGAAGATGAACGCGAAGGTAGCCGCCGACCTCGTCGCGGACCGGCTCGCCCCGGGCCAGATCACGTCGGCGGCCGACCTCGCGCCCGGCTCGGCCGGGGTGGTGCGCTCGGGAGCAGAGCGCACCGGGGTCTACCGCGACAATGACGGCGGGCTGCACGCCGTCTCGATGCGGTGCACGCACCTCGGCTGCCTCGTGCGGTTCAACGGGGCCGAGACGAGTTGGGACTGTCCCTGCCACGGCTCGCGCTTCGACGTCGACGGGAACGTGCTGGAAGGGCCCGCTGTGAGGACGCTGCCCCGCCGGACCCCACCAGGGGCGGACTGACCGAAATACATCCGGTGATCCACAGCACGTATCACGGGCGCCTCACGCGCATCTTCTCCATCGGCGGGTAGCGACACCCGGGGGCGTCGCTACCCGCTCCTCACCGGGTCGGGTCCGGCTTTCGGAGCCCGTAGCAGCAGCGGCACGGCGATGGCGAGGAGCAGTCCGAACACCGCCACCACCAGCACTTCGCCGAGCGCCCACGCGGCGTAGATCCCGAACGTCGCCGCCTCGGCGCCGACACCCGCCACCGACGTGACCGTGGCCCGGGACCGGCTCTCGAGGCGCTCCTGCAGTCGCGCATCCACCACGACGAGCACCGCCCGGTAGATCCCGTAGAACACGGCTACCGCCACCAGCCCTGCCGGGTGGTCGGCGAGGCCGGCCCCGCCGAACAACAGCATCGCAACCCCGAGCACGGCACCGAGCGCCCACGGGCCGAGCCGGCTCGCCGCGCCGGCCAGCGCCGCACCGGCCATTCCGGCCAGCACGATGGGCAGGTCGGCGATGGGGATGATCGCCGTCGGCAGCCCCCAACCCGCGAGGATCAGCGGGAAGTACTCCTCCACCGCGTCGAACGCCGACAGCGCGGCCGCCGCCACCAGGACCCCACGCACGCCGGGCCGGTGCGCAGCCTCGACCAGGCCGGCCCGCAGGATGGCGAAGTAGCCCGCGTCATCCTCGTCGTTCTCGTCGTCCGGGGTGCTGCCTCGGCGCGGCTCCGGCAGCCGCGACGCGACGAAGGCGGCCGCGAGGCAGACACCCACACTCGCCCAGCCGGCCGGTGCGTACCCGCCGGTCGCGAACAGCGAGGTGGCGAGCACCGCCCCCGGGACCTGCGCCCCCAGCTGGACCGCCGTGACCCACCCATTCACCTGGGCGTACCGGTCTTGGGCGCCCGCGTCCGCGAGGCCGTCGTAGAGCAGCGCCTCCTGCGCGCCCGACACCAGCGACCCGCCGACACCCCACAGCACGAACCCGAGCGCGAACCCGGCGAAACTCGGCATGAGCATCCAGGCGGCGTACCCGGCGCCCTGGAACACCGCGGCGAGCACGAGGCAGTTGCGCCGGGAGAACCGATCCGCGAGCGCGCCCGAGGGCACCTCCGTGAGGATCGCGACGCCCGACCAGATCGCGAAGAGCGCCGACACCTCCGCGCCGGACAACCCTGAATCGGTGAACAGCAGCGCGTACAGCGGGTAGATCGGCATGACGTCGGCCAACAGAGCCCATCCGAGCATCCGACGGACGAGCGGGCGAGCCGGGGGCGGAACAGCCGACCTAGGAGTAGTAGTGCGTCAACCAGGCATGCGAGGAGGCTAACGGAGCCCTCCGGACCGACCCACCGATTTACACCCTCAGGCCCGCCACCCGCTCGGCGGCGCGCTCGGGGGCCAGCGTGGAGCGTTCCAGCAGCAGCTGGCGGGCGAGCACGGCCCGGTTGAGTTCCCGGGTGGTCAGCACACGCTCGGCCATGGCGGGGAGTCTGCCCGCTCCCCCTGACAGTCCAGGCCGGCCGTGACATTCGTCAGACCGGAGTGCTGACGAGATCCACTGCCGCCCGGCCGGCGGGCCCGGCACCGTTGCCGTCATGACCGAGGTGACCGAGGTGCTCGAGATCGACGGGGTGCGCCACCGCTACGGCGCCGTCACCGCACTCGCCGGTGTGGACCTGACCGTCCGCGCCGGCGAGTGCGTGGCGCTGCTCGGCCCGAACGGGGCAGGCAAGACGACGCTGGTGGGGCTCGCCACCGGGCTGCTCGCGGCCCAGGACGGCGACGTGCGGGTCTGCGGGCAGGACCCGCGGCGCGCCGCCACCCGCCGCCACCTGGGCGTGGTGCAGCAGTCGATGGGGTTCCCCAGCACGCTCACCGTGGCCGAGCTGGTGCAGGGCGCCGCAGTCCGGGCCGGCCGCCGCAGGGGCGCGGCCGGCCCGGTGCTCACCGAGGTCGGGATCGCCGACCTCGCCCGCCGGCGGGCCGGGAAACTCTCCGGCGGGCAGCAGCAGCGGGTGGCGCTGGCGATGGCCCTGGTCGGCCAGCCCGACCTGCTGCTGCTCGACGAACCGACCGTCGGGCTCGACATCGCCGCCCGGCAGGCGTTCTGGCGCACGATCGGCACCCGCCGCGACGCCGGCGCTGCCGTCCTGCTCACCACCCACGTCGTGGAGGAGGCCGCCGCGGTCGCCGACCAGGTGGTGGTGCTGCACCGCGGGCGCGTGGTCGCCGCGGACACCCCGGCCGGGCTGGTCGCCTGCCTGCCCGACCGCACGATCACCGCCCGCACCACGCTCGACGACATCACCGTGCGCGCGCTACCCGGCGTCGCCACCGCGACCCGCGACGGCGACCGCGTGCGCGTGGCCACCACCGAGCCCGAGCGCGTGCTACGCGACTGGCTCGCCCTCGACGACCGGCTCGCCGACCTGCGCGTCGAAGGCGCCGGGCTGGAACAGGCACTCCTCGCGCTCACCGGTGAAACCAACCCCGACCACGCCGACCACGCCGACCACACAGACCACGCTGACCACATGGAGGTGCCGGCATGACCGCCGCGACCCTGTCCCACCGGGCCCAGCGCCCGTCCCGCCGCCGCGTGCTCGGCGTGGAGGTCACCGAGGGGCTGCTGGCCATCGGCCGGGAGCCGACGGCCCTGTTCTTCTCGCTGCTGTTCCCGGTGATGTTCTTCGCCCTCTTCGCCTCCCTGTTCGGCGACGTGCCCGGCCCCGACGGCATCCCGACGGCCGTCACGATGCTCGCCACGTTCGGCACGTTCGGCGTGGTGTCGGTGATGCTGCTCAACCCCGGCATCGCCGTCGCCGACGACCGAACACGCGGGTGGCTGGGCGTCAAAAAGGTGTCCGCGGTCCCGGTCAGCAGCACGATCGCCGGAAAGGTGATCGCCGCACTCCCGTACGCCCTGGCCCTCCTCGTCGCGCTCACCGCCGTGTCGATGCTGATCGTCGGGCCGCAGATCACGTTCGGCACATGGCTACGCCTCATGGGGGTGCTGCTGCTGGGCGGGCTGCCGTTCGCGCTGTTCGGCCTCGCGGTCGGCTTCGTGGCCTCGTCCAAGGCGACCACCGCGATCCTCAACGCCGTGCTGTTCCCCATGGTGGTGGCGTCGGGACTGTGGTTCCCGTTCGACATGCTGCCAGGCTTCGTCCGGTCGATCGCGACGCTGCTGCCGACCTACCACCTGGCCCAACTCGCGCTCGCCCAACTCACCGGGGCACCCGCGCTCGGCCACCTACTCGCGCTGCTGCTGACCACCGCCATCGGCGCGCTCCTCGCCGGCTGGGCCTACCGTAACCAGCGGCAGTGACCACGAGGGCCCCTTCCCGGTGGGCCGGCCTGGCACCCGAATCAGCGACTCGGTCGCGGGAACACCCGCGAGTCGCGCCAGAAATGCGCGCGAGTCGCTGGGAAAGTGCGAGCGAGTTGCTGTCAGGTGAGCGTTCGGACAGCAGGCGGTCTACCTGACGGACCTGGCGAGCTCCCGGCCGAGGTGTGCAGGGACCAGCCGTCCACGCCGCAACAGCCGCCGAAGTTCGGCGGCGTTCTGGTAGCTGAGCTGGAGGTGGAAGTAGTTGACGTACTCGGCGACTGCGAACAGCCAGACCACGACGGCGACCCAGCGCACGGCGTCGCCGCCCGCCGCGATGTCGACCACGACCACGCCGAGCGTCACGATCAGCACGACGACGAGCCCGATGCGGGCGACGGCGAACGCCCCGAGGTTCGGGGTCCGCGGGAGGCCACGGCTGGCCTTCACGGCGCGCGCGAACCAGTAGCAGGCACCGACAACCAGCATCGCGTCGACCGCAACCCACGCGGCGACAAAACCTGCCGTCACGCCCGTGACCCGGAGGAACACCACCGGCAGCAGGACGGCGCACAACAGCTCCACCCCGCCCTGGACGCGCAGTCGCCGCGCCATCACACCACCTGCCACCGGCCTATTGTCCACTGTGGCCTCCGGATATTTCACACAACCGCACGTACGCGTCTCCTACCTGTCGATCAACTGCACCGACTGGCAGGCGTGCCGCACCTTCTACGAGGCGCTGGGTGTCACGTTCGTCGAGGAGGAACACCCTGGCGTTCCCCTGCACCTCACCGGGGAGGTCGGCGGGGCCGTGCTGGAGCTGCACGGCCCGGCCGCACGCGGCGGTGCGGTCGGCCCGGGTTTCCGGCTGGGATTCGACGTCGCGGACGTGCATGCCGCCGCTGATGCGCTCGTCGCCGCCGGTGGCGTGCTGCAGCGCGCGCCGGCCGCCGGGCCCTGGGGCGTGCGGGCCGTCGTGATCGACCCGGACGGGCGGCGGGTCGAACTGACCGAGCCCGCCTCCGACCCCCGATGAGTTTCGTCACCACTGACGTTCCACCTCCTGACAACCGCAACGACGAGCAGGAGGCGGACATGGACAGGCTGCTTGACGGCAAGAACGCGATCATCTATGGCGCGGGCGGCCTCGGCGGTGGGGTGGCGCGGGTGTTCGCCCGCGAAGGCGCGGCGGTCACCCGGGCTGCCTGATGCTCTCGTATATGCGGGGGAACGCCTCCTGGGCGTGGCCGGCATCGATCTGGCGCTGGATCAGGCCCTGAACCATGTCGATCACCTCCGTGCTGACGCCCTGCTCGGCACTCGCACGCACGATGTCTCCCAGGTCGGAGAACTCCAGGCTCTGCTGCCCGGGGATGGCGTAGTCACCACCGTCGACGACCGCGGCGAGCCCGTCGAGATGGCCAGCCATCGCGGTCAGCCACGGTGCAGCCATCGAAGCGAACTCCCGTGCCGGCACACCGGCAGGCGCGAGCATCGCGGCCCCGTGCAGGAACCCGGCGAACATGACGTACATGCCCGAGAGCAGGGCCAGGTCGTACAGGGACGCGAGGCCCGGGTCGGCACCGAAGTACCTGCTCTCGCCCCACACGTCGAGCAGCGGCCGGTACTGCTCGAAGACCTCCGCCGATCCGCTGTAGAGGATCGTGGACCCCGGACCACCGATCATGTCCGGCACGGCCATGATGCCGCCGTCCAGATACTCGACGCTCACGCCGGCAGCCCACGCGGCGATCTCCCGGGACTGGGCCGGTGACGTCGTGGTCACGTTGACCAGTACCCGGCCGGCAAGTTGGTCGACGAGCGGGTCGAGCACCTCGTGGACCGATGGGTGGTCGAAGAGACACACGATCACCACCCGCCCGGCGGCGACCGCCTCTGTCGCCGTTGCAGCGGCGACCGCCCCCTGGGCGACCAGGTCATCGGCCCTCCCGGGCGACCGGTTCCACACCGTGGTCTCGTGCCCGGCCTTCACCAGGGCCGCCGCGAGTGCGCTGCCCATCGCGCCCAGCCCCAGCACGCTTACCTGGACACTGCTGTCCGTCGCCATCTCGTGGCTCCTCTCGATCTCGGATAGGAGCAATCCTGGGCAGAACCGATAGGGTTGGCCAGTACCGACTAATTAGTCGGATACCCACCTTCTGGTAAGTACCCCTGGAGGGCAGATGTCGACGGGATCCCGGTGCGGCCCCTACTTCTGCGGCATCGACGCTGCAATGGACGTCGTCAGCGGCAAATGGAAGGTGCTGATCCTTTGGGAGCTGAACGAGCACGGCGTCCGGCGGTTCGCCGAGCTGCGTCGGGGCCTACCGGGCGTCAGCGAAAAGATGCTGACCCAGCACCTCCGGGAGATGGAGGAGGACGGGCTCGTGCACCGGGAGGTGTACCGCGAGGTGCCGCCCAAGGTGGAGTACTCGCTCACCGAGCACGGCCTCTCCCTCAACGCCGCCCTGGCCTCGTTGGGGGCGTGGGGCACGGAGCGCATCGGGCGCATCGGCGCCGAGAAGGTCGCAGTCAGCGGCTGGAGGTCGTGAGCGTGGAGCCGGAGATCATCTGGTTGCGCCCGGAACGGGCGGGCGTTGGGCGTCCAGCGCAGCGCAGCCGGTCGGAGATCACGGCGGCGGCCGTCGCGATCGCCGACCGGGACGGGCTCGACGCGGTGTCGATGCGCAACGTGGCAGCCGAGTTGGGAACAGCGGGCGGATCGTTGTACCGCTACGTCACGAGCCACGGCGAGCTACTCGATCTGATGGCTGACCACGTGGCCGCCGAGTACACCCTCGGCGCGTGTACCGGGATCTGGCTCGACGATCTCGTGGACGTCGGCATGCAGGCCCGAGAGATCCATCGCCGCCACCCGTGGCTGGCCGAAGTGGTCACGAATCGCCCCGGCGCCGGTCCGAACGGGATCGACGTGCTCGAGCACGTGCTGGCCGTGCTCGCCAGTCATCCGGCCGACGACGGCGCGAAACTCACCGCCTTCGCCGTGATGAACGCAGTTGTCGTCGCCCTCGCCCAGAACGAACGCGCGACGGCCAACCGCGAGGGGCAAGCCCGGTTCATGGCCCACGTCGTAACCGAGGGAAAGCACCCGCACCTCGCGGCGCTGCGCCTACTACCGGCAGATTCCCACGAGGACGTGTTGCCGGACGTGCTCCGGCGCATCCTGACCGGGCTCCTCCAATAGCGGACGTTCAGCCCACCAGGCTGCGCAGACCTGCGCGAAGCAGCGCGGTTCCGTCCTCGGCGGCCATGGCGTCGGCGATCCGCTGCGCCCCCTTACGAAGATCGAGCCGCTCGGTCGCTTCCTTGATCGCGGCCGTCACCTGAGCTCCCGTCGCCTTCGCTGCGGGAACCGGCGCCGTGCCTGCCCCGAGCCGGGCGAGCCGGGACGCCCAGAACAACTGATCGGTGTGCGCCGGCATTGGGATCGACGGCACTCCCGCGCGCAGGCACGCCGCTGTCGTGCCGGCCCCCGCGTGGTCGATGGGCGTCGGGAGCGGCCGGCGAGACGGTTGCCGAAGCGGCCTGACGACCTTTCGCGAACGATGTCAGCAATTCGTGGTCCACATACCAGCAGCGCACGGATCCGCCGCTACGATCGCCGTGTGGGCATCGTCTGGGCCGTCTCGCTGGTGACGCTGGTGTGCCTGCTCATGGCGCTGGTGGTGCTCGACCAGCTCGGGTTCAAGGTCGCCGGACGCAGCTGGCTGCCGTGGCGGCGCGGCGAGCGGACGCGCGCGGCGATGGAGACCGGCGTGGACCAGGTGAGCGCCCTTTTCTACGCCACGAAGCACTACGAGTTGGAGCAGCGCAAGACCGAGTTCATGCTCCGGGAGGATGCCGACGACGGGGCGCCGGGGCGGTTCCGGCTCGACCTCGACCGCGGCGCGGCGACGTTCGTCGTTGGCACCGCCGCACCGCCCGACCCGGGGCCCCACCGTGAGGCGTAACGAACGGGCGACGTACGAGGGCCGTCCCCTTGCCCGGCCGGACGATCGAAGCCCATCCCAAGGCAGGTCCCGAGGCGTCCTGAGCGGCCCGGTTACCAGCGCTCCGACCTCGGGAGCGAAACCCGAGCCGTCTCAGTCGATCCGCGTCGTACCGGCCCGTGCCACCGCGTCATGGTCACAAGTCTCGTCACAAAGTCGGGCCGCCCGGAGGCCGCGCCTCCCCGCAATCAACGGATGACCTGACAGACAGTCCGCCCAGCTCACCAGGTCTTGCCGGCCTGCTCCCGGATCGTGCGGTTGATCCGGTTGAAAAAGTTGGTCATCGCGATGTTCAGGATGATCGCGGACAGCTGCTTCTCGTCGAAGTGGTCAGCGGCTGCGTCCCAGATCTCGTCGGTCACGCCTGGCGCGCCGTCCTGGATCCGGGTGGCGGCCTCCGTCAGTGCGAGCGCTGCCCGCTCCTCCTCGGTGAAGAAGGGAGTCTCGCGCCACGTGACCACGTTGTGCAGCCGCTCCTCGGACTCTCCGTGCTTCTTCGCCGACTCGACCCCAGCAAATACGCACGGGCTACAGCCGTTGATCTGGCTGGCCCGCAGGTGGACCAGCTCGAGCACGAGAGGGTCGACGCCACCGGCGTGAATCGCCTTGTTGAGATGCTGGATCGCTGTGATCACGTCGGGATTCCCCGAGCCCTTCATGCGTGCTTCCAACGGACTTGCTCCTTCATCGGTTACCTGTGCCCATCCGGGCCCGTCATCACCCATGACGAAGCAGGACCGAGGAAGGTAACAACATGTCCGACCCCAGCCCGCCGGACCCGATCACCGAGGCGTTCGAGGCCCAGCGCGACCGGCTGCACGGCGTCGCCCACCGCATGCTCGGATCACACGCCGATGCCGAGGACGTGGTCCAGGAGGCCTGGCTGCGCCTCTCCCGCTACGACACCGCGACCATCCACAACCTCGCCGGCTGGCTGACCACTGTGGTCGGCCGGATCAGCCTCGACGTCCTGCGAGCGCGCCAGACCCACCCTGTGGCGCCCTACGACGACCAGCTGCCCGAGCTCGTGGTGACGGTCGACGACGGCCCCGCGCCAGAGGACGACGTGGCGCTCGCCGACTCGGTCGGGCTCGCGCTTCTCGTCGTCCTCGAGTCGCTCGGGCCGAACGAGCGGCTGGCGTTCGTGCTGCACGACCTGTTCGCGGTGCCGTTCGACGAGATCGGCCAGATCCTCGGCAAGTCCACCGACGCCACCAAGATGCTCGCCAGTCGCGCCCGCAGGAAGGTGCAGGCGACCGGGCGGCCGACGGTCGCCGGCCGGGAGCAGCGGGAGGTGGTCCAGGCTTTCCTGGCGGCGGCTCGCCGCGGCGACTTCGAGGGGTTGCTGCGCGTGCTCGACCCCGAGGTGAGGCTGACCGTCGACACCTCCGATGGTGTGGTCGTGATCCTCGGCGCCACCAAGGTCGCCGCCGGCGCGCAACTGTCCGCCGCCGCGGGCGCGCGGGGGCGAGCGGTGCTCGTCAACGGCCTTCCCGGGATTGTGTCTTGGCGCGAGGACGGCGCCCCGCTCTCGGTCATCGCGTTCACCGTCGCCGACGGCCGGATCGCCGGCATTGCGGTCGTGACCGACCCGGCCAGGCTCGCGTCGATCGACCTGCCGGATCCGGGGTGATTCAGTGCCGTCGTCGGATCGGCACAGCTCAGCTGTCGATCTATCTATGGACCCTGATCGTTACGGGGCGGGTCTGCGGACCGATACTGAGTGGGAGGCGCGCATCGCGGGTGACGGCCCGGCTTTCTCAATCGCTCGATACATCGCCCGTGCTGCCTCTTCCTGCGAGTCAGCGAAGCCGTACAGCTCTGTAGCGGTCGCCTCGCGCCAGGCGTTCCACCACCAGCGTTGATGACGCTCGATGAACACGACTCGCGTATCCCATACACGCCGCGACCACTGAGCGGACATCAGTCGCGCCCGGGGCCGTGCTGCCGGTGTTGTGCGACCAGCCGTGTAGCGGTCTCGATGGTGATCGGTGGCGTCATGGTGGAGCCGGCGCAGCACGGGCACAGCGTCAGGCAGATCTGGCCTGCGGCCGTGGTCAACGTCTTGACCCTGAGGCCGGAGCGTTCGGCTCCGCATGACTCGCAGCGGACTCCTAGCGGACATAGCACGACACGCACTCTACGTCAAACTACGACAGACTACGTCATAACCCGTCTGACCTCGACGTATCGACCTACCGTCGGTTGCGTGCCTGGTCGATCGGAGCTGCTGACTACGTCGGAGCTGGCAGACGCTCTCGGCGTGTCGCTGCGGTCGGTTCAGCGGTACCTGGCGGACGGGAAGATCACGCCCGAGCACACGACCCCGGGGGGTCATCACCGCTGGGACGTCGACAACGTGCGGGAACAGCTCCGGAAGCTCCGTAACCGCGACGGGTAGCAGGCGTCACATCATCACCGGAACCGAATGCGGCCCGCCGTCGGGCAGCAGCGTGGCGACGTGGGCGATGTTCGGTCCGGCGAATAGGGCGCGGGCCTCGCCGGCGAGCACGGTCATTCCGAGTCCTCTTGGGTGCCGCTGAACGGTTCGCCCCCCGATGAGCATCGGCGAGTGCGGACGGGCTGTCGATGACTCGTCCGGTGCGGTGGCTAGCGGCGTGGTGTGCTGCACGTGAACTGCCCACTGGTCTGCCAGGTTTGCGAGTCGCCCGTAAGCAAATTTGTGGCCCTGCCGCTCGCGGAGCCGTCGTCGTGCACCTGGCCCGTATAGTGTGATCGGCCGCCGTTGTCCCAATCGATCCAGATGCCGATGTCGCGTCCCGTGATGCCGCCGGTGGCATCGCCCAACACCACGTCTCTGCCTGGTAGGACGTAGGTAGACCGCCCCCGCTCGTACAGCGCGATTCTCGTCACAACGCCGATAGAGGTCGTGAAGGTAAGAAAATCATTCCTGAGCTTATACGCGTCGCAGGCGGGGGCTAATGGCACCATCGGGCCCGCCTGCGCGAGGGTTGGCGTTGTGCCGTCGTAGTTGAACCTCCCGGTCAAGGGCTTCGCCGGGTAATTTGCTGCCGGTTCGGCTGCCGGGTTCCGGGCGTAGAGCACGGCTCGATCCCCGGCCTGTTCCCCGCCGACGCCGGGGGCCAGGGTGTTGTCGGGCTGGTCGCTGCCGACCGAGTCGGTGAACGGATCGTGCGGCAGTGTCTCGTAGCCCCAGGTACTGCTGTTGCCGCACGCGGCCAACGTGGCGCCGCCGGACACGGCCAGGGCCAGCGCTGCCACCCCGGTGATGAGCCGGGTACGCGGGGAGGAACCGGCCTGCGGACGGGCCATCGGTGCGGGCTCGGGCACCGGGGTGTTCGGGGTGCCGGTGGCGTTCATGGTCATACTCCTTCGGGTGTGGACTGGCAACGGGCGTTGATCAGTTTTCGGACGCCGACGCGACGCCCGGCACGATTCGTCTAAAGAAGTCCGCGGGAGTTAATGGCAGCAAATTGGACTGCCTCAGCTCAGCTTTACGGTCACTACCGGGGACCATCGGGTGCAGCGCGACGAGCCGATGACGGGCTTCTGGCAGTATTGAGCGCTGATGGTCATGATCGTCGTACCCGGTGCGTTGATGGTCCAGGTCCGCCTCTCGCCGATGGGCACCTTGACCTGCTCGCTCGTCTCCGCGCGGCGTAACTGATAGAACTCGCCGGGCAGCCCCGGGGTGTAGCCGCCGTAGTAGATGACGACCTTGTTCGTACAGGAGCTCCAGCGCATACCCACGTATGGGCTGTCCGGGAACTCGAACTTGACGGGGTTGGTTCCGAACTGGCTGCCAAGTCTCGACGTCCCGTCCCGTACGGTGCACTGCCCGGCGGCGGCCGGGGCGGCCGAGGCCGGCGCGGCGACTGCGAATACCGCGGCTCCGCCCACGACGGTGGCGGTCAGGGCACGGGCGACCTTGCGGTTCAGTTTGCTGTTCACCTGGCGTCTCCTTGCAGTGGAAATGGACGAAGCGCAGGCTGACGTTGCGATCTGCCCGCGCAGATCTTGCTGATCGGTCGACGTCCGGCACCATTCACCGAACAAGAAGTGCTGAGCTAATCAATGGCAGCGGCCGCCAACGAATCGAACCAACAGCTGGAACGATGGAACACGGCTTTCACGCCCCCGGTTCCGGGAACGGGAACCTTGCCGACCGGGCGGCCGGCCTGCATCGTTCGGTGGATGAGGCGACGAGGCTGCCGTCCCTGCCGCGCCGCCGTTCGCGCTGGTGAGT
>NZ_BAAAJG010000003.1:120531-303496 GCF_039526725.1 Pseudonocardia aurantiaca
TGCTGCACGACGACGCCGGAACCGGCGAGGAACCCGTGCTCGGTGGACAGCGCGCCGACGACCCGCCGGATCTCGGGGCGTCCCCGGCGCGCAACCCGGGGCCCGCGTCGAGGACCCCGGCCGGCTCGAACAGCCCGGCTACGCCATCGACATCGCGCAGGACGAGAGCGTCCTCCAATGCTGTCTCCAACTCCTCGGGACTCATGGCTTCGACCGCAGCGGATGGCATCGAGACATGTGCGCGTGCAATCTTCGGACGCGGTCGGCGAAGAACCTCTTTGGCCGATGAGACATGCCCTCGACGCTACTAAGAGATCCGCCGAACGGACCATTCCACAAATCTGGTATCTAGCGGCCACGCGAGCCGCCGTACCGTGAGCGGCCATGCCGAAGCCGACCTCACAGCGCGCCGCGGAAAAGATCGCGAAAGTGGCGGCGCGACCGAACGACCTAGTGACCTTGTGGCGGGACGTCACCGACGTACTCGCGGAGGCGATTCCGCACTACTGGGAGCCCTGCTCCTACAGCGTGGACCCCGCGTCCTTGCTGATCACAAGCCACTTCCAGGAGAACCTTGCGGAGTTCCCGCCCGAGTGCTTGACCGCCGAGTATTACGACGATGATGTCAACCAGCTTGCCGACCTGGCCCGGTCGGCCAGCGGCATCACCACGCTGCACGACGCCACCCGCGGCGACCCACGCCGCAGTCCCCGCTGGCACCGGAACATGAAACTAGGCGGCGATCAAGAAATGATCGTCGCGCTGAGGAACCGTTCCGGCGAAATGTGGGGAGCGGCAGCCCTGTATCGAGAACCGGGCCGCCCACTGTTCACCAGCGACGAGAAAGAGTTACTGCGCAGCCTCGCTCCCCACCTTGCCGAGGGCACCCGACGGGCGCTGCTGGTCGGCGCGGCCACCGACCCTGAGGGCCTCGAGTCACCCGGACTGATCATCCTCAACGACCGCGGGGACGTCGAGTCCGCGACGCCGGGAACGGATCGCTGGCTGTCCGAGCTCCCGGGTGGCGACGCCGACGGCGCAGCGCTGCCCCCCGCGGTGCTCTCGGTGGCCACCCGCGCCCTACGCACCGCCAAGTCCCGCGACCGGCCAGGCGAGGTCGCGCTCGCCCGGGTGCTCTCCCGCGGCGGTACCTGGGTGGTGCTGCACGGCGCGAACCTGCTCTCCGCCCGCGAGCACCGAGTCGCCGTCATCATCGAGCCGGCGCACCCAGCGCGTATCTACCCGCTACTGATGTCGGCCTACGGCCTCACCGAGCGCGAGCGTGACGTGACCCGGTTGACCCTGCAGGGCTTCTCCACCGCCCAGATCGCCGACGAGCTCGTCGTCTCCACCCACACCGTGCAACAGCACCTGAAGAGCATCTTCGAAAAGACAGGCGTCCGCAGCCGCCGCGACCTGGTCGGCAAGGTGTTCTTCACCCACTACGAGCCACGCTTCCGCGACAACGAAGAACGCGTGGCGACACAGCGTCCGATCCTCGGCGGACCGGCCCACCGATAGGCCGCGTGACCCGCCCGGTGCCCTCGTGAAGCGCCCGGGTGCGCCCACCAGGCCGCCTGAGCGGTGAACTGCAACCAGAACTGCAACCAACGCAGCAACGCCGGAACGAACACCTCGCCCGTCCCGGCGTTGTTGCTGGTCAGATCAGCGGAAGCGGAGGGATTTGAACCCCCGGACCCTTGCGGGTCTCTCGCTTTCAAGGCGAGTGCATTCGGCCGCTCTGCCACGCTTCCCTGCCCGGAAGCGTAGCCCGCGGAGGGCTCACTTCACCCGCAGGTCCACCCAGGTCGCGTGGTGGTCGGACGCGTCGTTCAGCCGGGCCAGCGGGTCGGCCTTCACGGGCCAGAACACCCCGCTCCCCACAACGTCCATGGGCTTGGACGGCAGGACGTAGTCGACGCGGAGGTTGCCGGGAGCGGGTTCGCCGAAGTCGGCCGTGTCCAGGCGCGGGTCGCCGCGGTGGGTGAGGTTCGGGCCACCCTGCAGCTGTGCCGCCTCGACCGCGCCGTCGGAGCCGGGAGCGGAGTCGATCACGCGGTGCGCGGTGAGGATCTGCTGCGCCGCACCGGGGAGAGAGTCGCCGTCGAGCGGGTCGGAGTTCTGGTCGCCGAGGATGACGAAGCGCTCACCGCCGCCGAGACCACCACGCTTGCCCTTGTCGTCGTAGAGCGCGTCGGCAGCCTTGCCGGGCTGCACGTACTGCCGCCAGAACGCGATCTCGTCGGCGTTGCGCAGGCCGTTGCGGTCCTCCGGGCCGTCGAAGGTGGGCGGCGTCGGGTGGCTCGCCAGCACGTGGACTGTGCGCTTGCCGACCCGCACCGGCACGTCCCAGTGCGACTTGGACGACAGCGGGAGAACCGCCAGCTCCTCCGGCGTGTAGTAGCCGCCCGCCGGGAGCCGCGCGCCGGGGAGGTCCTTCCAGAGGAAGTTCTGGAACGTCCGGACGGCTGCGGTGTCGATCGGGAACCGGGAGAGCACCAGCATCCCGTACTGGCCGGGGAACAGCCCGAAGGCGAGCGCGTCGTCGGGGCCGCCGACGGTGCCGTTGTTGTTGAGATCGAACCCGCTCGGCACCCCCGTGTTGGACGGGGCGATGAACGCGTGCGGGTACTCGATCGGCTGCGCGCCGTTCTGGCCGCGCTCCAGGTAGTTGTCGCGGAAGAGGTCGACGGCGGCGGGCGCGTAGTCGAACTCGTTGATCAGCAGCACGTCGGGCCGGACGCGCTGCACCACCTCGGCCACCTCGCGGGCCTGCGGGTCGTCCGGGTTCGACAGGTCGGCCACCAGCTCCCCTTGGACGGCCCGGTTCAGGGAGGCGTTGAAGGTCGCCACCCGGATCTGGTCCGCCGGCGCGGCGGCAGCGGGTCCGGCGAACAGGACGGGGGCGGCCACCGCGGCGAGCGCGGCAGCGACGGTCAACGCTAGGGAGCGACGCGGCATGGCGTCACACTTTCAGGTGATCATGAACGGAGGGTGACTCCCGACGCGGTCTTCACAACGCCGCGATACGGGTATGTGGTGGGATCACGCCCGACGCGGGAGGAAGCGATGCGGTTCGACGAGAACGCCGATCTCGACACCTCGCAGATCGACGATCTGCGGGGCAGCGGCGGTGGCGGCGGTGGCGGGTTGGGTGGCCGCGTCGCGCTCGGCGGCGGCGGGCTCGGTGTCGTCGGGCTGATCCTGTTCTTCCTGCTCTCCCAGCTCGGAGGCGTCGGCGGTGCCGGCGGCGGCGGGCTCGCCCTGCCCGGTGGCCTCTCCGGGCTCCCGAACGGCCAGACCGCCGACACCTCGCAGGCGGCGTCGAACTGCCGGACCGGCGCAGATGCCAGCACGCATCTGGACTGTGAGGTCGTCGCCGTCGTCAACTCCCTCGACGGCTACTGGAGCGACACGTTCGCCCGCTCCGGCATCACCTACCAGCCGCCGCGCACCAACTTCTTCAGCGGCGGCGTGCGCACCGGCTGTGGCAGCGCCACCTCCGACGTCGGCCCCTTCTACTGCCCGGCCGACAACGAGATCTACATCGACCTCTCGTTCTTCAAGGAGCTGGAGACGCGATTCGGCGCGCAGGGCGGCCCGTTCGCGCGCGCCTATGTCATCGCGCACGAGTATGGGCACCACATCCAGTCGCTGCTCGGCACGTCCGAGCGCGTGCGGCCGGGTGAGACCGGGCCGACATCCGGTTCGGTGCGCCTCGAACTGCAGGCCGACTGCTACGCGGGCGTCTGGGCCAACCACGCGAAGTCGGTGCCGACCGCGTCGGGTCGGCCGCTGATCACCGACATCACCCAGCAGGACGTCAACGCCGCCCTCGACACCGCCGAACGGATCGGCGATGACTTCATCCAGAGCCAGCTCGGCGGCGGGCGCGTGGACGAGAGCCAGTTCAGCCACGGAAGCTCCGCGCAGCGGGAGCGCTGGTACACGACGGGCTACCAGACCGGCGACCCGGCGCGCTGCGACACGTTCGGTCGGGGTGTCGACCTCGGCTGAGGCTCGCGGTTGGGCCGACCTGCCACGCGGCGCCGCGTCAGGCACCGAGGAGGGCGCGGCATGCGTCGAACCCGTCGACCTCCAGGTTCCAGTCCGGACGCACGAACTCCGCCGGCGTGAGGATCAGGCGCACGTCCTCGGTGCGCTTCCCCCGGCGCACCACCGTCGCGGTCCCGTCGGGGCGGTAGCCGAGCCGCTGCGAGACCCGGAGCGAGGCGTGGTTGTCGGAGAACGCCGACGAGCGGGCCTGCGCCGCCCCGAGGTGGTCGAACGCGAACGCCAGCACGGCCGCCCGCATCTCGGTCCCGATGCCGCGGCCCTGGTGCCGGAGCCCGATCCAGGAGCCGGTCACGACCTCCCGCCGGATCCCGAAGTCCTCGCCCGTGAGCCCCTGCGTCCCGACGACACGCCCGCCGACCCGGACGAGGAAGTTGATCGTCCACCGCTCCGGGGCGAGCGCCGCGCGCTGGGACCAGTACCACTGGAGCGACCGCATGCCCAGGTGCTCGGGCTCGGCGTCGGTCCACGGGACGAGGAACGGCATCTCGTCCGGCGGATGGACGCCGAGGTGGGCCTCCTCGACGAGCTGGAGCAGCCCGGCGTCCTCGTCCGGCCGCAGTTCGAGGCGCGGAGTGCGCAGCACCAGGTGGCGCAGGGGCCATGGCTCGGGCGTCATGCCGGCACCCTGCCGGATCGACGGGACCGGGTTCGACCGAATAGCGTCGGCCCATGCATGCGATCACCGTGCGCGAGCCCGGCGGCCCGGACGTCCTCGAGTGGACCGAGGTCCGCGACCCGGTCCCCGGGCCCGGCGAGGTCCTCATCGACGTCGTGGCCAGCGGGGTCAACCGTGCCGACCTGCTGCAGCGCCAGGGCCTCTATCCGCCGCCGCCGGGGGCGTCCGACATCATCGGACTGGAATGCTCCGGCCGGATCGTCGCGGTCGGCGAGGGCAACGTCGCGGGCTGGCAGGTGGGCGACGAGGTGTGCGCGCTGCTCGCGGGCGGCGGCTACGCCGAGAAGGTCGCCGTGCCTGCGGTCCAGGTACTGCCCATCCCCGACGGCGTCGACCTCGTGGCGGCGGCCGGGCTGCCCGAGGTGGCGAGCACGGTGTGGTCGAACGTCGTGAACACCGGGCGTCTCGCCGCCGGCGAGACGTTCCTCATCCAGGGCGGCACCAGCGGCATCGGGACCCACGCGATCCAGGTGGCGAAGGCGCTCGGGGCGCGGGTCGCGGCCACCGCAGGCGCCCCGGACCGGCTGGAGCGCTGCCGCGAGCTCGGGGCCGACATCGCCATCGACTACCACGACGACATCCCCGCCGAGCTCAAGAAGGCCACCGACGGCCACGGTGCCGACGTCATCCTTGACAACATGGGCGCCAAGGGCCTGGCCGCCAACCTGGCCGCCCTCGCCGACGACGGCCGCCTGATGATCATCGGGATGCAGGGCGGCGTGAAGGCGGAGCTGGACATCAACAAGCTGCTGCGCAAGCGGGCCAGTATCACCGCGATGAGCCTGCGGGGGCGTCCGGTGCACGGGCCCAACGGCAAGGGCGCCATCGTCGCGGGTGTGCGCAAGCAGGTATGGCCGATGTTCGCCGAGGGCCGGGTGCGCCCGGTCGTGCATGGCACCGTGCCGATGCAGGACGCCCGCGAGGCGCACCGGCAGCTCGACGAGGGCGGCGTCGTGGGAAAGCTGCTGCTCGTCCGGTAAGCGGTCACAGCAACAGGAAGAGGGCAGCCCCGATACGGTAGATGCATGAGCCAGCCAACGGGGCAGAACGGCAACGAGAACGGCGACCAGCAGGTCATGGTCATCGGACCGGACGGCCGGCCGGTCGGTATGGCGCGGGTCCCGCAGTCGCACGACGACGCGGAGGAGCAGGGAGTCGGCTCCATGGTGGAGCAGCCGGGCAAGGTCATGCGGATCGGCACGATGATCAAGCAGCTCCTGGAGGAGGTGCGGGCGGCGCCGCTGGACGAGGCGTCCCGCAACCGCCTCCGCGAGATCCACGAGAACTCGATAAAGGAGCTGGAGGACGGTCTCGCCCCGGAGCTGCGGGACGAGCTGCACCGTCTGAGCCTTCCGTTCACGGACGACAGCACGCCGTCCGACGCGGAGCTGCGGATCGCCCAGGCGCAGCTCGTCGGGTGGCTCGAAGGGCTGTTCCACGGCATCCAGACCACGCTCTTCGCCCAGCAGATGGCCGCCCGCCAGCAGCTGGAGCAGATGCGCAGGGGCCTGCCGCCCGGTTCGACGCCGCAGCAGCCCGGCCCGGAGCCCGGCCTCGGCCGGGGTACGGGGCAGTACCTGTAGGGCACGGATTCACGCGCGAACGGGTGACGCCGGAAATGCCCGTTCGTGTCGCCGGTCCCGTCGCTCGGGCGCGCCCGGCCCCGGGCCCCCGCTTACGCACTCGGAACGGCCTCCGCACGCAAGCACCGCCCACGAGCCCCGGAGTGGACGCCGGTACCCTCCCCTGGTGGCTCAGACGATGACCACCGGTGACGACCGGGCCGAGGAGGCGACGTCCGTGCCGCCCATCGCGGTCGACGCCCCGGGCTCGCGCAGCTGGCAGCGGGCGTTCGGCGACCTCAGGCAGGGCTGGAAGCAGCGCCCGCTCTGGGGATACCTGGGCTGGCAGGACATCAAGCAGCGGTACCGGCGTTCCGTGCTCGGGCCCCTGTGGATCAGCATCTCGATGGCCGTGATCGCCACGGCGATGGGCATCCTCTACGGCGCCCTCTTCGGCGAGGACATCCGGACGTTCCTGCCCTACGTGGCCACCGGCCTGCTGATCTGGAACTTCATCAGCGGCTGCATCCTCGAGGGCAGCGAGGTCTTCATCGCGAACGAGGGACTGATCAAGTTCCTCCCCGCCCCGCTGAGCCTGCACGTGTACCGGCTGGTGTGGCGACAGACGCTGTTCTTCCTGCACAACCTTGTCATCTGGGCCGTGCTGGTGGTCATCTTCCCGCAGCCGCTCAGCTGGACCGTGCTGCTCGCGATCCCGGCGTTCGCGCTGTTGGTCCTCAACGGAGCGTGGATCGCGGTGCTGTCGGGCATCATCGCCACCCGCTTCCGGGACATCCCCCCGATCATCGCCAGCCTCACGCAGCTCCTGTTCTTCATGACGCCGATCGTCTGGCAGTACGACACGCTGCTGCGCAACCCGGCCGTGGCCGAGCGGGCGCGCATCGCCGAGCTCAACCCGGTGATGCACTTCGTCGAGATCCTGCGCCAGCCGCTGCTCGGCTCCCCGATCGTCGGGCACCATTGGATCGTCGTCGGTGCCATCACCGTGGTCGGCTGCCTCGCCGCGCTCGTCTGCCTTCGCAACTACCGCGCCCGCGTGGCGTACTGGGTCTGAGGGACGCATGGTCAGCATCGACATCGCCGGCGCCGCCGTCGACTTCCCGATCTTCGACGCGAAGACGCGGTCGTTGAAGAAGGCCGTGCTCGGCCGGGCGGGCGGGCGCATCGGCACCGACTCGAAGGTCCCGGTCATCGAGGCGCTGCGCGACATCAACGTGTCGCTGCGCAAGGGAGACCGGGTGGCTCTCGTCGGGCACAACGGCGCCGGCAAGTCCACGCTGCTGCGCCTCATGTCGGGCATCTACGAGCCCACCCGCGGCCGGGCGTCGGTCGCCGGCAAGGTCGCGCCGGTGTTCGACCTGGCCGTCGGGATGGATCCGGAGATCTCCGGGATGGAGAACATCCTCATCCGCGGCCTGTTCCTCGGGATGACGCGCAAGCAGATGGAGTCGCGCATCGACGACATCGCCGAATTCACCGAGCTCGGCGACTACCTCTCGATGCCGCTGCGCACCTACTCCACCGGCATGCGGGTGCGGCTCGCGCTCGGCGTGGTCACAAGCATCGACCCGGAGATCCTGCTGCTCGACGAGGGCATCGGCGCGGTCGACGCGGAGTTCCTCGCGAAGGCACGCGTTCGGCTCAACGAGCTCGTGGAGCGCTCGGGCATCCTGGTGTTCGCCTCGCACTCCGACGAGTTCCTGGCCGACCTCTGCGACACCGCCATCTGGATGGAACACGGCACCATCCGCGAGCACGGCCCGCTGCGGGACGTGCTCCACCACTACAAGGGACGTGACGTGCTGGCCGAGATCGACGCCCGGTGAACTCGACCCCGCTCCCGCCAGGGTCGGTCGTCGCTGTGGTGGTCACCCGCCACCGGACCGAGCAGCTCGTCGACTCGCTGGGGGCGCTCGCGAAGCAGTCGCACCCCATCGCGCATCTGATCGTCGTCGACAACGGACCGGATAAGCCGGCCCGTGAGGTCGTCGAGGCCTGTGGCATGCCTGCGACGTGGGTGCCGTCGTGGACCAACCTCGGCGGTGCCGGCGGGTTCGCCCTCGGGATGCTGCAGGCGCTCGCGATGGGCGCGCAGTGGATCTGGCTCGGCGACGACGACGGCCACCCCGCCGACGAGACGACCCTCGCCACGCTCGTCGACCTCGCGGAGCGGCGCGGGCTCGCCGCCGTCTCGCCGACCGTGGCCGACAAGGACCAACCCGACAGGCTGGCCTTCCCCGTTCGCCGCGGGCTCACCTGGCACAAGTCCCGGGCGGAGCTGGCCGCCGACGTCGAGCACGGCGCCGACGACGAGCTGCTCCCCGGCATCGCCGCGCTGTTCAACGGCGCGCTCTTCCGCGCCTCCACGCTCGACGTCATCGGGGTGCCGGACCTGCGGCTGTTCGTCCGCGGCGACGAGGTGGAAGTGCACCGCAGGCTGGTGCGCTCAGGTCTCCCGTTCGGCACGTCGCTGCGGGCGGCCTACCTGCACCCGGCGGGTGGCAACGACGACAAACCGATGCTCGGCGGGCGACTGCACGCCCGCGACCCCGACGACCCGATCAAGCGGTACTACACCTACCGCAACCGCGGGTTCCTGGTGTCGCAGCCCGGGATGCGCAAGGTCGGGATGCTGGAGGTGCCGCGGTTCGCCTGGTACTTCCTCGTGACGAAGCGCAGCCCCCGGGAGTTCCTGCAGTGGGTGCGGCTGGTGCGCCAGGGCCGGGCGGAGCGGTTCCAACGGCCCTGACGGGCGCTGCGCGTCAGCGGCGGAAGACCACCGTGCGCAGCATCACGAAGTTGATCGCGGTGGCTGTGCCCTGCGCGATGACCCACGCCAGGCTGACGCGCAGCGGCATCGCGGGGAGCACGGCGAGCATGAGCGCGTTCATGCCGATGTTGATCGCGAACGTGGTGCCGTAGAGCAGCACGAACCCGGCGAACCGCGCCGACCCGCCCTGGCTCGCCCCGAACGTGAACCGCCGGTTGAGCAGGTACGCCGTGGTGGTGCCGAGGATGAAGCTGATGGCCTTCGCCGCGTGCACCCACGTGCCGAGGGCCAGAAGGCCCTGGTAGGCACCGAAGTCGACGAGCGCCGACAGCACCCCGACCGCGACGAAGCGGCTCAGCTGGGCCCCCAGGCCGAGCTGGGCCGGGGCTGCAGCGGGTTCGGTCGTGGTCACGCGCCCCAGGGTATCGGCAGCAGCACAACGTCCCGCCCGGGAGGCAGGATGGTCAAAATGACCACCAACGCCTCTGGAACCGGCGTGCGCGCGCTCGCCGACGACTACGTCCGCCGACTCACCGACCTCGACACGCGCTACGCGACCTCGCTGGGAACCCACCCTGGCGACGACCGTGTCCCCGACCTCTCCCCCGAGGGCCAGCACGGGCTCGACGACCTCGCCCGTTCGGTGCTCGCCGCGCTGCCCACGGCAGACGTCTCGGACGACGACGACCGCCGGTGCGCGCGACTGCTGCGGGAGCGACTCGAGGCCCACCTCGCGACGAGCGACGCCGGCGAGCACCTGCGGTCCCTGCGCAACATCTTCGGCCCGCACGCACAGGTCCGGCAGCTGTTCCAGATGATGCCCACGACGACCCCGGACGACTGGGCCGTGGTCGCGCGCCGGATGGCGCGAGTGCCGCAGTCGTACGCCGGCTTCATGGCGTCGCTCAGCGAGGGCGCGAGCCGCGGGATGTTCTCGGCGCCGCGGCAGGCGGAGACCGTGGTGAGTCAGCTCGACGAGTGGCTGGCACGCGAGGGCGGCTCGTGGTTCCACGAGTTCGTCGCTACCGCTCCGGACGGCACATCGGCCTCGCTGCGCACCGAGTTGCGGTCCGCCGCCGACGCCGCCGCTTCGGCCACCTCCACACTGCGCGACCACCTGGCCACCGCGTACCTACCCGCCGCGCAGGGCACCCCGGACGGCGTCGGGCCGGAGCGCTACCGGATCGGCGCTCGGATGAGCACCGGGGCCGACCTCGACCTCGCCGAGGCCTACGCGTGGGGCTGGGACGAGTTCCGGCGGCTCGACGCGGAGATGCGTAAGGAGGCCGACGCGCTGCTGCCCGGCGCCGACCCCGCGGCAGCTATGCGTCACCTCGACGAGAAGGGTGAGGCGGTCGACGGCGTCGAGGAGGTACGCATCTGGCTGCAGAAGATGATGGACACGGCGATGAGCGCCCTCGACGGCACGCACTTCGACATCGCCGAACCGGTGCGCACGGTCGAGGCCATGATCGCCCCTCCGGGCAGCGCCGCAGCCCCGTACTACACGCGCCCGTCGCTGGACTTCTCCCGGCCGGGACGCACCTGGCTGCCGACCCTCGGCGAGACCAGGTTCCCGCTGTGGGGCCTGATCAGCACCTGGTACCACGAGGGTGTGCCGGGCCACCATCTGCAGCTCGCGCAGTGGGCGTACCTGGCCGACCGGCTCTCGACCTACCAGACCTCGGTCGGCTCGGTGTCCGGCAACACGGAGGGCTGGGCCCTCTACGCCGAGCGGCTCATGGACGAGCTCGGGTACCTCACGATGCCAGGCGCGCGGCTGGGCTACCTCGACGCGCAGCAGATGCGGGCCATCCGCGTGGTCATCGACATCGGCATGCACCTCGGGCTGCGCGTGCCTGCCGACTCGCCGCTCCACGCCGGCGAGACCTGGACTCCCGAGGTCGCGCGGGCGTTCTTCGGCGCGCACTCCGGGCGGTCCGCCGCGTTCGTGGACAGCGAGATCGTCCGCTACCTGGGATGGCCGGGGCAGGCCATCAGCTACAAGCTCGGTGAGCGCGCGTGGCTCGCCGGCCGCGACGCGGCCAGGGCCGCGAAGGGTGCCGCCTTCGACCTCAAGACGTGGCACGCGGCGGCGCTGTCGCTGGGCAGCCTCGGCCTGGACGACCTGACCGACGAGTTGTCCCGCCTCTGACACCCCGGGCCGAGCGGCTCAGGAGGGCCCGAGAGCCTCTCGGCCAGGTCAGAAGAAGTGGCCGGCGATCTTGTACCGGCGGCGCACCGTCACCGAGCCCATCCCGGCCCGGCCGTGCACGACGAAGTGCGGAATGCCCGGCCGCTGAAGTGACGGGACGTTGCTCTTGACCGTGCCCATGCTCGCGACCACGCCGTCGACGTTGGCGGTGGCGTCATCGGGCACCAGGAGCTTGGCCGAGCCTGCGCCCAGGTCCACCTCGATGTCGATGAGGAGGTGCGAGATCACCGTGTCGCAGAAGTCGAGGACGACCGAGCCCATGGCGCTCTGCACACGCAGCCGCGACGGGACGTCCCACGCGCCGCTGCGCTTGATCGTGGACATCCCGGCACGCAGCACCACCGGCGGCGCGTCGGCCGGGACCGCGGGCACCGCGGCCGGCGTGATGAGCACCTCGGCACCCGGCAGGTCGGCGAGCGGAGGCACCAGGTCGGCCTCGTACTTCGCCGCGTAGACGACCGCCAACCGCTCCTCAAGCTCGGAGAGGGTGATCCGCCCCTCGGAGAGCGCCTGGTGCAGCCGCTCGGCGGCGCGCTCGCGGTCGGCGTCGGAGATCCGGATCCCGCGCGGCTCGGGAGGCGACGGCTGCTCGCTCACCCGGCCGAGCTTAGGACGTCCGGGTCACGGGCGATTCCGATCGGTGTCCGTTCGGTGCCCGTCGCCGGGCTAGGGCGTGTCCGGTGGATCTTGTTCGATGAGAGCCGTGATGCAGGTGGTTCCTGGCGGCGCCGCCGGATCGCCCTCATACCGGGCGTATCCGGGCGATCCGGCGGTGTCGACAGGGGCCGCCTGGGCGCGGCTATCGCGGACGAAGATCCGCCGGACACGCCCTAGTCAGTCCAGCGTGGCATCGACCGGTCCTCCCTGCCCTGATCGTCGAGCCGGACGCCGTACGCCCTCAGGAGCGCCATGTGCCTGCGCTTCACTCCGCGAGCACCCCCATCGAGCGGGCGGTGCCCGCGATCGTCCGCATCGCGACGTCGAGATCGGTGGTGTTGAGGTCGGGCATCTTCCGCAGGGCGATCGAGCGCAGGGCGTCGCGGGTGAGCGTCCCCGCCGGTTCGGTGCCGGGACGGGCCGAGCCCTTCCTGTTCAGAGCGCGCCGGATCAGGAACGCCGTCGGGGGTGTCCTGAGCGCGAGCGTGAAGGAGCGGTCGTCGAACACGGTGACGACGACGGGCACGACGTCACCCCGCTGCGGGGCGCTCATCTCGTCGTAGCGACGCTTCACCTCGACGAGGTTCACGCCGGTCTGGCCGAGCATCTTCCCCAGGTCGGCGACGGGGGCGGAACCCGCCGTCAGCTGCAGGGTCACCTGGTGGACCTGTCTCTTCGGAGGCATGGGAGCGAGGCTGTGACCTCCATCGGGTGGAGGCTCAAACCCGTTTCCGGTGTGCACCCCTGGGGCGCGTAACCTGTCGCGCGATGACCCGAACGGCGAGCTTGCGCGGGTGGGGACGCACCGCGCCCACCACAGCCACGGTGCTGGTCCCCCGGTCCCCCGAGGACGTGGCCGCGGCGGTCTCCGCCGCCGGTCCCCGCGGGATCATCGCCCGCGGTCTCGGGCGCTCCTACGGGGATCCAGCGCAGAACGCGGGCGGCACGGTGCTCGACATGACCGCCCTTGCCACCATCCACTCGATCGACGCCGAGACCGGGATCGTGGATCTCGACGCCGGCGTCAGCCTCGACACCCTCATGCGCGCCGCGCTGCCGTACGGGCTGTGGGTGCCGGTGCTGCCGGGCACCCGCCAGGTCACCATCGGCGGGGCGATCGGCAGCGACATCCACGGCAAGAACCACCACACCAAGGGCAGCTTCGGCAACCACGTCCGCTCCCTCGACCTGGTGACGGCCGACGGCACCGTCCGCACGCTCACGCCAGAGGGCCCGGACGCCGACCTGTTCTGGGCAACCGTCGGCGGCATGGGCCTCACCGGCGCGATCGTGCGCGCCACGGTCGCGCTGCACCGCACCGAGTCGGCGTACTTCGTCGTCGACACCGACCGCACCGCCGACCTCGACGAGCTGATGGGCCTGCTCACCGACGGCTCGGACGACACCTACGGCTACTCGGCCGCCTGGTTCGACACCACGACCACGGGCGCTCAGCTCGGGCGGGCGGTACTCACCCGCGGCTCGCTCGCCACGGTCGACCAACTGCCGGCGAAGCTGCGCCAGGACCCCCTCAAGTTCGACGCGCCGCAGTTGCTGTCGTTCCCGGAGATCTTCCCGAACGGGCTGGCCAACCGGTACACGCTGCGGGCGTTCAGCGAGCTCTGGTACCGCAAGGCCCCGAAGCTGCAGCGTGGTTCGGTGCAGAACATCACGACCTTCTACCAGGTGCTCGACCTGTTCGGGGACTGGAACCGGGTCTACGGCTCGCGCGGGTTCCTGCAGTACCAGTTCCTGGTGCCGTTCGGCGAGGAGCCGACGTTCCGCAAGGTCGTCGAGAAGATCGCGCAGTCGCCGCACGCCTCCGGGCTCAACGTGCTCAAGCGGTTCGGCGCGGGCAACGCGGCGCCGCTGTCGTTCCCGCAGCCGGGCTGGACGATCACCGTCGACTTCCCGATCGCCCGTGGGCTGCACCGCTTCTGCAGTGAGCTGGACGAACTGGTGCTCGGCGCGGGCGGGCGGCTGTACCTGGCGAAGGAGTCGCGGGCGAGCGGCGAGACGATCCGCAAGGGCTACCCGCGGTTCGACGAGTGGCGCAAGGTGCGCGACGCCGTCGACCCCCAGGGAGTCTTCACCTCCGACATGGCCAGAAGGCTGGAGCTGACGAAGTGATCGACCCCCGGAGCGAAGCGACATGATCGACGCAGTCGGTAATCCGCAGAGCGTGCTGCTCATGGGCGGCACCTCGGAGATCGGCCTCGCTGTCGTCGAGGCGTTCGCCTCCGACCGGCCGCTGCGGGTGGTGCTCGCCGCCCGCCCGTCCGACCGGCTTGACGCCGCGAAGGCCCGGCTCGAAGGGCTCGGGTGCGCCGTCGAGACGGTCGCGTTCGACGCCAACGAGCTCGACACCCACGCCGACGTGGTGCGCAAGGCGTTCACCGGTGGCGACATCGACGTGGCGATCGTCGCGTTCGGCCTCCTCGGCGACAACGAGAAGGCCTGGACCGACGTAGACACGGCGGTCGAGTTGGTACAGGTGAACTACACCGCGGCGGTCTCGGTGGGAGTCGCACTCGCAGAGAAGCTGCGCGAGCAGGGCCACGGCTCGCTGGTGGCCTTCTCGTCGGTAGCCGCCGAGCGGGCCCGGCGCTCCAACTTCGTCTACGGCTCCACCAAGGCCGGCCTCGATGCCTTCTACAGCGGCCTGACCGAGGCGCTGCGCCCGCACGGCGTTGGCGTCACGGTGGTGCGGCCCGGCTTCGTACACACCCGGATGACCGAGGGCATGAAGGCCGCGCCGCTCTCCACCACACCCGAGGCCGTCGCCACGATCGTGGTGGACGCCGTGCGCAACCGCCGCGAGCTCGTGTGGGCCCCGGCGCCGGTGCGGCTGCTGATGAGCGTGCTGCGGCACCTGCCGCGCGCGGTGTTCCGCCGCCTGCCGGGGTGACCCACGTCTCTGCCAAGGGCGCGGTGGCAGATGTCGAGAACGGCGCGGCGGATACGACTGGTTCGCGACGGTGCCGGTCGGCGGCACCGACTCAGCGAGGAGACCAGCCGTGAAGTACATGCTGATCATGCAGATCAACCCCGTGGCCCTCGACGCGCTCACCGATGAGCAGCGCGAGGAGATCATGAAGGGCCACGGAGCGTTCGTGGACACGATCAAGGCCTCCGGCGAGATGGTGGAGACCCACGCCCTCGGCATCCCGGCCGACAGCGCCGTTGTGCGGGTCCGTGACGGACAGCCGGTGGTGACCGACGGCCCCTATCTGGAGGCCAAGGAGTTCATGGGCGGCTACTACATCGTCGACTGCGAGACCCGGGAGCGCGCCCTCGAGCTCGCCGCCCTGATCCCGGACGCCGGCGTGGAGGGCCTGGGCATCGAGGTGCGGCCGATCATGTTCAGCTCGGGGCCCACGGACTGATAGGCGGCGACGGCCCGAGCCTGCATGGCCGCCCTCCCACAGATGAGTGCAGTTCACCCGCAAGAGGGCGGCCCGCGTGTCCCGCACGGAGATATGTCCCGCGGATGTACTCGGCACGCTCGTAGTTGGCCCAGATGCCGGCGCGGTGCGACGGGCGGCGCCGTTGTGCGGTGAGCAGTGCCGTGGCCAACGTGGGCGGTCGAAGCGGGGACGCAGCGTGGGCACCAGTCGTTGCCTCGCCTGCGGAATCCAGCCCACTAGCGATCGCGAGGGCCCTGCGCTTCGCGGCGAACCGCGACGCCGCGGTGGCCAGCGCCCCGTCCGTGGACTCGCCGGCGTCGGGAAGTGGGGCCGGCCGGGCGCGCAGAAACCCGAGCGCGATCCCGGCCCGCACCGGCAGCCTGCCGACGACCGCCGCGGCGCGCCGCATCCGGCGCCGGGCGGGCTCCTCGACGGAGTTGTAGACCCACGCCGCCACCGGCAGTGTCGCGAGCAGCACCAGCACCCCGACGATGTGTGCGAGCACGGTTTGCGGTGCGAGCCATGAGAACCGGTGCAGCGCGAGCCAGTAGATCTCGAACATCGGGATGTGCACCAGGTAGAGGCAGTACGACAGGCGCCCGCCGTGCACGGCCCAGTCCGTGGAGAGGATGCGGGCCGGGCCGCGGTCGGCAATGGACAGGACCCCGACGAGCAGCGGGAACAGCGCGATGACGGCGCCGCCGCGGCCGGGGCCGACCAGCTCACCGGCCAGCAGCCCACTCGCGATCGCAACGGGCAGCACGGCCGCGAGCACCGAGGCGGTGTCCAGCGCCCGGGCCGTCCATCGGATGCGGCGCACCGCCAGGTACACGAACACGCCTGCGCCGAAGCCGCAGAGGATCCGGACCAGCCAGCTCCAGTCGTAGTACGGGCTGCCGGTCGTCAGGTACGCGACGGCCTGCGGGGCCATCAGGGCCAGCGCAGCCGCGGCGAGCACGACGGCCGGCAGGCGCCGGAGGCGGAAGAACACGAGCGCGGCCACCGGGAACAACAGGTAGGCGAGCCACTCGGCGCTGATCGACCAGGTGCTGCCCACCCACGACGCGCCGTCGAAGTACCGGTCGTCCCACAGCTGCACCATGAACAGCTGCTGGACGTACTGGCCCGCGTCGAGCACCGGCTGCACGCTCTGGAACGCGATCGCGCTGTCGGAGCCGAGCACGCTGCGGACGACGAGCCAGATCCCGAACAGGTGGAACACCAGGGCGTAGGCAGGCCACATGCGGCACAGGCGGGCCCACACGAACCGCGCGGTGATCCCGGCGCGGAGCGCCGGCCCGAGCTGGTCGAGGTAGGTGTGGGCGATCACGAACCCACTGAGCACGAAGAACAGGTCAACGCCCAGCGCCCCTGCCGTGAGCAGCGGCCCGAGCACCCCGACCACGTCGGCCATTCCGGGCAGCGCCGTGAAGTGGAAGTGGAAGAGCACCACCCACGCGGCGGCGATGATCCGGAGCCCGGTCAGTCCCCGGAACTCACCGGAGAGGGCGGCTTGAGTACCGGATGGGGTGGTTTGCGGCCGTACTGTTCTCACGTTGAGAAAACGAGAAATCTCCGACCTGCGGTGCTACGCGCAGCCTGAACGTACCGGGATGCGCGCCTTGTGACTGACTGTTCACGCACTGTTCGGCCGTTCGAGTGGGCCCACGTGGGCGTGTCCGGCGCGCCTCCCCCAACCGTCAACGACGCACTGCTACGGCTCGTGCCGAGCGCCGCGCGCCTAGTGCGCCCGCATCCCGCGCCCCTACCAGCGGTCGAGGTGCAGAACCGTGTCCAGCGGGTCACGCGGCGCCGGCTTGAACGTCTCGCCGGTGAAGTACGCCGTCGGCAGTAGCACCCCCTGGCGCACGTTCGGCGGGATGCCCAGCAGCCCGGCGACCTCCTTCTCGTAGCCGAGGTGAAGCGTGGTCCACGCGCTGCCGAGCCCGCGGGCGCGCGCCGCGAGCTGGTAGCTCCACGCCGCCGGGAGCAGCGAGCCCCACAGCGGCGCCTGGTTCTCCGCGGGCAGCTCTGCGCTCGCCGCGATGCAGGCGAGCACCAGCACCGGCACCTCACCCATCTTCTCGGCGAGGTAGTCCGACGAGCTTGCGACGCGCGCCTGCACGGCCTCCCGCTCGGGGCTCAGCTTCCGGGCGCGCGCGGCGCGGGCCTCGCGGTAGAGGTCGAAGGAGCGGCGGTAGTAGTCGCCGATCTGCCGCCGCAGGTCTGCGTCCGTGACCACCACCCAGTGCCAGCCCTGCGCGTTGCTGCCGCTCGGGGCCTGCAGGGCCAGCTCGATGCACTCGCGCACCAGCTGGAGCGGCACGGGCCGCTCCAGGTCGAGACGCTTGCGTACGGAACGGGTGGTGGACAGCAGGTCGTCGGGCGAGAGTGGGAGCGTCATAGGCCCGATCATGCCCCTCCTCGGGCGGCGACCGGCAGTGACTCTGCTTCTCCACAGGCTCCCCCAAAGGAGGTGCCCGGCCGCCGGATGGGTGACAGCGGTCCCTACGCTCTTGCCAGTGTCGACCACCGATCAGGTGGCGGTCGCGGCTCCCCCGGCGATTGCTCCCCCGCCAGTACCGTCACGCCGCAGATACAGCGCTGCGGCAGCGCTCGGCGTGCTCGCCACGGCGCTCGCCGTGGCCTTCCCGTTCATGCCCGTGCAGCAGGACACCGCGACCGTGCTCTGGCCGGGCGCGTCGGGTGACACCACGGCCGTGAACGCCCCCGCCGTTGCGCTGCGACCGCTCACCTTCACCGCGGACGTCGGGTGCGCCGCCATCCGCAGTCTCGACGAGCGCAGTCCCGAGCCCGCGCTCGTCCTGGGCACCACGCCACCCGGTGCTCCAGCCGGCCCGACCGTCGGTCTCAGCGCCGTCGTCGCCGATGGGATGCTCACCGTCGCCGACCGCGGAACCCGGCTGACGTCCGCGCTGCTTCCTGCCGGGGCGTGCGACCTCGCGGTGCTGTCCACCGCCACCGCCACCCAGGTGCGGGTCGGTGGGGCGATCGTCGCCGACGTCGAGGGCGACCAGCGGCCGCAGGTCGTGGGCGTGTACTCCGACCTCGACGGCGCCCGCGACGAAATGGCGGGCACCGCGGTGCGCGTCGAGATCGACAACCGGTTCGACAGCAGCGCGTCGGCCCTCAAGACGGTCGTCGGCACGGCCGCCGTGCTCGCGCTGCTGGCCTGCTTGTGGGCATTCCGGCCGGCCGACGCCGCGCACGGCCGCCGTCCCGTGCGGATCGGGCGGCCGAGCAGGCGCGGGATCGGCCGGGACGCGGTCGTCGTCGCGACGCTCGCCGGGTGGGCCGTGATCGGCGGCATCACCGTCGACGACGGCTACATCCTCACGATGGCCAGGGCCGCCGAGTCCTCGGGCTGGATCGGCAACTACTACCGCTGGTTCGACGTGCCGGAGGCCCCCTTCGGCTGGTTCTACGAGCTGTACGCGGCGTGGGCTCAGGTCAGTGACTCGGTGCTGTGGCTGCGGATCCCATCGCTCGTCATGGGGGTCGCGAGCTGGCTGGTGATCAGCAGGCTGCTGCTCCCACGGCTCGGGCCGGCCGTACGGCGCAGTGCCACGGCGTGCTGGGCGGCCGCCACGCTGTTCGTGTGCTTCTGGCTCCCGTTCGGCAGCGGTCTGCGACCCGAGCCGGTGGTGGTGTTCGGCGCGCTGCTGACGGCGTACGCGCTGGAGCGGGCGCTGGCCACCCGGCGGTTGCTCCCCCTCGCACTCGGGCTCGTGGCCGCGGCGTTCGCCCTGGCGGCCACCCCCACCGGCCTGCTCGCGCCCGCCGTGTACCTGGCCGGGATCCGTCCGCTGCTGCGGTTGCTGAAGGAGCGCGCAGCCCTGACCGGCTGGATCGCGACGCTCACCCCGCTCCTCGGCGCGGGCGCGATCGTGCTGGTGGCGGTCTTCGGCGACCAGACCTGGGCGACAGTGGTCGAGGCCACCCGGGTACGCACGGCGATCGGGCCTGCGTTGCCCTGGTACGCCGAGCTCTACCGCTACACCCTGCTCTTCGCCCCGATCCCCGACGGTTCGCTCGCCAGGCGGTTCCCGGTGCTGGTGATGGTGGTGTGCGCGGCGGTGGTCGCGGTCGTGATGCTGCGCCGGATCCGGATCCCCGGCGTCGCCAGCGGCCCGGCGGCCCGGACCCTCGCGACGGTGGGGCTCGGGTTCGTGGTGCTCGCGCTCACCCCCACCAAGTGGACGCACCACTTCGGCGCCTTCGCCGGGCTCGGGGCCATGGTCGCCGCCCTTGCCGCGGTCGCGACCAGCGACGGGGTGCTTCGCGCGCGCCGCAACCGGCTGCTTGCGGGCTCGGCGGTGCTTGCGGCGACGGCGCTGGCGTTCACCGGCCCCAACAGCTGGTGGTACGTCTCCAACTGGGGAGTGCCCTGGTTCGACCAGCCGCCGCGCCTCGGCGGGGTCACCGTTGCCTCGGTGGCGTTGCTCGGGGCGGCCGTGTTGTTCGCGCTGGCGCTGGCCGAGCACCTTCGCGGCGGCAAGGGGGAGCCGCGGCAGGGCCGTTCCCGCCGGACCGGCGCCGCACTCGCGGTGCTGTGCGGGGCGGTGGCGCTGTTCGTCGTGGCATCGACGGTCAAAGCGGTGCAGCAGGCCGGCGGCTACTCGGTGGCCGCGGAGGTGGTGACGGACCCGGGCGGCACCGGCTGCGGCCTCTCGTCCCGGGTGCTCGTGGAGACCGATCCGGCGGCAGGAGTGCTATCACCCGCCCAGGGCAGCGCACCCGCGCTCGACGGGTTCGGCGCCGGGTGGCTCCCTCCGTCCGGGCCCGGCTCGCCGGGGGACGTCGACGGCGACGGCGGCACGGACCCGGCTGTGGCGGCGCCAGGACCGGTCGGCCGTCCGGTGCTCGGCAGCTACCGGCCCGGCGGCGGCGCCGGTGAGCTGACGACGGAGTGGTTCACGCTCCCGGCCGCCGCGCGGGAGGGCCGGGCACCGCTGGTGGTCCAGGTGGCCGGGCAGGTCGGCGACGGCACCTCCGTCACGGTGGAGCTGGGCCGGTCCGACGGGGACGGCACCACGCTCGTCGACCGGTTCGGGACCGATGCGGGGAGCACGATCACAGCCGCGGCCGACCCGTCAGGCACCGGAGCGGGCGGGTGGGGCTGGCGGGACGTCCGGTTCGACCTGAGCGGGCGGCCGGACGCCGACCAGGTGCGGGTGGTGGCCGAGGACCGGACGCTCGCCCCGGCCGGCTGGGTGGCCGTGGCCCCGCCGCGGATGCCTCACCTGACCCCGCTGCTCGACGTCGTCGGCTCCGCGCCGGGCTATCTCGACTGGCCGGTGGCGTTCCCGCACCCGTGCCTGCGCTCGTTCCCGATCCACGACGGGGTGGCCGAGATGCCCGCGTACCGCGTGCTCGCCGACCCGCAGCAGCGCGGGGTGGGTGAGAACTGGTCCGCCCCGCCGTCCGGTGGGCCGCTCGCGTGGCTGACCGTCGTGGCCCGCCAGCGGGTGGTGCCCACCTACCTCGACGGGCAGTGGGGCCGGGACTGGGGGCAGCTGCGGCTTGTGGAGCCGTACGCACCGGCGGCCCGCCCCGCGGACCTTCAGACCGGCCGTGAGCTGGTGTGGGGCTGGAACCAGGCCGCGCAGATCGGCGCGCCACCGCCGGGCAACGCCGCGGGCTGGCGGTGAGCCTCGCGGGACCCTAGTGGCCGGGGTTCTCGATCACGAAGACGGACGACTCGCCGCTGCCGGGACGCAGGAAGAGCCGGCCAGAGAGGAACTGGACGAGCGACGGCACGGCGTGCACGACCGCGTCGAGGAGCTTGGGCAACCTCGAGTACGGGACGTTCCACAGCCCGTCGCTGCCTTCGCGGAGCACCCGGAACCCGGCGTCGAGGAGGAACTGCCGCCACTCGGCGTGCGGTTTGAGGTTGACGTGGGTGGGGTCCTGGTAGCCGGTCCAGCCCGTGCCCGCGAGTGCGCGCGCACGCCCAGCCGGGTCCGGCATCACGACGAGCGCCCGCCCGCCCGGCACCAGCACCCGCCGCCAGCAGGCCAGCACCGCGGTGACGGTGGCGTCATCGAGGTGCTCGAGGACGTGCACGGCGGTGAGCCCGCGGTACCCGCCGGTCGGGATCTCGTCGAGGGTGGTGTGCACAGGGCAGCCCTCGGCCGTCCTGCGGGCTGTCGTCGCCGAATACGGCGAGATCTCGAAACCGGCGGCGGCGCCGTGCTCGGCGAGCCTGCGCACCAGGTGGCCGGTGCCGCAGCCGAAGTCCAGGTAGGGGCCCCGGCCCACGTAGCGGCGGACCAGCCGCACGTACCAGCCCAGCGCAGGACGGTCGCCCGACTGCCCGTTGCGCGCGTAGTACTCGGCGTCGTAGTGGTCGGCGTGCCCGGCGACGGGCTCGAACTCGGCCGTCATCAGCCCCTCACCCTGCCCTGGTGCACCGCTTTGTCCAGCAGCACCTCGTAGTCGTCCAGCACGCTGGCCACCGAGAACGCCTGGTGGGCCCGGGCCGCACCGGCCGCCCGGTCGGGCGGGTCGGCCTTGAGGGACTGCAGCGCCCTTGTGATCGCGGCCGCGTCGCCCGGCCCGACGACGGTGCCGAACCCGGTCTGAGCCACCGGCTGGCGGACGCCAGGGATGTCGCTGGAGACCACCGGCACTCCGGCGAGCATAGCCACGGCCTGCACGATCCCGAACGCCTCGAACGCGTTGACCGACGGCAGCGTGAACACGTCGAGCGAGGCGTAGAAGTCGCCGATCCGCTCCTCGGGCACGAACCCGAGCAGCCGGATGCGCTCGTCGTCGCCGATGGCCTCGCGCACCTGGTCGATGACACTCCCACCGGCCACGTGCGTGAAGTCGCCCCCGATGAGCAGCCGCGCGTCCGGGTCCGGGAGCGCGCGGAAGCCGCGCACCAGGTACTCCAAGCCCTTCTCACGCACGATGCGGCCGAGGAAGCCGACGTGCAGGCCGCTGGTCTCCCGGTACGTCGGCTCGCCCGGGGGCGGCGGCGCGCACGGCGGCGGGACGACGACCATCGACGGCTCGATCGCCGGCCACATGCGGCTGTGCCGCGCGTAGTCCTCACTCGTGACGGCGACAACCGCGGACTTCTGCATGGCGAGGCGGTTCGACGCGTCCACGACGAGTCGCTGCACGGTGTTCACGAGCCCGGAGGGCAGGGTCACGTCGCAGTGATAGGTGGAGACGATGGGCGTGCGCATCCCCGCGGCGATCGCACCCGCCTCCAGCATCGGCAGCTGCAGCGAGCCCACCTTGGCCTTCGCGATGGTCGCGCGGGCCAGCCGCACGAACTCCGGAGCCACCACCCCGCGGCCGAGCCGGGTGAGCACGGGCGCACGCAGGACCCGCACCCCGTTGATCTCCTCCTCGCGCGGCAGCGAGGAGTCGTAGCGGCTGGTCACGACGGTGACACGGCGACCTCGATCAGCGAGGCCCTCCGCGATGTCGCGCGCCATGTTCGTCAGACCCGAGACGTAGGGCGCGTAGTACGTCAGCGCGATGACGAGGTCGTCACGGCGCCCGTCGGCTCCGGCCACGGCGTCAGGCGACACTCTGCAACACTCGCTCCCGTCGTTCACTGAGCACCAGCGCGGTGCCCACGAGCCACCCGGCGGCGGAGCCGAGGAGGAAAGCCAGCTCGGCACGCAGGAGTAGATCTTGCACTAGTGCCAGCACCACGCCGCCGACGACCATCCCGGACAGCCAGCTCCACGCCACCAGCCGGTGGCGCACCGAAGCCACCAGCACCTGGGTGACCAGCACCAGCCCGATGTAGAACGCGACGCCGACCGCGAGCAGAGCGACGTGCGCACTCGGCAGGACGTACGAAGGCCCGAAGACGAGCCCGGCGAGCCAGGGCCCGGCGAGGTAGCCCAGCCCGAAGGCGAGGCCGGCCAGCACGAGCAGTCCGAGCGCCAGGTAGCGCATGAGCTTGTGCAGGGTGGCGCGATCGCCCGCGTGCAGCGCGCCCGTGAGCAGCGGCAGCAGCGCGCTCTGGAGCGGTACCACCAGGAAGAGCGGCACGCGGGTCAGGGTGAAGACCGCGACGAACTGGCCGGCTCGGGTCGCGTCGATCTCGCTGCTGGCCAGCACCGTCACGAGCACCGGCAGCCCGTTGAGCAGCACCTGCGCGCACAGCGAGCCGAGCAGCAGCGGGGCCACCGCGCCCCACACCGCACGCGGACCGAGCCACCCGGCCCCGGGGTCCGGCTCAGTGGTGGCCCTGGTGCGGCGCATCAGCAGCGACACCAGCTGCGGCGCGTGCGCGAGCCCGATCGCGATGACGAGCGTCCACACGAACGCGGGACTCCCCGCGTCCGTGATCAGCGTCGCGACCAGCGCGGCGAGCCCGACGCGCAGCGCGGAGTCCAGCACCATGATCGCGGCGTGCCGCCCCAACCGGTCCATGCCGATGAGGGCACCGCGCACGACGAACTGTCCTGCGGACACCAGGCACAGCACACCCATCGCGACCACGGTGACGGCCTGGCCGCCGAACGCCTCCGACAGCAGCGGCCATCCCAGCGCCACCACGGCCAGCTGCGCGACGGCCATCGCGGCCGCGGTGATCAGCGCTGCCTTGAGGACGCCGAGCGGGCGGCCGGGCGTCTGGAGCAGCCGGGCCGTCTCCTGCTCGATGGAGAGGAACATCCCGAACCCCGCCACCTGCGCCAGCGACCAGAACGCTCCGAAGTACGCGTACTCGGCGGCCGTCAGGTTGCGCGCGACGATCGCGAGGTACACGTTGATGAGCAGGCCCGAAGCCACGATCCCGAGGCCGACGAGCCCGAGCGACCGCGTGCGGGAAACGGGGGTGGTAGCCAGGACGGACCTCCTCCGAATCCTCAGGACGGACAGATTATGCAGCCGACCTCAGCCAACTCGGGCCTGGGCCGCTACATGACGGCCACGGCGGCGGCCCCGTGCATCTGGATCCCGGCGCGCCACCCTGGTCGGTACCCCCTCGGCGAGCGGTCTCATCGCGGCAGCCGCGATCCCGCCCGATTCATGCCGGCCGGTGAGCACCTCCCCCGGCGGCACGACGTGTCCCGTCGCGAGAAAGTGGCTGTCCCGCAACCGGTCGGTGCACGCCCCGCGCGGGTTGCGCCACTCGTTCCTGAAAGCATGACTAGCTGTGACTGACGTGTCCGACGCCGTGGAGCACGACGCACCGGCACGGGCCGAGGACGTGGACGGCATCCCGCCGCGTCCGGCCGGCTCCACACCCGCCCCCGCCGCCGGCCGGGGCAGGCGCACCGCCGTGTTCGCGGCCCTGTCCGCGCTGGTCGCCGTGGTGTGCGCGGCGATGCTGCCGTTCGCGCCCGTATCGGTGAACGATCCGACCGTGAGCTGGCCGGTTGACCCGGCCCGCCCGCAGTCGACGCTCCTGTCGCTCACCGCGTACCGGCCGCTCGCGATGGACGTCCGGTTCACCTGCGACGCCGCGCGCGTCGCCCAGGCGAACGGGGGCGTCGTCGTGTCGACGGCCGCGCCCGCCGCGCCCACCGCAGGGACCACCGGGATGATCGTCACCGCCCGGGACGGGCAGGTGCAGGTGCGCGGCATGGACGCACTCCTGCTCGATGAGCCGCTTCCGGCCGGTCCGTGCGAGTACCGGATCACCGGGGATAGCCGCGGCCTGCCGAGCTTCGTCCGCCCGGCGCCCGACCCCGCCGACCTCGACGCCCCGAACATGTCGGCGTTCGCCACGCCGGTCAACGCGCACGTCACGATCACCCGCGACGGCACCCAAATCGTCAGCCGTCCGTTCGAGCAGCTCCCCGACGTCGACGTGCTGGCCACGGACGCGCGCGGCCTGCCGAACGGGGGCCTATCGGTGCAGCTGCGCGTGGACGACGAGTTCACCAGCAGCCCCACGCCGGTCAAGAGCGTGCTCATCTGGGCCACGGCGTTCGCGCTGGTCGTCACTGCCCTGCTGCTGATGCAGCTGGCTCGGGCGACCCCCCGTGTGCCCCTGGTCTGGCGGCTCACCTGGCCGCGGCTGGTGGACCTGCTGGTGCCGGCGGTGATCGTCTTCTGGATGTTCGTGGCCCCGGCCACCGACGACGACGGCTACTACGCCGCGATGGCCCGCAACTCGGTGCTCTCGGGGGAGGTCGGCAACTACTACCAGCTCTACGACCAGAACTTCACGCCGTTCACGTGGTTCTACCAGGCGCTGGGCTGGTGGCAGCAGTTCGCGGGCACCGCCCCCGTGCTGCAGCGCATCCCCGCCGCCGTGTTCGGCGTGGTGACGTTCTTCGCGCTGCGCCGGTTCGTGGCGATCGCGATGAGCGAATGGGCGCCGGACAGCCGCCGCGTGCGGGCGCTGGCGCACGCGGTCCTCGCGGTGGTGTTCCTGGCCTGGTGGATCCCGCAGAACATGGGTGTGCGACCGGAGACGGTCGTCGCGATGTGCGGGGCGCTCACGATGCTCACCGTGCTGGTGGCGGGCCGCCGGTCGCACCCGGCGCTCGCCTGGCTCGCGTTCGCGCTCGCCGGTCTCGGCTTCACCGCCCACCCCACCGGCTTCACGCTCTTCGCCCCGCTGCTCGCCGGGCTGCCACTGCTGTGGCCCGTGGTGCGGGTGCCGGGCCACAAGTTCGGCACGGCCCTGCGCATGCTCGCCGTGGCGTCCGGCGGGATGGTCGCGCCGCTGCTCGCGTTCGCCGATGGCGCGCTGCGTGACTTCATTCGCGGGCAGGCGATCTTCCTCTCCCTGCAGGCTCAGGAGGGGTGGACGACCGAGATCCAGCGATACGAGTTCCTGCTCTCGCAGATCCCGATGGGCAACTACGCGAAGCGCGCCGCGATCCTGGTCTGCCTGGTCGCGCTGCTGTGGTTCGCGGTGCTCCTCGTCGCGGCCAGGGCCCGCCGCGTGGCCGTTCCGATGCCGCTGTGGCTGGCCGGGTCCAGCACCGCGCTGGCGTTCGCCGCGCTGTGGCTCACACCATCGAAGTGGAGCCACCACTTCGGCGCGCTCGCGGGTGTCGGCCCTGCGTTCCTCGCGCTGCTGCTCGTCACGGCCGTGCCGCTGACCCGCCGGGTGCTCCAGGACGCGAAGCTGCCCTACGGCCTGCTGGCCGCCGCAGGCGCGTCGTTCGTCGCCGTGATCGCGCTCGGCTGGCACGGGCCGAACCAGTGGCCGTACGCGTCGCTCGAGGGGATGCGCAGGCCGGAGCTCTCGCCCGCGATCAGCAACATCGCGCTGGACAGCGTCGGGCTCTGGGCGGGCGTCGCGGTTGTGACCGGGGCGCTGCTGGTCGGCGCGGCCAAGCTGGCGCGCGGCCCGTCGCTGCGGCTGGCGGCGCTGACCGCCGTACCGGCGGTCGTGGTGCTCTCGCTGCTGGGCACCACCGTCTACACGGTCGGGACGTTCGGGGCAGGGGCCGCGGCGGGGGTTCCCCGCGAGTCGGTGTGGGCGCAGGGGCTGGCCGACCCGGCCGGCACTCGGTGCGGGGCAGCGGGTGTCGTCCGAGTCCTGGACCCGACCACGGCCAGCACGCTCCCGGAGGCTCCCGGCCAACCGACTCCGCCGGCGCCGGTCGGCTTCGCGCCCGGCGCCGGCTACTACGAGGGCAACCGCCCGCAGGGTCGCGCGGCCGCCGAGATCTGGGGCAGCCTCATCGTGCGCGACGACCGTGGCGCCGAACGCAACGACGGGCAGATGACCACCAGCTGGTACACGCTGCCGCAGGGGCTCACCGGAGCGGGCGTCACCGTCCTCGCCGCCGGCACCCTCGACCAGGGGAACTCGCTGACCGCCGTGTACGGCCGCACCAGCGCGGACGGGACCGTGTCCGTGATCGAGGAGAACCCGAACACCAAGGCGGAGGAGCAGCAGTCGCTCACCGACCCGACCCACAGCACCTCGTGGCGCACCTTCACCCTCGAGCCGCCCGCCGGCGCCGACGTCGTGCGGCTGCAGGCGGTGGACGGCACCGGCGGCCTGCACGGCTGGCTCGCGTTCAGCGCGCCCGCCGTCGCGCAGCCGGTGGTGCTCTCCGACTACCTGCCCGCCGCCGCGCCCGTCGCGCTGGCGTGGCCGCTGGCGTTCGCCTACCCCTGCCAGCGGCAGCCCACGATCGTCGACGGCATCACGGAGTCGCCGCAGTACGCGGTGCTGTGGGGCAACGAGCCGATGACCGGACTCGACGACGGCGCCTGGGTGCCGTTCCGGGGCGGGGCGTTCGCGCAGGTGCCGCGCACCGAGTCCGTGCAGCGGCTGGCCGTCGCGCCCGGCACCGACCCGCACATCGAGGTGTACGCGTTCCACACCGACCTGGCCCAGGCGGCGTACACGGTGACCGAGACCCGTCGCACAGTGTCGGGCGCGTCGATCGACAACGAGACCGCCACTGCCCCGAACGGGTAACCCCTTGACGACGGCGGCGACGCCAGCACCCTAGGGTGACCGGGTGCTATCGCCCGCACGGTCGGTTCCCCCGTCCGAGCCGGACAGCAGCAGGCAGGATCCGCATCGCGGCGAGAGCTCTTCCGAGCGATCGACGGAGGCCCGCGGCCTTCGTTGGGCTGTGCTCCTGCTCGGGCTGGTCGCCGCGCTCGCCGCGGTGGCGTTCCCGTTCGCACCTGTCGAGCAGCCCCAGGTCACCTACTCCTGGACGGCGCAGGACGGGCCTGCGGCGATCCCGCTGATGCCGTACCAGCCGGTCGAGCTGACGGCCCAGACGACGTGCGCCGCCGCCCGTGACGGGGACCGGGTGCTGCTGTCGACAGTCCCGCTGCGGACCGACCCGGCCGCCGACCCGCTGTACGGGCTCCGGCTGACGGCCACCCGCGGGCAGGTGGCCGTCACGAGCGCGGGCGTCGATCTCGGCGTGGTGACCCTGCCCGACCGGCCCTGCACGCTCTCGCTGGTGAGCGACCCGTCCCGCACCACCGTGCTGGTGGACGGCGTGCCCGTGCTCACCCACGACGGCGACGTGCGCCCCGACGTGGCCGCGCTGGTCAGTGAGGTGCCCGTCGGCATGGACGTGAGTCTGCAGGCCGACACCCGCTTCCAGACCACGATCACCCCGCTCAAGGCGGGCATCGCCGCGGTCGGCGTGCTGGCGTTGCTCGGCATGTTCGTGGCGCTCGCCCTCGCCGACCGGGCCGCCGTCCCACGCCGGGTGCGCCTGCTGCCACGGCGCTGGTGGCTTCCCCGGCCGGTCGACGCCGCGGTCGTCATCCTCCTCGGGGTCTGGTGGATCATCGGCGCCGTCACCGTGGACGACGGCTACATCGCCGGGATCGTGCGCAGCACCGGAAGCAACGGGTTCATCGGCAACGTCTACCGGTGGCTGAACGCCCCGGAGTCGCCGTTCAGCTGGTTCTACGAGCTCTACTACCTCTGGTCGCTGATCTCGCCGTCCACGCTCTGGATGCGGCTGCCGTCCACGCTGCTGGGCCTCCTGTGCTGGTGGTTGCTCTCCCGGTTCGTTCTGCCCCGCCTCGGCAGCTTCGCCGCCCGCCGGTCGACGCCGTGGCTCGCCGCGCTCGCGTTCGGGACCTGGTGGATCCCGTTCAACCTCGGGCTACGCCCGGAGCCGTGGGTGGCGGTCGGTGCCCTCGCGGTGTTCCTCGCGGTCGAGCGGGCGATGGCCACGCGGCGACTGCTGCCGCTGGCCGTCGGGCTCCTCCTGGCCGGGGCCACCACGGCGATCACCCCTGGCGGGCTGCTCGCCTTCACCCCGTTCCTCGCGGCCGCCGTGCCCGTGCTGCGACTGCTGCGCGCGCGCCGCGACCTACAGGTGCTGCCGGTGCTCGTCGCCGTCGTGGCGGCGCCCGCCGCCGCGGTGTTCCTCATGGTCTACGACCAGAGCTTCGCCGGGATGCTCGAGGCCACGCGCGTCCGCGCCCTCATCGGGGGCGGGCAGCAGTGGTACGAGGAGTACGCGCGTTACTCCAACCTGCTGGAACCCGGCTCGTTCCAAGGCGCGATCGGCCGGCGGGCGGCGGTGCTGTTCACGCTGCTCGCCGCAGTCGGCGTGCTGTGGGCGCTGCGCCGCGTCCCGGCCGGGATCGCGACCGGTCCCGCCCGGCGGCTCGTGATCGGGCTGCTGCTGAGCCTCGCCACGATGGCCGTCGCCCCGACGAAGTGGACGCAGCACTTCGGAGACGTCGCAGGCTACGGCGCCGCCGCGCTCGTGCTGGGCGCGGTCGCCTTCTCGGCAGCACCGCTGCGGGCGCGGCCCCGCGCACTGGTGGCAGGGCTGGGTGCCGCCACGGCCGTCGGCTCGCTGGTGCTGGCCGGCTACAACACATGGCCCTACGTCGGCGACTGGTTCACGCCGACGTTCAGCACGCTCCCCTCGCAGGTCGCAGGCGTGCCGGTGGCCACGATCGCCGCCGTTGCGGGCGCTGTGCCGGTGCTGGTCGTGCTCGCCCGATGGGCGTGGCAGCGCGCGGGTGGGGCCACCGAGGTGATGCTCACCCGCCGGCTGCCGGCCCCGGCGCCGATCGTGGCCGTGGTCCTCGTCGCGGTGCTCGCGCTGCAGGTGCTGGGCCTCGGGCGGGTCGCCGTCACCCACCGCGACAGCTACACACTCGCGTCGGACTCCCTCGCCACCCTGCGCGGCGAGCCCTGCGGGCTGCAGCAGGCGCTCTCGGTGGAGACCGACCCCGCGGCCGGGCTCCTGCCGATCGCCACGCCGTCACCGACGGCCCGCACCCTGCCCGTCGACGTCGGCGGACGGGACCTGCCGGGCGTGGCGGTCGCCGGTGTGATGAACACGCCCTGGTTCAGCCTCGACCCCGAGCAGCGCTCCGGCGCACTCCCCGTCGTGGTCACGACCTCGGGGGCGCTCCGCCCTGGCGACCAGCTCTTCCTGGAGTTCGCCCGCGGCGAGCAGGTGCTCGAACGCCGCTCGATCGCGCCCGAGGGCGCCGAGCCGCGCGACGTGCGCCAGATGGCCCCGGCGCAGGCCGACACCGTGCGGCTCGCCGTGGACGCGCCGAACGCGGGGCCCCGCGCACCCGCCGTCGCGTCGCTGCCGAGGGTGCCACGGCTGACCCCGATGTCGGAGGTGCTGCCGCCGGGCAGTACGGCGATCCTGGACTGGCCGGTGGCCTTCCTCTTCCCGTGCCTGACCCCCGAGCCGCTGCCGCTCGGCACCGCCGGGCTCGCCGAGTGGCGCGTCGGCCCGCCTGCGAGCGACCCGTCGGCCGGGATCACCTACAAGGCGGGCTTCGGCGGACCCTTCACCGCATCGCGGCTGCTGATCACCGAAGAACGAATTCCGACCTACCTCCGCGGGGACCCAATTCGGGACGCCGCGCAGTTGTACCGTTGGATCCCGGTTGCACCGTTCCGCACGCTGGAGCCGATCGTCGCAGCTCAGAGCATCGCAGGCTGGCAATCCGACGGGCATGCCCGGGTGCCGGGGCTCGATCCGGTGGGGTGACCCCGGGCACACCCGACACAACGGGCGCCCGCACAATGTCAACAGGCACGCCCGGACGGGCGGGGCCTGTATTTGCGCAACACCAGATCTCGCCCGCGACCGGAGGACGGCCAGCCCGCATGCTTCGCACATCGGACATCACGGAGTCTGCTGACGCCCTGCCTGCCGCAACGGGGCACGCCGCGCCACAACGCGACCGGGAAGGCTCGCCGTCGCGGTTACTGGCCCAGCGCGGCCTGTTCTTCGGACCATCCGCCCTGGTGCCGGAGGACCTCTACTCGGTGGTCGAGAAGGGCGCGGCCCGCCGCGAGCGCTCCCGTGTGCATCTCGCGCCCGCCACCCGCGTCAGCACCAACACCTACTTCGGCCGGTTCCACGCCACGTACTGGCAGCGCTGGACCTCCGCCGGCGAGATCGAGGTCGACGCCGTCGTCTCCGGCGAGGGACGGGTCCGGCTCATGGCGTCCGACACCAACAAGGTCTGGCGCATCGTCGCCGCCGAGGAGGTCGTGGCCGCGGACGGCGCCGCGATCCGACTGGTTGCGCCCATCGACCGGTTCATCGACGGCGGTGGCATTTGGCTCGAGCTGACCACCGAGACCGGCGAGATGACCGTGGCCGACGTGCGGTGGACGATCGCCACCACCCGCCGCGTACCGCGCACCGACGTCGTCATCTGCACCTACAACCGGGTGGACGACTGCCTCAACACGCTGCAGGCGATGGCCGACGACCCGGAGGCGCTCGCCACTGTCGGCACCGTGCAGGTGGTCGACCAGGGCAGCGACCCGCTGGAGTCCCGCCGGCGGTTCGCGGAGGTCTCGGCGGCCCTCGGCGATCGCCTTCGCTACGTCCGCCAGCCCAACCTGGGCGGAGCCGGCGGTTTCACCCGCGGCCTGTTCGACGCCACCGCGGGCGACCCGAGCGAGCACGCGGACGTGCTGCTGATGGACGACGACGTGCTGCTGGAGCCGGAGATCCTCGTGCGGCTCACGGCGTTCGCAGCGAGCACCCGGCACCCGTCGATCGTCGGCGGGCAGATGCTCAACCTGCTCCACCCGGCCCACCTGCACATCTCCGCCGAGTACGCCGACCCGGAGCTGCTCCAGGTGGGCAAGCCGGTGCCGGGTGCGCTGAAGGAGGCCTACCTCCTCGGCCTGGACGATCGGCAGCTCCCGATCAACCAGGAGCGGCGCGTCGACACCGAGTACAACGGCTGGTGGTCCTGCCTGATCCCGGCCGAGATCGTGCGGGCGATCGGCTACCCGCTCCCGCTGTTCTTCCAGTGGGACGACGTGGAGTACGGCTACCGGGCCCGCGCGCACGGGTTCCCCACGGTCGCCCTGCCCGGGGCCGGCGTCTGGCACGCCGACTTCGGGTGGAAGGACTGGGACGAGTGGCACCGGTACTTCAACATGCGCAACGGCCTCATCACCGCCGCCCTGCACACCGATTTCTCGGTTCGGCGGATCACCCGGCGGCTCGGCCAGCTGCTCGCGCAGTACCTGATCAGCATGCAGTACGGGCTTTCCGCCACGCTGCTGCAGGCGATGGAGGACTTCCTCGACGGGCCGAAAGTCCTGCAGGACGGCTCGGCGGCCGCCGCGGCCGAGATCCGGCGGATCCGCTCGAACTACGCTGAGACCGTCATGCGGCCGATGTCCGACGCGCCTGCGGACTTCCGGGATGTCGAGGTCGTCCGCGCTGCCAACCCGCCCGGCCGGGAGCGGCTCACATGGGCCAAGCGCGCGGCGTACCTCATCGCAGGCAGGGCAGCCCGCCGTTCGGGCTTTGTCCCCGCCGGGGACGCGCACTGGTGGCACATCTCCACGTTCGAGCGCGCGATCGTCACCGACATGTCGGAGCAGGGCGTGCGGATCCGCACCCGCGACAGAGAATTGGCCAGCGAGCTGGCGAAGCGCGCCGCTCGCACGTTCCGCCGGTTCGTGACCGACGGCCCGGCCGCGGCCCGCGCCTACCGGGCCGAGATGGGTCGGCTGACGAGCCGCGAGAACTGGGCTCGCCTCTACGGCATGGACAAGTAGCCGGCCAACGGCTCACCCGACCAGCGCTCCCGCCCCGACCCTGGGAGCGAGAGCGCTGGTCACGCACGCACGCACGCACGCACGCACGCACGCGCCCGCCCAGGCTCTGCACACACATACGCACCCCCGGGCCCGATCACACGAACGGCCCTCTGGTCCGCAGGTTGAGGCGGACGAGAGGGCCGTTCGTGGTTGTGAGGGTCAGCGGTCGAAGACCTCGCGCGCCCACGCCTCCCGGCTGGTGAGCTCCGGCAGGGCCTCGCGGTAGCGACGACGAAGCTCCGGCCACGCCTTCGCGACCTCCCGGTGCTGGAGGATCGCGTTCTTCAGCATCGAGCGGAACAGCTGCGGGTCGCGCCTGCGGAACGTGACGCCGCGCCCGTCCGGCGTGGCGACGGTGGCCGAGTCCAGCCGGGACAGGACGAACCACTGCGCCTGCCGCGACGGCACGTTGCGCTGCGGCACCGCCTGGTGGGCCGGGTCCGTGGGCCGCAGGTTGTGCACGATGCTGCGCGCCAGGCCCTTCGCGATGGCGACCTTGCCGGTCGGCGGGTCGGGGAAGGCCTGGGCAGCCAGTGCGTCCAGGTCGGACAGGGGCACCTGGCTGGCCGAGTCGAGCGGACGGCCGTCGTCATACTCGGCGCGCTTCGCCCTGATCTCCCCCAGCACCGTCGGCAGCTTGGGGAACAGCGCCTCGGGGCCCGCGAGGAAGTCACGCAGCGCCATGTCCTGCAGCGCGACGGCCGAGTACTCCATCAGCATCAGGTGGCGCAACGTGCGCTTGAGCGTGTCGCGCAGCAGCGCCGTCGGGCTCGCGGGGCCGTGCAGGGCCGCCGCGACGAACCGGTTGCGGTAGTGGAAGTAGGCCTGCCAGTCGCTCGTGTCGTCCTTCTCCAGGAACGACATGTGCCAGATCGCGATGCCGGGCACGGTCGCGGTGCGGTAGCCGCGCGCGCGGGCGCGCAGCCCGTACTCGGCGTCGTCCCACTTGATGAACAGCGGCAGCGGCAGCCCGATGTCCTCCGCGACCGAGCGCGGGATCAGGCACATCCACCAGGCGTTGTAGTCGACGTCGGTGCGCCGGTGCAGCCACGGCGATTGGCGCAGCGACTTGTCGGCGAGGTCGTGGTGCGGCTCCGTGCCCGGGGCGTTGCGCCACAGGAACGTGTTCCGGTCGACGACCTCACCCATCGTGGAGAGCTGCGAGCGCGCCTGCAGCGAGAGCATCTGCCCGCCCACGAGCATGGGCTCGCGCGCGTACCGGGAGAACGCCACCGCCCGCAGGATCGAGTCGGGCTCCAGGAGGATGTCGTCGTCCATGTAGAGGATCTGCTCGCAGTCGGTGCCGAGCGCCTCGTACATGATGCGCGCGTAGCCGCCGGAGCCGCCGAGGTTCGGCTGGTCGATCATCTGCAGCCTGTCGCCGAGGACGGCCGCTGCCTGCTCGAAGCCGGGCTCGTCGCGCACCTTCTTGGTGCCCTGGTCCGGCACGATCACCGCGGTGACGGCGGCGAGGACCAGCGGGTCCTCGCCGATCGCGGTCAGGGTGGCGACGGCGTCGGCCGGCCGGTTGAACGTCGGTGTACCGAGCGCGACCGCGGCGCGGCCGGTGGGTTCCTCGGCCGCGTACCAGCCGCCTGCGTGCAGCGTCAGGTCGCCTTCGTCGGTGGTGAGGTCGAACCAGTACCAGCCGCCGTCCTCGAACGGGCGCAGGTCGAGGCGCACGTCCAGCTCATGGCGGCCGGGGCCGCGCAGGATCTCGCCACGCTCGAAGATCGGCGACCCGTCGGCCTTGGTGCGGTAGATGTCGATGCGGCCGCTGCCCTCCAGGGAGAGCTTGAGGTGCACCTCGGTGAGGCGGCTCCAGCGGCGCCAGTAGCCGGCGGCGAAGGCGTTGAAGTAAGCCCCGAAAGACACCTCGCTCTGCTCGGGCAGCACGGCCGACGTGCGCGACGTGGCCTGCAGCCGCCGGCCGCTCATCGAGGAGCCGACGAGGTCCACTCTCGGGTTCGGTGGCGCTCCGACCGGGGCCGGGACAGTGGTCAGGCGGATGCCGGTGCGCTCGTCCATGTACAGCGACCGGACGCTCATCGGGTCCCCCGAGCGGGGCAGGATCACCCGCTGAAGCAGGCTCCCACCGCTCGGGGGCGGTACCGCGCCGGGTTGGGGCGACGGCGACGGGCGAGTCGGTGTCTCGGAGATCGTCATGGCGGGAAGTCCTGTGTCGTCGTCGAGGGCCTGGAGAAGCCGGGAGCAGGGGTCCGGCTGCGCGCCGATGCGTGTACGGCACCCGAGGGTAGCGACACCGGGCGCATCCACCGATCGGTGGGACGCGGGCTGGGCCGCCACAGCTCGAGACCGCGGGCGCTATCCCACACGGTGGTCGATCTGTCAGGATCGTGGTGATGTCCCAGTCAGCCACGCTGCGTGCGCGCCGCCACGTCGACCTCCGTCGGCAGGCCAGCGCGCTCTGTCCGGCACCCGTCGTGCGCGGCTGACCCACCGTCCTGCGGGCCGGGCGCGCCACCGCCGCCCCGTACCGCCGTCGGCAGGGACGCCCGATGACCGCTCTCCTCTCCACCGGCCAGCAGACCACCCCTACTGATGACGGCAGGCGCGCCACCAACGCGGCCGCCGTGCTGCGCGCGGTCCTCGACCGTGGACCGGTGGCCCGCAGCACGGTCGGGCAGGTCACGGGGCTGAGCGCGGCCGCCGTGAGCAGGCAGCTCGCGGAGCTGGCCGACCTCGGGCTGGTCCGCGACCGGCCGTTGCGTGCGACCCGGTCCGTCGTCGGGCGCCCGCATGTGCCGGTCGACGTCGACACCCGCCGCCACGTGGTCGCCGGCATCCACATCGCGGTGCTGCACGCGACGCTTGTGCTGATGGACCTGCGCGGCCGCGTGCTCGTGGAGGAGCGGGTGCCACATCCGGCCGGCCGCCCCGCCGCCGAGGTGCTCGCGGGGCTCGCCGCCCGCATGGCGGCGTTCCTGGCCGAACACGCCGAGGGCAGGCGCCCGCTCGGCGTGGGGGTGGCGACCGGCGGCTGGGTGGACCCGGGGAGGCGCGTGGTCGTGCGCCACGCCCAGCTCGGCTGGCTGGACGTGCCGGTCGGCGCCGTGCTCGAACAGGCGCTGGGGCTCCCGGTCAGTGTGGAGAGCCATGCCAGGGCGCTCGCTCGGGCCGAACAGCTCATCGGCCAGGAGCGCGGACGCGCACGCACGAGCCTCGTGCACCTCTTCGTCGGCAACGTCGTGGATGCGGCCATCGCCACCTGCGGCGCCGTGCACCAGGGCCCGGGCGCCGCGGCGGGCGACGTGAGCCACCTTCCGGTCGGCGCGAGCACGCCGTGCCCCTGCGGTCGCACCGGCTGCTTCGAGGCCACCGTGGCCGAGCGGACGCTCGCCCGGCGGGCCGTGGCCGACGGGAGGCTGGCCGTACCCCGCTTCTCGGACGTGCTCGCCGCGCTGGATGCGGGCGAGCGGTGGGCTGTGGACCTCTTCCGCGAGCGCGCGCGGTCGGTCGGCCGGGCCGCCGCCCTACTGCTCGACGTGATCAACCCGGAGATCTTGGTGCTGTGCGAGGCCGCGACCGCGCGGCACCCCGAGCTCCTCGCCGACGTCCACGACGAGGTCGCCCGGCGCTCGCACGTCTGCACCGACCCCGAACGCGCAGTCGTGGCCGGTTCCTTCGGCACCCGCGCGCTCGGCGTCGCCGCCGGTTCGGTCGTGCTCCATGAGACTTACGCGCGACCGCTCGATCTACCTGCGCGGATTTAATTGCCATCGTCCGAAAATTGACTTCGGACACTTCACAACACACGATTAACGACATGAGCGCACCGCGTCTGAGCAGGCCTTGTCGGCCTTGCGGCGGTTCCTGTAAGCGCTCGTCCAGTCGCTGACCAACCCCCGCGTGGAACTGTCCGGACAATTCGTCCGGACATTTCTCGCGCTCATTCGTGCAATCCATCCGAGAGGACCACCATGACCATCGCACCCGAAAGAACCGGCGTCACCGTCCGGCCGGTCGCCGGACACATCGGCGCCGACATCACCGGCGTCGACCTCGCCGCCCCGTTCGATCAGGCGACCGTCGCGGAACTCACCGCGGCCCTGCATCGCCACAAGGTGATCTTCTTCCGCGGCCAGGACCTCGACCACGCCGCCCAGATCCGGTTCGGCAAGCTGTTCGGTGAGCTGACCTACGCACACCCGCACGACGACGCCCCGCCGGAGGGCTACGCGGAGATCTTCACGGTCGACCCCGAGCGCTACAAGCAGCGCTACGGCGGCGAGTACACCGTGCGTACGCGGCGGAAGTACAGCTACGTCGCGGGCTGGCACACCGACGTCACCGCTGCCGTGAACCCGCCTGCCGCGTCGATCCTGCGGGCCGAGGTGGTGCCGGAGATCGGCGGCGACACCACCTGGACGAACCTCGTGGCCGCCTACGAGGGGCTCTCGGCCCCGGTGCGGGCGTTCGTCGACGGGCTGCGCGCCGAGCACCGCTACGGCGGGTCGGACAAGCCCAAGGGCGACGACGCCTACGCCCGCCGGGTCAACGACAACCTGCTCGTCTCGATCCACCCGGTCGTGCGGGTCCACCCGGTCACCGGCGAGCGGGCCCTGTTCGTCAACCCCGGCTTCACCAGCCACGTCGTCGACGTGGAGCCGCGGGAGAGCAAGGCGATCCTCGACCTGCTCTACGCCGAGATCACCCGCCCCGAGTACACGGTGCGGTTCCGCTGGGAGCCGGGCAGCGTCGCGTTCTGGGACAACCGCGCCACGGCCCACCTGGCCCCCGCCGATCTCGACCACCTCGACGTCCGCCGCACCCTGCACCGAGTGACGGTGATCGGCGAACGGCCCGTCGGGCCCGACGGGTTCGAGTCCGAGATCGTCGCCGGCCGTCCGTTCACGGCCGACCACGCCGTGGTCGTCGACTGACATGACCCTCTCCCGAACACCGCTCGCCGTCGCGGCCGTGGTCGGGGCGCTCCTGCTCGCCGCCTGCTCCGGTTCGCCGGCAGGCGGCGGGCTGGACGCCGCCGCTCCCCTGCCCACCGAGGTGCCGCCGGGCACCACTCTCGTGATCGCCGACCAGGCCGAGGCGCAGCAGGTGGCGCTGCGTGCCTCCGGCGAGCTGGACCGGCTGCCCTTCACCGCCGAGTTCGCCAACTTCACCGGCGGCCCGGCCATCCTGGAGGCGTTCCGCGCCGGCGCCGCCGACGTCGCGAGCGTCGGTGACACCCCGCCGATCCAGGCGCTCGTCGCAGGCGAGGACGTCCCGATCATCCTGGCCCGGCGCACCGACCCGACCAGCACCCAGCTCGCCGTGGCTCCCGGCGTCGGGGCGCGCAAGCTGGCCGACCTGCGCGGCAAGAAGATCGCCTACGCCGAGGGCACGGCCCAGCAGGTGATCGTGCTGCGGGCGCTGGAGAAGGCCGGCCTCTCGACGTCCGACGTGGAACTGGTCCGGCTGCAGCTCGCTGAGTTCAACGACGCCGTCCGCACCGGGCAGGTCGACGTGGCCCCGCTCAACGAGCCCCGGCTCACCCGCTTCCTCACCGAGGCCGGGCCACGCGGCGGAGGGGTGATCGACCCGGCCGAGACCGCCGACACGTCCTCGGGGCTCAACTACCTGTACGCCCGACGGGAGGTGCTGCAGGACCCCGCGAAGGCTGCGGCGCTGCGCGCTTACGTCGAGCACTACATCCGTTCGCAGCAGTGGATCAACGATCACCGGGACGACTGGGTCCAGCAGTACTACGTGCAGAACCAGGGCATCAGCGCCGACGACGGGCACCGGATCGTGGAGTCGCTCGGGCAGATCACCTTCCCGCGGCTGGACCAGGCGCTCGTGCGGCGACAACAGGACACGATCGACGTGATCAACCGGGCCGGGGAGCTCCCGCGCGACGTGCAGGCGACCGACGGGTTCGACCTGCGGTTCGACGAGGTCGTGGCGTCCGCCGTGCCCGCGGCAGGAGCGTCGTTCGAGCCGGAGGGCACAGGGCCATGACCCAGCTTTCGGTGTCCGCGCCACGCGCGCGGACCGCACCCGCCTCAGGAGCCGACGAGCGGCTCGCGGTCCGCCCGCGCGTCCGGCGCCGGCTCGGGCCCGGCCGCACCAGCGCCCGGGGGCTCGCGCTGGGCCCGCTGCTGCTCGTCGTGGCCTGGGTGGCCGGCTCGGCCAGCGGTGCCCTCGACCCGGCCACGCTGTCCCCGCCGTGGACCGTCGTGACGACGTTCGGCGAGCTGATCGCAGACGGGCGATTGCAGTCCAACCTGCTCACGTCCGTGCAGCGGGCTGCGATCGCACTCGTGCTCGGGGTCGGGATCGGGGTGGCGCTCGCGCTCGTCGCCGGGCTGACGCGCCTCGGCGAGGCCGTGGTCGACGGCCCGGTGCAGATCAAGCGCGCGATCCCGACACTCGCCCTGATCCCGCTCGCGATCATCTGGTTCGGGATCGGCGAGGAGATGAAGATCATCATGATCGCGCTGAGCGTGTTCGTGCCGGTCTACATCAACACGCACGCGGCGCTGCGCGGCGTGGACGCCCGATACGTCGAGCTGGCCGAGAGCGTCGGGCTCAGCCGCAGGCGGTTCATCCAGCAGGTGGCGCTGCCCGGTGCGCTGCCCGGGTTCTTCGTCGGGCTCCGGCTCGCCGTGACGATCTCCTGGACGGCGCTGGTCGTCGTCGAGCAGGTCAACGCGACGAGCGGCATCGGCTACCTCATGACCCAGGCCCGCACGTACGGGCAGACCGAGATCATCGTCGTCGGGCTGGTCGTCTATGCCGTGTTCGGGCTGGTGGGCGACATCGCCGTGCGCGCGGCCGAGAGGAGGGCGTTGTCGTGGCGACGATCGCTCGGGAGCTGACCGCCGTCCGCACCAGGGGCCTGACCAGGGGATTCGGTGGGCGCGTGGTGCTCGACGACGTGAGCCTGGAGATCGCGCCCGGCGAGTTCGTGGCCCTTCTCGGGCGCAGCGGGTCGGGCAAGTCCACGCTGCTACGCGCGCTCGCCGAGCTGGACGACGGCGTGGCCGGGTCAGGTGAGCTGCACGTTCCGGCGGAGCGCGCGGTGGTGTTCCAGGACTCGCGGCTGCTGCCCTGGGCCAGGGTGCTGGACAACGTCGTGCTCGGGCTGGACGGGTCTGCCGCGCGGGAACGGGGCCGGGCCGCGCTGGCCGAGGTCGGGCTCGCCGGGCGGGAACGCGCATGGCCCAACGAGCTGTCAGGCGGCGAGCAGCAGCGGGTGGCGCTGGCGCGCTCGCTCGTGCGGGAGCCCGCGCTCCTGCTCGCCGACGAGCCGTTCGGCGCGCTCGACGCGCTCACGCGCATCAAGATGCACGCCCTGCTGCGCGAGCTGTACGACAAGCACCGCCCGGCCGTCCTGCTCGTCACCCACGACGTGGAAGAGGCCGTGGCGCTGGCCGACCGCGTGCTCGTGCTCGACGCCGGGCGGATCGCCGTCGACCGGGCGATCGGGCTGGAACGGCCCCGCAAGCCGAGCGACCCGGAGTTCGCCGCACACCGCACGCAACTGCTCACAGCCTTGGGAGTCGAATCATGAGCGAGCGTCAGCGAGCGAATCGTCAACACAGTGACCGCGCGAAGCGCCGTCTGAGCGTCAGCGAGGACGAGCAATGAGCAGGCAGCTGTCCCTGAACGCCTTCATCTACCCGGCCGGGCACCACGAGGCCGCCTGGCGGCACCCGTCGAGTGCGGCCGAGCGGATCTACGACGCCTCCTACTACCAGGAGATCGCCCGCACGGCGGAGGCGGGAACGCTCGATGCCGTCTTCTTCGCCGACGGCCCGGCGCTGCAGGGCGACGTCGCCCACAACGCCGTCGGGCGACTGGAGCCGATCACGCTCCTCACGGCGATCGCGGCGGCGACCGAGCGGATCGGACTGATCGCCACCGCCTCCACCACCTATTACGAGCCCTACAACCTGGCCAGGCTCTTCGGCTCGCTCGACCACATCTCGGGCGGGCGGGCCGGCTGGAACATTGTCACCACCGCGAACGACGCCGCCGCGGCGAACTTCGGGCTGGATGCCCACCCGGAACACGCCGATCGGTACGCCCGCGCCCGCGAGTTCGTCGACGCGGTTGTGGCGCTCTGGGACAGCTGGGAGGACGACGCCGTCGTTCTCGACCGGGCGGCCGGGATCTACGCGGACCGCTCCAAGATCCACGAGATCGGTCACGCCGGCCGGTACGTGCGCGTCAAGGGCCCGTTCAACCAGCCACGGCCGCCACAGGGTCACCCCGTGCTGGTGCAGGCGGGCGCGTCCAACGACGGGCGGGCCTTCGCGGGGCAGTACGCGGAGGCGATCTTCACCGCCCACCAGCGGCTCGCCGACGCGCAGGCCTTCTACGCCGACATCAAGGACCGCGTCGCGCGGCTGGGGCGCCGGCCCGACCACGTGAAGATCCTCCCGGGGATCAGCCCGTTCATCGCCGGCACCGAGACGAGTGCCCGCGATCTGGAACGGGAGTTCAACGAGCTGACCGTGCCGGCGTACGGGCTGCGCCAGCTCGAACGCATCACCGGGGCGTCACTCGGGCACCTCGACCTCGACGGGCCGGTGCCCGCCGAGCTGTTCGCGGACGCGGGCGACGTCACCGACAACGGGCGCAGCAGGCTGCAGGTGGTGGCCGGGATCGTGGAGCGCGAACGCCCGACCGTCAGAGGGCTGCTGCACCGGCTCGCGGGAGCGCGGGGCCACCGCGTGTTCGCGGGGACGCCGGAGCAGGTCGCCGACACGATCGAGGAGTGGTTCACCGCCGGGGCGGCCGACGGCTTCAACGTGATGCCGCCGTACTACCCCGGCGGCCTCGAGGTGTTCGTCGAGACGGTCGTGCCGATCCTGCGCGAGCGGGGGCTGTTCCGCACCGAGTACAGCGGGACGACACTGCGCGACCACTTCGGCCTGCCCCGCCCGGAGAGCCGGTTCGCTACGCGGGCGGCTGTGGCGGGTGGTTGAGGGCAGCGGCGAAGCGGCGTGCGGATTCGTCGATGATTTGCTTGACTACAAGCAAACAATCGCAAAGCAGCAATCGTCGCCCTTCGTCGGAGGACTCTGATGATCGTCGAGACCGTGCGTGCCTGAGCCCCGGCCGCTGCGACGGCTCGTCGTCCCGGTGTTCCTGCCCGCCGCCGTCTTCGGCGTCGGGCAGGGCGCGTCGGCCCCGGTCGTGGCGCTCCAGGCCCGGGAGCTCGGGGCGTCGGTCGGGGTGGCGGGCCTGATCGTCGCGGTCCTCGGGCTGGGGCAGGTGCTCGGGGATCTCCCGGCGGGCCGCATCGTCGCCCGCATCGGCGAGCGCAACGCCGTGCTGCTCGGCTCTGCCGTCGGCGCCGGAGGGGTGGCGCTCAGCCTCGTCGCGTGGACCCCGGTGGTACTCGGGTTCGGCGTCGGCCTCTTCGGTGTCGCGAGCGCGGTGTGGGGGCTCGCCCGGCAGGCGTACATCGTCGACACGGTGCCGCCGGGCCTGCGGGCCAGGGCGTTGTCGGCGATGGCCGGGCTGACCCGGTTCGGCTTTCTGATCGGGCCGTTCCTCGGTGCGGGCGTGGTGCACCTCATGGGCACGCGCGGCGGGTTCGTCGTGCAACTCGCCGCCGTGCTGGCCGCCGGTGTGCTGATGCTCGCCATGCCCGCCGTCGACGGGGACGCGGGCGGCGCGCGCCCCGGCATGCCGCTGCGGCGTGTCCTCGTCGCGAACCGGCGGGCGCTCGGCACCCTCGGCGTCGGCGCGCTGGTGCTGGGCGCGGCGCGCGCCTCGCGGACGGCGGTGCTGCCGCTCTGGGCCGACCAGATCGGCCTCGACCCCGTCACCACCAGCCTGCTGTTCGGCGTCGGCGCCGCCGTCGACGTCGCGCTCTCCTATCCGGCCGGCCGGTGGATGGACCTGCGCGGACGCCGTCCGGTGGCCGTCGGGGCGCTGTTGACGTTCGCCGCGGCGCACCTGGCCCTGCCGCTGGCCGACGGGCTCGTCGCACTCGGGGCCGTCGCCGTGCTGATGGGCATGGCCAACGGGCTGAGCAACGGCATGATCATGACGATCGGCGCGGACGTGGCGCCCGCCGAGGGCCGCACCGAGTTCCTCGGGGCGTTCCGGCTCTGCCACGACCTCGGGATGCTGGCCGGGCCGCTGGTGATCGGGGCCGTCAGCGCCGCCGCCGGGCTCGCGGTGGCGGCGGCGGCGCTGGGCGGGATATCAGGCGCGGGTGCCGGCGGTATGTGGCACTGGCTCCGCCCGAGCCGGGTTGCGGGTCAGTCCTCGGACTCGGTGCCCGACAGGGCGCGCCCTTCGGCGAAGTAGGGCCGCAGGCGGTTCTCGAACATCGTGAGCGCCGAACCGATCGCCATGTGCATGTCGAGGTACTTGTAGGTGCCGAGCCGGCCGCCGAACAGCACACCCGCGTTGGCGGTCTCCTTGCGCGCGAGATCCCGGTAGCGCTGCAGCCGGCCGCGGTCGTCGGAGGTGTTGATCGGGTAGTACGGCTCGTCGCCGGACTCCGCGAACCGCGAGTACTCCCGGACGATCACGGTCTTGTCAGTGGGGTAGTCGCGCTCGGGGTGGAAGTGCCGGAACTCGTGGATCCGGGTGAACGGCACGTCCGCGTCGTTGTAGTTCATCACCGACGTGCCCTGGAAGTCGCCCGTGTCCCGGAGCACCTCCGTCTCGAAGTCCAGCGTGCGCCAGCCCAGCTCGCCCTCGGCGTAGTCGAAGTAGCGGTCAAGCGGGCCGGTGTACACGGTGGGGGTGCCGGCCGGGATCTCCTCGCGGACATCGAAGTAGTCGACGTCGAGCCGCACGTCGATGTTCGGGTGGTCGGCCATCTTCTCCAGCCAGGCGGTGTAACCGTCGACCGGGAGCCCCTCGAACGTGTCGTTGAAGTACCGGTTGTTGAACGTGTAGCGCACCGGCAGGCGCGTGATGATCGCCGGATCGAGCTTCGTCGGGTCGGTCTGCCACTGCTTGGCCGTGTAGCCCTTGACGAACGCCTCGTAGAGCGGGCGCCCGATCAGCGAGATCGCCTTCTCCTCGAGGTTCTTCGCGTCCTTGGAGTCGAACTCGCCTGCCTGCTCGGCGATGAGGGCGCGAGCCTCGTCGGGTGTGTGGGCCTTGCCGAAGAACTGGTTGATCAGGCCGAGGTTCAGCGGGAAGGGGTAGACCTGCCCGTCGAAGCGGGCGAAGACGCGGTGCTGGTAGTTCGTGAACGAGGTGAAGCGGTTGACGTACTCCCAGACTCGCTCGTTCGAGGTGTGGAACAGGTGGGCGCCGTACCGGTGGACCTCGATGCCGGTCTCCGGTTCCGGCTCCGAGTAGGCGTTGCCACCGATGTGCGAGCGGCGGTCCAGCACCAGCACGCGCTTGTTCAGCTCGGCCGCGGCCCGTTCGGCGACCGTGAGGCCGAAGAACCCGGAGCCGACAACAACGAGGTCGTATCCCGCGTAGGTCACGGCGCCCGAGGGTAGCGGTGTGACCCGCGCCTCACGCGACTGGCGCCGTTCGATCACTACGCGTATACGGCGAGGACCAACGCTGCAACCCATATCAAGGCGAGGACCTGCAGTACCCGGTCGCCCAGCGCGATCTCCTCGGGCTCGCCGCCGTTGCCGGAGTCGACGTCCACCGAGTAGCGCAGCACCGCGATCACGAACGGGACGATCGAGATCACCGACCACACCGTGTTGTGCGTGTCCACGCCGATGTCGAACGCCCACAGCGAGTACGTCGTGATCAGCACGGTGGCCGACAGGGCCCACACGAACCGCAGGTAGGACGCCGAGTAGCTCTCGAGCGACTTGCGGATCTTCGCGCCGGTGCGCTCGGCCAGCATCATTTCCGCGTACCGCTTGCCCGCGACCATGAACAGCGACCCGAACCCGGCGACGAGCAGGAACCACTGCGACAGCGGGATGCTCGCGGCCGCGCCACCCGCGATGGCCCGCAGCAGGAAGCCGGAGGCGACGATGCAGATGTCGAGCACCGGCTGGTGCTTGAGCCAGAAGCAATAGGCGATCTGCACCGCGATGTACACGGCGAGCACGACCAGTAGCTGCACCGTCGCGAGCAGGCTCAGCGCGAGCGCGCCCAGCAGCAGCACGACGGCGACGGCCATCGCGAGTCGCGGCGGGACGATCCCGGCCGCGATCGGCCGGTTGCGCTTCGTCGGGTGGGCGCGGTCGGCCGCCACGTCGTTGGCATCGTTGATCAGGTAGATGCCCGACGCGGCGAGCGAGAAGGCCACGAACGCGATCGCGAGGTTGACCGCGATGCCCGGGGTGAACAGGTCGCCGCCCACGAAGGGCGCGGCGAGCACCAGGACGTTCTTCACCCACTGCCGTGGGCGCATCGTCTTCAGCACACCGCGCGCAACACCCACCGGAGTACGGGGAGCGGGAACGGCTTGTTCGGTTGACACGTCGGCGTCGGTGCTGGTCATCGGTTCCCCTTCCGGGAGAAACGGCGGGCGACGACGGCGACCGCGGCGCCGAGCATGGAGCCTGCGACGACGTCGGTGGGGTAATGGACGCCTAGCACCATCCGGGAAAGCGCCATGGGCGGCACGAGCGCCGCCACGAGCGGCTTGCGCACGAGCGCGCCGAACATGATGGCCGCGGCGGTGGTGGAGGTGGCGTGCGCTGAGGGGAAACTCAGTTTGCTGGGGGTGCCCGCGAGCACCTGCACCCGCGGATGCTCCGGACGGGGCCTGCGCACCACGCGCTTGACCCCGACGGACGCAGCGTGCGCGACCGCGACGGCCGCGGTGGCGGACACCCAGTCGCGGCGGCGACGCCGGTCGACCAGCGCGCCGACGGCGCCGATCGCGAGCCACCCGGCTGCGTGCTCTCCGAAGAGCGACATCCCGCGTGCCACGTTCACGACCTGCGGCGTGCCGATGCTGTTCTGCACGGCCTCCAGGACGCGCACCTCGATGGCGGCCGACGGGACTTCGACGGCGCCGTCGGAGGTGACGACCGGAGCGGCGGGTCTGTCGAGGAGCTCGGCCACGAGCGGAGCCTCCAGTAGGGCGTGGCGGGACGCAACCCGAGCGACCGGCCGTGCCGACCAGCAGGGTCCGCAGCCGCACGGTGGGTTGCGCTGTCGGCCGCATATGCTACGCCCGGTCACCACGGGTAGTGGTGCATGGTCGTCGAGACGTCGATCCGACGTCGAGCGGGCCTCTCGTTTGCGCCGGTCAGAACCAGCGTTCGAGCACCAGGGCAAGACCGTCCTCGCCGTTGCTCGCCGTGACCTCGTCGGCCACTTCCAGGAGCGCGGGGTGGGCGTTGCCCATCGCGACGCCGTGGCCCGCCCAGCGCAGCATCTCCAGGTCGTTGGGCATGTCACCGAACGCAACGACCTGCGCGGCGTCGACCCCGTGCCGCCGCGCCACCTCCGCGAGGCCGGTCGCCTTGGTGACCCCGGGCGGCGAGACCTCCAGCAACCCGCGCCCGGTGGAGAACGTGAGGCCAGCGGCGTGCCCGAGCTTTGGTCCGAGCACGGCGACCATCGCGTCGCTGGAGAGCCCCGGGTTCCGCACGAGGAGCTTCACCGCGGGCTGCGACAGCACCTCCGCCCGCTCCGCCACGATGTCCGAGCCGGAAGGCCAGGCGTGCCGGTACTCCGGCTCGGCGACGAACGGGCGGCCGTCGGCGGCGCTGGTGGGCACCCTCTCGACGGCGATGCGGCAGCCCGGCAGCGCCTCCTCGACACCAGCCGCCAGCTCGCCGAGCGCGACGGGATCGAGCGCCCGCGACCAGACCACGCGGTCAGCCGCGGCGTCGTAGAGCACGCTGCCGTTGGAGCAGACGACGAGCCCGACCTCCGGCACCTGGTTCGCCACGTCGGGGATCCACCGCGGCGGGCGGCCCGTGACCAACGCGAACCCGACACCGGCGGCCACCAGCCTGCCGATCACAGCGGCGGCGCGCGGCGGAACCCGGTCGTCGGGGTCCAGAAGCGTGCCGTCGACGTCCGTGGCGACGAGCTTGGGAGCCTGCACCCGTTCAGATTACGGGCGCGGCCCGCCACCGACCCCGGCGCCGACGCGGCCCCGGATGCCGAGCCGTGGCTCTCAAGGGCCGGCCAGCTCCGCCCGGAGGCGGGTGATGCCGCCCCAGATCATCCGGCCGTAGCCGTCGTCCGGCAGCGCGGCGAGCTCCGCCTCCGCCGCGGTGAGGTGTTCCGGGGCGGTCATCGGCGCACCGGCATCAGCAGCGACAGCGACCGCGGCGAGCGCACCACGAGCGGCACGATCGGCCCGTCGAGGGAAATCACGAGCTGGCCGGGCCCGCCCGCGTCGAGCGCTTCGAGCAGAAACTCCCGGTTGACCGCGACCCCGTCGCCCCCCGCGCCGACCGTGATCCCGTCCGGCCCTTCCGCGAGCACGACGACCTCGTACTCGGCGCCGTCCTGCTCCCGTCGCATGGTGGTCGTCGGGGCGGTGGCCAGGGCGGTCCGCTGCACGTCGTCCACCAGCAGTGCGGCGGGGCACGGCCCGTCCGGGAGGAGCCTGCGGTAGTCGGGGAAGGACTCCTGGATCAGCTCCCCGGTCAGCGTCTCCCCGACAGCCGCGACGGCGACCGTCGCGCCGTCGAGGGTGATCGTGACGAGGTCCGCGGCCGGGATCCGGTCGACGAAGGCCACCGGCACGACCGCTCTCACCGGCGGTCCCACCAGCTCGGAGACGCGCATGCCCGCCACCGCGAGCCGGTAGCGGTCGGTCGCGACGAGCGTCAGGGCCGCCGCCTCGACGTCCAGCAGCACACCGCCCAGCACGGGCAGGTCGGGATCGGACCCGACGGCGAACCGGACGGCGCGCAGCGCCTCGGACAGCTCGGATCCGCGGACGGTGACGGTGGTCGGGGACACGGAATGCTCCTCCTGCTCGATCAGGGACCGGACGGAGGAGAGCTCGCGGCGGGCGTCGTCGAGCCCCTGCTCGAGACGGCGCAGGTGGGCGTCGAGCAGCGTGCCGACGGCCACGGAGTCGGTGCGGCGGGCGAGGACCTCCCGGATGCCGGCCAGCGGCATCCCGACCCGGCGCAGCGCCGCGACCAGCCGGGCCGCGACGAGCTGCTCGGGCGCGTAGTAGCGGTAGCCGGTCTGCGCGTCGACGTGGGCAGGCACCAGCACGCCGGCCCCGTCGTAGAACCGCAGCGCGCTGATCGTCAGGCCGCTCTCCCGGGACATCAGCCCGATGCCGCGCGTCCCCCTGTGCAAGCTCTCCACGTCAGCGACCCTGGTGCCTCGACATGGTCGAGAGTCAACTCCGGGCGTCAGACCCGGATGACAGCGAGCCCACCGATCCCCTCGACTGGGCCGAAGTCGTCGTCCTGCCCACATGAGCGCGGCCTGTTCGTCCACGCCGATCAGTTCGACGTCGGCCACGGCGTCGAGCATTGCGAGCCGCCGCGCGCACCTCCACGTCCGCCGCCGCGAGCACACCGGCCTGGAGCTCCGCGAGGGTCACCACCGACACAGCGGTCTCGTCGGGGATCCGGGCCTCGTCCAGCGGGCGGCCGCTCTCTGCGGCGATGAAGACGCTGGTGTCCAGCAGACCCCTCACCGGATCGGCCCGAGATCGTCCGTCGTCTCACCCGCGAGCCGGGCGAGATCGGCGCGCAGTTCCGGGTCGGCCTGAGCTCGGCGCAGGCGGGAGACGAGGTCCTCGCGCCGGATCCACGACCGCCGGGACCGCTGCACCGGCATCATGACGGCCACTGGCCTGCCGTTGACGGTCCGATCGGCCAACGCCGCGAGGTGCCCGCCTGGGCGCCGCGCAGTAGGGCCGAGGTGTTCAGGGCGCTTCTAGCCTCAGATGATCGAGACCGCCACCACCAGGCCGAGCGCCAGGTGCGCCGCGGACACCACGAACGCCTGCGGGCGGACGCTGTCGGCGGTGAGCACCGAGCCGATGTCGATGCCGGTGACCCACTCCAGCAGCCGCACCCCAAGGACCTGCACGATGATCCCCATCAGGCCGAACACGAGCGACGCGACCAGGCCCTCCAGCAGCGCGCCCGACGATACGTAGATCGCCACCACGACGATGAACGCCATGCTCACCATGCCGGCCGCGGTGATCACGACGGCGTTGGGCAGGCCGTCGCGGACCATTCGGTTGAGCTTGCCCGGGGTCGTCAGGTCGACGGCGTAGAAGCCCAGCAGCATGAGCAGCACACCGAGCACGGCGTAGAGCAGGATCGCGCCGATCCCGCGGCCGAGCACCGACACGAACCCAGGGTCGATCTGGGCCAGCGTCACGAGGAACCTCCAGTGGGAGCGTCAGGAGAGTGCGGGGAAGAGAGTGCGGGGAGTCTTTACGCCGATGTCTGGATGCGGTGCGGCACGAAGGCCGCGCCGTTGTCGGTGACGAGGCCGACCGTCTCCCGGATGCCGAGCCCGGCCGCGGCGTCGCCGACCACCCAGGCGCCCAGCGCGGGACGGTAGCCGTCGAACTCGGGGAGCGGGTCGAAGAGCTGGTAGACGTACCCCTCCTCGCCGTACACCCCACCCGTCTGGTGCTCGAAGCCCGGCGCGACGATCGCGATGTTCGCGCCCTCCCGGCCCAACCTCGGCTTGCGGACGTACTCGGTGAGCAGGCCGGGCTGATCGAGGTAGGCGGGCAGCAGGTTGGGATGGCCGGGGTACATCTCCCACAGCACGGCGAGCAGCGCCTTGTTGGACAGGATCGACTTCCACAGCGGTTCGAGCCACAGCGTTTCGGGGAGGCTGCGGGTGACGTGCTTGCCGAACTGGTCGGAGAGCACCCACTCCCACGGGTAGAGCTTGAAGACCGCGGCCATCGGCGCCTCTTCGAGGTCGACGAACCGGTCGAGCGCGGCGTCCCAGCCGATGTCCTCGATCGCGAGGCCGACCGTGTTGAGTCCCGCCTCGGCGGCGGTCTCCTGCAGGTACCCGACCGTGATGTGGTCCTCACCGCTGGATTCAGCGCCCGACCACGTGAAATGGACCTCGTCGCCCGGCATCCGGCTCTTGATCTCAGCCCAGCGCTCGACGAGCTTCTCGTGCAGGGAGTTCCACTGGTCGTCGGCCGGGTACACGTCCTTGAGCCAGTACCACTGCAGGAGCGAGGCCTCCAGGAGCGTGGTGGGGGTGTCGGCGTTGTACTCGAGGAGCTTCGCCGGCCCGCTTCCGTCGTAGCGGAGGTCGAACCGCCCGTAGACATGCGGGTCGCTGCGCTTCCAGGACGCCCCGACCGCCTCCCAACACCACTCGGGGAGTGCGAAGTCGCGGTATCGCTCGGTCGTCACGACGTGGTCGACGGCCTCGAGGCACATCGAGTGCACGACCTCGACGTCCGCCTCGAGCGAGAGGATCTCGTCCATCGAGAAGACGTAGTGCACCGACTCGTCCCAGTACGGGCGCGGCCCGCCGCCGACGCCCTCGCCCGGGGTGTTGTAGACCATCCCCTGCTCGCGAACGATCCGCGCCCAGTCCGGCCGGGGGTCGCCCGTGTGTCTTTCCATCGGTGACCGGCCTACGACCCGCTGCTCGAGCTGCCGCCGGACACGCCGAGACCACCGCGCGACACCGAGCTGCTGCTCGACTGGCCGGCGACCGGGCGACCGGACGACGTGGTGACGCGGGTGCCTTCGCGCGGGACGGTGGCCGTGCCGCCCACCACAGGTTGGCCGATGGTGCCGCGGCCGCCGTAGTTGTAGTGGTACTGGCGCCCGCCGGTCCCGATGAAGATCGGGTAGAAGCCGCCGCCACCGTAGTAGCCGCTGCTCGCGGCGGTCGGGGTGACGCAGTTGGCGTCCTCGACGACGACGTTGGTCTGCTCGTCGACGCACTGGGCGACGACCTCCTCGTCGGGCTGCGCGACGGCGTACCCGACGGCGATCAGCGCGACAACGCCGACGGTGACGCCGGCGCCGACGAGGATCCGCTTGCGCTTCTTGCGGGAGCGCTCCTGCTCGGCGGCGGCGCGCTGCTCCTCTTCCTCGGCCCGACGTGCGGCCTGCTCACGGGCGCGACGTTCAGCGAGCGTAGGTTCGCGCGGCTTCGTGGTCTCGTCCTGGAAGCGCATCCGGCCGGTCGGCGCCGCGTCGGCGGGCGGTCGATCGCCCTCGGGCACATCGGACCCTGGCTGCTCCTGGTCTGGCACTTCGCCCCCTTCGGCCGCGCTCACCGGCCCGTTCACCGCATTCGCCTAACAAGCCCCCTACGAGAACGGTACCGGTCGCCGGTGGACGGGCAAACGTTGACGCTCGCAGCACGCCGACGACCGATGGTCGCGCGATCACGGTCGTACCTCTGGACCGAATGCGCGGTAACGGCATGATGACGGCCGACATGGACCGACTCCTCACCGCGCCGCGCGGCGCCGGCTCCCCCGACGGGCCCGCGCACAACCCAGGCGATGCACGTCTCGGTTCCGCGCCAACAGCCGCCTTCGGCCGCCCCGACATGGCCGGACAACGACCCGGGCGTGGGCATGGCCCCGCTGGGCCGCCCCCGCCGCCCTCTGGGCCACCGGCGGGCTTGGGCTCGGGATTCGGTCCCACTCAGCGGGCAGGTCGCCACGGAGCGCCCCCGCCGCCACCGGTCGATCCCGCTCCCCCGGCCGGTCAGGTGCTTCCCGGTGTTCGTGTCCCCGAGCCGCGACACGTCCGCCGGATCGTCATCGGCGTCCTCGTCGGGGCGTTGACGATGCTCGGCGTGGCCACGCTCGACACGTTCGCCGGTGCCACGGTGCCGGTGCTCGGCACGTTCGCCGCGCTCCCGGCCGCCAACAGCGGGCCGGAGGTCGTGGAGGTCCAAGCCCCGCCCGCAACGCCCGGCACGTGTCTCATGTGGACCCGTCCCGACGCCGCCGACACGTCGGTGGTCGACTGCGGGGAGCCGCATCTGTTCGAGCAGGCAGGCTCGGTCGCTCTCGTCGACCAGACCACGCTGCCCGACGACCAGCAGTGGCGCCAGCTCGTCAACGAACGGTGCACCCCGGTTGTGCTCGACTACCTCACCGGGAAGTTCGACCCCGACGGCCGCTACCGCGTCGGCGCGCTCAAGCCATCGCCTGCCAAGTGGGCGGAGGGCGACCGCGAGCTGCGCTGCGGCCTGCAGAGCGCGTCCCGCTCCGGCGCGCTGTACCCGCTGGCCGGCCGGGTGGCCGAGTCCGACCAGTCCGCCGTTCAGCAGCCGGGCATCTGCCTGGCCATCGACGGCCGCACGATCGGTGACCCGGTCGACTGCGCCGGGCCGCACGCCGTCGAGACGGTCGGCGTCGTCGATCTCTCCGGCAAGTTCCCCGACGCGTTCCCCGCGGTCGGCGACCAGGACGCGTACCTGCAGCCGGAATGCGGCCGGATCGCCAACGAGTACGCGGGCACTGCCGAGGTGATCACCCAGAAGGGCCTCACCGTGTACTGGGACAACCTCACCGAGGAGTCCTGGAAGGCCGGCACCCGCAAGGTCAACTGCAACCTGGCCGCCCTGCTCCCCGACCGCAGCGGCTTCGCCCCGGTCACCGGGCCGGTGCGCGGTGACGTCGTGGTGGGAGACCAGCCCGCGCCGCCGGCGAGCAACACCCCCGAGCCGGGTGCCCCCGCGCCGACCACCACGCCTGCACCGCCCACCGACGGCCCTCCGGCCGAGGGCCCGTCCGCCGAGGGCCCGCCGACCACCGGCACGGGTGCGCCGCAGCCGGGTGATCCCCCGGCCGACCAGCAGCCCGCCGACGGCGAGCAGCCGCCCACGACGGACGGCCCGCTCCCCGGTGAGCCGGTGCCGCCGATCGGCGAGCCGCAGGTGCCGGTGTCCGACGGAGGGGCCTGACAGGCACACTCGCGGCCGTGGACATGACCCGGCGGAGCTTCGAGGGGCTCGTCGCCGACGCGCTCGACACGATCCCGCCCGAGCTGACGGCGGCGATGGACAACGTCGTGGTGCTCGTGGCCGACCGCAACGACGCGGAGCCCGAGCTGCTCGGCCTGTACGAGGGTGTGGCGCTCACCGAGCGCACGTCGAGCTACGGCTGGGTACTGCCGGACCGCATCACGATCTACCAGGACGCGATCCTCGAAATCTGCGAGGACCAGGACCAGGTCGTCCAGGAGGTCGCGATCACCGTCGTCCACGAGGTGGCTCACCACTTCGGCATCGACGAGGAGACGCTGCACGAACTCGGCTGGGGCTGACCCACCACCCCGCCGGCGACCGCGAGTCGGGGTCTGAATGCGCGCGAGTTGCGACGCCCGCCCACTCCATCCGCCCCAACTCGCACGCATTTCTGCGGCGACTCGCGCTCTCGAATCCAGCGACTCGCGGGGTGGGCGGGGGCCTCAGTCGGGGGTGCCGCCTGCTGTCACGTCGCGCGGGACTGCCACGGCCCGGTCCCAGTGCTCCAGCTTCCAGCCGCCGTCTTCGGCGGGCTCGAGGACGACCAGCCCGGTGTTGGGCACGTACCACGTTTCGGCCGTGTCGCCGAGCAGCGCCGCAGCGACCAGCCTGATCGCGGCGCCGTGGCTCACGACCACAACGTCGTCGGTGGTGCCGTCGAGGACCCGCTCGAGGGCGGGGAGGAACCGGGCGCGTACGTCCTCCGCGGACTCGCCGCCGGGGAGCCGGGCCTCGAGGTCGCCTGCCCACCAAGCGTCGTAGACCGCATCGAACGTCTCGCGCGCGGCGGCGTCGGCCCGGCCCTCGAGATCGCCGACGAACACCTCGTGGACGCCCTCGATCACCGTGACCTCGAGGCCGTGGGCGGCGGCAATGGGCGCCGCGGTCTGCTGGGCCCGGGTGGCGAGCGAGGCGTATACCGCCGTGACCTGCTCGGTCGCGAGCCGCTCGCCCACCGCCGCGGCCTGGGCCAACCCGAGCACGTTCAGCGGGGCGCCGGGCGGGCGGGTGTCGAGCGCCCCGCCGACGTTGGAGTCGGTCTGCCCGTGGCGCACCAGAAGCAGCCTCACGCGAGGCTCCCCGCCCGCACACCGGCGAGCCACTCGTCGGCCGCTGCGAAATCCGCGGCGTCGCCGACCCCGACTACCGGGGTGGCGGTCCCGGCGCCGGGCTGCGCCGCCCCGTTGCCGGCCCGCGGATAGGAGCCGAGGAACCGCACGAAGTCGCAGCGGCGGTGCAGTGCGGCGAGCGCCTCCCCCATGGCCGGCTCGGCGGCGTGCCCCGTGCAGTCGAGGTGGAACCAGTACTCCGCGTGCCGGTTCTTGATCGGCCGGGACTCGATGCGCGTCAGGTCGATCCCGCGGACGGCGAGCTCCGTCAGCAGCCCGAGGAGCGCACCGGGCCGGTTCTGTGTGGTGGCGGCGATCGTCGTGCGGTCGTGGCCGGTCGGCGCGGGCAGCGGCCCCGGCGGCGCGACGAGCGCGAAGCGCGTGACCGCACCCGGGTTGTCGGCGATGTCGTCGACGAGCACGTCCAGCCTGTGCTCCTCGCCTGCCAGCGGCGCGGCGACGGCAGCGTCGAACTCACCCCGAGCGACCTGCGCCGCGGCCTCGGCGGTAGAGGTGGAGAGCAGGACGTCGGCATCGGGCAGCCGCTCGGCGAGCCATCCGCGGGTCTGCGCGATGGCGTGCGGGTGCGACGCCACCGTCTTGACGTCGGCGAGTGCGGTGCCGGGCCGGACGAGCACGGCGAACCGGACGGCTACGACCGCCTCCCGCACGATCACCAACGGCGGGTCGGCGACGAGCCCGTCCAGCACCGCGGGCACCGCGCCCTCGACAGAGTTCTCGATCGGGACGCAGCCGGCGTCGACCGAGCCCGTGCGCACGGCGGCCAGCACGGCGGGGGTACCCGCGCAGGGCACCAACTCCGCGCCCGCCGACTCGGGGAGCGACCGCAGCGCCTGCTCGGTGAACGTGGCGCGCGGTCCAAGGAACGCGAGTCGGGGCACGCCCGCGACCATACTGTGGCGCCGGTGAGTCCCCTGATCCCGGTGTTGTCGCGATGGACGAGCCGAGGGCTACGCGAGCAGGCCCAGCCCGGCCAGCTGGGCCGCGGGGACCGGTTCGGGGTCCGCACCGCAGCGGGAGAGCAGCCCGCGCACACCCTTGACGCCCCGTTCGGACAGCTCGCTGATCTCTCCGGCGAGCGCGACGCCGTCCGTGCTCTCCAGGGCTCCGCGGACGTCGCCGTCACCCAGCGCCCGTGCGACGGCGACGAGGAGGTTGAGAATCCCGTGCTGGCCGTCGTCGTCCGAGCGCACGACCTGCTGCAGCCCGAGGGTGGTGAACGCGCGGCCCGTCTCGACCACGACGTGGACGAACTCCTCGACCTCCACCGGCGTCGGCACGTCGGAGGCGCGTGGCCCGCCGCAGCGCAGCTTCGGAGCGCATCCGTGCTCGGCCACCCGGCGCACGGCCTTGAGCCACGCCGCGGTGCTGTCCGGCTCGGACGCGACCGGCCGCCGCGGCTCCACGACCGCGACCACGTCCTCCGGCACGAACTCGGCCACTCGCTCCAGCCACACGGCGTCGACGTCCGGCGGGGCCGCCGTCTCGACGGTGCGCGGGGTGAGCAGGCTCGACCGGGAGAACACGGTGGAGAGCGCCTTGGGGACCGCGCCGAGCCCGGTGTCGACCACGAGCGACACCTCGACCGGCCGGGAGGGCACGGATCGCGCGAGTTCCGCCACCAGTGCCGAGAGCCTCGACACCGGGCACACGAGCTGCCCGACGATTCCGCCGTACCGGCCCTCCCGAGCCGCGAGGTACCGGGCCACGACGGTGTCGACACCCGGTGCCGAGCTCCGCGGCTGGAGAAGGCTCGTGTCGTCGACCAACTGCGCGAACAGCGGTGGGATCGCCCACGGGTCCGCACCTGCCGCCGTCGTCACGGCCCAGACGCTAACGGGTGCGCTGACAGCGCTCCCAGCGGGCTACTGGTTGCACCGTCAGAGACGCTGCCGATAGCTTAGGCTCACCTAACTTACGGAGGTGCTTGTGGGATCTACGCGGACACGGCGACCGCCCACCCCGACCGCCGCGGAACGCGCCCGCAGCATGGCGATGCGCGGGGGCACAGCAGGCCTCGTCGGCACCGGGTTCCCGCAAGCCGCACCGCTCGTCCACCACGTGCGGGCCGACGGCTCGGCCGTGCTCCTCTTCGACGACGCCGAGCCGGTGCTGGACGCCGTCCGGGCCGCGCCCGGCGGCGACTTCGCCGTGATGCTGGAGCTGGCCGACCACGCGCCCGTCGATCTGCGGGAACCGGTGCGCGGGCTGCTGTGGATCACCGGCTGGCTCTGGGTCCCCGACCCCGAGAGCGCCCGCCGCAACGCCCTCCAGGTCGCCGAGGTGCGGCCCGACGGCAACCTGCTCCGCCTGGGCCACGGCGCCACGCTCGTGCGGCTCCACCCGGGATCCGCGGTGCTCTCCGACGCCGAAGGCACCGCCGCGCTCGCACCCGTAGACCTCGCGGCCGCCCGGCCCGACCCTTTCTGCCGCTACGAACAGCCGTGGCTGGCCCATCTCGAACAGGCCCATCCCGAGGTGCTCGCAGCCCTCGCCCGGCATCTCCCGCCCGCCCTTCGCGACACGCGCGGCGCGCAGATCCGCCCGCTCGGCGTCGACCGCTGCGGCATCCGGCTGCGGATCGAGTGCACGGGCGTCGACCACGACGTGCGCATCGCCTGGCCGGGCAGCGCCACGACGGTGGAGGAGCTGCGCGTGCAGATGGGCCTGCTGGTGACCTGCCCCGCGCTGGCCGACTAGCTGGCCTGCTGGCCGACTAGCTACTGACGGGGGTGCGGCCGGCGCGGACGCGGTGCGTGACCCTGCGCTCGGCGATGAACGATGCCACCGGAATCGTGCCCGCGATCAGGATCAGCAGTGCGTCGAGCGGCTTCCAGCGGCAGCGCTCGGCGAGGATCAGGGTGCAGACGATGTAGATCATGTAGAGGAAACCGTGGGTCACCCCCACCACTGAGACGAGCGCCGGCTGCCCGAAGAGGTACTTGAGCGGCATCGCCACCAGCACGAGCACGAGCAGCCCGACCCCGGTGACCCACGCGGCGACGCGGTAGTTGCGCAGAGCGGTCTCGATCGACAAGGCATACCTCAGTTGTCGGGGTGGCGGGCGGCCAGCTCGGCCAGCATCCGGTTGTAAGCGGCGAGCTCGGGGTCGTCCTCCTCGCTGACCGCGGGCACCGACCGCGGCCGCGGCCCGAACGGCGACGGCGCGTCAGGGGCGGTGGCGGCCCTCGGCTCGGCGGTGCGGACGGCGGGCTGCTCGGCCTCGGTGCCGGGGGCGGCGTCCGCGGCCAGCTTCGCGGCCTCCATCCGGAGCATCCGCCACCACATCACGCCGAAGAACACCGCGAACACCGGCCACTGCAGGCCGTACCCGACATTGAGCGCGCTGCCCATCGCCGATCCGGCGCGCTGCCACTGCCAAGCCGCGAGCCAGCCGCACGTGGCCATCGCGCCGAGGGTGAGCACGTGCCACATGATCCATCGTGGGGAGAGGACCAGCTGTCGCACGCGGCAAGACTACCCGCGCCTGCCGGCCGGTAGCGTCGGCGATCGTGTCCCGCTCGAACACCGTCCGACCTGGCTCGCCCCGCCGCCGCGGGGCACTGCAGTGATCACCGACCCGCGCACGCGCCGGCTCGTCGGTACCGAGGTCCTGGTCGTCCTGACCGTCACGCTCGGTCTCTCGGCCCTACGCAGCGGACTCAGCCTGATCGACGCCGTGATGCAGCCCGTGCCGCTGAACGAGCAGCAGGTGGCGCTCAACGCCCCCGCGGCCCAGGCCGATCTCGTCGACCTAGCGCTGCAGCTCACCCGCGTGCTGCAGCTCGTCGGGTGGGGCGCGCTCGGCGCCTACCTGCTCCTGCGCGCGGGGCTCGCCCTGAGTGCCATCGGCCTCGACCGCAGGCAGCCCGGCCGGGACGCGCTGGGGGCGGCCGGGCTCGCCGCGCTGATCGGCGTGCCCGGCCTCGGCCTCTACCTCGTGGCACAGGCGATCGGCGTCAGCGTGACGATCGCTCCGACGACCCTGACCGACACCTGGTGGCGGGTGCCCGTGCTCGTCGCCGCCGCGGCCGCGAACGCATGGGCCGAGGAGGTGGTGATGGTGGGCTACCTGCTCACCCGCCTCCGCCAGCTCGGCTGGTCGGAGAACCGTGCCCTCGTGGCCCAGGCCCTGCTCCGCGGCAGCTATCACCTCTACCAGGGGCTCGGCGGGTTCTTCGGAAACCTCGTGATGGGCCTGGTGTTCGGGCGCGTCTGGCAGCGCACGAACCGGCTGTGGATGCTCGTTGGCGCCCACACGCTGATCGATGTGGTGGCGTTCCTCGGCTACGCGGCGCTCTCCGGACGGGTGGGCTGGCTTCCCTGATCCGGGGCCGCCAACGCCTTGAACTCGGCCCACGCGATGCGCGGACGGGGGAGGTCGCGGCGGGCGAGGTAGCGCGCGGCCGTCCGGCGCAGGGTCATGATCCCGCGCATCAGGGCCAGCGGAGAGCTGTCCTCTCCGCCGATCGAGCGCGTGGGCTCGAACGTCCACGCCCCGTCCGCACCGCGCAGGTCACCGAGGAGCACCGTGCGGCGGAGGTTCCACAGCCGCTCGTCGTGCGAGTGGGCGAGCAGGCTCGCCGGGCCCGGCCGCACCTGGGCGCCGTCCGGCACCCCGACGGTGACGGCTTCGTCTGTGGCCGCGCCGAGGCCGACCCGCAGGAGCGTCGGCATGCCGTCGGCGTCGAGAGTGCCGAGCACCGCACTGGCGAAGCCGGCCAGTGGGCCCGCCGTGCTCGCGGCACCGGCCCGCAGCGGCGGGCGTGTGCTGATCGCCGTGGGCGTCGTGGTGATGTGCAGCCGCATGTAGTACCAGTCCATGAGCTGCCGGGACACGACGTTAGCGCTGTAGGCCCGGCTGGCGGGCTGGCGCTCGTACAGGCGTCGCCATAGCTCCTCCGCACCTGCCGGACCCGCCAGGATCTCGTCGGGGCAACTCGCCGTGCCCTGTACCAGCAGCTCGGGCGCCCCGTCGAGACCGCTCGCCGTCGGGTCCGAGAAGAGGAGCGCGACGCGCGGGTCGCGGCGGACGTTGAACGCCTTCTGCGGCAGCGCGATCGAGGTCGTGACGAGGAACGTGCCGTCAGGCTGTCGCAGCGGACTGAGTGGCCATGCGATCGGCACGCCCGCGCGGCTCATCGTGGCGAACTCGCAGGTGCGGTACCGCTCGACGACGGCGAGCTGGTCGGGATCGAGCGTCGGTACGTTCATCGTTGTGCTCCTCGGATCAGAGATCGGGCGGGCAGCATCTGCGATGACGATCTTGCCGGGCACTGGACGATGCGCACCAAGCCGGCGTCCAGCGATCGTCAAGCGGTCTGGCCACCGTCGTCACGACGGCCGGGAGCACCCGGCCACCGACGCCCGGAGCCCGGAGCCCGGAGCCCGGAGCCCGGAGCCGCGCACCATGCCCCACCGGCCAACTGCTCCTCCCCGGACAAGCAGCCGCCCCCGACGCGGCACGCTACCGGCCCAGCGTCCGTTGTGGACTACCTCAGCGTGACCTGCTTGCCTGCGAGGGCATCGCGGGCCCGCCGCTCGGCGTCGGTGAGCTGCGCCGTCTCGGCCAGCGCGGCGTCGAGCCGGGCGGCGAACGCGGCGACCGGCTCGCTCCACTCCTTGGCGTGCAGCTCGCGGTCGAGGTCCCACACCGGCACGAGCAGCCCGTGTGCGCGGAACGAACCCGCGTAGCGGGCATCGTCGCTGAGCCCGAGCTCGCCGCGGGCCTGCAGCCGGGCCAGCGCCGCGAGCAGCTCCTCCTCCGGCTCCGGCCGCACCCAGCGCAGGTGCGCCTTCGAACCCGTGTCCACCCAGTACGCGGCTCGCACCCCGGCCGCAGACACCGGCTCCGTCGGCAGGATCACGGCGTTCGCGCGCTCGAGCGACGCGGCAACGTCGGGCGCGGGCTCCGAGCCGTCCTCGGCCGGCGGGATCCACCAGCCGAAGTCCGGGTGCAGTGTCAGGTCCAACGTGGCGGCCGGGTCGAGCACGTCCTGGAGCCTGACGAGGTCGCCGCCGACACCGGGCCCGACGACGGGCAACGCCGTGCCCGGCACGGCCTCCTGCGCCCAGCGAAGGGCGCGGGCGAGGTCGGCGGACAGGTCGCCGGAGCGCGTCTGCACCTGCATGCCGAGCAGGATCGACCCATCGGGCCGCACGAGGGCGGCCGCGGCGCCGGGCAGCACCGTCGCGAGCGTGACGGCGACGCCGGACGGCTCGCGCAGCGGCAGCGGCGCTGTGGCCGACGGCAGGAACTCGCGCATCGCCACAAGGTCGCACTCGGCGACGAGCCCCTCGAACGGCCGGATGACGATGACGTCGTCGCCCGCACCGTGGCAGGCCTTGTACCGCTTGCCCGAGCCGCAGGGACAGGGGCGGCGGGGGTTCTCACCCGCCGGCGCCGCCGCTCGGCCGCTTCTGTCGCGTGTCTTCTTGGCCATGGTCCGACAAACGGTATCGGGTGCGGCGGGGAGACTATGGAGCAGGCACTACTCGATGTTGGGAGGCGCCCTGACCCCGTTCGACCCGCGCGACCCGGAGTTCCTGGCCGACCCCTACCCCACCTTCGCCGCGTTGCGGGCCCTCGGCGCGGTGCACTCCCACGACCTCCTCGACATGCCCGTCGCCGTCTCGCACGCCGCCTGCTCCGAGGTGCTGCGCGGTCGCGACCTCGGCCGGATCTGGGCCGACGCCGAGCCGGCGGCCGACTTCCCGGCGTTCAACCTGCTGCACCGCAACTCCCTGCTCGAACGGGAGGGTCCGACGCACGCCCGGCTGCGGGCGCTCGTGGCAGGCGCGTTCAACCGCGGCCACACCGCGCGCCTCGAGCCATGGGTGCGCCAGCTGGCCGACCGGCTCGTCGACGACCTGGTCGATCAGGTCCACGCGGACGGCGGCGCCGACCTGATCGCCGGCGTGGCCGCGTGGCTGCCTGTCGAGGTGATCGCGGAGCTGCTCGGGATGCCGGAGTCGGAGCGCTCGGCGCTGCGCGGCTGGTCCAACACGATCGTGACGATGTACGAGCCCGATCCCGGCCGGGTGCGGCGCGCGGCGGCCGAGCAGGCGGCGGCCGAGTTCGTCGAGGCACTGCGCGGGCTCGCGGCACACCGGGAGCGACACCCGGGCAGCGATCTCGTGACCGACCTCCTGGCCGCCGACCTCGGCCGGGACGAGCTGGTGGGCACCGCCGCGCTGCTGTTCATGGCCGGGCACGAGGCCACCGTCAACGTGATCGGCAACGGCGTTCTCGCGCTCTTACGCCATCCCGACCAATGGGAGCGGCTGCGGGCCGACCCCGGGCTCGACGCGACGGCCGTCGAGGAGCTGATCCGGTACGACCCGCCGCTGCAGCTCTTCGAACGAACGGCCGTGGTGGACACGGTGGTGGCCGGCCAGACGGTACCGGCAGGCTCGAAGATCGCGGCCTTGCTCGGCGCCGCGGCCCGAGACTCCCAGGTGTTCGACTGCCCCGACGAGCTGGACGTCGGCAGGTCGCCGAACCCGCACCTCGGCTTCGGCGCGGGTGTGCACTACTGCCTGGGCGCCCCGCTCGCCCGCCTCGAGGTGGCCGCCACCGTGGACGCGCTGCGCCGCAAGCTGCCCGGGATGCAGCTGGCGGCCGAGCCACCGCGCCGCCCCGACTTCGTCATGCGGGGGCTGCGGGAGCTGTGGTTGACGGACCGACCCGCACCAGCACCTCGCGCCTGCGGGGGGCCGACGGCGCCAGCAGCCGGGTGAGCAGCAGGACCACCCGCGCGGTGACCGCTGCGGTGACCGCGGCGAGCAGGTCGAGCACGGCGTGCAGCACCACCCCGTCGGCGCGGGCCTGCACTCCGGTGCGCAGGGACCACAACAGCACCACGACCGACAGCACCACCCCGCCCGCCCACAGCACCCACCACGCCAACAGCAGGCGGGACGGGCGCGGCCGCAGGCCGGGCGGCAGTCCGAGCGCGCTGTGCTCGATCTCGGCGAACACCGACCCGGGGACGGACAGGTTCAGCCCCGGCACGAGCCAGCCGGCCACGATCGCGCGCCTCGACCGGGCGGGGCGAACATCCGCCCGGTCCGCCGCAGCCTGGGCGGCCCGCACCGTCCAGAGGACGAGCAGCGCGCCGGACACCGCGGTGAGGACCGGCGCCACCGTGCCCGCCGACGCGACCAGCGCATCCGACGCGGCCACGGCCCCGGCCGACAACGCGCCGTCGCGGCTGGCCAGCAGCAGCACGTAACGCCACACCTCGGCACCCGCCGCTAGCAGCGCCACGGCCGATGTGGCCCACAGCAGCGGCACCAGCGTGCCGATCAGCGACCGGGCCGTCTGCAGCGGCCCTGGCGGCGCCGGCGCCTCGGAGCGGGCGGGGTCTTTCCACGCACCCAGCGGGAATCCCCAACGTGGCAGTACGCGGTAGCGCGGCGGCCCCGTGTACCTGACGTGGAGCCGGGCCGTGGCCGGCTCGCTCCCCGGTGTGCCGGGCGGCGGCTCGGCCACCCATCGCAGCGCGGCTAGGTAACGCCCGCAGTACGGGCAGAACGGCCCGCCGCCCACGGGAGCGCGGCGGGCACAGCGCGGGCACGGCGGCCCGGCCTGGGCCGCCAACGTCTCGGAGACCGGCGGGTGCACGCTAAATGATCTGCGGCGCGCTGCCGCCCTCGGCGACGACGTCGCGGCCCTGCGCGGCCCACAACTGCATGCCGCCCTCGACGTTGACGGCCGGGTAGCCCTGGCCCGCAAGGAAGGCCACCACCCGCGCGGAGCGCCCGCCGGAGCGGCACACGACGTAGAGCGGCTCGGCGTCGGGAAGCTCGGCGATCCGGCCGGTGAGCTCGGACATCGGCAGGTGCTGCGCGTTGGGAGCGTGACCCGCGGCCCACTCGTCGGACTCGCGGACGTCGAGAAGCGCGGCGTCGGCGGGGAGATCCGCCACCGAGACCGCCGGTACGGCTGGACCAGTCATACCTGAATCCTGCCACGGGGTGGCGTGACGAGCCGGTGAGCAGCGCGTCACGCGGTCGAGAGGATCCGCCGAGCGGAGTTTCAAGCGGCTGAAGGGGCCGACAAGGAACGCCTCCTCGCGGTGCACCCACCGGGCAGGGTAGATCTCCTCCGTTACGGTGAGTCCTCGTGGAGTACCGGGGCGGGGTCACCGCGGATTGGGCTGCTGCCGTCCTGCGCGGTGTCCACCGCCGGTCCCTCGACCTGCCGCCCCCGTCGATCGACGAGACGTGGCTCGACGCCGAGCTGGTGCTCTACGTCCGCTACCGGCTCGGCCGCAAGAAGCTCGCCGGGCGGTTCCGGCTGGACGTCGACCCTGAGTCCGGTGGGCCGCCGGTCGATTCCGACGGCCTCGCCGCGAGCCTTTTCCATGGCCTGGGCACCGCGCACACCGACGGGTTCGTCGACCGGGACGGCTACCGGTGGTGGGGCGACGAGCCGCCGGGCGCGAACTGGGCCGGGGCCCTGTTCGGCGTCCGGATCATGACGATCTCCTGAGACGCCGACCGGGGCGGGTCCATGGAGGACCCGCCCCGTTTCGGGGAACCGTCGCTTCTAGGGCGTGTCCGGTGGATCTTGTTCGATGAGAGCCGTGATGCAGGTGGTTCCTGGCGGCGCCGCCGGATCGCCCTCATACCGGGCGTATCCGGGCGATCCGGCGGTGTCGACAGGGGCCGCCTGGGCGCGGCTATCGCGGACGAAGATCCGCCGGACACGCCCTAGTGTGCGGTCGCCTTCTCGGAACCTGCGCCCGTGATCGCCCGGACCTCCATCTCGGCGAACTTGCCCTCCTCGGCGGGGCGCCGCCCGCCGATGTAGGTGCCGATGATGCCCAGGAGGAACGACGCCGGGATCGACACGAGGCCCGGGTTGTCCAGCGGGAACCAGTGGAAGTCCACGCCCTGGATCATCGAGGCGCTGCGACCGGTGGCCGGGGAGATCGGCTTCCCGGACACCGCAGGCGAGAAGATGATCAGCGCGATGCAGATCCCCAGCCCGCCGTAGATGCTGAACAGCGCGCCCGTGGTGTTGAACTTCTTCCAGAACAGCGAGTACAGGATCGTCGGCAGGTTCGCCGACGCCGCCACGGCGAACGCGAGCGCCACGAGGAACGCGATGTTCTGCCCGTTGGCGATGATCCCGCCCGCGATCGCCACCACGCCGATGACGAGCGCGGTGGTCCTGGCCACCCGCACCTCGGAGTCCGGCGTGGCCTGACCGTGCTTGATCACATTGGCGTAGACGTCGTGCGCGAAGGACGCCGACGCCGTGATCGTCAGGCCCGCGACGACCGCGAGGATCGTCGCGAACGCCACCGCGGAGATGATGCCGAGCAGAAGCTCCCCGCCGAGCTGGTAGGCCAGCAGCGGCGCTGCGCTGTTCTGCGTGGCCGAGGTGATCGTGCCCTCCGGCAGCAGGGCCGCCGCGCCATACCCGAGCACCAGCGTGAACAGATAGAACAGCCCGATCAGCCAGATCGCCCACACCACGGAGCGACGGGCCTCCTTGGCCGAGGGCACCGTGTAGAAGCGCATCAGGATGTGCGGCAGCCCCGCCGTGCCGAGCACCAGCGCCAGGCCCAGCGACACGAAGTCGATCGGATTCGTGTACTGCAGGCCGGGGGCGAGCACGGCTTCGCCGCGCGGGCTGTTCTCCGCTGCGCTCCCGAGCAGCGCCGAGAGGTCGAAGCCGAAGGCCCCGAGCACCCACGCCGTCATCACCGCGGCGCCGATGATCAGCAGCACCGCCTTGATGATCTGGACGTACGTGGTGCCCTTCATCCCGCCCACGAGGACGTAGACGATCATCAAGATGCCGACCACCGCGATCACGACGCCCTGGCCGAGCTGGTTGCTGGTGGGGATCTGCAGCAGCAGCGCGATCAGGCCGCCTGCGCCCGCCATCTGGGCGAGCAGGTAGAAGAACGAGACGACCAGCGTGGACGTGGCCGCGGCGGCGCGGACCGGCCGCTGCCGCATGCGGAACGCGAGGACGTCGCCCATCGTGAACTTGCCGGTGTTCCGCAGGAACTCCGCGACGAGGAGCAGCGCGACGAGCCACGCCACCAGGAAGCCGATGGAGTAGAGGAAGCCGTCGTAGCCGTTGAGCGCGATGGCGCCCGCGATGCCGAGGAACGACGCCGCGGACAGGTAGTCACCCGCGATCGCCACGCCGTTCTGCGGACCAGTGAACGCCCGGCCTGCCGCGTAGTAGTCGGACGCGGTCTTGTTGGTGCGGCTGGCCCGGTAGACGAAGAAGAGCGTGACGGCGACGAACACCAGGAAGATCGCGATGTTCAGCCCGACGCTGCCGACCGCCGTGGCGGCAGGTGGGGTAGGGGCCTGCGCGACGACGACCGGAATCATTCTGCCCCCTCGATCCGCTCCCGCAGCTTCTCCGCGGCAGGGTCGATGTGCTTGTTCGCGAACCGCACATACACCGTGGTGATCACGAAGGTGGTGACGAACTGCAGCAGGCCGATGATGAGACCGACGTTGATGTTGCCGAAGACCTTGATCGCCATGAAGCCGGGGGCGTAGGAGGCCAGGAGCACGTAGGCCAGGTACCAGACGAGGAAGGCGGCGCTCATCGGGAAGATGAAGCGCCGCAGGCGCGATCGCAGCTCGTTGAATTCCGGGCTCGCCTGCACTTGCTCGTAGACGGTCGCTGTAGATCGCTCGCCCGTGGAACTCACGGCGTCATCTCCCGTTCTCTCCGTACGCGCATCGGATCGTCGCCGCGCCTCCCGGGGCACAACGCCGCGAACGATAGTTCAGCTCTGGCCTGGCGCCGTAATACTCCGGAGGAGTGAACGCGAGCGTTGCGCAACGTAGGCGACAAGGCCCGGATCAGTGGTCGACTTGCCGCGACGAGTGGTCGATAGACGGCCCACGAACGGTCCATCGGATTCCTGTCGAGCGCAGCGTGATCCCGCCGTCACCCGATCGTTAGCGGCCTGGTACGCGCGTCCACAAGCGCTCAGCGGGCCGGCCGCTGCACCCGCTCGTCGAGCCGGTCTCGGCTCAGCCCGAGGCGCTCGGGGGCGTGCAGCCGCAGCAGCACCTGGGCCGCGTCGGCCGGGCGCTTGCTCGCCGTGAGCCTGCTGACCACGATCATCGCCACGAATGCAGCGGGCACGGTGACGATCGCCGGGCGGTAGAGCAGGACACCCATCCAGCCGGAGCCGCCGAGACCGGCGAGGCTCACCGCCACGGCCCCCGCCGACGCCACGCCGCCGACGAGCACCCCGACCAGCGCGCCGGGGGCGGTGAGCCCACGCCACCAGATGCCCAGCATGAGCAACGGGCAGAACGTGGATGCCGCAACCGCGAACACGAGCGCGACGGCCTCGGAGAAGTCCAGCCGCGTGACGGCGATGGAGAGCCCGAGCGGCACGAGTCCGGAGATCACCGTGGCGACCCGGAAGTCCCGGACGCGGCTGCTGCGCATCAGGTCGGTGGACAGCACACCCGCGATGCTCACCACAAGGCCGGACGACGTGGACAGGAAGGCCGCCCACGCACCCGCGGCCACCAGGCCGCCCAGCAGCGCCCCGGCCCATCCGCTGCCCAGGATGGCGCCAGGCAGCAGAAGCACGGCAGCGTCGGTGTCGCCGTTCACGAGCAGTTGTGGCGTGTAGAGCCGGGAGAGTGCGCCGAGCAGCGTGACCACCACGTAGAACCCGCCGAGCATCGCCAGCACGATCACCGCCGTACGGCGGGCGGCGCGGCCGTCCGGGTTGGTGTAGAAGCGCACCAGCACGTGCGGGAGCCCCATGGTGCCCAGGAACAGGGCGATGATCAGCGAGTAGGTGGCGAGGAGCCCGTGCTCACGGCCGGTGGGGTACGGCATGAGCCAGCTGGCGTCCGACGGCGGGGAGCCCGCCACGACAGGCACCGCCGAACCGCCGGGGAACACCAGCTCGCTGCCCGCGCGGACGGTGTGTGTGCCGGCAGGCCAGCGCAGCGACTTCCCGTCCAACCGCACGCCGTCGACGTCGCCTGTTGCCGTCAGCGTGACGGGAATCCGCACGTCGAGCAGCACGTCGGCCCGGACGTCCACGGCGGTCTGCTCGGGGAACTGCGGCGGAGCCTCCCGGTCGAACGTCCGCTCGTCGCTGAGGAAGAAGATCAGCGCGATCACCGCGGGCAGGGCCAGGGCCGTGAGCTTCAGCCAGTATTGGAAGGCCTGCACGAACGTGATCGAGCGCATCCCGCCCAGCATCACGGTGAGGACGACGACGACCGCGGCCCCCACCACACCTATCCACGAGGGCAGGCCGGTGACCGTGGTGACCGTGAGCCCGGCGCCCTGGAGCTGCGGCAGCAGGTACAGCCACCCGATGATGACGACGAAGACCGTGCACACCTTGCGCAGTGCCGGGGAGCGCAGCCGCGCCTCGGCGAAGTCCGGCACCGTGTATGCGCCCGAGCGGCGGAGCGGGGCCGAAACGAACAGCACGAGCGCGAGGTAGCCCGCGGTGAAGCCGACCGGGTACCAGAGCGCGTCAACGCCGTCACGAAGGATCAGCCCGGCGATGCCGAGGAAGGACGCCGCCGACAGGTACTCCCCGGAGATCGCCCCTGCGTTGGCGCTGGGGCCGACGGTGCGGGATGCCACGAAGAAGTCTGACGTGCTGCGGGCGAAGCGCACGCCGAGCGCGCCGATGACGGCTGACGCCAGCGCCACGAGACCCATGGCCACAAGCGCGATGAGGCTCGCCGTCGTCACCTGGTCACTATCGCAGGGGAGCCCGTCTTATTACCACACCAGTGATCTTGTCATCTCAGGTGGGTCGGCCGCGACGATCACTGGACAGACCGAGGCGCTCGGGCGCATGCAGCAGCAGGAGCGCCTTGTCGACGTCCGCGGGGATCTCAGAGCGGGTGAGCCGGCTCACCACGACCATCGTGAGGAACGCGGCAGGCACCGTCACGACCGACGGCCGGTAGAGCAGCATCCCCAGCCATCCCGGCGGCACCGCGCCGAACAGCGAGAGCCCGACGGCGACACCCGACAAGCCACCGCCCACCAGCACACCCGCGATCGCCCCCTTCGCCGTCAGCCCGCGCCACCAGATGCCGAGCACGAGCAGCGGGCAGAAGGTGGACGCTGCCACCGCGAACACGAGCGGGACCGTCAGCGCGAAGTCCAGTCTCGTGACGGCGAGCGCGAGCGCGAGCGGCGGCAGGGTGGCGATGACCGCGGCCAGCCGGAAGTCGTGGAACCGCCCCTTGAACACGTCGGTGAAGAGCACACCCGCGAGGCTCACCACGAGCCCCGAGGACGTCGAGAGGAACGCGGCGGCAGCTCCGGCCGCAGCCAGCCCGCCGAGCAGCCAGCCCGCCCAGCCCTGGCCCAGCGCACCCGTGGGCACCAGCAGCACCGCGGCGTCGGTGTTGCCACTCACGAGCAGCTGCGGGGTGTAGAGCCGGGAGAGCATCCCGACCAGCGTCACGAGCATGTAGAAGGAGCCGATCATCGCGAGCACCACCACGGTGGTGCGCCGCGCGGCCCGTCCGTCCGCGTTGGTGTAGAAGCGCACCAGCACGTGCGGGAGGCCCATGGTGCCGAGGAACCCGGCGACGAGGATCGAGTAGATCTCCAGCAGCTGGTTCGACGCTTCCCCGCTCATCGGCTCCAACCACTCGCGGTCGGTGGCCGGAGTGCCTGCGACGGTCGGCACCGGCGAACCCGCCGCGAAGGACAGGGTGGATCCGGACGTCACCTCGTACCGGCCCGGCCGCCACGCCACCTCGCCGTGCACCGGGCGGTCGTCGACCTCGCCGTCCACCACCACGCGTACCTGCTCCGAGACCTCGAGGACGACGTCCGTGCGGATCTGGACGACCGTGGCCTCGGGGAACTGCGGGGGCGCCTCCCGGTCGAACGACCGGGCGTCGGACAGAAAGAGCCCCAGCACGACCGTCACGAGCACGGCGACGGCGGTGAGCTTCAGCCAGTACTGGAACGCCTGCACGAAGGTGATGGAACGCATCCCGCCGCCGATCACCGTGAGGAGCACGATCACGCCCACGGCGGCGATGCCGCTCCAGGCCGGCAGCGTGGTGAGCGTCGTGAGGGCGAGCCCGGCGCCCTGTAGCTGCGGGAGCAGGTACAGCCACCCGATCACCAGCACGAACACCGTGCATATCCGGCGCAGCACCGTGGAGTCGAGGCGCACCTCCGCGAAGTCCGGCACCGTGTAGGCCCCGGAGCGCCGCAGCGGGGCCGCTACGAAGAGCACGAGCGCCAGGTAGCCCGCCACGAACGCGATCGGGTACCAGAGCGCGTCGGCCCCCTCCCGCAGGATCAGGCCCGCGATCCCCAGGAAGGACGCAGCCGAGAGGTACTCACCGGAGATCGCGCTGGCGTTGGAGACGGGCCCGACGGTGCGGGACGCCACGAGGAAGTCCGAGGTGCTGCGGGCGACGCGCACGCCGTAGGACCCGATCGCGGCCGAGGCCAATCCGACGAGCGCGATCGCGACGAGCGCGATGAGCGCCGGGGTGGTCACTGACGAAGCTCAGTCCTGCACGTGATCGGCGAAGCTCTGTTCGACGCGTTCCGCGAGGCGGGAGTGCCAGAGGCCCAGACCGAACAGGAACGGGTAGACGAGCAGGCCGAGCAGCAGCCACGGCAGGCGCAGGCCGAGCACCTCGATGCGGCCGATCTCGGGGACCATCGCGAACAGCAGTGGGAGCAGCCCCAGCGTGAGCCCCGCGCCCACCGCGAACCAGAGCGCGATTCCCAGCTGGGTCTTGATGAGGTCGTTGCGGAGGAACTCGCCGACACCCGTTCCCTCCTGGATGTCGACGACCGTGCGGACCGGCCGGGCCACGCCCTTGCGCTCTGCAAGCACGACCCGCACGCGCTTGTTCTCCAGGTCGTCCTGCTCGTCCGGTCGGCTGGGCGGACCGCCCCTCAAGTAGCCGGATCCACGCTGCTCCGGCACCTGCACGCCGCCGGGCCGGACCTGCTCGCGCTCGTGTGACCCTGGTTCCGGAGTGCGGGCGGTGAACACCGGGTCGCTGAGCGTCGGCAACGCCGGGACCACCGCGCTGCTGGGCTGGGTGGCCTGGTTGGACTGGATGGCCACCGCAGGTCCGACGGTGGCGGGCGGAGGGTGCTCCTCGGCCTCGTCCGCCTCGTCTGCCTCGTCAGCCTCGTCGCGCGCCGGGGGCGACGCCGGTGCAGGCGCGGGCGTCGAGGCAGGGGGCGAGCCCAGCCATGCCGGGCCGGACGTGGCCCGCCCGGGAACCGGACGGGGGCGGGGCCACGCAGGGACGGGGACCGTCTCGGGCGCCACCGGGTCCGACGTGCGCCGGCCCAACGTGCCCGCGCCGGCAGCCGCGTCGGCGTCCTCGGCCGGCGGGTCCGGCTCCGCGACGGCGGGCTCGGGCGCGACCGGCTGCGCGACCACGGCTGCGGCCGGGGCCTGGTCAGCGAGAGCCGCGGCGCTCGGGTCTCCGGCCGTCCTCTGCGCGGCCGGCGCGCTCGGGACGATCGGGCTGGGCGCCGTGGGGGTGTGCGCGGCCGGATGAGGTGGTGCGGCGGCCGGTCGGGGCCGCGGGGACGGCGAGGGCTGCGCACCAGCAGGCTGCGCGGTGGGCGATGGCCGAGGCTGTACAACCGGCACCGGGACAACCGGCACCGGGACAACCGGCACCGGGGCAGGGGCTGCCGGCGCGGTGGCCTCGGCCCGATCGGGAGGGGCGACGACCGGTGGCGCGCCGTTCGTGCCGGGGATGCGGCGCGGGAACGGGCTGGCGACGGTCGGCTGCGCGGTTGGCTTGAGGGTGGGCTGCGCGGTTGGCTGGGCGGTTGGCTGGGCGGTGGGCTGGGCGACGGGCTGGGCGACGGCGTCGGCACCGCCGTTCTCCTCCGGGGGCCCCGACGGGCCCGACCACGCCTCAGGCGCGGCGCCGGTGCGCTCACGCCGGAGCAGCCCGCTGGCGTGCGGCGACGGTGAACCTCCGACGGGGCCCGGACGCGGTGCGCCGGGGCCCGGGGTGGCTACGGAGTGGCGTGGCACGTAGCCGACCGAGCCGGGTGACGTGACGGTGTCGCGGCGGGCGTGCCGGCCCCCGCTGCGCGTACGCCCCTCGGCGATGCGGCGCTGGATCTCCTCGCGCAACCAGGACGAGTTGGTGTCCAGCGCGTCGTCGGCGTCCTCCCGCTGGGCGCGCCTGAGGCGTTCCGCTGGCGGACCCGAGCTGTCGTGCTCGGAGGCCACCGACGGCGGGGCGCCGTCGGTGGAGGTGGTCACCTCTGACTCCACGCCTGCTTCGTCGCCCGGACCAGCCGATCCTTGAGCTCACGGGTGTGGCGGCGGCTGACGGGCAGCTCGGCGCAGTCGGGGCCGGTACCCACGCGCACGACGTAGCCGGACCCGGACAGCCGCAGCTCGGTGACCAGCGGCAGCGACACCAGGAACGAGCGGTGGATGCGCACGAATCCCGCGTCGCGCCAACGGTCCTCCAGCACCGAGAGGGGGATGCGGACCAGGTGGCTGCCCTCGTGGGTGTGCAGGCGCGCGTAGTCGCCCTGGGCCTCTACGTAGCGGACGGCCGAGCGCGGCACGAGCTTGGTGGTGCCCGCCAGCTCGACGGGGATGACCTCGTCCTCGCTGCCCTGCTCCTGCACCGGCTCGGCCGCGGTGGCGGCGCGGTTGGCGAGGATGCGGTCGATCGACGCGGCGAGCCGCTCGGCGCGCAGCGGCTTGAGCAGGTAGTCGACGGCGCCGACCTCGTAGGCGTCGACCGCGCGGTCGTCATGGGCGGTCACGAACACCACCGCCGGCGGCACGGCCATCGACGAGAAGACCCGCGCGAGCTCGAGGCCGTCGAGCCCAGGCATGCGGATGTCGAGGAACACGACCTCGACATCAGTGCGCTCGGCCACGCGGGTGCCGGTCATGGGGTTGGCGAGCCCGCGGCTCGGCCCGGCGGACGCGGCCTCGCGTACGCCCTGGCGGCTGTTCAGGATGCGAAGCGCGTCGGTTGCGTCCGACGCCTTGAGCACCATCCCGACGCGGGAGTCCTCGCTCAGGAGGTAGGCCAGTTCCTCGAGAGCGGGCTCCTCGTCGTCCACCGCGAGAACGACCAGGCCGCCGGAGCTGTCGTTGCTATCCACGATCTCCTCATCCTGCATGTCCGGGGCTCGCGGGGCCGGGAAGCATCCAGCCCTGCACCGTCGACCATGGTGACGGCGAATCCGTGTGAGTGCCAGTGGCCAGCACCATTCGGGTTCGACCAGTCACACCGCGCTACAAACCGTACCGTGCCCAAACGGCGCGTATCTCAGCCGCCTCTACCACACCGAGCAGAGCGTCCGTGCTGATCAGCCCTGCTGCGGCGGGAGCGCCTGCGAGCCCGAGCCGCGCGAGGAGCGGCTTGCGGCTCTCCACCAGCACAAGCTCGGCCTCCGGGAAGCGTTCGGTGAGCACACCACGCGCGGTGCCGAGACCGTCGACGAGCCCGAGCTCGACGGCGCGCGCACCGGTCCAGACCTCGCCGTCGAAGAGCTCCGCGCCGGTGCGCAGCCGGTCGCCGCGGCGTGAGACGACCCACTGCTTGAACATCTCGTGCAGCTGGTCCTGCAGGTCGCGCAACCAGTCGACGTCCTCCGGCTTCTCCGGGAGGAACGGGTCGAGCCGCGACTTGGACATCCCGGCTGTGTAGAGCCTGCGCTGCACGCCGAACCGCTCGATGAGCCCGTCCAGCCCGAACCCCTGGCTGATCACCCCGATCGAACCGACGATCGAGGTGGAGTGGGCGAAGATCTCGTCGGCCGCGCAGGCCAACCAGTACCCGCCCGACGCAGCGACGTCCTCGCAGAACGCGAGGACCGGCACGCCCTTCTCGTCGGCGAGCCCGCGGATGCGGTCGGCGACCAGCGCGGACTGCGTCGGGGAACCGCCCGGCGAGTTGATCAGCAGCGCGACGGCCGACAGCCCCTCCGGCGCGAACGCGCGCTCGAGAGTCTTCTCCAGCGCGGCGGCGTTGATCACCGAGCGCGGGACGGGACCACTGGTGGGGGTGATGACGCCGTGTAACCGCACCATGGAAACGACGGCCCGGTCGCTGCGCTCGCCGAGCCTGCCGGGTAGGCGTGACACGAGCCGGTCGGGGATGCGGAGCGCGTCCATGCCGCCACGTTACAAGGGTCGGGCCGCACGGGGAACAAGATCAGCAACGCATCCCCGGAGTCGATCTCCTCAGACGCGGATGCCTGCGCGGAACTTGGGCACCCGCAGGGTGATCTTCATGCCTGCCCCTGGGGCGGTGTCCACCACCAAGCCGAAGTCGTCGCCGAACGTGGAACGCATGCGGTCGTCGACGTTGCCGAGGCCGACGTGGGCGCCGGACTGGTGGGCGTCGTCCAGGTCCTCGGTGAGCCGGGCCGGGTCCATGCCGATCCCGTCGTCCTCCACGATGATCACGCACTCCGCGCCGGCGTTCTCCGCGGTGATCGTGATCGTGCCGCCGTTGGGCTTGCTGGCCAGCCCGTGCCGCACGGCGTTCTCGACCAGAGGCTGCAGCGCGAGGAACGGCAGCACGACCGAGAGCACCTCCGGCGCGATCTGCAGCTTGATGTTGAGCCGGTTGCCGAAGCGCGCTTTCTCCAGCCGTACGTAGCGTTCGATGTTGTTGAGCTCGTCCTGCAGGGTCGTGTACTCGCCTGCGGTGCGGAACGAGTACCGCGTGAAGTCGGCGAACTCGATGAGCAGCTCACGGGCCCGCACAGGGTCGGTGCGGATGAACGACGCGATCGTCGTCAGCGCGTTGTAGACGAAGTGCGGAGAGATCTGCGCCCGCAGCGCCCTGACCTCGGCACGGTTGAGGCGGGCGCGCGACTCGTCGAGCTCGGCGAGCTCCAGCTGGCTCGATACGTACCGCGCCACCTCGGCGGATGCGCGCAGCAGTACCGGTCCGGTGGTGGCCGTGGTGAGGGCCGCGAGCGTGCCGACGATCGAACCGTCGGTCTCGAGCGGCACCACGACGATGCCACGCACCTCGCAGTTGGGGTGGTCGCACGACAGCGACGTGTGAGACATCAGCTGCTGGCGGCCGGTGGAGATCACCGTCTGGGCGAGCGCCCGGACGTCGGGCTCGTGCTGGTCGGAGTTGCCGTCCCAGCCGAGCGGGACGCCCCGGTTGTCGGTCATGGCCAGCGCGCACGTGTCGAGCAGCTGGCGCAGGTACGGCAGGGCGAACGCCACCGATGTGCGGGAGAGGCCCTCGCGCAGCGACGGCGCGGCGAGCGCCACGGTGTGCAGCGTCGCGAACGTGGCCCGCTCGAGCGGCGTGGCGAAGGTGTTGCGCTTGTTCCGGCGCACGAGGACGACGACCAGCACGATCATGACGACGATGACGCCGCCGAGGATCAGCAGGGCCGTCGAGGAACGGAGCAGCTCCCCCAACTTCAGCCCCCCACCAACTTGTACACGCCGGCTACCTCACCAGTCGGGACAACCGCCGGTCGGCGAGCGGCTTGCCGCCGGTCTGGCAGCCGGGACAGTACTGGAAGGACTTGCTGGCGAATGAAACCTCCCGCACGGTGTCGCCGCATACGGGGCACGGCATTCCGGTGCGGGCGTGGACGCGCAGACCCGACCGCTTCTCACCCTTGAGCTGCGCCGCGCCCTGGCCCACCGATCGCTCCACGGCGTCGGTCAGCACGGAGCGGGTGGCCGCGTACAGCTCGTCGACCTGCTCCGGCCGCAGCCGGCCCGCCACGGCGTAGGGCGAGATCTTCGCGGTGTGCAGGATCTCGTCGCTGTAGGCGTTGCCGACACCAGCGATGGTCTGCTGATCGACGATCAACGTCTTGATCCGCTCGGTGCGCCCGGCGAGCAGGGCGCCGAACTCGTCGCGGGTGAGCGCGAGCGCGTCCGGCCCGAGCCGGGCGATGCCCGGCACCTGCTGCGGGTCGGGCACGAGATACACCGAGAGCCGCTTCTGCGTGCCCGCTTCGGTGAGGTCGAACCCCGGTCCGCCGACGGTGTCGAGGTGAACCCGCAGCTCCAGCGGGCCCCGGCCCGGCTTGGGCGGGGTGGCGGCGGCGGAGTCGTGCCAGCGCAGCCAGCCGGCCCTGGACAGGTGTGTGATCAGGTGCAGAGGCTCGTCGGGCCGGTCGGCGAACTCCACGGAGAGGAACTTTCCGTAGCGTGCGGCGCCCGTGACGACCCGCCCGGCCAGCGCCGACACCGGCGGATCGAAGGTCTTGACCGCGCTCATGCTGGCCACGTCCACCCGCGCGACGGGCCGGTACAGGGCGTGCTCGCGCAGGTGGTGGGCCAGCGCTTCGACCTCAGGGAGCTCCGGCACGAGGCGCTCTCAGTTCACCGGTTGCAAGGGGCTGTCAGCGTGCCCCGGTGTGCCCTGGGTGCGGATCCTGCGCACGAGGATGCGTACCTCCTCCTTGGCCTTCGCGCCCCCGCGCACCAACCCTGTCCACCGCTCGGCGGGCAGGTCGTAGCTCCCGGCCGTCTCCGCGACGATCGTCCACGGCCTGCGCAGATACCACCGCACCGGGAAGAACAACACGATTATCGCGCCGACGACCCAGAGGTACCACGGTATGTGGACCTCGGCGGGCGCCCAGACGACGATGATCAGCCAGAACACGAACAGCGCCGAGAGGATCAGCACTGCCGCACCGCGACCGCCGTCGACGTCGTGCTCGAAGTCGTCGCCGGTGGCCGGGACGGACCACTCGATGTTGCGGCGCACCGACCACATGCGTCCGTCGACACCGGCCACCGTCTTAGTCGCCATCGTTCCCCGTTGTCATGCGCTGCGAAGACCTTGAAGTACTCGTCCACTTTCCCACAAAATCCAGCCTGGGAGGGCGGTCAGCAGGCGGGTTCGACGACCTCGTCCTCCGGGGCGCCGGGCGCGAGCAGCTGCGTGACGACGAGCTCGGCGGGCACAGGTCCATCGTTCCGCACGACGTGCGGTTCGGCGTCGCCGACGAACACCCCGTGGCCCAGCGAGTAGCGCAGCGGCTCGCACTTGTCGCCGCGCTGGACCGTCACCTCGCCGGAGCGCACGAGCGACAGCTCGGTGCCGGGGTGGCGGTGCCACGGCGTGCTCTCGCCCGGCCCCAGCACCATGATCTCGACGGAGAACTCGGCGGGGCCGGCGCTGCGCATCGACACCCGCTCGTCGACGAGCCCGCTGCTCAGCAGGCCTGCGGCAGGCGACGCCTGGACCTGCTCGGACAGGCCGAGCGGCGCTCCTGCGGGCGCCACGGGGGTCGATGCAGGCTCCGGCCCGGGCAGTGCGGCAGGCAGCGGATGCCCGAGCTGGCCGGGTTTGGCGCAGCCGGCCAGTCCCACGACCGCCAGCACCATCACGACCAGTACGCGAACGCCGGTCCCCGGCCCTGTCATCACCCGGCGGAGGGTATCGACGGGCATCGGCGGCCGCGCAGTCGCTACCAGCGCAGCGGCAGGCGCGTGATGCCGTTGATGAAGTTGGACACGAGCCTGCGCGGCTCCCCCGCTAGCTCGACCTGCGGCAGCTTCAGGAACTCGGTGAAGAACGCCCGCATCTGGAGCCTGGCGAAGGCCGCGCCGAGGCACAGGTGCGGCCCTTGCCCGAACGCCATGTGGTCGTTCGGATCGCGCTCCGGGTCGAACCGGAAGGGGTCGGGGAAGCGGCGTTCGTCGTGGTTGGCCGAGACGTGGTAGACGACGACCTTGTCGCCCTCGGCGATCCGGGTGCCTGCCAGCTCCACGTCCCGGGTGGCGGTGCGCCGGAAGGTCAACACTGGCGGGTGCACCCGCAGCATCTCCTCGATCGCGGACGGCAGCAGGGCCGGATCCGCGCACAGCCGCGCGTAGGCGTCCGGGTTCTCGACGAGCGCCAGCACCCCGCCGGGCAGCGCGCTGCGCACCGTGTCGTTGCCCGCGATCACCAGCAGGAAGAAGAACATCTTCAGCTCGGCGTCGGTGAGCCCATCACCGTCCACCTCGGCGCTGACGAGCGCGGTCATCAGGTCGTCGGCAGGCTCGGCGCGCTTGCGCTCGGCGAGCTGCTCCGCGTAGCCGAACATGTCGGCGAGCATCGCCGGGGAGCGCGGGTTGACCGGTCGCCCGTCCGCGCCGATGACGACGTGACCGTGCTCGGGGTCCTGGTAGCCGATGACGCGGTTGGTCCACTCCAGCAGGAGCGTGCGGTCCTCCGCCGGCACCCCGAGCAGGTCGGCGAGGTTCTGCAGCGGAAGGTCGTCGGTGACCTCGCGCGGCAGGTCGCAAGACCCCGTGTCGACGACCGCGCCGAGCAGAGCGGCCGCCCGCTCGCGGATCACCCCAGCGAAGCGTTCGAGCCGCCGCCGGGTGAACGCCGCCGTGACGATCCTGCGCAGCCGGACCTGTTCCGGCGGGTCCATGTTGAGGATCATCCGACGGATGAAGGGCAGGTCAGCCGGGTCGGGGTCGCGGATCTGCGTGGCTCCGAGCGACGAGGAGAAGTCGCCGGGCGTGCGCAGCACCTGCCGGACGTCGTCGTAGCGCGTCACGGCCCAGAAGCCCGGACCGGCGGGCCAGCTGCCCACCTCCGGCTCCGCCTGCCAGCTCACCGGCTGGGTGTCGCGGAGGTGGCGGAGGACGTCGTGCGGCACTCCGCGCGCGAACGTGCGGGGATCGAAGACGTCGGCGTCGGGCATGGCTCGTGCCTACCTCGTCACAGCCGGTGTGGTCCAGGGCCCCGTCCTGGCGCGCTGGCCCCGCGGTGTGCGGGATCACGCGCCGCGGAGGCCTATTCAGCTTGCCGATGTTCTCCAGCCTGGCGCATGCTTGAGCCACGCAAGTGATTGCGTGTTACATGCAAAGCGTGAGTAAACACCCGAGACTGGGCGAGGAGGGCGAGATGGACAACGACGACCGCAGCCTGCTCCTCGCCGCCGACCGCATCGGGCAGGAGATCGGACGGCTGGTCCGGGCCCTGACCCACTTGAAGCGCCACCAAGCCGACCTTGCCGCGGCGCACGTACTCGCGCACCTCGCCGAGACGGGCCCGCAGCGCGTCGGAGCCATCGCATACGCCGTCGGTACCGACCCGTCCACCGTGAGCCGGCAGGTCGCCGTGCTCGTCGCTGCCGGCCTCGTCGAGCGCCGCGCCGACCCGGACGACGGCCGCGCGCAGATGCTCGCCGTCACCGAGGCGGGCCTGCGGTGCTGCGAGGAGGGGCGCCGCAAGCGGGCCGAGTTGCTCACCGAGGTGCTGTCGCGCTGGCCCGACGAATCCCGGCAACGACTGGCCGAGCTGATCGGCCGGTTCGCCGACGACGTGCAAGAACTGGACCGGCAGGTGACCAGCCGGTCAGGAGGAGAGACCTGATGTCCACCGAAGTCGCCACTGCTCCGCCACCGACCACGACAGCGTCACCGCCGGCGGCGCCGTCACGCGAGCTGAGCCACCGCCAGGTGGTGACGATCCTGGTCGGGCTGATGCTCGGGATGTTCCTCGCCGCCCTGGACCAGACCGTCGTCTCCACTGCGATCCGCACCATCGCCGACGACCTCGGCGGGTTGAGCCTGCAGGCCTGGGCTACCACGGCGTTCCTGATCACCGGGACGATCACCACCCCGCTCTACGGCAAGCTGTCGGACATCTACGGCCGCAAGCCGCTGTTCATGGCCGCCATCTCGATCTTCGTCATCGGCTCGGTGATGTGCACGTTCGCCACGTCGATGTACGAGCTGGCGGCGTTCCGCGCGGTGCAGGGCCTCGGCGCCGGTGGCCTCTTCTCCCTGACCCTGACGATCCTCGGAGACATCGTGCCGCCGCGGGAGCGGGCGAAGTACCAGGGCTACATCCTCGCGGTGTTCGGCACCTCCAGCGTGCTCGGCCCCGTGATCGGCGGCGTCCTGTCCGGTCAGGCCAGCATCGCGGGCATCTCCGGGTGGCGCTGGATCTTCCTCGTGAACGTCCCGATCGGTATCGCGGCGCTGATCGTCGTGGCGCGCGTGCTCAACGTCCCGCACGTCCCGCGGCCGCACCGCATCGACTGGCCGGGTGCGCTCGCACTCGTGATGACGCTCGTGCCGCTGCTGATCGTGGCCGAGCAAGGCCGCGAATGGGGTTGGGACTCCACGCGCGCGATCGTCTGCTACGTCATCGGTGCTGTCGGCCTCCTGCTGTTCGTGCTGGCCGAGCGCGCTTACAAGGACGACGCGCTGCTGCCGCTGCGGCTGTTCCGCACCGGCGTCTTCAGCCTGTCGAGCGTCGCCGGCATCGTGATCGGCGCCGGGATGTTCGGCGGCATCGCACTGCTCCCCCAGTTCCTGCAGATCGTGCACGGTGCCACCCCCACCGAGGCGGGTTTCCTCATGCTGCCGCTGGTCGGAGGGATCATGGTCGCCTCGATCATCTCCGGGCAGGTCACCTCGCGCACCGGGCGATACAAGATCTTCCCGGTGGTCGGCACGCTGATGATGGTCGGCGCCGTGCTGCTCCTGCATTTCCGGCTGACCGTCGACATCCCGCTGTGGGAGCTCGACCTCTACATGGCGATGTTCGGCCTCGGCCTCGGCTCCACCATGCAGACGCTGGTGCTGGCCGTGCAGAACGCCGTGCCGCCGCGCGACATGGGGGTGGCGACCGGATCGTCGACGTTCTTCCGCCAGCTCGGCGGCACACTCGGCACCGCGATCTTCCTGTCGATCGTGTTCAGCACGGTCACCGACAACATCTCCGGGCAGTTCCGCGCCGCCGCCGGCACGCCCGCCTTCCAGGCGGCTCTCGCCGACCCGGCGGTGCGGGCGAACCCGGCCGACCAGCCAGTGCTCGCCGCGTTCGCGGGCGGCGGCGGCGACGGCCTGGCGTCCAGCATCCTCAACGACTCGTCCTTCCTCCAGACGATCGACCCGCGGCTGGCCCGGCCGTTCCTCGCCGGGTTCACCGACTCGATGACGCTGACGTTCCTGGTCGTCGCTTTCGTGCTGGCGGTCGCGTTCATCGTCGTTCTGTTCATCCGCGAGCTCCCGCTCCGGACCATGTCCGGCGCGCAGGCGAGGGCGATGGAGGACGCCGGACTCGCGGAGATGGGCCCGGCAGGTGCAGCGGTGGCTGCCGAGGCCGCCCTCACCACCCCGATGCCGGCGGTCGCAACTGCTCCCGCCGCCGCGACCGGCCAGCCGATCGGACGGCACGCGCTCGCGCAGTACGAGCCCGAGCCGCACCCGGTCGGCAACGGCAATGGCAACGGCAACGGCAACGGGCACAGCGCCCAGGCACTCCCACCCGCCGCGTTCGCCGCGACCGGGCAGCCGGAGGCCCGCGGACCCGTCAACGGGCCAGCGGTGCTCGGCACCGTCACCCGCGGTGACGGGACTGGGATGGCCCAGGTCGTCGTCACCGTCGCCGACCCCACGGGGCGCCAGGAGGCCCGCACCAGCACCGGTCCCGACGGCGACTACCGGGTGCTCCTGCGCACCGGCGGCACCTACCTCGTGGTCGCGGCCGCGGCGCCCTACCAGCCGCACGCGGCGCTCGTCGCCGTCGCGGACGGGCCGACCCGGCACGACATCGCACTCGCCGGCACGAGCGGTGTGGTCGGCAGGGTCGCCGCTCCGGACCGGTCGGGCACCGCGTACGCCGTCCCGGGGGCCGCGGTCGCCCTGATCGACGTGCGTGGCGACGTCGCCGCGACGAGCGTGACCGACGCGGGCGGGCGGTACCACCTGACCGGCGTGCCGGACGGGAGCTACACCCTGACCGCCGCGAGCCCCGGGCACCAGCCGGTGGCCGTGAGCGTCCGGCTCGAGCTCGGCACGACCGTCGAGCGCGACCTGGAGCTGCCGCACCGCTCGCGGCTGGTCGGCACCGTCACCGCCGCGAGCAGCGGGCTCGCGGTGGCCGAGGCCATGGCCACACTCGTGGACCAGACCGGCACCGTGGTCGGCTCGACCACCAGCGGCCCCGACGGGACGTTCGTGTTCGAGGACCTCGCCGAGGGCACCTACACGCTCACCGCGAGCGGCTACGCCCCCGTGGCGCAGGTCGTGCATGTGGCGGCGGGCGCACAGACGGCCACGACCGTGGAGCTGGGCAGGTCGCCCGTGCCCGCGGCACCGCCCGTCGAGGCACTGCCGGCCGAGGCGGGAGGCCTGCGGTGAGTGAGCTTGCGCGCGAACCATGGACACAGCGCCTGCGCGAAGCGCTGGCCGAGCCCAGCGAGGCCGAGCAATGAGCGCGGTGACGGGCCAGCTCGTCACACCGGACGGCTGGCCGGTCACCGGAGGCACCCTGACCGCCGTGGACGCGACCGGCGTGCAGCGCGGCCGCGGAGCGAGCGGGGCGGATGGCCGGTTCGTGCTGGACAGGCTGGCCGCCGGGCCCTACACCGTGATCGTGGCGGCGCCGGGGCACGTGCCCGCGGCCCGCAGCGTGACGGTGGGGGCCGCGGCGGCCACCCCGCTCGGCGTGCTGGAGCTTGCCCGCGAGGGCGGTGATGTGCTCCCGGCGCCCGGGGTGTGGGTGATCGACCCGGCGCACTCCAGCATCCGGGCCGCCGCGCTGCACATCGGGATGAGCCGCGTCCACGGCAGGATGCGGCGCTTCAGCGGGCAGGTGCAGGTGGCCGACCCGCTGGAGAACAGCTCGGTGGAGGTGACCATCGACCCCACGACCGTCGATACCGACGACGGCACGAGGGACGAGCACCTGCGCAGCGCCGACTTCCTGGACGTGCTGCGGTACCCGGAGATCCGCTACAAGAGCGACGGGCTGCGCCGTGTCGACGCCAAGCACTGGGTGGTGGACGGCGTGCTCACGCTCAAGGACCGGAGTGCGCCGGTGGCGCTGCAGGTGGAGTACCGCGGCACCGCGCCCGACCCGTTCGGCGGGGTGCGGGTCGCGTTCGCGGCGACGGCCGAGGTGTCGCGGGACGACTTCGCGATGGACTGGAACCAGTCGGTGCTCGCCGGCCTGCTCACCGTGGGCCGGACGCTGCGGATCGACATCGACATCCAGGCCGTCCGCGTCTGAGCGGCCCCGACCTGCGTTTGCCTCACCCCGACCCGAAATCGAGGGCCGGGGTGAGGACGCCCTCCAGCGCGAGCAGCCACTCCTTGGTGGCCCGGCCGCCGCCGAACCCACCCAGCCCGTCGGAACCGAGCACGCGATGGCAGGGCACCACCACGGGGAGCGGGTTGGACCCCATGATCGAACCGACCCCGCGCGCCGCCGTGTGCGCCCGCCCGAGCCCGCTGCGGGCGGCCAGCTCGCCGTAAGTGACGGTGGTCCCGAAGGGCACGGTGTCGTACAGGGCCTGCAGCACCTTCCGCTGGGACCCTGCCGTGAGCCGCCAGTCCAGCGGCACGTCGAACGCCCGCCGCTCGCCCGCGAGGTACTCGGCGAGCTGTACCGCCGCCGCCCCGCCGTAGCCGTCGACCAGTGGCTCCCCCAGCCGCGCGGCGGCCCGTTCGGCCGCCTCGGGGTGGTGGCCGAAGCCGACGAGCGCCAGCCCGGCGTCGGTGACCCCGAGCGTCAGCACACCGATCGGCGCCGGAGCAGGAAGCGCGCAGCGGACGAAGCTCACGCTCCGAGTGTGCCCCCCGTCGCCGACAGTTCGGGCGCGTCCTTCAGCCCGGCCGGCGGAAAGAGGTCCGCGGCGAGGTGGGCGGCCACCCACTCGGCCCACTCGGCCGTCGCCCAGCCCTGGCCGACCACCAGCAGCCCGTAGCTCTCCGGGGACAGCAGCGCTGCGACGATCTCCGTGGCCCGCTGCACGGTGATGCGGGTGGTGAAGCCCGAAAGCTCGGAGAGCTCGTCGACAGCCACGGCGTGCAGGGCGAGCGCGGCCTTGCGCGTGGTCTCGAGCAGCTCACCCGGCTCGGGATCGGCCGCGGCCGCCCGGAGCACCGCGTCGAGCGGGTGCCGGCGCTCGATACGCATCGCCGTTGCCGCGGTGTAGCTCCGTAGCGCGGAGCGGCCGTCCGGCTCTGCCGCCAGCCGCGTGATCCACTCGTCCGGTTCCCGTTCGGCCTCTGCGCCGAGCGCTGCCTCCAGCACGGCGACCTTGCTGCCGAAGGAGAGATAGAGGGTCTGCACGGCGACGCCGGCCGCGCGAGCGATGCCGGCCATCGTGGTCTCGAGGTATCCGTGCTCCACGAAGAGGGGCACGGCCGCCGCGACGATGCGGGCGCGGGTGGCGGCGGCACGTTCGGCTCGGGCCGCACGGGCGGTCCGTGTGTGGGTCGGCAACGCTGGAATCCTTCACTGGAATGATGTTCCAGTGAGACGCTACATGATCACGTGCCAGGATGATCTTCCAGCCGGAAGATCGCCGTGGATCAGGCCTGTTCCGGCGTGACCCCGGTGCCGACCGGGCAGCTGACACCCGTGCCGCCGATGCCGCAGTAGCCGTTGGGGACCTTCGCGAGGTACTGCTGGTGGTAGTCCTCGGCGTAGTAGAACGCCCGCAGCGGGGCGATCTCCGTGGTGACCTCACCGTAGCGGGCGCCCTTCAGTGCGTCGCCGTAGGTCTTGGCCGTGGTCTCGGACTGCTCCCGCTGCGCGTCGTCGGTGTAGTAGATCGCGGAGCGGTACTGGGTGCCCATGTCGTTGCCCTGGCGCATGCCCTGCGTGGGGTCGTGGCCCTCCCAGAACAGCTTGAGCAGCGTCTCGTAGCTCACCTGCTCCGGGTCGAACACCACGAGCACGACCTCGCTGTGGCCAGTGAGGCCGGAGCAGGTCTCCTCGTAGGTGGGGTTCTCGGTGAACCCGCCCGCGTAGCCCACGGCCGTGGAGTACACGCCGGGGGTCTGCCAGAAGATCCGCTCCGCGCCCCAGAAGCACCCCATGCCGAACACCGCGGTCTGCAGGCCCTCCGGGAACGGGGGCTGGATCCGGTTGCCGTTGACGTAGTGCGTCTCCGGCACGCTCGGCAGCGGGGTGGACCGGCCCGGCAGCGCGCGGTCGGCGGTGATCATCTGCGACTTGCTGCGTCCGAACAGAGCCATGGCCCAAGGCTACGCGGGTGGGGTCGCTCCGGAACCGTTATCGAGGACGGTGTGCGAACCCGACAGACCGCCGTCCTGAAGGGCTGAGCGCAGCATGGCGAGCGCGGGAACGCGTGCGCGTTCTCGAGTCACCGGGGCGGTCGCCGCGCTCTCAGAACGCGGCCGCGGCACCTGACCCGCTGCGCTGGTCCGCGGCGGCACGCAGCAGCTCACCCTCGCCCCGCCCCACCGCGCAGAGCCGTCCGAGCGCCCACGCCCCGCCGTCGGTGACCACGTGACCGCGGCGGCGCAGCTCCTCCAGCGTCTGCTCGCCGAGCCGGGACTCCACCACCAGCCCTGCGGGCTCCCAGCCCCGCGGGGCGAACGACGAGGGGAACGACGTGGTGTGCCACGTCGGGGAGTCGATGGCGGCCTGCAGGTCGAGCCCACCCACCGTGTGGGCGAGCCAGAAGCAGAGCTGCCATTGGTCCTGCTGGTCACCACCCGGCGTGCCGAACGCGAGCCGCGGCTCCCCGTCGCGCAGCGCCAGCGACGGGCTCAGCGTCGTGCGCGGACGCCTCCCCGGCACCAGCGATGACGCGAGCCCGTCCTCCAGCCAGAACATCTGCGCCCGCGTGCCCAGACAGAACCCGAGCGCCGGGATCGTCGGGGACGACTGCAACCAGCCGCCGGACGGCGTCGCGGAGACCATGTTGCCCGCGGCGTCCACGACGTCGACGTGCACGGTGTCGCCGCGGGTCTCGCCGGTCGGGCCGACCGTCGGCTCCCCCGTGCCGAGGCCGCTGACCCCGTCGCCGATCCCGGTTCCGGGCCGCAGCGCGTATGCCGGGAGCCGGGGATCCAGCCCGTCGGGGCTGCCGGGGCGCAGCTCGGCGGACGCGGTGTCGCCGATCAGGGCACGGCGCGCGGCGGCGTACTCCGAGGACAGGAGCGCCGCGAGCGGCACCGGCGCACTGTCGCCGTACCAGGCCTCGCGGTCGGCGAACGCGAGCTTCAACGCCTCGGCGGCGCGGTGCACGGTGTCGGCCGAGGCGACGCCGTCGGCGTAGCGCAGTTCGGAGTCGCGCAGCAACTGGAGGGCCTGCAGCAGCACCGGGCCCTGCGACCACGGGCCGCCCTTCGCGACGGTCCAGCCGTCGCCGACGTCCGCGGTGACCGCGTCCTCGTACGTGGCCGACCAGTTGGCGAGGTCGTCAGCGGTGAGCAGTCCGGTGTGGTCGCGGCCGGTCTCGTCGCGCACGGGGGTCTTGCTGAACCGATCGACCTCCTCGGCGACGAACCCGCGGTACCAAGCGTCGCGGGCGGCGTCGATCTGGCGCTCCCGGTCGCCGCCCGCCGCTGCACCGGCGTCCAGGAGGCGCCGCCAGGTGGCTGCCAGCACGGGAAGCCGGTGTACCGACGTCGGCACCCTGTTATCGGGGAGCCAGGTGGCGGCTGAGCTCGGCCAGTGCGCCCGGAAGTGTTCGGCGACGGTCTCGATCGTCGTCGGCACGCGCGGGACCAGCGGGAACCCGTTCGCTGCGTAGCCGATCGCCGGTTCGAGCACCTCGGCGAGCGACATGGTGCCGTGGTCGCGCAGGAGCGTGAGCCAGCCGTCCCACGAGCCGGGGACCGCCGGGGCGAGCAGGCCGGTGCCGGGGACGACCGTCAGTCCGAGTTCGTCGCGCAGCAGCGCGGTGGTTGCGGCGGCAGGTGCTGTGCCCTGGGCGCACAGAACGCGCGGTGTCGGGTCGCTCGCGGTGACGAATACCGCGGGCAGGTCACCGCCCGGCCCGCAGAGGTGCGGCTCGACGACCTGCAGCACGAAACCGGCGGCCACTGCGGCGTCGAACGCGTTGCCGCCGCGGGCGAGCACAGCCATCGCGGTTGCGGTGCCGAGGTAGTGGGTGCTGGATGCGGCGCCGTGCGCGCCCCGCTGCTCGTGCTTCGTCGGCGACATGCCCCGATCTTCGCTGGCGCGTCAATAAAACGGGGGCCGGGGCGGCGCGGATCACGCTCTCCGTCTTGTGGCGGCTCAGCGGCGACCGACGCCCACCCAGCTGATGCCGGCCCGGCGCAGGACGTCGGAGTCGAGAAGGTTGCGGGTGTCGACCACGACCCGGCTGGTCAGTGCCCCGGCCACGGCGGCCCAGTCCAGCGAGCGGAACTCCGGCCACTCGGTCAGCACCACGAGAGCGTCGGCGCCTTTGGCCACGAGCAGCGGCTCGTCGACCACCGTGACGGCATCGGTCATGCCGGGCACCGCGTGCGGGCAGCCGGGGTCGTACGCGGTCAGCTCCGCGCCCTCGCCCCGCAGCAGCCGGGCCACTGCGAGGGCCGGGGAGTCGCGCAGGTCGTCGGTGCCCGCCTTGAACGTGAGCCCGAGCAGGCCGAGCCTGCGCCCGGCGAGGCTCCCGCCGACGGCTGCCCTGATCTTGTCGAGCATCAGCCGCTGTTGCCGCTCGTTGGTCTCGATGCTCGCGCTCACCAGCGGGACGTCGATGCCGGCCGCGGCCGCCACCTGCACCAGCGCCTGCGTGTCCTTCGGCAGGCAGGACCCGCCCCAGCCGGGGCCGGGGCGCAGGAAGGCCTGCCCGATCCGCCTGTCGTGCCCCATGCCCTCGGTGACGTCCCCGACGTCGGCGCCGAGCACGTCGCACAGCTCCGCGAGGGCGTTGACGTAGGAGAGCTTCATCGCGAGGAAGCAGTTGGCCGCGTACTTGACCAGCTCGGCACTCGCCGCGTCGGTGAGCACCGTCGGCGCCCCCAGCTTGGAGTAGAGCGCCGCCACGCGCTCCGCGGCGTCCTGGGCGTCGCTGCCTACGACGATCCGGTCGGGGTGCAGGAAGTCCTGCACGGCGCTCCCCTCGCGGAGGAACTCCGGGTTGCTGACGACGGCCACATCCCGCCGGTTGAGCAGCCTGCGTGTGGCCTCCGCCGTGCCGACCGGCACCGTCGACTTGTTCACCACCACGCAGCCCGACGGCAGCAGGTGCCGCACCTCCTCCGCGACGGCCCGCACCGCAGCGAGGTCGGCGGCGCCACCCACACCCATCGGAGTGGGCACACAGAGGAACACGACCTCGACCGGATCCCCGTCGCCGCCGCCCACCGCCTCGCGGGCGCCGACAACGAACTCCAACCTGCCGGCCGCCCGGTTCTCCACCACCAGGTCGGCGAGCCCGGGTTCAAGGATGTCGACGACCCCCTCGCGCAGCCGCTCGACCTTGGCCGAGTCGATGTCGGCGCACACCACCCGGTGGCCGAGCGAGGCGAGACACGCCCCCGTGGTGAGACCCACGTAGCCGGAACCGATCACCGCGATGCGCCGAGCGAACATGCCGGTCACGGTCGCTCCACCCGGTGAAGGGTGGCTGGATCAGCGGCGGCTGCCGGATGAAACGCCGACGGCGGTTGCGCGCGGCTGGGAGCGTGCTCCTAACAGCGCCCTCCTAGAGCTCAGCTGCGAGCGGCACCTTTTCGATGTCGGGCGAGGTCATCCACTCCCGCAGGGCCCGGGTGGCCGCGACGTCGTCGGCGTTGTACTCCAGCAGCCGGGAGCGCTGGCGGGCATCAGGCGGCGAGCCGTCCATGCCGACGGCGTCGCGATACCAGCGCATGGAGTTCTCCCCGCCCGCCTCAGGGTCGTGCCACGCGAAGCCTGCGGCCGGGGCGATGCGCTTGAGGCCCTTGCCGCTCGCGCACAGGAACCAGTCGCTGACCACCGCGAACAGGTCGACCCAGCACTCGTCGGCGATGAACTCCTCCACCTCGCTCAGCGGCGGGATGCCGGGCAGCCCGGCGAACCGGTCGGCCGAGGCCAGCAGCCAGCGGTTCTCCGCCTGCTCGTTGTAGCAGTACGCGGCGAACGTGCGGCCGGTGGCGGCGGCGCGACGGCGCACGCCGCTCAGCCAGCCCCAGAACTCGGCGAACGACCGGGCCTCGTCGTCGGTGGGCACGGGATCCCAGGTGGCGAACGCCCGGTAGCCGTCGGGCTCGTCGCCCGGCAGCGCTCCTCCCGGGTGGCGCAGCAGCGCCCCCCACAGGTAGGCCCCCGCCTCGCCGAAGCTCTCCATGTCGACGTCCACCTCGACGTCCGCGCGCAGCACGGGCACGCTCGGCACCCGCCGCACGACGGCCAGCCCGCGCATCCGGGCCCTCGCCAGTGCGATGACGTCGGGGAACGGCACCCCCGGCTGCGGGATCGGCGGCTCGGCCGCGGGGTCGAGCGCGGCGAGCTGGGCAACCGTGCGAACACCGACCTCGCGCAGAGCCACAGCCATCTCTCCGCGCACGACGAGGCTGACGTCCTCGGCGCGTTCCAGCTCTACTTCACAGGTGGGCCACCACGGGCAGCGCTTGCACTCGGTGATGCGCAGCGGTTCGGCGAGCGCGGGGGCACCGCTGGCGGCGGCGGACGCCACCGCGATGCGGTCGGCGAACCGCACGTCGTACTCCGCCAGCGTGGAACGGCCGCCGGGCCAGTGGCCCGAGCGGAGGTCGTGCCACACGACGACGTCGGCGTCCATGCCGATGACTCCGCCGTGGTCGCCGTGCTGGAGCTCGGGAGCGGCGGCCCAGCCGGCGGCGTGCAGCATGCGGTTGAGGTGGGCGAGGCGCAGCAGGTCGCGCGGCTGCGACCGCACCTTACGGTCGGGATCGGGCCGGGCGCGGCGGGGCCACGGCTCCAGTACCGGGGTGGTGAAAGCACCGGCGCCGGGGTCGGTGATGCGGTGGCGCACGACGATGACCGGCAGGTAACCGCCACCGGGCAGGCGCACCAACAGCTCGGCACTGCCCCGGCGGCCGACGGCGCGATCGGTGGGAAGCGCGGCTCCCCAGATGAGCGGGGCACCGGCAGCCACGGCCGCCGTGGTGGCCGCGACACGATCAGACCCGGGCAGGTCGGCGGGGACGCTGTGCAACTCGGCACCGGTGGCCGCCCTGAGCTGCTCGCCGATGCGCTCCCGGTGGGCACCCGCGTCGGCCCAGCGCTGCTCGAGCGCCGGATCGGGCAGCGCGCGCGGGGCCGTGACCGCCGCCGGATCGTGGTCAAGGTGCACCCGGCGCCTACAGCGTGTGGTGACGGCGGCGTCGAGCAACAGCCCCGGCCCGCCGGTGGACTCCACCAGCGTCAGCCGGTTCTCGATCGCTGTCACGGTGCCGAGGGTAGTGACCGGTACCGACAGTCGTGGATGATCCCGGGATCCCGGCCGGGTGGTGCCGCCCCGCCAAGGTGACGGCCCACGTGTCGGCGGCACTCCCCGAGGCTGCGCCACTAAGCGCCACTAGGCTGACAACCAGCCCCGTCAGCAGGCGCGGGCTCGAGGAAGGGGAGCGGATGGGCCTCCGGCAACGCACGTCGACCACCGACGGCGCCACGGCTGCGGCGGAGGCCACGGACAAGCGGACGACGGGCCTCGCCCGGCTCGTCGGCGGACCGCTCACCGTGTCCCGGGCGAAGCGGCTGATCGGCGTGAGCAAGGCGGTTGCGCCCCTGCTGGCGCCCTACGCGCTGGCGGCCGCGGGTGTCGCCCGCGCCCGCTGGGACGCCCATCGGGCCGCCCGCCTCGGTGTGGAGCCGGGCCAGCTGGGGGCCTACGCCGGGCCGGGCGGGGCGCTGCACGCGCGGCTCTCCCGGATGGCGGAGGCGCTCGACGAGCTGGACAGCCGCTCGACCGCGGCCACCGCCCGCGAGTTCACCGCTGATACCCGTCCGCGCCTCGCCGACCTGGCCGTGGCCGTCCGCGCGGCAGAGCAGATGCCGGCCGGCCGCAGGCGCACGGCGTACCGGGCGATCGGCGGCGAGCTGGACCGGTTGGAGGAAGCGCTCCTGCGGCACCTGGGCATCGACACCGCAAGCCGCAGCCGCTGGGAGAGTCCTGGACAACTCCGCCCGTAGCGAGCGACGTCCAGGTGGGTGCATCGCAAGGCGGACGATCGGGCCGATACCGCTGTTGTATCGGCCCGATCGTCCAACGCCGCGAGGTGCCCGCCTGGGCGTCGCGCAGTAGGGCCGAGTTGTGCAGGGCGCTCCTCTAGACACGCGGGTAGCGGCAGTACGCCCCACCTAGGGGGGCGGGACCACCCGACTTACGGGAGGCGGGCACGGTGTTGCTTGCGAACTGCTGCAGCTACCGTTTTGCCCCGTGGACGGCGACCGGCGCGAAGGGCACCTGCGTGCCGCAGTGCTTGCCGCGCTGAGCGCGCTGGTCACGGCCGTCGGGCACACCGCGGGCGGCGGAAGCGTCCCTGATCTCGCGGTGCTGGTCGTGCTGCTGCCGCTACTTGCGGGTGTGTTCACCACGGTCGCCGGCCGATGCCGCGGCGCTGCCGGCACCATCGCCGTGCTCGGCACGGGGCAGTTCGCGCTCCACCACCTGATGGAGCTGCTGCACCCGACCCAGCACATGGCAGGCGCGGGGCTCGCGGGCTGGCAGATGTTCGCCATGCACGCCGCGGCCACCGTCGCGATCGCGATCGCGCTCGGCCACGCCGACCGTGCCGTAGCCGGGCTGACGGCAGCGCTGCGGCGAGTGGTGCGCCGCAGGCTCGCCCCGCTGCCCGTCCACCGGCCGCTGCCGGTGTGCGCGGTGCCCGACCCCGACATTCCCGCGCGGCTCGCCCGCGCCCTCGCCGTCGCCCACGTCCGGCGCGGCCCTCCGGTGGGGTGCTGATCAGCCCTTCCACCCACACCTCACCCGGAGACCACCCATGTCCTCGTCCGTTCGTCGGCGCGCGCTGCGCGCCGGAACCGTCGCCGCGGTCGCCGCGGCCGCCGCGCTGGTCGGCGCCGCACCCGCCCTCGCCCACGTCACCGCCCAGCCGGGCACCGCAGAACAGGGCAGCTACAGCGTCGTCTCGCTGCGCGTGCCCACCGAGTCCGACACAGCGGGCACCGTGAAGCTGCAGGTGACGCTGTCTACCGACCACCCGATCACATCGGTCCGCACCGCCCCGCAGGCAGGATGGACCGCCGCGATGACGAAAACCCCGCTGAACCCGCCGGTCGATGTCGACGGCCGTACTGTCACCGAGGCCATCAGCGCCGTCACCTGGACCGCGGACCCGGGTGTCCGGATCGGGCCGGGCGAGTTCGCGGACTTCCCGCTGTCGCTGGGCCCGCTCCCGACCGGCATCGATCGGCTCGTGCTGCCGACCGTGCAGACCTACGACGACGGCGAGGTCGTCGCGTGGGACCAGCAGCCCGCGGCTGACGGGTCGGAGCCCGAGCGGCCCGCCCCTGTCGTGACGCTGACCCCCGCGTCCGACGGCGAGCAGGCAGCACCGGTCGTGCTGGCTTCGGCCGGTAGCGCGCCCGGCAGCGGAACCGACACCACGGCCCGCTGGCTCGGCGGCGCCGGGCTGCTCGTCGGGGCGCTGGGTCTGGGCTTCGGCGCCGGTGCGGTGCTGCGCGGCCGCCGCGGGGCAGGTACGGGCTCATGACGACCCGCCTCCGGCGCGGTGTCGCCGTCGCGCTGCTCGCGGGTCTGGCGTTGCTGCTGGGCGCCGCACCCGCGTTCGCCCACGCGCGGCTGGAGAGCACCGACCCCGCCGATGGTGCGAGCCTCGCCACCGGGCCGGAGCGGGTCTCGCTGACCTTCTCCGACCCGATGTCGGCCGACTTCAACACGATCACGGTCGTCGGCCCGGACAACGCCCGCTACGAGACGGGGTCCATCACGGCCCAGAACAACACGGTGAGCATCGGCGTGGGGCCGCTCGGCCCGGCGGGCCGCTACGAGATCGGCTACCGCGTCGTGTCCGAGGACGGGCACCCCGTCACCGGCAGCGTCGCCTTCACCCTCACCGCCGCGGGACCCGGCGCGGCACCGGCGGCCGCGGCATCGGCTCCGGCCGCCGGGCCCGCGGCTCCCGAAGCGGCGTCGCCCGCCCCGGCCGCTGCCGCGTCGAACACCTCCGACAGCGGGGGCGCGCCCGTGTGGCCGTGGATCGTCGGCGCCGTCGTGCTGGTCGGCGGCGGGGTCGTTGCGGCGCTGAGGCTGGGTCGTTGACGGGCAGGGACAGCTGATGTCGACGCCGACCGCGCGCCCGCGCCCGGCCGACCGGTTCCGGCCGGTCGGCTGGGCCGGGCTCGCAGTCGGCGTCGCCTTCCTGGCGAGCGTGCTGTCGGGGGCGCTCGCCGGGTCGACGCTCCCGGTGCTCGTCGGCACGTCCGTCACACGCTCCGGGAGCGACGTCGCCGGAGTGGCGTGCACCGGGCTGATCCTGCTCCTCCTGATCCTCCCGACCCCGGCGAACGTGCCCGGCTCCGCCCTGCGCGACCTCGGGCGGATCCGGGCCATGGTCGACCGCGCGCTTGTCGTGCTGGCCGGGACGTGGCTCGTGCTCGTGCTGCTCGGCCTCTTCTTCCGGACCGCAGATGCGTTCGGCCGGCCGGTCACGCAGATCTCGGCAGGCGAGGTCGGGCGCTGGGTGGGTGAGCTGTCGGCCGGGCGTGGGATGGCACTCACGGCGGCCTGCGCCGCCGTAGTGCTCGGCTGCGCGGTCGTGCGGCTGCGCGACCCCGCACTCGTCCAGGCGCGCATCCCCCTGATCGCCGCGTTGCTGGGGCTGATCACCCCCGCCGTGACGGGCCACGCGGGCTCCGCCCCGGACCACCAGCTCGCCGTGATGACGATTGGCGTGCACGTCGGTGCCGCCGCGCTGTGGGTCGGCGGGCTCGCCGCGCTGCTGGTGCTGGTGGCGCGGCAGCGGCCGCTGCTCGACGTGGTGCTCCCCCGGTTCTCCCGGATCGCGGGGGTCTGCCTCGTCGCCCTCACCCTCACCGGCGCGCTCAATGCCGTGGTCCGGCTCGGGAGCTGGGACGCGCTCGTCAGCACCGGTTACGGGTGGCTCATCCTCGCGAAGACCGGATGCCTGGTGCTCCTCGCCTGGCTCGGCCGGCTGGCCAGGAGCCGGCTCGCCGCCGGCCGTACGCCGGTGCTGCGCTGGGCCGGGTTCGAGGTCACGCTGATGGCCGCGACCCTCGGCCTCGCGGCCGCCCTCGCCCAGGCCGCCTGACCCTGCTCACCCCGCCTCAGCCGGGCGTGCGATAGGCCTCCAGCAGCCGCAGCCACACCTCGCTGATCGTCGGGTACGCCGGCACGGCGTGCCAGAGCCGGTGCATCGGCACCTCACCGACGATCGCGACGGTGGCCGCGTGCAGCATCTCTGCCACGTCCTGGCCAACAAAAGTCATTCCGACGAGAACTCCACGGCCCTCGTCCACCACCATGCGCGCCGCGCCGTCGTAGCCGTCGGCCTGCAACGACGAGCCGCCCACAGCGATCGGCAGGTCGACGACCCTGACGTCGAGCCCGGCCGCGCGGGCCTGCGCCTCGGTCAGTCCGGCGGAGGCGACCTCGGGGTCGGTGAAGACGACCTGCGGCACGGCGCCGTGGTCCGCGGTGGTGACGTGCTCACCCCACGGCCGCGTGTCGAGCTCCTCGCCGATCGACCGCGCGCCGATCACCGTGCCGGTGATCCGTGCGGCGTACTTGCCCTGGTGGGTGAGCATCGCCCGGCCCGTCACGTCGCCCGCGGCGTAGAGCCACTGCCCGTCGACGCCCTGGACGAGTCCAGTGTCGTCGATCTCCAGCCGCTCGCCGGGCCGCAGCCCCACCGTTTCCAGGCCGACCGAGTCGGTGTTCGGGCGCCGCCCGGTCGCAACGAGCAACTCGTCGACGGCGATCCGCTCGTCCCCGACGCATATGACGACCGCGTCGCCTGCCGGCTCCACCCCGTCGAGGGCATGGCCCAGCCGCACGTCGACACCCCGGGCGCGCAGGGCGGCGGCCACCCGCTCCCCGGCGAACGGCTCGAACGGCGGCAGCACCCGCGGTCCCTGCTCCAGGAGCGTGACCTGCGCGCCGAGCCGCTGGAACGCCTGGGACAGCTCGCTGCCGACCACCCCGCCGCCGAGCACGCCCAGGCGCGCCGGGATCTCCTTCGCCGATGTCGCGTCGCGTGAGCTCCACGTGCGGACGGTGTCGAGCCCGGGAACCGGCGGCCGGACCGGGACGCTCCCCGTGCACACCACCACGGCGCGCCGGGCGGTGACCGTCAGCGGCCCGGCGGGGCCGTCGACCTCGACGGTCCGCTCGCCTGCGAGTCGGCCGACGCCGCGCACCACGTCGATGCCTGCGCTGCGCGCCCACTCCACCTGGCCCTCGTCGTTCCAGTTGGACGTGAACCGATCGCGGCGGGCGAGCACGGCCGCCGGGTCGAAGTCGGCGGTGGTGCCAGGCAGCCTTTGCACGGCAGCGACCGCGTGCCCGGTGCGCAGGAGGGCCTTCGACGGCATGCACGCCCAGTAGGAGCACTCGCCCCCGAGCAGCTCGGCCTCGACGATCATCGCCGACAGCCCGGAGCGCACGGCGTAGTCGGCGGCGTTCTCCCCGACCGCCCCGCCACCGATGACGACGACGTCGACCTCTCGGGCCATGACCCTCCCCGGTTCCCGCGCCGCCGTCCGACGGGCTCGGCTCGAACCTATCCCGCTCCGGGGCGAGCCGCCGGGACGCGGGAACAGGTAGCCCGCTACGCATGACGGCTCGGCGGGGACCGATGACGCTGCGGGCATGCCGATCGCTCGGTCCTACGTCACTCCCGGATTCGATCCGTCCGGCTTCGATCTGTCCGACCTCGACACGTCCGGTGGGGCCGAGGGGGTGTCACCGGGCGTCTCGAGGTCGGAAGCGGCGGGCTGAGGGGCGGCCGGCCGCGTCACCCTGCGAGCGGACGGGCGACGATCGCCGCGAGCTCCGACCGGCCGGCCGCCCCGAGCTTCGTGCATGCCCGGTCGACGTGGCCCTCGACGGTCCGGACCGAGATCCCGAGCCGCTCGGCGATCTCCCGGTCGGATAGCGCCGCCGCAGCGGGCGTGGCGACCTCCCGCTCCCGCTCGGTGATCGGCAGGAACAGCTCCTGGAACCGGCCGCTCAGCCTGGCCGAGAGGCGCTAAACGATCGCCGCGACGGCTTCGTGCACGTCCTGGTCGCCCTCGCGCAGCTCCAGCACCTTGCCTGCGGTCCCCGGCGCGTCGAGCAGCGCCGCCAGCACGGCAGCGGTGTCGTCGCGGGTGACGTCAGCGCGGGGAACGGGTGGCGGGGCGAGGAGCACCCGCCCGGTGCCGGGGTCGTCGGTGAGCCGGCCCGGCCGCAGGACCGTCCAGTCCAGGTCGTCACGGGAGGTGATCTCCTCCTCGGCGGCCTTCTTCGCCGCGACGTAGGCGGCCCAGACCTCGTCAGCGTCCGGCGCGAGCGGCTCGTCCACCCCCGTCGAGGAGATCAGGAGGTAGCGGCGCACCCCGGCAAGGCGCGCGGCATCGGCGAGGAGCACGGCAGCGGCCCGGTCGACCGTGTCCTTGCGGGACGTGCCGCTACCCGGGCCCGCCCCCGCTGAGAACACGACCGCGTCGGCTCCGGTCACGGCCGCGGCGAGCTCGCCGGCGGTGGCCGACTCGAGGTCGAGCACCACCGGCGTGGCACCGGCCCGTTCCAGGTCGGCGGTGTGGGCGGGGCTGCGCACAACCCCGGTGACCACGTCGCCCCGCCCCGCCAGCAACGCGACCAGGCGCAGCCCGATCTTTCCGTGTGCTCCTGCGATGACCACCTGCACGGGCGGGACGGTAGTCGCGACGGCCCTCACGTGCCCGGCGGTGACACGATGGGGTGCCTATCGGTTGGGGCGGAGCGTCCAGACGACGGTCATCCGGGTGGTCTCCCGGCCGCTCGCGTCGGTGATGGTGACGTCCACCGCGAACTCGGGGCGTTTCCCCTCATCGAGCTCGGCGAGCACGTCGGCGGCGGGGCGGTCGAGCACGGCCTCGGCGCTGAGCGGTCCGCGGGCGAACTTGAGGTAGTGGACCTCCGACCGCACGACCAGCGGCGTGGCGCGCTCCATCGTCGCGCCGAACGCGGCGAGGCTGAGCGCGCCGGACGCCGTCTCGCCGAGCCCGAAGATCATGGCGGCGTGCGGGCCACCGACGTGATTGTGCACCTCGGCGGCGTCGGGCAGGTGGGCCACCGCACGCTCCGGGGTGGTCTCCCCGAACTCAACGCCCGCCGACTTCACCCAAGGAACGCTCTGCTGCATCGCCGAGCCGACCCAGCCCGTGTCCGTCGTCACAGGACGGATGTTACTCGCTGGTAGCACTCCTCGTAAGAGGGGTGCCAGGCCCCGGCGAACCGGAGGAGTGAGCCCCGTCCGCGCTGGTCACGAGCCACTTACCTCATCCGGAGGGCCGGCTTGGTGTCCGTTTTATCGATCGGCGGAATCGGGGCGGTTGTGACCGCCAGCACCCCGGATTGGAATCGGAAGCCAGGGCAACGACCGCCAGGAGGTACGCCGGTGAAGGCCGTCCGGGTGCACGAGTACCACTCCGACCCGAAGATCGACGACATTCCGGAGCCGAAGCTCGCCGGCCCGCTCGACGTGATCGTCAAGATCGGTGGGGCCGGAGTCTGCCGCACCGACCTGCACATCCTCGAGGGGCAGTGGGCCGACGCGATGAACCCGGAGCTCCCCTACGTCATCGGCCACGAGAACGCGGGCTGGGTGCACGAGGTGGGCGAGGGCGTCACCAACGTCGCGGTCGGCGACACGGTGATCCTGCACCCGCAGCCGTCGTGCGGGCTGTGCCTGGCCTGCCGGGCCGGGCGCGACATGCAATGCGAGAACGCGTTCTTCCCCGGACTGTCCAACAACGACGGGGGCATGGCCGAGTACCTGCGCACGACGGCACGGGCGTGCGTCAAGCTCAACCCCGACACCAACCCGGCGGACGTGGCCGCGCTCGCGGACGCCGGGATCACCGCCTACCACGCCGTGCGCAAGGCCGTGCCCGACCTCTACCCGGGCACGACCGCCGTCGTCCAGGGTGCGGGCGGGCTCGGGCACATCGGGATCCAGGCGCTGGCCGCCCTCACCGCCACCCGCATCATCGTGGTCGACCGGAACCCGGAAGCGCTGGCGCTGGCCAAGCAGATCGGTGCCGACGAGACGGTGCTCGCCGACGGCAACCACGTCGACGCGGTGAAGGACCTGACCGGCGGGAACGGCGCGAACGTCGTGTTCGACTTCGTAGCCGAGCAGGGCGCCGAGAACGACGCCTGGCAAATGACCGCGCCCGCCGGATACCAGTACGTCATCGGTTACGGCGGCCAGTTCACCGCCCCGACACTCGATTTCGTGGCGGGGGAGAAGAACGTCATCGGCAACATCGTCGGGACGTACAACGATCTCGCCGAGCTCATGGTGCTGGCGCAGGCCGGAAAGGTCACGCTACACACGAAGCAGTACCCACTCGACGCGGCACTCGAAGCGATCCACGATCTCGACGCCGGTCGGGTCCGCGGTCGCGCGATCCTCGTCCCTTGATCTTTCTCCCAGGTAACCGCACCGACGCGAAGGGCCCACCACATGTATGAGAAGGACGGCGAGAAGTACTTCATCGTCGATTCCCACAGCCACTTCTGGGACGCGAGCCGGGAGAACTGGAAGCCGGGAGCCGAGCAGTACGCGAAGGGCTGGATCGACTGCTTCTACGGCTACCACCAGCTCGGCCCGCCCGAGACCCACTGGGACTACGAGCACTACCTCAAGGTCTCGCCGGAGGACTTCGAGCGGGACATGTTCATCGAGGGCCACGTCGACCACGCGATCTTCCAGTCGACGTACCTCAAGGAGTGGTACACGACCGGCTTCAACACCGCCGACCAGAACGCGCAGCTCCTGGAGCGGTGGGGCGACCGGCTGATCGTCAACGGGCGGTTCGACCCGCGTGAGGGCGACGAGGGCCTCAAGCAGCTCGAGGCGGACGTCGCGAAGTACCACCACAAAGGCGTGAAGCTCTACACCGCGGAGTGGTACGGCGACTCGCGCGGCTACAAGCTGACCGACCCGGAGGCGTACCGGTTCCTGCAGGCCGCGCAGGACCTCGGGATCAAGAACATCCACGTCCACAAGGGCCCCACGATCTGGCCCCTGGACAAGGATGCATTCGACGTGGCCGACGTCGACCACGCGGCCACCGACTTCCAGGACCTCAACTTCATCGTCGAGCACGTCGGGCTGCCGCGCATTGAGGACTTCTGCTTCATGGCGGTGCAGGAGCCCAACGTGTATGCGGGCCTCTCCGTGGTGATCGGCGGCCTGATGCACGCCCGGCCGAAGTTCTTCGCGAGGGTCATCGGCGAGCTGATGTTCTGGGTCGGCGAGGACAAGATGCTCTACGGCGGCGACTACAACATCTGGACGCCGAAGTGGCAGGTTGAGGGATTCGTCGACTGGCAGATGCCCGATGACGAGGCCTTCACCGACTACGCGAAGCTCACCACGGCCACCAAGAAGAAGATCCTCGGCCTGAACGCCGCGCGGCTCTACGACATCCCGGTGCCGCCGGAGTACCGGCTGCCGACGACAGCGGACGAGCCCATGCAGCCCGGCGAGGAGCTCGTGGAGGGCACCGCGGGGGCGCAGGCCTGATGGTCCTGCGCTCAGGGCTCGCAGGAGCCGTGTGGCGCGCGTTGGAGACGGTGCTCGACCCGGAGCTGGACGAGCCCATCACGGACCTCGACTTCGTTGAGTCGTGCACCGTCTCCGACACCGGTACCGCCACGGTGGTGCTGCGGCTGCCGACGTTCTTCTGCGCGCCGAACTTCTCCTTCCTCATGGTCGCCGACGCCTACGACGCCGTCGCGGCCGTGCCAGGGGTGGAGCGGGCCGACGTGACGCTCGCCGACCACCACGCCTCCGCCGAGATCAACGGCGGGGTGGCGGCGCAGGCCGGGTTCGTCGGGACCTTCTCCGGCGAGGCCACCGCCGAGCTGGACGAGCTGCGGGCGCAGTTCTTCCGCAAGGCGGCCCTGGCCGGGCAGGACCGGGTCGCGCGGCCGCTGGTCGACGCGGGTGCGGGGCCTGAGGAGCTGGCGGAGGCGACCCTCGGGTCGGTGCCCCCGTCGGCCGACCTGGACCGGCTCCGGGAGCGGCGGGCGGCCCTCGGGCTCCCGCACGGCGACGACGCACCGCTGCTGATCCACGCCGACGGCACCCGGCTCACGTCCGAGCAGGTGCCGCTGCACCTGCGGCGGGCGCGGCTGCAGCGGATCGGGATCGAGACGAACGGGGAGTACTGCAAGAGCCTGCTGAAGACGCGCTACCCGGAGACGGCGACGCGCTGAGTCGGGATCCCGGGATGACAGCGTTCGGGCCCGCCCTAGAGTCGCCCTGTGGATGTCCGTGCGCTTGTGTTCGACGTGTTCGGGACCGTGGTCGACTGGCGCTCCGGCGTCGCCCGCGAGGTCGGGCGGCTGCTCGGCGACGTCGTGGACGCCGAGTCGTTCGCCGACGCCTGGCGGGGGCGGTACGTGCCGTCCATGGACCGGGTGCGCCACGGCGAGCAGCCGTGGACGGACCTCGACGGGCTCCACCGGGCATCGCTCGACGAGCTGCTCGCCGAGCACGGGTTGCCGGACACTCCCGAGGACGTACGGGCCGAGCTCGTGCTCTCCTGGCGCCGGCTCGACCCGTGGCCGGACTCCGTGCCAGGGCTCACCCGGCTCAAGCGCCGGCACGTGATCGCCTCGCTGTCCAACGGCAACGTAGCGCTGCTGGTCGACATGGCCAAGTACGGCGGCCTGCCATGGGACACCGTGCTTTCGGCGGAGCTGTTCCGGCACTACAAGCCCGACCCGGAGGTGTACCTGGGCGCTGCGGAGCTGCTGTCGCTCGCGCCGGAGCAGCTCCTCATGGTGGCGGCGCACGTCGACGACCTGGTGGCCGCGCACAAGTGCGGCCTGCGCACCGCCTACGTGCACCGGCCCAGCGAACGCGGCCCGGCCGTTGCCGATGCCGACATCAACGTCAGCGCGCTCACGGACTTGGCCGACCGGCTGGGGGCCTGACCGCCAGCACCACCCGAAACAGGTTCTCGAGCCGGTAGCCGCCCTCGTCGGTGCGGTGCGCCGCGATCCGGTCGAGCACGGCCTTGCGCACCGCCCGCTCCCCCGCCCTGGACACCGCCATCCGCCCGACGCCGGAGGCGAGCAGCGGCGCGAGGAGGGCCTCGGCGTGGGGGTAGGCGAACGGGCACCGGACCTCGGCCGTCGCGGCGACGTCCAGCCCGGCGAGCCCGGCGAGTTTCTGCAGCCGGGCCGGGTCGGTCACCGGTGGCGGCCCGGAAGGCGCCCGGCGCGGTGGCAGCCATGCGGCGAGCGCCTCGCCGAACGCCCGGACGTCGCACTCGTGGTCCTGGCCCCACACCGTGACGACGATGGCCGGGCCGGCCTGCCCGGCCGCGCGGAGCACCACAACGGGGTTGGCGACGTGCTGGAGCAGCTGCACGGCCGCGACCACGTCGAACGGACCCGGCGGCGGGTCGTGCGCGTCGCCGACGCGGAAGAGCGCCTCGGGCACCGCGGCCGCCGCCGCCGCGACGGCGGCCCGGTCAACGTCCACCCCGGTGACGGCGGCCCCGCGGCCGGCCGCGGCCCGCGCGAAGTGCCCGGGTCCGCAGCCGAGATCGAGCAGCCGGGTGCCCGGGCCGACGCCCGCCAGGTCGAGCGCCTGCGCGTAAAGGGGCTCACCCCACCCGGCGGGACCGTCGTCGGACACGCCGGGCACGCTACGCGCCGGCTCAGCCCCAGACGTCCTGCGCGACCTGCACGACCAGCCGCAGCTTGGCGACCTGCTCCTCCATCGTGATCGCGTTGCCCTCCACCGTGGAGGAGAAGCCGCACTGCGGGGAGAGGGAGAGCTGGTCGAGCGGCACGTACTTCGAGGCCTCGTCGATGCGCCGCTTGAGGTCGTCGGGATCCTCGAGCTTTCCGGTCTTGGTGGTGATGAGCCCGAGCACCACCTGCTTGCCCGGCGGCACGAACCGCAGCGGCGCGAACCCGCCGGAGCGCTCGTCGTCGAACTCGCAGAAGAAGCCGTCGACGTCCAGCTCGCCGAAGAGCGCCTCGGCAACGAAGTCGTAGCCGCCCTCGGCGGCCCACGACGAGCGGAAGTTGCCACGGCACATGTGGGTGGTGATCCGCATGCCCTGGGGGCGGCCGGCGATCGCCGCGTTGATCTGCCGGATGTAGCGGATGTGCTGCGCGTCCGCGTCGTCACCCTTCGCGGCGAGCTCGGCCCGCTGGGCCGGGTCGTTGAGGTAGGCGAGGCTGGTGTCGTCGAGCTGCAGGTAGCGGCAGCCCAGCTCGCCGAGCGCGCGCACCTCGTCCGCGTAGGCGGCGGAGAGGTCCGACCAGAACTCCTCGACGTCGGGATACACGGAGCGGTCGATCGCCGCGGTGCCGCCGCGGTAGTGGACCATGCTCGGCGACGGGATCGTCAGCTTCGGCACGGCGGTGGTGGTCTGCTCCGCGAGGTACCGGAACGCGTCGGCGAAGATCGGCTCCCGGAGCGTCACCTTGTCGTTGATCGCCAGGCCGGCCGAGGTGAAGGCGCCCTCCCCCTCGGCGTTCACCATGCGCACGCGGATCTGCTCGTCGGTCTTGGTCACGCCGCCGAGCTGGTAGATGAAGTCCATGTGCCACGACGTGCGCCGGAACTCGCCGTCGGTGGCCGACTGGAGGCCGATCTCCTCCTGCATCGCCACCGCATCCGTGATCGCGGCGTCCTCGGCGGCGCGCAGGCCCTCCGCGTCCAGCGTGCCTGCCGCGAACTGCTCGCGCGCCGTGCGGAGGGCAGGCGGCCGCAACAGGCTTCCGACGTGGTCGGCCCGGAACGGCGGTTCGCTGCGTCGATGCATGCGCGGAAACCTATAGCCGTTGCCCGAAGCCAGCGGCCGCCCTTTCCACAAGATGGGAAGCGAGGTTTCCCGGCCGCATCGCGTGGAAGCCTGGCCGTGTGCAGCATGCCGTGGTGACCTTCCTCACCGACAACGGGATCGACGGGCGCGACCTGGCGAGAGCCGTCGAGGACCGCGGGCTCGACGGGTTGTTCCTGTGCGAACACACGCACATCCCGGTGCGCCGGGAGACGCCCTACCCGACCGGCGGGGACCTCCCCATGTACTACGCGCACACGCTCGACCCGTACGTCGCGCTCACGGCCATGGCCGTCGTCACCGAGCGGATCGCGCTGGGCACCGCCGTCTCGCTGGTGGCGCAGCACGACCCCATCGTGCTGGCGAAGACGGTCGCGAGCCTCGACCAGTACGCGGAGGGCCGGGTGGAGCTCGGCGTCGGGCCGGGCTGGAACAAGGAGGAGATGGCTGACCACGGCGTCGACCCGCGGCGGCGTACGGCCCGCATGATCGAGCACGTCGAGGCCATGCGCGAGATCTGGACGCAGGACGAAGCCGAGTTCCACGGCGAGTTCGTCAACTTCGACCCGATCTGGTCGTGGCCGAAGCCCGTGCGCGTTCCGCCGGTGCTGATCGGGGGCGAGGGCCCGACGGTGCTGGACCGGGTGCTGATGCATGGCGACGGCTGGATCCCCAGAGCCCAGGGTGGCGAGGCCGTTCCGGAGCTTGCCCGCCGCGTCGCGGAGCTGCGCAGCCGGGCGGCCGAGAGCGGGCGCGGGCACCTCGACGTGACCGTCTTCGGCGCCGAACCCGACCCGCAGATCCTCGCGGCCTACGCGCAGGCCGGGGTGGACCGGGCACTCTTCCTCCTCTTCCCTGACCTACCCGCCGGCGAGGCGCTGCGCGTACTGGACGGGTTCGCCGCCCTGCCCAGGCACAGCGGGAGCTGAGCCCTGCTCCTAGAGCTGGGGCCTCAGGGCGAGAGGCCCGCCCTGCGGTCGGCGTCCGGGGCCAGCGTTGCGGCCCGTGCGGCGGCGCGGCGCACGAGCCGCTCCAGCTCCCAGCGGCGGGCGACGAACTCGGCTCGCGACACCGACACCCCGAGCGCACCCGCCGTCTCGCCACCCGGGCCGGGCACGGGTGCAGCGACCCCCGCCACTCCTGCCTCGTACTCCTCCACCTCGACGGCCGCGCCGTCGGAGCGGACGCGCATGAGCTCCCGGTCGAGAGTGCGCCGGTCGGCGACGGTGAACGGGGCGAGCTGCGGCATCCCGGTGCGGCCGATCAGCTCGGCCAGCCGCCCGGGGCGCATGCCCGCGAGGACGACCTTTCCGCCTGCCGTGGCGTGGGCCGCGGTGGGTTCGCCGACCCGCATCTGCTCGGGGCGAGGGTGGTCGGTGCAGTCGTCGACGTGCGCCACGACGATGTCGACGTCGCGCGGCACGGCCAGGTAGGCGGCCGCTGCCGCTGAGGTGTGCACCTCGTGCAGCAGCGCCCGCACAGCCGCGGTCGGGCGGACCTGGTCGGTGAGGCTGCGATGCAGGTCGCCGACGCGGTAGCCGAGCCCGTAGCCGCGCACGTCGTGCAGCCGGACGAGGTAGCCCTCGTCGACGAGCGTGCCGAGCGCCCGGTACACCGACGGGAGCGGGACGCCGAGCCGGCGCGCGATCGCCTTCGCGGTGACGCCGTCGCCCGCGGCGGCCACCGCCTCGACCACCCGCAGCGCCCGGGTGACCGAGGTGCCCGTGGTGCGCCCCGGTGCCACGCATCCAGTGTCGGGTACAACGTCCGGGGAAGGCACCTCTCCGATCGGACGGATGAACCATGAACGACGACGAGCTGCACCGCCGCATCGACGAGCTCGTGACCGAGGAGCACAAGCTGGAACGCGCCCACGTGGGACAGGCGCTGTCGGAGGGCGAGCAGCAGCGGCTCGCAGACCTCGGCGTTCAGCTGGACCGCTACTGGGACCTGCTGCGCCAGCGCGACGCGCGCAGGCGCGCCGGCCTCGACCCGGACGACGCCGAGGAGCGATCGGCCGACGTGGTGGAGCGCTACCGCCAGTAGCGGAGCCGGGATCGTGAACGTGCAGGTCACCCCGATCAGCCCGGAGCGGCTCGCCGACGAGGTGACCGGCCTCGTGATGAGCCGGGCGGGGCGGGTCCGCCTCGCCATCGACGGACCGCCCGCCGCCGGACCGCAGGCACTCGCCGATCGTGTCGGTGCCCGGCTGCGTGAGCGGGGGCGTGCGGCTGTGGTGGTGTTGGCGGCCGACTTCCTGCGCCCGGCGTCAGTGCGGCTGGAGTACGGCCGCGAGGACCCGGACGAGTTCCTCGACGGCTGGCTCGACGTCGGCGGCCTGCGCCGCGAGGTTCTCGACCCGGCCGCACCGGAGGGCTCGGGCCGTGTGCTGCCCCGGCTGTGGGACGCGACCGCCGACCGCGCCTACCGCGATCCCTATACAACCCTCCCCGCCGACGGGGTGGTGGTGCTGGCAGGCGCCCTGCTGCTGAATCGGGGCCTCCCTGTCGACCTCACGGTGCACCTGCACATGACCCCGGCCGCCCTGGCGCGGAGAACGGCGGACGAGGCCCGCTGGACCCTCCCGGCCTACGCCCGCTACGAGCGGGAGCACACCCCGTCCGAAACGGCGGACCTACTGGTCCTGACCGACCACCCCGACCGCCCCGCCCTCCGCCACTGACACACGGCGCAGTTCGCCCGCAAGATCAAAGCGCCGAGGAACCAACCCCCAGAGCCCAACCGTTCCCCCACAACACCCCAACGCGGGACGCCCGACCGCGAACAACCCACCACAACAGGAGGGAAACCCAGAGGAATACTGCGCACCCGCAGAATCAAGAAACCCTGAGCATGCCGTTGGGAGATGCCCCGGGGTTGACCCCCGGTCACGAGGAGACCGGAACGGGGAGCAACAACACCAACCACGTTGCAGCAGGTGGTTGGGGGGTGCCGGGGGGCGAAGCCCCTCCGGCCGGGGGTCCGGGGGCTCGGCCCCCGGTGTAACGACGAGATCTGAGGGGAAGCCGTGCGAAGCGCGGCGAACACCGAAACCCACAGATCGAGCGTGGGCGAGGAGGGAGTTGAACCCTCACGTCCTTTCGGACACACGGACCTGAACCGTGCGCGTCTGCCATTCCGCCACTCGCCCTGGCAGAGGGAAAGTTAGCACGGGGCCCGTTGGGCGCAGTGAGCGACCCCCAGCCTCGCCAGGGCACCACGAAGTTGGCTAGCACAGATACGATCGGTGCTGCCAGCAACACGCCGATGCGAACGGAGGGATGATCGGTTGGGCCGCGTCGACAGGTTCGAGCGCCGTCTTCAGGGACTGGTGGGCGACGCCTTCGCGCGGGTCTTCGGTGGCAGTGTCGTTCCCCAGGAAGTTGTGCAAGCACTGCTCAGGGAAGCCGAAGGCCGTATCGAGGAGCTCGCCGGAGGGCGCCTGTTGGCGCCGAACCGGTTCACAGTGCTGCTCAGCCCGTCCGATCTCGATCGCATGGGCGGTGACCGAGCGGAGATCGTGAACTCGCTGTCCGCCTCTGTCACCGAGCAACTCGCCGACCAGGGGTGGGACACCTACGGCGAGGTCGTAGTCTTCCTGGAGCGCTCCGATGCGCTGCACACGGGACAGTTCCGCACCCGCTCGTCCGTCGACCCCGACGCTTCCCGTCGGGACGCCGTCCGAGCACGCGACGCAGGAGAAGCACCCATGAGCCAGCAACCGGGCCACCCCGAGGAGAACGGGCAGTACGGCTACGACCGTGGTGCCCCCGGCGGATACGGGCAGCAGACGTATGCCCCTCCCGCCCAGGACCAGCGCCAAGGGGGGTACGACCAGCAAGGCGGTGGTTACCCGCAGCAGGGTGGCTACGGCCAGCAGGGCTACGACCAGGGCTACGGCGGCCAGCAGCAGGGCGGCGCCGGCTACGGCGGCCAGCAGCAGGGCGCCGGCTACGGCGGCCAGCAGGGCGGGTACGACCAGGGCTACGGCGGCCAGCAGCCTGGCGGCGCCGGCTACGGCGGCCAGCAGGGCGGATACGACCAGGGCTACGGCGGCCAGCAGCCGGGTTACGGCCAGCAGCCCGGCTACGGCGGCCAGCAGCAGGGCGGCTACCAGCAGCCCTACGAGCAGGGCTACGGCCAGCAGCAGGGCGGCTACCAGCAGCCCTACGAGCAGGGCTACGACGCCGGCTACGACCAGGGCTACGGCCAGCAGGGTTACGGCGGCTACCAGCAGGGCCTGTCGGCCTCGTTGAGCCTGGACGACGGCTCGGGCCGCACCTACGACCTGACCCAGGGCAGCCACGTCATCGGACGCGGGCAGGACAGCTCGTTCCGGCTCCCCGACACCGGCGTGTCGCGGCGGCACCTGGAGATCAGCTGGGACGGTCACACCGCCACGCTGACCGACCTGGGTTCGACGAACGGCACCACGGTCAACGGCAACCCGATTCAGACCTGGCAGCTGAACGACGGCGACGTGATCCGGGTCGGGCACTCCAGCCTCGTCTTCCGCGCCCAGTAACACCTGGGTCAGCTACACCTTGGGTCCGGAGAACCGGGCCCAGAACCACATCGGAGAGAACGGAGTTCGCCGCGAGTGCCGGAGTTGGTGCTGCAGCTGACCAGGGCGGGCTTCCTCGCCCTCCTCTGGCTGTTCGTGCTGGTCGCGCTCCGGGTGGTGCGCTCTGATCTCTACGCAGCGTCGGGCCTGCGCGCGCTCGTCCCCGGCGGGCGGACCACCGCCCGCACCGGGCGCGGACGTACGGCCCGCCAGCTGATCGTCACACAGGGGGCGTTGTCCGGTACGCGGGTGTCGTTGGACTCCCGGCCGATCCTGATCGGCCGGGCTGACGACTCCACGCTGGTGCTCGACGACGACTATGCGTCGACCCGGCACGCGCGCATCGCATTGCAAGGCGAGGAGTGGTACGTCGAGGACCTCGGGTCGACCAACGGCACGTACCTCGACCGGGCTAAGGTCACCGGACCCACCCGGGTCCCCCTGGGTGTCCCTGTCCGCATCGGCAAGACGGTGATCGAGCTTCGGTCATGAGCCGACGCACGCTGCACCGCACCCCGGCGACAGCCGCCGGGGTCGGCCGCGTCGGCCGATCTGCCCCTGAACGTATTGGCGGAGCGCTGAGATGACGCTGGTCCTGCGCTACTCCGCCCGCAGCGACCGCGGGCTCGTCCGGCAGAACAACCAGGACGCGGTCTACGCCGGCCCCCGGCTGCTCGCGCTCGCCGACGGGATGGGCGGCCATGCCGCGGGCGAGGTCGCGTCGTCGCTGGTCATCTCCGCGTTGGCGCAGCTCGACGAGGACGACCCCGGCGACGACCTGCTCGCCGAGCTGCGGGACGCCACGGTGGAAGGCAACGCCGCCATCACGCGGCACGTCGCCGACGCTCCGGACCTCGAGGGAATGGGCACCACGCTCACGGCCATCCTCTTCGCCGGCTCGCGGCTCGGGCTCGTCCACATCGGTGACTCCCGCGCCTACCAGCTACGCGAGGGCGTCCTCACGCAGATCACGAAGGACGATACGTTCGTCCAGTCGCTGATCGACGAGGGCCGCATCACGGAGGAGGAGGCGCACACGCACCCGCAGCGGTCGCTGCTGCTGCGCGCCATCACCGGGCAGGACATCGACCCTGCGCTCACGATCCGTGAGGCCAGGCCGGGCGACCGCTTCCTGCTGTGCTCCGATGGCCTGTCCGGCGTGGTGAGCGACGAGACGCTCGCCGAGACGCTGTTGACCTACCGCGACCCCCGTGAGTGCGCCGACCGAATGATCGAGCTGGCGCTGCGCGGTGGCGGACCGGACAACATCACCTGCATCGTGGCCGACGTCGTCGACATCGACTTCGGCGAGGACGCCCCGATCATGGGCGGCTCGGTCGGCGACGGCAGCGAGGACAGCCCACCCCCGGACTCGGCCGCCGCCCGCGCCTCGGCCACCACACTCACCCGCGCCGCTCCCCAGCGCGTGGTGCAGCCGGTGCACACACCCGCGGCGAAGCGCCGCTCCAAGGCGCGGATTTTGCTCGCCGTAGCCGTGGTGCTCGTGGTGCTCGTCGGTGGTGCTTTGCTGGCGCGGATGTGGGTGCTCCAGCAGTACTACGTCGGGGCCGACGCCGCCGAACAGGTCGTGATCTTCCAGGGCGTCCGGGGTGAGGTTCTCGGCCTGCAGCTGCACCAGGTGGCCGAGCGCAGCGACATCGCGCTGAGCGACCTCCCCGAAACCGAGCGCAGCCAGGTGCGCGACGGCATCATCGCCACTGAAGGGCTCGAGGGCGCCCGCGGTGTCGTCGAGCTACTACGCGGCCGGATGCTGGCCCCGTGCCCAGCGCCTACGCCGGAGCCGCCGCTCGCGTTCGACCCCGCGCTGCCGCTCCTCCCGCCCCTGGACACCACTCCACTGCCGACGCCGACACCCGAACCCGGAACCACTTGCCGGTCGGTGAGCTGATGGCGGTTCCCGACGTGAGCGCCGGGCCGTCGCCCGCCACACCCGCGCCCGCTGCGCTGCCCACAGGGCGCGGCATCGAGTTGGTGCTGCTGGCGTTCGCGGCCGTGCTCGTCACGGGCGCGCTGGTCCTGGTGGAGGCAAACCAGGAGCAGGAGCTGACGAGGGTACTGATCTTCGTCGGGCTCGCGTACCTGGGTCTGTTCACGATCGCGCACGTCGCCGTCCGCCGGTTCGCCCCGTACGCCGACCCGCTGATCCTGCCCTGCGTCGCGCTGCTCAACGGCCTCGGCCTGGTGATGATCCACCGGCTCGACCTGGCCGAGGCCGACCGCGCGCAGGCGCTCGGCCGGGAGGCGCCCACCGAGCTGATCTCCCGCCAGATCGCGTGGACGGCCATCGGCCTCGTGCTTTTCGTCGCGGTGCTGTGGATCGTGCGCGACCACCGCACGCTCTCCCGCTACGCCTACACCGCCGGATTCGCCGGGCTCGTCCTGCTCGCGCTGCCCGGCCTGCTGCCGTCGTCAATCTCCGAGGTCAACGGCGCGAAGCTGTGGATCAGGATCGGTCCGGTCGGCATCCAGCCCGGTGAGTTCGCGAAGATCCTTCTGATCGTGTTCTTCGCGGCGTTCCTCATGCAGAAGCGCGACCTGTTCACCACGGCGGGCCGGAAGTTCCTCGGCATGGAGCTTCCCCGCGGCCGTGACCTCGGCCCGCTGCTGCTCGCCTGGGGCCTGTCGGTCGGCGTCCTGGTGCTGGAGCGCGACCTCGGTACCTCGCTGCTGTTCTTCGGCATCGTGCTCGTCCTGCTCTACGCCGCCACCGAGCGCGTGTCCTGGATGCTCATCGGCCTGTCGTTCTTCCTCGGCGGGTGCCTGATCGCCTACCAGCTCTTCTCGCACGTGCGCGTGCGCGTGCAGGTCTGGCTCGACCCGTTCGCGGACTTCGCGGGCACGGGCTACCAGATCGGGCAGGCTCTGTTCGGGCTGGGCACAGGCGGGGTCGGCGGCACCGGGCTGGGCGCGGGCCGCCCCGACCTCGTCCCGTACGCGGAGAGCGACTTCATGCTCTCCTCCCTCGGTGAGGAGCTCGGCCTGATCGGGCTCGCCGCGATCCTCGTGGTCTACCTGGTGCTCATCACTCGTGGGCTGCGCAGCGCGCTCGCGGTGCGCGACAGCTTCGGCAAGCTGCTCGCCACCGGTCTCGCGTTCACGCTCGCGCTGCAGGTCTTCATCGTCATCGGCGGGGCTTCGAAGCTCATCCCGCTCACCGGTCTGACCCTGCCGTTCCTGTCCTATGGGGGCTCGTCGCTCGTGGCGAACTACGCGCTCGTGGCGCTGCTGCTGCGCGTCTCGAACGCCGCGCGCGCCCCGCTGCCTCGCCGACCGGCCGCCCCGCTGCCCCCGCTCGCCGACGCCGGCACCGAACTGGTGGAGCGCCCACGATGAACACCCCAGTACGCCGGATCGCGATCGCCGTGATGGTGATGATCCTCCTGCTGATGGCCAACCTGACGTACGTGCAGGTCGTGCAGGCGGGCGACTACCGCGCCGACCCACGTAACCAGCGCGTGCTGCTGGCCGAGTACTCGCGCAAGCGAGGGCAGATCAGCGCTGCGAGGCAGATCGTGGCCAGCAGCGTGGAGACCAACGACCGGTTGCGCTACCTGCGCCAGTACACCGATGGCCCGATCTACGCGCCGATCACCGGCTACTACTCGCAGACCTACAGCTCGAGCGGGGTCGAGCGGGCGGCCGACTCCGTACTCAACGGCAGCGACGACCGGCTCTTCAGCCGCAGGCTTTCCGACCTCATCACCGGGCGCGACCCGAGCGGCGGCAACGTCGTGCTGACGATCGACCCGAACATCCAGAAGGCGGCCTACGATCAGCTGACGCGGAAGGGCTACACAGGTTCTGTGGTCGCGCTGCGGCCGCAGACCGGCGAGATCCTCGCGATGGTCTCCACGCCCTCCTACGACCCCAACCCGCTGGCCAGCCACAACTCGGAGGAGCAGATGGCGGCCTGGCAGTCCTACAACGCGGCCGACCCGCCGGTCCTGGTCAACCGCGCGATCTCCGAGACCTATCCGCCGGGGTCCACGTTCAAGCTGATCGACACGGCCGCAGCACTCAGCAGCGGCCGCTACACCCCGGACAGCCAGCTCACCGCGGCGCCGTCCATCACGCTGACGGGTACCAACACGGACCTGAGAAACTTCAACGGCAACGCCTGCGGCACCTCTCAGACCGCCAGCCTGCGCGACGCGCTGCAGCGCTCGTGCAACACCGCGTTCGCCCAGCTCGCCGGTGACCTCGGCGAACAGGCCATCCGCCAGCAGGCGGAGGCCTTCGGAATCGGCAAGACGGACCTGACGATTCCCATGCCGGTGGCGATGTCCACAATCGGCGACATCCCGGACAAGGCCGCGCTCGAGCAGTCGAGCATCGGGCAGCGCGATGTCGCGCTCACCCCGCTGCAGAACGCGATGGTCGTCGCGGCCATCGCCAACGGTGGCCAGGTGATGGCGCCCCACCTGATCAAGGAGATCCAGAGCCAGGAGCTGGACCCCGTCGAGACCACGCAGCCGGACCGGATCGGCCCGGCGGTCACCCCCGCTGTGGCTCAGACGCTGACCGACATGATGGTCAACAACGAGAACAGCTACCAGAGCATCGGCAAGATCACCGGGGTGCAGATCGCGGCGAAGACCGGTACGGCCGAGCACGGCTCCGACCCGAAGAACACGCCGCCGCACGTCTGGTATGTCGCGTTCGCCCCGGCGCAGAACCCCCAGGTCGCGGTCGCGGTCATGGTGGAGTCCGGCGGCGATCCGAACAACCTCGCGGCCACCGGCGGCGCCGTCGCCGCCCCGATCGGGCGCGCGGTCATCGGTGCTGCCCTGGGCGCTGGACGGTGATCGGGCCATGATGATGAACGTGCTCGCCGCCGGGCAGAAGATCGCCGACCGGTACCAGCTCGACCGGCGCATTGCCGTCGGCGGGATGGGTGAGGTCTGGGAGGCCTCCGACATGCGCCTCGGCCGCAGCGTCGCGGTGAAGGTGCTGCGCCCCGAGCTGTCCGACGACCCGGAGTTCCTGCACCGGTTCCGGATCGAGGCACGCACGGTCGCGTCACTCGACCACAGCGGCATCGCGGCCGTGCACGACTACGGCGAGGACGACGGCCCCGGTGGCAGGCGCACCGCTTACCTCGTGATGGAGCTGGTGCGGGGCGAGCCGCTGTCCACGCTGATCGCCCGCGGTCCCATCGAGACGGACGAGACCCTGCGGCTGATCGAGGAGGCCGCCTGGGCGCTGCAGGCGGCTCACGAGCGCGGTTTCGTGCACCGCGACGTGAAGCCGGGCAACATCCTGGTCCGCACCGACGGCCTGGTGAAGCTCACCGACTTCGGGATCGCGAAGGCCGCCGACGCCGTGCCTGTCACGCGGTCCGGGATGGTGATGGGCACCGCGCACTACATCGCCCCGGAGCAGGCGAGCGGGTCGGAGGCCGGCCCTGCCGGCGACGTCTACTCGCTGGGCATCGTCGGCTACGAGTGCCTCGCCGGGCACCGGCCCTTCCGGGCCGAGAGCGCCGTCGCCGTCGCGATGATGCAGGTCCGGGACGAGCCCCCGCCGCTGCCCACCACGGTCCCGGCCGCGGCCCGCACGCTCATCGAGGCCGTGCTCGTGAAGGACCCGACGCAGCGGTACGCCACCGGGGGCGAGTTCGCGCTCGCCGTCGGTGCCGTCCGGCGCGGCGAACCCATCCCGCCGCCTGCGTCGATCAGCGGGGAGACCCCCGTCATCCCGGCTCGCCCGCCGGCCACCCCGGCGCGGCCGCGCCCCTCCATCACCGTCACCGCACCCCCGTCCGCGCCACTCCCCTATGCGCCCGCCCCCCACACGCCCGGCCCCCACGCTCCCGTCGCCGAGGCCCACCCCGCCGCCGCAGCCCGCACCGAGGTGCACTCCTCCCGTCCGGCCCGGCAGCGCACCTCGGTCCGGCAGGCGCGCCGCGCCGCGCCGGAGCGCGCCGCGTCACCGCTGCCCACCGAGCCCCTGCGTTTGCAACCCAACGCATCCGGCCGCACGCTGCTACTCGTGCTGTTCGTGCTCCTGACACTCGCCGCCGTCGCAGTCGGGGTGGTGGTGTACGGCGGTCTGAGCGCGGACGGCACACCCGATCAGCCCCCGCAGAGCGCGGGAACCGGTACGGTCTCGGGCTGGGAGGGCATCCTGGCCGGACCGGCGGTACCGGGTGGGCCGCTCGGCCCGGTGAGCGTAACGGGGAGCGTCCGGTGATCCCGTCCAGTCGACGGTCCGGCGCTCGGGTGGCCGAACGGCCATCCCATCGGGCAAAGGGGCCCGGCATGATGTCCAAATCATCCATGACTCCCAGGAACCGGCACCGATGACCACCCCCCGGCTGTTGTCCGAACGCTACGAACTGGGCGAAGTGCTCGGTTACGGCGGCATGTCAGAGGTGCATCGCGGGCTCGACACCCGGCTCGGCCGCGATGTCGCCGTGAAGGTGCTGCGAGCCGATCTGGCCCGTGATCCACAGTTCCAGATGCGGTTCCGCCGCGAGGCACAGAACGCCGCCGCCCTCAACCACCCGGCCATCGTCGCCGTGTACGACACGGGCGAGGTGCAGAGCGAGTTCGGCCCGCTGCCCTACATCGTCATGGAGTACGTCGATGGGCAGACGCTGCGCGAGATCGTCAAGACCACGGGGCCGATGACCCAGCGGCGGGTCATCGAGGTGATGGCGGACGTCTGCGCCGCTCTTGACTTCAGCCACCGCCACAGCATCATCCACCGCGACGTCAAGCCCGCCAACATCATGATCAACCGTGCCGGCGCGGTCAAGGTGATGGACTTCGGCATCGCCCGCGCGCTCGGCGAGGGCCAGAACGTCACGCAGACGGCGGCGGTGATCGGCACAGCGCAGTATCTGTCCCCGGAGCAGGCGCGCGGCGAGGCCGTCGACGCGCGCTCCGACGTGTACGCGGCAGGCTGCGTGCTGTTCGAGCTGCTCACCGGCGAGCCGCCGTTCACCGGCGACACGCCCGTCGCCGTGGCATACCAGCACGTGCGGGAGGAGCCACGGCGGCCGTCCGAGCTCAACCCGAGCATCCCCGCCTCGCTCGACGCGGTCGTGCTCAAAGCGCTGTCGAAGAACCCGCTCAACCGCTATCAGTCGGCCGCCGAGATGCGGTCGGACCTGGTGCGGGTGCGCAGCGGGCAGGCCCCGCTGGCGCCTGTCGTGATGAGCGAGGACGAGCGCACCGCCATGCTCGCGGCGAGCCCGGCCACGGGCGCCACCAGGCGCATCAACGGTGGCCGGCACACCCAGCCCCCGCCGCCTGCCGACTACGACGACTACTACGACGACGAGGGGCCGCGGCGGGGCCCCGCCCGCACGATCGGCATCGTCGCGGCCGTGGTCGTCGCACTCGGGTTGATCGGTTTCGTCGCCTACCAGGTGTTCAGCGGGCCGCCCCCACCCCGGACGGTGGCCGTCCCCGCGGTCACGAACATGCTGCAGCAGGACGCCACCAATCAGATCATCGCCGCCAACCTCCGTGTCACCGTGATACCAGTCGAGTCGACTGTGCCGCAGAAGGGGCTGGTCATCTCCACCGACCCGGTGCCCGGCAGCCAGGTGCCGGAGCGGACCAACATCAACATGAGCGTCGGCAGCGGCCCGGCCAACGTGCGAGTTCCGCTTCTCGAGAACATGACTGTGGCACAAGCCAAGCAGGAGCTGGAGGCGAACGGACTCACCCTCGGCCAGGCGACCACGCAGGAGACCGACAACTCGAGCGACATCGACCGGGTCATCGGGTCCACGCCCCGGGCGGGCGAGAACGCGCAGGGTGGCAGCCCGGTGGCGGTGGTGGTCGGTGCGCAGCGCACGACGAGACCCGTGCCAGACGTGCGCAGCATGGACGCCGACAACGCCGAGCAGGCACTCCGCCAGGCCGGCTTCCAGGTCTCCCGCCAGAACGTCGACGGCAGCGGTGACGAGGGTTCTGTCATCGGCACCAACCCGCAGGCCGGCACCCAGGTGCAGCCTGGTTCGCAGGTCGTTCTGCAGATCTCGCGCGGCAACGCGATCGAGATGCCCGACGTCACGGGACTCCAGCCCCGGGATGCCCAGGACAAACTGAAGCAGCTCGGAATCAACAACGTCGGGCTCAAGACCCAGCAGGTCGACAATGAGGAGGACGACAACCGGGTGATCGAGCAGTCGGTCAGCCCGGGCGAGACGGTGTCCCCCGACCAGCAGATCACCCTGACATTCGGCAGGTTCCCCGGCGGGGTGTTCGGCTAAGCACAAGACGTACGCTCGGGCCGTCAGGGAGACTGGGTCCATGCGCGTGCTCGTCATCGACAACTACGACAGCTTCGTCTACAACCTGGTCCAGTACCTCGCTCAGCTCGGCGCCGACACCACGGTCCGGCGCAACGACGAGGTCGACCTCGACGAGCTGGCCGAGGTAGACGGGGTACTGGTCAGCCCCGGCCCCGGCACGCCGGAGCGGGCCGGTGCGAGCATCGAGGTGATCCGGCGCGCCGCGGACCGGGAGCTCCCGCTCCTCGGCGTCTGCCTCGGCCATCAGGCCATCGGCGCGGCGTGGGGTGGGGTCGTGGAGCGCGCGCCGGAGCTGCTGCACGGCAAGACGTCCCTCGTGCACCACCAGGGTGAGGGTGTGCTCGACGGGCTCCCCGACCCTTTCGTCGCCACGCGCTACCACTCGCTCTCCATCCGGCCCGACACGCTCCCGGACGTCCTGGAGGTCACCGGGCGCACGGAGAGCGGCGTGATCATGGCCGTGCGGCACCGCGCGCTGCCGATCGCCGGCGTCCAGTTCCATCCGGAGTCCGTACTCACGCAGGGCGGCCACCGGCTGCTGGCCAACTGGATGGCGAGCGCGGGCCACCCGGTCGCGGAGGCCACGGTCGAGGCCCTCACCGCGGAGACGGCCGCGGTCGTCGCAAAGGCCTGACCGCGCGGCTCCCGACGCGGCCGCTGCTCAGGTCGGCAGGCCGCGCTACCGTGGGGGTCGACATCCGACGTCACGCGAGGTCAGCACATGCCCAAGTCCAAGGTCCGGAAGAAGGCGGTTTACACCCCGCCAACGAGCGAGCGCACCGGCACCACGCCGGTGAAGGTCGCAGGCCCCACCCACCCGGTGTACATCGCGGTGATGCTGGGCTTGATGCTCGTCGGCCTGGCTTGGCTGGTGGTCAACTACATCGCCGGCAACTTGATCCCGTTCATGGTGTTGCTGGGTCCGTGGAACTTCGCCATCGGGTTCGCGCTCATCGTGATCGGCCTGCTGATGACGATGAGATGGCGCTGACCGGCCGAACCACAACGATGTGAGTCTTCCCCAATGTGGACGCTCCGTGTGGATAAGTCACGTTGAGTGATCAACTTGGAGCGGTCCGGGAGTGGAGCCCGGCGCGCGGCCTCGTCATCGCCGGGTGGTTCCTCGCGATCGCAGCGGCTACCTGGTGCGCAGCCCTGTGGATCACCGGGTCCGATCCGGCGGGTCGGCTGCTGGCCGGCGTCGCCGCGGTGGGCGCCGGGATCGCCGCATTGTTCGGCACCCGTGCCCGGCCGCGGCTACGAGCGGATGCGGACGGGCTGACCGTCGGTGGGATGGCCCGGCCCCGCCACCACCCCTGGCCTCTGGTGGAGGACGTGCGCCTCCTGCGCACTCGGCGCCTCGGCCGGGTGACCACTCTGCTGCAGGTCGACACCGTCAATGCGAGCGGTGACGAACGGCTGCTCCTCTTCGGCCGCCTCGATCTCGACGCCGACCCTGAGGACGTCCTGCAGGAGCTGCGCCTCTTGCGGCCCTGAGATTCCCCCACATGCCGCAGCGGCCTGTCCGCCACGTGGGGGTTGGGCTGATCAAATCGCCCGCATGAGCGGTCGTGAATGCGCGCCGGGCTGCATACGATCGAGAGACCTCGACGAAGGGAGTCTGCATGGGGAGCACACCGATGCGGGGCACGGACAGCTGCACCACTGGATGCGGCTGCAACCCACCCGCCTGAGACTGTCCCGACGAGCCACGGCGGGGCGACCCTCACGAGGGCCGCCCCGCCGTCGTCGTGCAGGGCCTCTTTCCTAGGAGTAGCTCCTAGCGCAAGCCGGTGATCGCGATGACGAGCAGCAGCAGGACCGTCAACCCGGCGAGGGCCCCGGCCTGCACCACGTTGCGGCTGCGTGCCGGCGCGTAGACCAGCGCAGCGGTGGCCCCGGCACCCACCACCAGCCCACCGAGGTGCCCGATCAGCGAGATCCCCGGGATGATCACGCTGATCACGACGTTGACCGCGATCAGCCCGATCACCTGCCCGGCGGGCACCCGCATCCGCCGCAGCACGACGGCTAGCCCTCCCATGAGCCCGAACACGGCGCCGGACGCGCCGGCAACCTCCTGGTTCGCCGTGAAGACCATCACCGCGGCCGAGCCACCAAGGAGAGAGACCATGTAGACCGCAAGAAATCGGACACGGCCGAGCACGATCTCCATGTCCCGGCCCAGCACCCAGAGCGCCCACATGTTGAACAAGAGGTGGATGAGCCCGATGTGCAGGAAGCCACTGGTGACGATCCGCCACCACTCGCCTGCCCACACGTCGCGAGCCACTAGCGACCATTGGCCGAACAGCGGCGCCGCGGCGTTGCCGTTGATGCTGCCGGCCTCCACCGCCGTTAACAGGTAGATCGCCACGTTGAGCGCGATCAGGGTGGGAACGACGACCGGCCGGGTGCCCGGTGCCGCCCCAGCGATCGTCGTGCCCCGCCGCACCCCGCGTCGGGCCGCGCCGACGCAGTCGACGCACTGGTAGCCGACCGACGCCTCACGCAGGCACTCCGGGCATGCGGGGCGCCCGCAGCGGGTGCAGCTCAGCCCGGTGGGACGGTCCTTGTGCCGCACACACACCGCGGACGGCCCGCTCTGCGGCTCACCCGGGTGCGGCGGCGGGGTCGGCGGGCCGGCTGGATGGGTCACGGGGCGGGCCTCCTCGCCGGCACGGCGGGCATGGGCGGTGTCACTGGGGTGGAACGTGCAGAAGTGCCGAGTTCAGTCCGTGATCTCGACGTGCTCGATGACGACCTCGTTGATCGGCCGGTCGGACCGGTCGGTGGCCGTGGTGGCGATCGCGTCGACCACCGCGCGGGACTCGGCGTCGGCCACCTCGCCGAAGATCGTGTGGCGGCGGTTCAGGTGCGGGGTGGGCCCGACGGTGATGAAGAACTGCGACCCGTTGGTGCCCGGCCCAGCGTTGGCCATCGCCAGCAGGTACGGCCGGTCGAAGCGCAGGTCGGGGTGGAACTCGTCGGCGAACTGGTAGCCGGGGCCTCCACGTCCGGTACCGGTGGGGTCACCGCCCTGGATCATGAACCCGTTGATCACGCGGTGGAAGACCGACCCGTCGTAGAACGGGCCCGAGTTGCCGCCGCCTGCATTGGGCTGCGTGTAGCTCTTCTCGCCGGTTGCGAGGCCTGCGAAGTTGGCTACTGTCTTCGGCGCGTGGTCGGGGAACAGAACGATCCGGATGTCGCCCTGGTTCGTCCGCAGCGTCGCGGTGTGTTTGGCGTTGCCTGGTTCCGTCACGACACCTATCGTGCCAGCCCGCGGGGAGGCAGGCAGCGGAGCACCGGGGAGGGCGGGCCGCCGGTCACACGACGTCGGCCAGGAACGCGGCCACAGCCCGCTCGTAGGCGGCCGGGTCCGCGTTCCAGGACGCCGTGTGCTCCACGTCGGGCACTTCGAGGTAGCGCATCGGCCAGCCCAGCTCAGGGGCGGCCGCGGCGAGCGCGCGGCTGGCTGTCACGGGCACCGCGGTGTCGGCTGAGCTGTGGATGACGAGGGTCGGCGGGCGCGTCGCGGGCGGGCGGCGGCGCAGGTCGAATCGGTCGAAGTCGATGCCGATGCGCCTGCTCGTCACGGCGCCGGCCAGCGGCGACAGCCCCGGCGGAAGCCTGCGGTTGCGGGCCTGCTGGCGCAGGGTGGCTCGCCAGTCAACGAGCGGGGCGTCCCACACGACCGCGGCGACGCTTGCTGCCTCCGGTGCCCGGTCCAGAAACGCGCCCGTGATCGCGCCGCCCATCGACCACCCGAACAACACGACCCGCCCAGCCCCTCGATCCGTCGCGTACCGGACCGCGGCCGCCACGTCCTCCCACTCCGTGTCGCCCAGGTGGTAGAGCCCGTCCGGGCTAGCGGGCGCGCCGATGTCGTTCCGGTAGGTCACCACGAGCTGCGGGAAACCCCGCCGGTGCAGCGCGGGCAGCATCCGCAACGCCTCGCGCCGGGAGCCGCCCCGGCCGTGCACCATGATGACCCACGTGTCACCGGGGCCGTCTGTGGCCGGGACGAACCACGCCGGGTACGGCCCGAGCGGACCCGGCACGACGACGTCGTCGAACGGCAGGTTCCGCGCTCCCGGATCTGGGTCGTACGGGCCGGTGTCCAGCACGGCGGCGGTGCCGGCTTCCGGGACAGCACCGGCGAGAAGTGGCCGCACGACCTCGCGACGCCGCTCGGCGACGACAGGTCCGATCACCGCAAGCGCCTCGGTTCCGGTCCCAGGCGCGGCCCACCGCAGCCCCCATGTGCCCGGCTGCGCGGTGAGCCGCGTGGAGGTCAGCGTGACCGTCCGGGCATCGGCGGCCCGGACCCGCTCCGGGTAGACCGGGCGGAGCGAGGTGTCGAGCAGCACCGAGGAGTAGAACCACCCGATCCCGGCTGCGCCGGCGGCACTGGCCCCCAGCCCGACGCCGAGCCCGATTCCGACGCCGGTTCGGATCCGTCGCAGAAGCGCCATTCTGCAAGTTTGCCCCGGGCGAGCCGCGGTCGGTCGCCAGGTCTCACGGTCAAGCATCTGATCGTCATCAGTCTCGATGAAACCGCCGTGACCTGCGGAGACGTCGCCACCGTTACGAGTGAACCATCGTGATCCAGTCGTAACCACACCTGACGGCCCGCACTATCGCCACCTTCGCCCGACGAGGATCCCGGTGGTGCGGGCGTTCCCGGTCCGGGCCGTGCTCGTGGAGGACCGATACGTCAGGGATCGAGTGGGAGCTTGAACCCTCCGTGGGAGTCGACGAACCCGAGGCGTTCGTAGAAGCGGTGGGCATCTCCCCGGGAGCGGTCTGACGTGAGCTGCACGAGCACGCATCCCCGGCGGCGGCACTCCTCCACCGCCCACCCGACGAACAGGCGCCCGAGCCCGTTGCTGCGGTACTCCCGGTGCACGCGGACCGCTTCGATCTGCCCGCGCAGCGCCCCGCCACGGGAGAGCCCCCGGATGAACGTCAGCTGGAGTGTGCCCACCACTTCGCCCGAGGCCGTCGTCAGGCACACCAACAACTGCTCGTCCGAGGCGTCCACCGCCTCGAAGGCGCTGAGGTACGCCTCCGGTGGCGCCGTTTCGCGGCCGCTGCCGAGCGGGTCGTCGGCGAGCAGCGCCACGAGCGCGGGTACGTCCTCGCGACGGGCTTTGCGGACGGCGAACTTCTCGCCGCCCGCCGTCACTACGGAAACGGCGGTGCCGTGTTCCACGTGGAACGGACCCTTCTACTGCCGCGGGCTGACTTCGCCCATCTCCGACCAGCCATCCCCCGGGACATCCGAGAGGCTGATGATCTTCGGGGTCGAGGCCACGTAGTCCGGCGCCCAGCCCACGAACGTCTTGAAGTGGTCGGAGCCGACGTGGTCACCCGCCGTACCGTCCTCGAACGCCTCGACCAGCACGAACGTGTCGCGCTCCTCGACGCTGCGCGACCATTCGAAGAACTTGTTGCCCGGCTCTGCCCGGGTCGCCTGGGTGAACTCCTCGACCCGCGTGAGCCACTCGTCGCTGAGCTCCGGGCGGATCGTGAACTTGACGACGATGAAGATCATGAAGCCTGTCCTCCGGGGTCGGCGCTGATCACGGTGCGCGGGGCAACGAGGTTACCGGCTGGCCCTTCCGCTGGGACCAGACCGGAAGGATGGGTCGTCGCCACCGGTCATGCGCATTTGCGCAGCACCATCAGCGACCGTGCGGTGATCCGCAGCCGGCCACGCGGTTTCGCGTCCCGCTCCCGCCTGCGGGCCCGAGCCAGCAGCGGGTCGGCGGTGTCGACGGAGATCTCCCAGACCCGGCCGTACGCCTCTCCCGGAAGGTTGAACGGCACGGCCTGGTGGTGCGCGTTGAACAGCAGCAGGAAGGAGTCGTCGACCACCCGCTGCCCGAGCTCGTCGCGCTCTGGGATGCCCTCGCCGTTGAGGTACACGGCGAGCGAGCGAGCGAAACCCGTGCCCCAGTCGTCTTCGGTCATCGGCTTCCCGTCCGGGCGCAGCCAGGCGATGTCATCGATGCTAGACCCGCGGATGGGTCTGCCCTGGAAGAACCGGCGCCTGCGGAACACGTGGTGGTCGCGGCGCAGCGCGGCGACCGCGGCGACGAACTCGGTCAGCACCGAGTTGTCCCTCGCCTCCTTCCAGTCCACCCAAGCGAGCTCGTTGTCCTGGCAGTAGACGTTGTTGTTGCCGTGCTGCGAGCGGCCGAGCTCGTCGCCGTGGGCGAGCATCGGCACGCCCTGGGACAACAACAGGGTCGCGATGAAGTTGCGCTTCTGCCGCTCCCGACGCACATGCACCTCACCGCCCTCGACCGGGCCCTCCGTCCCGTGGTTCCAGGACCTGTTGTGGCTCTCCCCGTCCCTGTTGTCCTCGCCGTTGGCCTCGTTGTGCTTCTCGTTGTAGGAGACGAGGTCGCTGAGAGTGAACCCGTCGTGCGCGGTCACGAAGTTGATCGAGGCGATCGGCCTGCGGTTGTCCTTCTCGTACAGGTCGGACGAGCCGGTGAACCGGGAGGCGAACTCCCCGAGGCTCGCAGGCTCTCCCCGCCAGAAGTCCCGGACGGTGTCGCGGTACTTGCCGTTCCACTCCGTCCACAGCGGTGGGAAGCCACCGACCTGGTAGCCGCCCTCGCCGACGTCCCACGGCTCGGCGATCAGCTTGACCTGGCTGACCACCGGGTCCTGGTTGACCAGGTCGAAGAAGGCGGCGAGCCGGTCGACCGAGTGGAACTCCCTGGCCAGCGCGGCGGCCAGGTCGAAGCGGAAGCCGTCGACGTGCATCTCGGTGACCCAGTACCGCAGCGAATCCATGATCAGCCGCAACGACTCGTGGGCCCGGACGTTCAGGCTGTTCCCGGTGCCGGTCGTGTCGTAGTAGTGCTCGGGGTCGCCGGGGACCAGCCGGTAGTAGGCGTGGTTGTCGATGCCGCGGAACGACAACGTCGGCCCAAGATGGTTGCCCTCCGCAGTGTGGTTGTAGACGACGTCGAGGATCACCTCGATCCCCACGCCGTGGAGCCGCTTCACCATCGTCTTGAACTCCTGCACCTGCTCGCCGCGGGTGCCGAAGGACGCGTAGCCGTTGTGCGGGGCGAAGAAACCGATCGTGTTGTAGCCCCAGTAGTTGGACAGTCCGCGCTCCTGCAGCCCGTGGTCGTGCGCGAACTGGTGCACCGGCATGAGCTCGACGGCTGTCACGCCGAGGTCCTTCAGGTGCTTGAGCATCACCGGGTGGACGAGTCCCATATAGCTGCCGCGGAGGTGGGCCGGCACGTCCGGGTGTGCCATCGTCATGCCCTTGACGTGGGCCTCGTAGATGACCGTCTCGTGGTACGGGACGCGCGGCGCCCGGTCGTTGGACCAGTCGAAGTACGGGTTGACGACCACCGAGCGCGGCACGAAAGGCGCGGAGTCGGTGCTGTCGATCGAGCGCGGGTCACCGAAGCGGTAGGAGAAGAGGGCCTGCCCCCAGTTGATCTGCCCGTCTACCGCCTTGGCGTACGGGTCCAGCAGCAGTTTCGACGGGTTGCACCGGAGCCCGGCCCCCGGGTCGTACGGTCCGTGGACGCGATAGCCGTATCGCTGGCCAGGTCCGACCCGCGGCAGGTATCCGTGCCAGGTCAGCGCCTCCCGCTCCGGGAGGTCGATGCGTGTCTCCTTGCCGTCCTCGCCGAACAGGCACAGTTCCACGCGCTGCGCGACCTCCGAGAAGAGCGAGAAGTTCGTGCCGCCGCCGTCGTAGTTGGCGCCGAGCGGGTACGGCGAACCAGGCCAGACGTCCATGGTGTCCCCCCACCTCCGCGGGCAAGGACCGACGCCCGCACCGCCAGCAATGGGCATACCTGATCAGGTGCCAGCCGCGCAGCGCTCGTCCCATCAGTTGAAACATGACGTGAGACGGATAACCTCTGCACTCGATCTACTCTGGAACAGAGCTATTGTCGGGTCATGCCTGGCACCACGACCGTTGTGGTCGACACCGTCTCCGAGGGCCTGATGCCCGCGGTCGGCGCCGTGCGCCGGCAGCTGCGCCGGCTCGCCGGGCCCTCCTTCCCTGGGGACCCGCTGTCCACGTCGCAGCGCGAGGTGCTCGTGGCCGTCGGGCGGCACCCGGGAAGCGCGGTCGCCGAGATCGCGGACGAGCTGGGGCTCGCGCCCAACAGCGTCTCCACGATCGTGACGCAGCTGGTCGGGGCCGGGATGCTCGTGCGCGAGATCGACCCGCAGGACCGCCGCATCGGCCGGCTCGCACTGACCGAACAGGCCCGCGGCCAGGTGGCCGAGGCGCGGCGCCGCAGACGCGAGGTGCTGCACGACGCGCTCGACCGGCTCAGCCCGCAACAGGTCGAGGCGCTGGCGGCGGGGTTGGCGGCGCTGGGGGTCCTGGCCGACGAGCTGAAGACACTGGAGCAGGAACGAGAAGCAGGAGGCCAAAGTTGACTGCACCGCAGGTCGCCGTGGAATGCACCGGCCTCGTGCACCGGTTCCGCGACACGGTGGCGGTCGACCACCTCGACCTGCGCATCCCGGCCGGCGCGGTGTTCGGGCTGCTCGGACCGAACGGAGCCGGCAAGACCACCACGATCCGCGTGCTCAACACGCTGCTCCCGGTGCAGGAGGGCAGCGTCCGGGTATTCGGCCTCGACGTGGCGCGCCGGGCCGTGGACGTGCGTCGGCACCTGGGCTACGTGCCCCAGCAGCTCTCCATCGAGCCCGCGCTCACCGGCCGCCAGAACGTCACGTGGTTCGCCCGGCTGTTCGACGTGCCCCGCCGGGAGCGCACGGCCCGGGTCGACGAGGCCCTCGACGCGATGGACCTGCTCGCCGTGGCCGACCGCCTGGCCGGCAACTACTCCGGCGGCATGATCAGGCGGCTGGAGTTGGCCCAAGCGCTGGTCAACCGGCCCGCGCTGCTGGTGCTCGACGAGCCGACCGTCGGCCTCGACCCCATCGCCAGGGCCGGGGTGTGGGAGCGGGTGCGTGGCATGCAGGCCGACTACGGGATGACGGTGCTGCTCACCACGCACTACATGGACGAGGCCGACGAGTTGTGCGACACGGTGGCGCTCATGCACCGCGGACGCCTGCAGGTGGTCGGCTCACCAGCGGAGCTGCGGGCTGACCTCGGCCCCGACGCCACGCTCGAGGATGTGTTCAGCTACTACGCCGGCGCCGGCCTGGTCCCGACCGAGGAGCAGAAGGGGGTGCGGGATGTCCGTCGCAGTCGAGCAACCGCGCGCAAGCTGGGTTGAGCCCGTCCGCCTGCTCGTCGTCCGTACCGGGGCGCTGGCCATCGTCGAACTGCAGAAGCTGCGACATGACAACACCGAGCTGATCACCCGTATGGTGCAGCCGGTGCTGTGGCTGCTGGTCTTCGGCCAGATCTTCAGCCGCATCAGGGCGATCCCCACCGGCGACCTGTCCTACCTCGAGTACCTGACGCCGGGCATCCTTGCCCAGTCGGCGCTGTTCGTCTCGATCTTCGTGGGCATCCAGATCATCTGGGACCGCGACGCAGGCATCCTCACCAAGGTGATGGTCACGCCCACCCCGCGCGCCGCGATCGTGTTGGCGAAGGCGTTCTCGGCCGGGATCCGCGGGCTGGCGCCCGTGGTCATCCTCGTTCCGTTGTCGCTGCTGCTCGGGGTCGCGATCACGGTCAACCCGCTGAAGCTCATCGCCGCGGCCGTCGCGCTGATGCTCGGCGCCGGCTTCTTCGCGTGCCTCTCGATGGCCATCGCCGGTGTGGCCCAGGCGCGGGACCGGCTGATGGGCATCGGCCAGCTTATGACGATGCCACTCTTCTTCGCCTCGAACGCGCTCTACCCGATCGAGATCATGCCGGGCTGGCTGCAGGTGATCAGCCAGATCAACCCGCTGACGTACCTGGTCAACGCCCTGCGCGGCCTCCTGGTCGGCGCACCGGCGAACCTCTGGGCGGACTTCGGCGTGCTCCTCGCGGCCGCCGTCGTCGGCGTGGCCGGCGCCTCCAGGCTCATGGGCAGACTGGTCCGCTGACTCCGGAGCCACCGCACGCGGCCCGTGCCGGACGAGCATGTCGGTACGGTCTGGAGTCCGCCGAGCGGTCAGCTCTCGGGCGGTCCGGCGGAGCTGGGTACCTGCGAAGCCGCGTCGCGCAGCCTGGTCAGCGCGTGACGCGGACCGTCCGGGGGAAGCACCGCAGCAGGTGCTCGGCGACCTCGCGGGCGCCGACGATCGTGGCGTCGCCGGACTGTTCGGCCTGTGCGAGGGGCCGATCGGCGAACACGAGGGCTTGAAGAATCGGTGCGTCGGCCGTGATCGTGACATCGGGCTCATCGATCTCACCGCGCGCCACACGGAACTCTCCGTTCTCGACGCGGGCGTGGAACCGGTCGTCGCTGATCCGTAGTTGAACGGCTGCGGTGAGTGGACCGGCGATCTCGGCGTCGAAGGTGGTCTTCAGAGCGAAGACCAACGCGTCGGTGCTCAGGCTCGGGTTCGCCGAATCGTCGACGGAAAGCCTGGTGCCCCACTGGGCGAGCGCCGTCAGCACCGGCTCGAGGTCGCGTCCCATGTCGGTCAGGTCGTACGCCCAGAAGCTGCTCGGCGGCCCGAACCTGCGCCGGGACACAACTCCCGCCTGCTCCAGGTCCCGTAGGCGCTGGGACAAGACGTTCTCGCTGATCCCGGCCAGCCCGCGCCGCAGATCAGCGAAACGCTTGGGGCCGAAGATCAGTTCACGCACCACGAGCAGTGCCCACCGTTCGCCAACGGCGCCCAGTGCCCGGGCGATGCCGCACGCATCGTTGTAGCCACGCATCACCCGATGCTATCTCCGGTGCTTGTTCTTGAGCAGCATAAACTCCTAATATAGGAGCGAGGCCGTGAGTGACCCGAGGGAGGAGCCCGGAATGAGCGTTGCGGTGTCGAGGGATGGCACGTCGATCGCGTATCAGCGCGCCGGGGTCGGCCCTGCGGTCATCCTGGTGGGTGGGGGCCTGGACGACGGCTCGGAGAACGCGGCGCTCGTCCCGGAGCTGGCGCAGCACTTCACTGTGTTCAACTACGCCCGGCGCGGGCGGGGCGAGAGTGGCGACACACCGCCGTACGCCGTGGAGCGCGAGATCGAAGACATCGAGGCCCTCATCACGGAGGCCGGCGGATCGGCACACCTGTTCGGTTCCTCCTCGGGTGGCGCGCTCGCCCTGGAGGCGGTCGCCGCCGGACTCCCCGTCGACCGGATCGCCGTCTACGAGGTCCCGTACATGAGCGACGACGCGAGCGTGCAGGGCTGGGCGGAGTACGTCGATCGGTTGACCGCGGCGCTTGCCGCCGGCCGCCGGGCGGAGGCAGTAGAGCAGTTCATGCGTCTGGCGGGCGCGGCCGAAGAGGACATCGCCGGGGCACGCAGCTCCTCGTTCTGGCCCGGCCTGATGGCGATCGCGCCCACGCTCGCCTACGACGCAGCATGCATGGGAGGCGGGCGGCCACCGATCGACCGGCTGGCGACCATCACACAGCCCACGCTGGTGGCGACGGGCGGCGTCGCGGATCCGCACATGGGAGGTCTGCGGCCCGGCTTCTTCGACGAAGCGGCCGACGCGATCACAGCGGCTGTCCCGAAGGCCGAGCGTCGAATCGTCGAAGGCCAGTCGCATGTCGCCGAGCCCACGGTGTTCGCCTCCGTGCTGGAGCCGTTCTTCGCCGAGTGATGCGACGAAGAAACATCGCACGCGCTCAAGAGGCGTCGGGCGGCGTTACGTCGATCCCGGCTGGGACGCGCCCAGCTGCGTCGAACGCGTCCTCGATGTAGTGGTTCCGTCGCACCGTTCGGTTGACGCGCTCGACACCGCCGTCTCGCCTACTGGCTCGACGCGCTCTCGACGCGCTGGCCGGGGCCTCGCACGCAGCCGCTCAAACGGACCGCACGAGATGCTGACGCTGCTCGAGGAGGAGCTAATGCGACGGCTGTGCGAGACCGCCGGCCTGGGGCTGGTCCGCCATACGAGCAGCGTCATCGCGGCGACCAGCGGGGCGGTGGCGATCGGCGAACTGAGGGTGGCAGCCGGTGTCAGCAGCACTCATCTGGCACAGCGGTTCAAGGAGCTCATCGGCGTCACGCCGAAGCGGCTGGCCCGCACCTACCGCGTGTTCGCGATCAACCCCGCCGGACCGATCGACTGGGCGACCTCGCCGGTGGCGCAGGCTACTTCGATCAGGCCCACTTCGGCCACGAGTTCCGGGCGTTCACCGGCTCACGCCGACCCGGTACGTCGAAGTCCGGCGGCGGTTCCTGCGCGAACATCCCGGCCACGCGCGGGACGGCTGGCCGCTGCCGGCCGATTGATTTTCTTACAAGAGCGACAGCTCACGACACGCTAATTTGGGGCACCCCAAAGCAGAGGAGAGCCCCGTGGGCAAGGTGGTCATGTACAGCTCGGTGTCGGTGGACGGCTTCGTCGCGGACGAGAATGACCAGCCCGGACCGCTGTTCGACTGGTTGTCCAGCGGTGACGTCCCGTTGGACGAGAGCGGCGTACTGAAGGTGTCGCAGACGTCCTACGACTACACCCGGCCGTACTGGGACCAGATCGGGGCGACACTCGTCGGCCGCCACGTCTTCGACATGACGGACGGCTGGGACGGGAAGCCTCCGGGCGGGATCGACCACGTGGTCGTCGTGACGCACCGGCCGGAGCCCGAGGGCTGGGACCCCGAGGCGCCGTTTCACTTCGTCGACGGCGTCGAGGCAGCCGTGGCCAAGGCGCAGGAGCTTGCGGGTGACCGCATGGTCGAGGTCGCCGCTGGCGACGTCGGTGGCCAGGTGCTTGCCGCGGGCCTGATCGACGAGGTGCGCATGGACGTCGTACCCGTGGTGTTCGGGTCCGGCAAGCGCTACTTCGGGTCGGTCCACGCGCAGCACCTGTTGGAGGATCCTGACGTGGTGATTCAGGGCAACCGGGTGCTTCACCTGCGCTATCGGGTGCGCCGTTGACCGATCTGAGCGGGTACGCGAAGAAGTCCACTGCGAACGGTGACACAAGATCGGGCCTCCGGCCGCGTTTGCGCATCGCTGGCCCTCAGGCCGCGGGCGGGTCAGGAAGCTCGACCCAGTCACTGGGTTCCTCACCAGGTGGCTGCGTGATGATCGCGACGTCACGACCCCGGGAGACCTGACACGGTTCGCAATGCAGACGCAACTGGTAGCGCCGTAGCGCCCGGATGAACGTCGAGTAGCCGCCGCCGTAGCCGAGTTTCGGCGACCTCGTCCAACAGCGTCGCCGGCCACAAGTGCGGGTCATCGGCCAACGGAGCCCGGCAGTAGGCGACGAACGGCTCGAACGGATCCGGCCCCTCCGGCCGACGCTTTCCCGGCACCACGTCGCCGGACAGGTACCGAATGGTCTTGCGGTCACGCCCGAGATGTCGCGCGATCGCCGAGACCGACCAGCCTTGAGCACGCAGCGCCTGCGCCTCCACGTCTTCCTCCAGAGTGAGCATCCACGCCTCCGGCAACCGTCACGGTGATCAGCACCGAAACCGTCACCCGGGGCCGTTGACCAGCGCAAACGACGCGCCGACAGGACACCCCCAACTGGGGAATTTCAGAGAGCAGGACTGGCCCTATTCAGAGAGCACCATCAATGTCTCGGCTGGCGAGCAGGCGAGGGTCCGGGTTCTGCCTCCGTCGACTGCCACGGCGCATTCAAATCGGCGAGTGTGTCCTGCAACACCGATCGCAATCGCCGACACGCCACCGAGAATTTTCTTTACGGCGTCGGTGCCGTCTGGGTCCGGCGTGGCCTGCGCCGGATGGAGCATGAGCGCCTGCTGCGCTTCCTTGACGAGTGCTGGCAGATCCGCTCTGTCGTCGACCGGCTGGCCTCGCTCGATCAGCACGACCTTGGCGGTGCTCTCGATCAGCTCCTTGGCACTCCCGACCGCTTGAGCCGGGTCGACTGAAATTGCTCGACGGATGCGGTTGAGATTGTCGATGATCGCTGCGGGTCGCGCAGGTTCGCCAGCGACGCAGAGGAGATCTCTGGCGCACCACCTCGGGCTTCTAAATCTTCCAGCTTCTCGAACGCATCGGCGAAGACGCCATCGATCATGTCACGACGGCTCTCCCGTCGCCTCCGCCAGGTACTTGGGGGTCGCGCGGTCTGGGGCAACGGCGCTCGCGCAAACCACCGCACGCCGACCTCGACTCACCTCAACTACTCCCCATGTCTGGAGCAGAGCAACGGCACGCTGTGCGGTCGCCGTCGCGACGCCGAACTCGGCTCCGAGCTGCTTGCCGGTCGGGAGCTGATCGCCGACCTCGATCGACCCCGCAACCACGCGGGCCAGGAGCTCGACAGCTACCCGCTCGTACGGACTGCGCGGATCGGTTCGAGCACGCTCAGCCTCGTTCGACGTGGCCGGCGTCGGGCGAGCCGGAAGACGGTCGGCGAGCCCCTGCGCCGCGCGCTGGCCGGCCTCTGCCACCCACGCTGCGTACACCCGCAACGTTGTGGTCCCGGGTCCCGCCGCCACCGTGCCCGAGCCGACCCGCAACAGTACGCACATCGACGCCGGCGGCTATCAGCTCTGTTGCCGAGTAGTGCCGCAGGTTATGCAGGTGCGTGTCGATCCCGAGCCGATCCGCCATTCGCCCGTATCGCTGTGTTACCGACGACGGCTTGCGGCTGGTGGCGCCGTCCGGCGAGTTTGAGAACACGAACGCATCGGGCGACATCTCGAATACGAGTGCGGCCGCGCGCGCTTCCCATCGCTGGCGGTGCTCGGTGAGCGCAGCGACGGTGCCCGGATCGATGGTGACGTGCCTGCGCTGATGGGTCTTGGTGTCCTTCTCCTCGGTGTCGTTGCCGTCCTGAGCAATGGCCCGGCGGACGGTGACGACGGCGCGTTCGAGGTCGACGTGCCGCCAACGCAATGCACACAGCTCGCCTCGGCGGGCACCGCTGACCATCGTGAGCCAGACGAGCATGCCCCAGTCCGGATCGACCCGGAACGATTCGGCGATCAAGCACGCTGCCTCGTCAGGTGTCGGCGGCTGCGGGTCAGGCGATGGCACCGGGGGCGGCTCGGCCTGGTCCATCGGGCTCGCGCCCACCCAGCGCCAGCGGACAGCCCGCTTGTAGGCGCCGCTAAGGATGTAGTGGATCTTCCTGATCGTCGCGTTACCCAGCGGCTTGCAGCGGTGTGGGCCGCACCGGTGGTCGCACTCGTGCGCATCGGGGTCCGGTGGTCGATTTGCTTCCGATGGGTGCAGTGGTCCCGGCATCGCCGCATCTCGGCATAGAGCGAGTCCAAGATGTCGGCGTCAAGGTCGCCGACCTTCCGCTTGCCGATGAACGGCCGGACGTGCTTGTCCACGTACTCGCGGTAGCCCGTGACGGTGCGTTTCCCGCCCTGGTGCTGGTCGAGGTAGCGGTCGAGCAAGGTGGTTGACGGTCGCTGTCGTGCGCGGGCTGCGTCGCTGCTTCACCTCGTCGACGAACCGCCGACGCACCTCGTCGGCTCGATCCCACGCGTTCGGACCGGCCAGGATCACCTCGACCAAGTCGTGACGGCGCTTGGTGATCGGGTCGGTGCCAGCGTAGACGCGCACGCGCAAGGCACCGCTCGGGAGCTCGTCGATGCCGCCCCGCTCACGTTTACGCGGGTTCGTCGCCCTCGCCACGAGCAGCACGATAGGCGACTTTGCGTCACATCCTGCGTCATGCAGACCCGTGCTCCGGGCCCCTGCCCTGCCCAGTGTTTCCGCTGGTCAGATCGGTGGAGACGAGGGGAATCGAACCCCTAACCCCCGCCTTGCAAAGGCGGTGCTCTGCCAATTGAGCTACGTCCCCATACGAGCGGGACGTTACCCGCTCGGCGCGGGCGGTATCGTGCCCGGGTCAGTTCTTGGTGGCCTCGTGCCACAGGTCACCCTCGGAGCGGGAGGCCCGGACCTTGGAGAAGACCAGCGCACCCGCCGCGAGTGCGACGACAACAGCGAGAAGCTTCTTCACACGGATCACGTCCTTGTTGTCGCGGATGGGAGTGGGCCCAGCTGGATTTGAACCAGCGACCTCGTCGTTATCAGCGACGCGCTCTAACCAACTGAGCTATGGGCCCCTGCGGCGAGGACGAGGCTACCCCAGCGTCCTCGGCCGCCTCCAACCGGATACCCCGGTCTCACCCGGGCAAGGTCAGTCCCGTTCGGAGAGGGTGACCTCGATGCCGCCGACCAGGTCGGCCGAGACGTTGTAGACGAACGCCCCCACCGTGACCGCGACGGCGAACAGGAGGCTGTTGATCGCCCCGATCACCGCGGCGAAGCCGAACACTCGTCCCGCGCTGATCAGCGGGCTGCCGCCCTGGGCCTGCCCGGACACCAGGTCGGCGTACGTGCCGTTCAGGCGGTCCCAGACGCCCATGCCGTCGAGCACCCCGTACAGGACGCCGACCGCCACCAACCAGATGAAGAACAGCACCACGGCGAGCACCAGGCCGAGTTTGAGCGCCGACCAGGGGTCGAGCCGCTTGAGCTGCAGCGCGGCCTGGCGCGGCGGCCGGTTGCGGACCGCCCGCACGGACGCCCAACTTTCGGACTCGGAGCCGGCCGAACCGTTGGCCGTGGCGGCGTTGTCGCCGCCACGCGCGTCCTCTCCAGGAGGAGTGGGAGGTTCGAGGAACGCGGTGGGGCCCTCGTCGAGCAGCCCGCCGATCGCGGGCTCCCTGGCGGGGTACTGCGCCTGTCGCGGGGGATGCGGCGGAGCCGCCGCCTCCGGGCCGGGCATCCGGTGCCACGGCGGCGGGGCCGCGGCCTGCGGTCCCGGTCCTGGCACCGGCCCCCGGGCGGGCTCAGGTGCCCGTGGCGCCGGAGACGGGCGCGGGGCCGGGCTCGGGGGCGGGCTCGAGGGCGGTCCAGACGGTCCGGACGATCCGGACTGGTCGGCCTGCGTGTCGTGCGTGCCGGGGACCGCCGTGACAGGCACCTCGGCCGGAGCCCCCGGCGCCGGGTGCGGCCCGGACCCGTTCCCGGCTGACGTGGGAATTCGCAGCTCGGTGGTCGGTGTGTCCGCCCCCGCCGGCGCGGACCGTGGCGAGACCTGCTGGGCGGCCACCGGCTCCCCAGTGCCGGCCGTGCCGCCGCCACCAGCGGCTCCGTTCGCGGCGGCCGCGTCAGTACTGGCCGCCGTCCCGTCCGCCTGCGGCGGGACCGGGGCCTGGCCGCCAGTGGCCACGGGCCCGCGGCCCTCCGCGTCGTCCGGTGTGCTCGTCGTGTCGTTCACGGGGTGAACGTCTCCTCGGGACCTTGTGGGGGTGACCGCTGCGCTCGTCCGGGCCGCCCCGGTCAGCGCAACGTCGGGTCGTCGGTGTCATCCTCCGCGTTTCGTGCCACCGCGAGCAGCGTGGCGCTCTCGCCAAGGTTCATCAGCCGGACTCCCTTCGTCTGCCGACCAGCCTTGCGCACCTCACGGGCCGACGTGCGGATCACCCCGCCCGTCGAGGTGATCGCGTACAGCTCGTCATCGAGCCCGACGATGAGCGCGCCGACCAGAGTGCCACGACGACGGTCGTACTGGAGGGTCAGAACACCCTTGCCACCCCGGCCTTGCACCGGATAGTCCTCGATCGGCGTGCGCTTGGCGTACCCGCCCGCGGTCGCGACCAGCACGAACGTGTCGGGCTGGACAACCGCGAGCGACAGCAGCCGGTCGCCCGCGTTGAAGCGCATGCCGAGCACGCCCGACGTCGCGCGTCCCATCGGGCGCAGCACCTCGTCGCTCGCGGTGAACCGGATGGACTGGCCCTCGGCGGACACGAGCAGGAGGTCGTCCTCGGCCGAGCACAGCACCGCGCCGACGAGCTCGTCGTCCTCGCGCAGGTTGATGCCGATGAGACCGCCGGTGCGGTTGGAGTCGAAGTCGGTGAGCCGGGACTTCTTCACAAGGCCGGTTCTCGTCGCCAGGACGAGATAGGGCGCGGCCTGGTAGTCCTTGATCTGCATGACCTGGGCGATGTGCTCGTCCGGCTGGAAGGCGAGCAGGTTGGCCACGTGCTGGCCGCGTGCACTGCGGTTGGCCTCCGGCAGCTCGTAGGCCTTCAGCCGGTAGACCCGCCCCTTGTTCGTGAAGAACAGCATCCAGTCGTGAGTGGAGCACACGAAGAAGTGGGCGACGATGTCGTCCTGCTTCAGCTGTGCACCCTGCACGCCCTTGCCGCCGCGCTTCTGGGCGCGGTACAGGTCGGTCTTGGTGCGCTTCGCGTAACCGGTCTGCGTGATCGTGACGACCACGTCCTCGACGGCGATGAGGTCCTCGTTGGTGACGTCGCCGTCGTCGGCCACGATCCGCGTGCGGCGGTCGTCGCCGTGCTTCTCGATGATCTCGTTGAGCTCGTCGCGCACGATCGTGCGCTGCCGCTCCGGCTTGGCCAGGATGTCCTCGAGGTCGGCGATGGTCTGCTCGATCTCGGCCAGCTCGTCGATGATCTTCTGGCGCTCCAGCGCGGCAAGGCGTCGCAGCTGCATGTCGAGGATCGCCTGGGCCTGGATGTCGTCGATGTCGAGCAGCTCGATGAGGCCTGCGCGCGCGACGTCGACCGTCTCGGACGCCCGGATCAGCGCGATGACCTCGTCGAGCGCGTCGAGCGCCTTGACGTAGCCACGGAGGATGTGGGCCCGCTCCTCGGCCTTGCGCAGCCGGTAGCGGGTGCGCCGGACGATGACCTCGACCTGGTGGCGGATGTAGTTGCGCACCACCTGGTCGAGCCGCAGCGTGCGAGGCACGCCGTCGACCAGCGCCAGCATGTTGACGCCGAACCCGTACTGCAGCTGGGTGTGCTTGTACAGGTTGTTGAGTACGACCTTCGCGACCGCGTCGCGCTTGAGCGTGAACACGATCCGCATGCCGATGCGGTCGGACGACTCGTCGTTGATCTCGGCGACGCCCGTGAGCTTGCCGTCGCGGACCAAGCCGGCGGTCGACTCGATGAGGTTGTCCGGGTTGACCTGGTAGGGCAGCTCGGAGACGACGAGAATGGTGCGCCCCTTGGCGTCCTCCTCGACCTCGACCACCGCGCGCATGCGCACGGAGCCGCGACCGGTGCGGTAGGCCTGCTCGATGCCGTCGCGGCCGACGATGAGGCCGGCGGTGGGGAAGTCGGGGCCCTTGATGCGCTCCATGAGCGCTTCGAGCAGCTCCTCGTCGGTGGCCTCGTGGTTCTCCAGCGCCCAGACGACGCCGGCGCCGACCTCGCGGAGGTTGTGCGGCGGGATGTTCGTCGCCATGCCGACGGCGATGCCGACGCTGCCGTTGATCAGCAGGTTCGGCACCCGCGACGGCAGGACGACCGGCTCCTGCGTCTTGCCGTCGTAGTTGTCGGCGAAGTCGACGGTGTCCTCGTCGATGTCCTGCAGCATCGCCATCGCGAGCGGCGAGAGGCGGCACTCCGTGTACCGCATCGCCGCCGCCGGGTCGTTGCCGCGGGAGCCGAAGTTGCCCTGCCCGTCGATCAGCGGGTAGCGCAGCGCCCACGGCTGCGCCAGCCGCACAAGGGCGTCGTAGATCGCCGAGTCGCCGTGCGGGTGGTAGTTACCCATCACCTCGCCTACGACGCGGGCACATTTGACGTAGGAGCGGTCCGGCCGGAAGCCGTTCTCCCCCATCGAGTACAGGACGCGCCGGTGCACCGGCTTGAGCCCGTCCTCTACCAGGGGCAGGGCCCGGCCGACGATCACGCTCATCGCGTAGTCGATGTAGGAGCGCTGCATCTCCTGCTGGATGTCGACCGGCTCGGTGCGGTCGCCTCCACCGCCGGCGGGCGGCAGCGTGGGGTCGAGGGTATCGGTCACGAAAGTCCTTCTTCAGCTTCTGCTCGTGCGGTAGGGGGCCGGACTCGCATCACACGTCCAGGAACCGCACGTCCTTGGCGTTGCGCGTGATGAACGACCGGCGCGACTCCACGTCCTCGCCCATCAGGATCGAGAACAGCTCGTCGGCGGTTGCGGCGTCGTCGAGGGTGACCTGCAGCAGCGTGCGGTTGGCCGGGTCCATCGTGGTCTCCCACAGCTCCTTGGCGTTCATCTCGCCGAGGCCCTTGTAGCGCTGCACGCCCTCTTCCTTGGGCAGCTTCTTGCCCGCCGCCCGGCCGGCCTCGATGAGGCCGTCGCGCTCGCGGTCGGTGTAGGCGAACTCCGGCTCGGAGCCCCGGCCACCCCACTTGATCTTGTAGAGCGGCGGCTGGGCGAGGAAGACGTGCCCGTGCTCCACCAGCGGCCGCATGAAGCGGAACAGCAGGGTGAGCAGCAGCGTGCGGATGTGCTGGCCGTCGACGTCGGCGTCGGCCATCAGCACGATCTTGTGGTAGCGGAGCTTGGCCAGGTCGAACTCGTCGTGGATGCCGGTGCCCAGCGCCGTGATGATGGCCTGGACCTCGGTGTTCTTGAGCACCCGGTCGAGCCGGGCCTTCTCTACGTTGATGATCTTGCCGCGGATCGGCAGGATCGCCTGGTACATCGAGTCGCGGCCGGACTTCGCCGAGCCGCCCGCGGAGTCACCCTCCACGACGTAGACCTCGGACTTCGACGGGTCGGTCGACCGGCAGTCGGCGAGCTTGCCCGGCAGGCCGCCGATGTCGCCTGCGCTCTTGCGCCGCACGAGCTCGCGCGCCTTGCGGGCCGCCATCCGGGCCTGCGCCGAGGACACCGCCTTGTTGACGATGGTCTTGGCCTCGGTGGGGTTGCGCTCGAACCAGTCGGCGAGCCACTCGTTGCTGACCCGCTGCACGAACGACTTGACCTCGGTGTTGCCGAGCTTCGTCTTGGTCTGGCCCTCGAACTGGGGCTCCTTGACCTTCACCGACACGATCGCGGCCAGGCCCTCGCGGATGTCCTCGCCCGACAGGGCCGGGTCCTTCTCCTTGAGCAGCTTCTTGTCGCGCGCGTAGCGGTTGACCGTGGTGGTCAGCGCGGAGCGGAAGCCCTCCTCGTGGGTGCCGCCCTCGTGCGTGTTGATCGTGTTGGCGAACGTGTAGACCGACTCGGTGTAGCCGGAGTTCCACTGCATCGCCACCTCGACCGCGTGGCCCTCACCCTCGCCCGTGTACGAGACGAGCTTCTTGTGGATCGGGTCCTTGCTCTTGTTGAGGTGCGCGACGAAGTCCTCGAGCCCGTTGGGGTAGCAGAAGGTGTACTCCTTCACCTTCGCCACGTAGCCCTCGGCGTCGGGCTCCTCCTCCTCGGCCGGGTGGCCGTTGCGCTCGTCGCACAGGATGATCGTGAGGCCCTTGTTGAGGAACGCCATCTCCTGCAAGCGGCGGCGGATCGTCTCGATGTTGAAGGTGAGCGTCTCGAAGATGTCGCCGTCGGGCCAGAACGTGACCGTGGACCCCGTGCGCTTGGTGGGCTCGCCCTTGCGCAGCGGACCGGGAACCGAGCGGGCGTAGTGCTGGCGCCACACGAAGCCGTCGGTGTGGATCTCGACGTCGAGCGCCGTGGACAGGGCGTTGACCACCGAGACGCCCACGCCGTGCAGGCCGCCGGACACCGCGTAGGAGTCGCTGTCGAACTTCCCGCCCGCGTGCAGCATGGTGAGGACCATCTCGACGGCGGGCCGCTTCTCCACCGGATGCATGCCCACGGGGATGCCGCGGCCGTCGTCGACCACCCGCACGCCGCCGTCGTCCTGTAGCACGACCTCGACACGCGTGGCGTACCCCGCCATCGCCTCGTCGACGGCGTTGTCCACCACTTCCCAGATCAGGTGGTGCAGGCCGCGCTCGCCCGTGGACCCGATGTACATGCCGGGGCGCTTGCGGACCGCCTCCAGGCCCTCCAGGACGGTGATCGACGATGCGCTGTAGGCGTTCTTCTTCTCCGGCACGGGCTGACTGTCTCCTCGCCACGACGGCCCGCCGCGGGCGCGCGAGCGCGCCCCCCGCTTCGGAGCCTTTCGACCGGGCGATCGGGGTGCGCCCGGAACACACTGTCCATCATACCGGTGCGCCCGGACAGAAACCCGGCTAGGACACCCCTAGAACGGCCTCAGACCGCCGGTCCGTGACTTCGACGGGTCCGCTCGGCCGCCACGGGGTTGCGAACGTGCTGCGGGGACGTCACGTCGCCCTGATTTGCCGTCAGCCGGGCGGTCGCCATCCGGAAGGGTCCGGGGTACCGGGTACTCAGCCGTACGTGTCGCGTGGGCCACGGCCACGCACGTGCCGGGGTCCGCGCCGCCAGCTGGGCCCGGACGGTCCCACGACGCGGATCCGGCGCACGACGTCCTTGCCGACGGCGCCTGCCAGCCTGCCCAGCAGCTGCCGCTGCAACGTGCGCAGCTGCGTGGCCCACGCCGTCGACTCGGCCTGCAGGACCAGTTCGCCGTCGCGCAGGGATAGCGGGGTGCAGTGGTCCGCGATCTCGGCGCCCACAAGGTGTGGCCAGCGGCCGAGCACGGTGGCGTCGGTCAGCCGGGGCGACCAGCCGCGGTCCAGCGCCACCCGCGACACGAGCCGGCCGAACGGCTGCGGGTCGCGATCGTCGGGGCCGGCGCCCGACCACCGGCGACGGCGCCCCCGCGGCGACGCGGGCTTGCGGCCCTGGAACTCGGCCGTGCGTTTGGCCGCCCGGTCGGCCGAGGCCGCGCGGGCCGCCCTGAGTGCTTCGCGGGCGAGATCCGAGCCCCGGCTCCGACCAGCGGTCAAGGCCCCGTCATCCCCAGGGTTGGGGACAACATCACCCAAATGAGGCGCGATGGGCGGTTCATGCTCCACGCCGGGCGGTCGTTTTGGCTCGTCATCACCAGCGGAGCGGAAGTTATCCACAGTATCCACAGTGTTGTCCCCAGATGGTACGTATCACAGTGAACGCGCTGACGTGGCCTGTTCCGGAAGTAGCTCGACCGTACCGCCGCCCACCGAGAACCGGGCGCCGTCGAGACCGTCCGGCACATCCTCCGCGACCGCGGCGGTGATCAGCACCTGCTCGGCACGGCCGGCGACCGCGGCGAGCGCCGTCCGGCGCCGGGTGTCGAGCTCCGCGAACACGTCGTCGAGTACGAGCACCGGCTCGACATCGTCGGCGCACAGCAACCGGTACGACGCCAGCCGTAGCGCGAGCGCGAGCGCCCACGACTCCCCGTGGCTCGCGTAACCCTTCGCCGGGCCCTCGCCCAGCCGCAGGTCCAGGTCGTCGCGGTGCGGCCCGACCAGGCAGACGCCGCGCTCAACCTCCTGCCGCCGCACCCTGGCCAGCTCGTCGATCAGGAGCGCTTCCAGCTCCGCAGAGGTGCGCGGCAGCTCTCCGTCCACGCTCGACCGGTACCCCAGCGAGATGGGGTCGGACGTCGGTGCCACCTCCGCGAACGCCTCGACGGCGAGCGGCGTGATCCCCGCCACCAGCTCCAGCCGGCCCGTGAGCAGGGCCGCGCCGTGCCGCGCCAGGTGGCCGTCCCACACGTCGAGCGTGCTGAGGTCGCCGCCGCGCGCGCCCGCACGCGCCGACTTGAGCAGCGCGGACCGCTGCCGCAGCACCCGGTCGTAGTCCGAGCGCACCGCCGCGTAGCGCGGGAAGCGCGACACGAGGAGGTCGTCGAGGAACCGGCGGCGCTCGCCGGGGTCGCCGCGCACCAGCGCGAGGTCCTCCGGCGCGAACAGCACCGTGCGGAGGATGCCGAGCACGTCACGCGGCTTGGCCACGGGTGCCCGGTTGACCCGCGCCCGGTTCGCCCGCCCCGGCGTGATCTCCAGCTCGACGGCCAGCTCGCGGCCGTGGTGCACCACGAGCCCGCGGACGACTGCCCGCTCCGCCCCCCGGCGGATCAGCGGCGCGTCGGTGGCGACCCGGTGCGAGCCGAGCGTCGCCAGGTATCCCGCCGCCTCGACGAGGTTGGTCTTGCCAACACCGTTCGGGCCGACGAGGACGGTCACGCCCGGTTCGAGCTCGAGCTCCGCACTCGCCCACGAGCGGAAGTCGGTGACGGCGAGACGCCGCAGGTGCACTCTGGCTCAGCCCTGTGTCGAGCCCGTGCCGGAGCTCGGACCCGCATGCTCGCCGGGGACGCCGGACGGGCCGGTCGCCGTCTTGACGGCGTGCCCGCCGAACTGGTGGCGCAGGGCGGCGACGGCCTTCATCGCGGGCGAGGACTCCTGGCGCGAAGCGAACCGGGCGAAGAGCGCGGCCGAGATCACGGGAAGCGGCACCGCGTGCTTGATGGCCTCCTCGATGGTCCACCGGCCCTCGCCGGAGTCCTCGACGTAGTCCTCGAGCGCGGCGAGCGTCGGGTCGTCCTTCAGCGCGTTGACGAGCAGGTCGAGCAGCCAGGACCGCACCACTGTGCCGCGCGACCATGCCTGCAGCACGCCGGGCACGTTGGTGATCAGCTCGGCCGCCGAGAGTAGCTCGAAGCCCTCGGCGTAGGCCTGCATCAGGCCGTACTCGATGCCGTTGTGGACCATCTTCGAGAAATGCCCGGCGCCGACCGGACCCGCGTGCACGAAGCCCTCCTCGCGCGGTCCCTCGGGGCGCAGCGCGTCGAAGATCGGCATCGCGCGTTCGACGTGCTCGGGCGAGCCGCCCGCCATCAGCCCGTAGCCGTTTGCCTTGCCCCAGATCCCGCCGGAGACGCCGACGTCGAGGTAGCCGATCCCCTTCGCGTCGAGCAGGGCGGCGTTCGGCCCGTCGTCGGTGTACCGCGAGTTGCCGCCGTCGATCACCAGGTCGCCCGGCTCGAGGACCTCGGAGAGGGCGGTCACCGTGCTCCTGGTCGGCTCGCCGGACGGGACCATCACCCACACCACACGTGGGGCGTTGAGCGCCTTGGCGAGCGCGTCGAGCGAGTTGACGTCGCTGACCTCGGGACGCGGGTCGAACCCGATCACCTCGTGGCCGGCCGCGCGCAGCCGCTCACGCATGTTCCCGCCCATCCGGCCGAGGCCGATGAGTCCGAGTTGCACGGTTCCACTCCTGATCTCGTGTCGGCGGAGTCGCCCGCGCGCTCCTGGCCTCAGCCAGGGAGGCGGACGGGCATCAGCAAATGCAGGTAGCCGGGCACCGGTTCTGCAGTCTCCTCGCCGCCATTCTCCTCCGCCGGGGCCGCCGGCACCGGCCGGACCAGCGCTGGGCGGTTCGGAGTGGTGAAGGTCAACTGCGCGCGGTCGGTGTGCAGGGCACCGAGTGAGTCGAGCAGGTATCCCGGATTGAACGCGATGGTGAGCGGCGCCCCGTCCAGCTCGCACGGCAGCTCCTCCTCGGCGCTGCCGACGTCGTCGCCGCCGGCCGCGAGGCGCAGACCGTCGTCGCCGAACTCCATCCGCACCTGCGCGACGCGGTCGGTGACCAGTGAGACGCGCTTGATCGCCTCGACGAGCGGAGCCACCTCGACGATCGCCGCGCTCGTGTACTCGGCCGGGATCAGCTGGCGGAACCGCGGGAACTCCGCGTCGAGCAGCCGGGTGGTCGCGCGCCGCCCGCCGCCGGTGACGCCGAGCATCCCGTCGCCTGCCGACAGCGCGATCTCGACCGTGCCGGCTCCCGCGAGCGTCTTCGCAACCTCGGCGAGCGTGCGCGCCGGGATGAGCACGGCGCTGGACTGTGTGTCGTCCTCGGGCGTCCAGTCCAGCTCGCGCACCGCGAGCCGGAACCGGTCGGTGGCCGCCAGCGTGAGCCGGGGGCCCTCGATCTCCAGCCGGATGCCGGTGAGCATCGGCAACGTGTCGTCCCGCCCGGCCGCGACTGCGACCTGCGCCACGGCCTCGGCGAGCTCGCCCGCCGCGACCGTACCTGCGAGCTGCGGCATCGCCGGCAGCTGCGGGTAGTCCTCGACCGGCATGGTCGGCAGGCTGAACCGGCTGCTGCCGCAGTTGATCGTCGCGCGGGCCCCGTCGATCACGAGGTCGACCGGCTTCGACGGCAGCGCACGGGTGATGTCGGCGAGCAACCGCCCGGAGACGAGCACGCGGCCCGGATCGCCGATCGTGGCGTCGAGTTCCACCCTGGCCGAGGTCTCGTAGTCGAAGCCGGAGACGGTCAACCGGTCACCGTCGGAGCCTGCCGCCGCCTCGATGAGCACACCACCCAGCACCGGAACGGGCGGCCGCGCCGGAAGGCTGCGCGCCACCCACGCGGCGGCGTCGGCCAGGACGTCGCGTTCGACCCGGAACTTCATGGCGGGGACCTCTCGCGCTGGGCGGTGTCGGGGACGGTTCTTCGATCGGGACCGGCTGCGGGGTCGGGGCGATCAGGGCGGGCACGGAACGTTGGTGCAACGCGCTGAGTTCGCCGGGAACTGCCCGGGCCGGGAACCCACCGTAGAGCCTCCGGACCGCGGGTGTCATCCCGGCCAGGGGTGACCCGATGCGGGCGAGCTCGGAGGCTCCATCCACCCCCCTTTCTGTTCTTGTAGTTCATCGAAGAGAGAACCCCAACAGCAGTAATAGGGCCTGTGTGCAGTGTGGATGGAGCGCATCGACGCAGGTCATACGGCGCGGCTGGGTGTGGATCCCGCAGTGGGTCCGTCGGTGGGCTGATGCCGCGGGCGGTGGATGGCGGCCGCGAGGGGCGACCTGTCCCCGTGCTGGACACCGGTTGTCCACCATCTGCCCGGCATCCGTCCACCGGCCCCCGCTCGTCCATCCACAGAGTTGTCCCCAGATGTGGGTGAAGAGTGGTCGGGTGCGGACGCTGCGCGACCGATCCGTAGCGCCGAACGGTCCTACGAACGCGCCGTGAAACTCACAGACGTCTCTCCTGGCACACACCCGCGGACGCAGCGTGACCTGCTGCGTGACCTGCAGCGTTCCGGCGCGGGACAGGTGTGTACAAGGAGCGCGATGCCGCGGGCGAACGATTCGTTGGCGGACAGCGCAGCGGTAGCGGCCGGACGGAGGTGTGCGCGGGTTCGTCCGACGCCAAGCAGGTCGAGCAGGCGCCGGGGCTGCCGATCGTCCGACGGCTGCAGAGAGGACCAAGAACTCAGGCGTAAGCCCGCGCGTGGAGGGCTACGAGCGATGGCCGGCAGGCGCCACGGGCATGCGGGCGCCTGCGGCGGTCACTGACGAGCGCGCTGCTTGATCCGCGCGGTCAGCTCCTGAACCTGTTCGAAGGTCTTGCGGCGCTGCGCTATCTCGTTGCGGATCTTCTTGTCGGCGTGCATGACGGTGGTGTGGTCGCGGCCGCCGAACGTCTGGCCGATGCGGGGCAGCGAGAGGTCGGTCAGCTCACGACACAGATACATGGCGATCTGACGGGACTGGGCGAGCGCCTTCGTCTTTCCCGGCCCGCACAGCTCCTCCATGGTGACGCCGAAGAACTCGGCGATGACCGCCATGATCGTCGGCGCGGTGATCTCCGACGCGGACGAGTCGGGAATGAGGTCGCGCAGCACGATCTCGGCCAGCTGCGTGTCGACCGGCTGCCGGTTCAGCGACGCGAACGCGGTGACGCGGATCAGCGCCCCTTCGAGCTCGCGGATGTTGCGCTCGATGCGCTCGGCGATGAACTCGAGGACGTCGCCGGGCACCGCGAGCCGGTCCTGTGCCGCCTTCTTGCGCAGGATCGCGATGCGCGTCTCCAGTTCGGGCGGCTGGATGTCGGTGATGAGGCCCCACTCGAACCGGGTGCGCATGCGGTCCTCGAGAGTCTCGAGGCGCTTCGGCGGCCGGTCGGAGGAGACGACGATCTGCTTGTTGGCGTTGTGGAGGGTGTTGAAGGTGTGGAAGAACTCCTCCTGAGTCCCTTCCTTGCCCTCGAGGAACTGGATGTCGTCCACCAGCAGCACATCGACGTCGCGGTAGCGGCGCTGGAACGCCACCTTGCGGTCGTCGCGCAGCGAGTTGATGAAGTCGTTGGTGAACTCCTCGGTGGACACGTACCGCACGCGCATGCCGGGGAACAGCCGCTGCGTGTAGTGCCCGACCGCGTGCAGCAGGTGGGTCTTGCCCAGTCCGGAGTCGCCCCAGATGAACAGTGGGTTGTACGCGCGCGCCGGCGCCTCGGCGACCGCGACTGCCGCGGCGTGGCTGAAGCGGTTTGAGGCGCCGATGACGAACGTGTCGAACGTGTACTTCTCGTTCAGTCGGGTCTGGGAGCGCGGTGCGACCTGCTCGGCCGCGGGCGGCCCGGAGTACGTCGGCCACACCTCGGCCGGACGGCCCTCGCCGCCGTGACCGCCGTTGCGCCCGTTCTGCGACTCGGGCACGGCCGCGAGTGCTCCGGTGTTCGGCAGCGCCGCGCCCTCGGAGCCGGCCAAGTCTTCGGCACCCGGCTCGCCCGGGCCCGGACGCTGGCCGCGGGCCGGGTCGGCGTCCGTGCCGACGGCCGCGTGCATCGGAGCACGCGCAGGCGCGGCGCCAGGCGGGTCGGGCACCTCGGTGCCGCCGGACGCGGCGGAGGCGTCGACGACAACCGCGAGGTTGACGGTGACGCCGAGGTGGCGGCCCAGCGCGTCACTGATCGGACGGCGCAGGATCCGCTCGATCGCGTCCTTCGCGAACTCGCTCGGGGCGGCCAGCAGCGCGGTGCCGTCGATCAGCCCGAGCGGGCGGGTCAGACGGAGGAACGCGCGCTGCTGTGGCGACAACGTCTGCGTGCCGGAGCCGGCGGACGCGCCGGACAGGTCGGCGATGACACGGTTCCAGACCTGACCCAGGGCTCCTGGTTGGTCGGCCACCGGTCGTCATCTCCCCTCCTGTCGTCGCCCCGGACGATCACCGCACCCGGAGGGGTCGATCATCCCCAGACTTGTCCACACCTGTGCGCAGAACGGTACGCGGCCCCGCAGCGCTGGTGCGCTCGGGCCCGTGTGTGACGTACCTGATGGAGCGATCCCCCCGGATCGAGCTGTGGAGGGGGCACGCTAACAATGACCGCGACCTGCCACAAGGCGACTGTGTCGCGCAATCGGGCAACGGGATGATAGCGATCGGGGTGGTTTGACCCTCCGTCGGCGGGCTGCGTACCCTCTAAAGCAACCGTGCCCGCGCGAAACGGGCCGTGCGCTGGCCCCTGGTCCGTCCGTGGGCGGTGCGCAGCCTGCGCGGGTGCCGAAGCACCACCGTCCCGACCAGCGCATGATGATCATCGACGGCTTCCATCAGCCGGCCGTCGACAGGAGAGCCGACCGTGAGCAAGGGCAAGCGCACCTTCCAGCCGAACAACCGCCGCCGTGCCCGCACGCACGGCTTCCGGCTGCGGATGCGCACGCGCGCAGGCCGCGCCATCGTCGCCGCCCGCCGTGGCAAGGGCCGCCAGCGGCTCTCCGCCTGATCCGGTAGCCCCGGTGCTGCCGGCCCGGTCCCGGCTGACCCACCGGGACGAGTTCGCCTCCGTCATACGGCGGGGGCGGCGCGGCGGCCGGTCCCGGCTTGTCGTGCACCTCCACCGCGCTCCCGAGGAGTCCGGCCCCAGGGCCGGCTTCGTCGTCAGCAAGGCGGTGGGCGGGTCGGTCGTCCGGCACCGGGTCTCGCGGAAGCTCCGCCACCTGGTCGCTACTCGGCTCGACGTGCTACCGGGCGACGTGCGTCTGGTGGTGCGAGCGCTCCCGCCTGCTTCCGACGCCACGTCGGCCGAGCTGGCAGAGGACCTCGACAGCGGGCTGCGGAGCGCGCTGCGCAAGCTGAACGGAGACGTGCGGTGAGCGACGACGGCAAGCGGGCGCCCGTCGCGCGCGCCTTGATCGGAGCGCTCCGCTTCTACCAGCGGTGGATCTCCCCCGCGCTTCCACCGACCTGCCGCTTCTACCCCACCTGCAGCGCCTACGCGATCGAGGCGCTGCAAGTGCACGGGCCGCTGCGGGGTTCTTGGCTCACCGTGCGGCGGTTGCTGCGCTGTGCACCGTGGCACCCTGGCGGCATCGACCCGGTGCCACCGCGCCGCCCCTGCTCGGCTCGGACCCACCACGAGGAGCAAGCCCCGTGCTGAACTTCATCTACTACCCGGTCTCGTTCATCCTCTGGGTCTGGCACGAAGTGTTCGGGTTCCTCCTCGGCCCGGACAACGGCCTCGCGTGGGCGCTGTCGGTGATGTTCCTGGTCTTCACGCTGCGGGCGCTGCTCTACAAGCCGTTCGTGAGCCAGGTCCGCTCCATGCGGAAGATGCAGGAGTTCCAGCCGGAGATCGCCAAGCTCCGCAAGAAGTACGGGAACGACCGGCAGAAGCAGGCCGAGGAGATGCAACGGCTCCAGAAGGAGCACGGCGTCAACCCCCTCGGCGGCTGCCTACCCGTCCTCGTCCAGGTGCCGGTGTTCATCGGCCTGTTCCACGTGCTGCGTGAGTTCAACCCGATCCTGACCAACGGGGCCCCCCGCACCGAGAACTACTTCTTCGGGCAGACGGACGTCCAGTCCTTCAACAACTCCCACCTGTTCGGGGCGAAGCTGGGCAGCTGGGTCACCCAGGGCGAGGCCGTTCTCAACGCCGCAGGTACCTCGATCGCGTCGATGCTGATCGTGATGATCCCCCTGATGATCGCGGCCGGGATCTTCACGCACATCACGGCCCGGCACTCGGTCGCCCGCCAGACGGCGGCGCAGGCCGAGAACCCGCAGACCGCGATCATGAACAAGTTGATGCTGTACGTGTTCCCGATCGGCGTCGTGGTCGGTGCCCCGTTCCTGCCCCTCGCGGTCCTCCTCTACTGGGTGTCGAACAACCTGTGGACCCTGGGCCAGCAGTACGTGGTCTACCGGCGGATCGACGCCGAAGAGGCCGCCAAGAAGGAGCAGACCACGGCCACCCGGCAGTCGCTCGCCCCGCGGCCCGGGCAGAAGCCGGTCCGCCCGGAGCCCACTGCCGAGGAGCCGAAGGCGAAGCGGCCGGGAGCGAAGCCGGTCACCCGCAAGCCCGGCGCCGGCAACGCGGCAGCCTCGTCATCGAAGGCCGCCACGAACGGCGAGGCCTCGCCCAACGGGGCCGCCAACGGAGCAGCCGCCGGCGCGTCCGAGCCGGAGCCGAAGACCAACGGCGCCACGGGCGACGCCCCGCGGAGCGCGCGCAGCAGCGGCGGCGGGAGCACCCGCCCGCCCGCGCGGCGCCCCCGCAAGCGCCGCTGATCCCCACGAGCCACCGCGGTCGCCCCTGACGGCGACCGCAGCGGCGCGTCCCGGGATATGGGCCGCGCCGCACCTGTGAGAGAGGAGACGCATCGTGCCGAAGACTGCGCAGGACGGGCCCACCTCCGCCGAGGACCAGCTGGTTCGTGAGGGCGACATCGCCGGTGACTACCTCGAGCGGCTGCTGGACGTGCTCGACTACGACGGTGACATCGACCTCGACGTCGAAGCGGGCCGTGCGATCGTGAGCATCGACGGCGGTGAGGACCTGGACAAGCTCGTCGGCGAGCGGGGTGCTGTGCTCGAGGCGCTCCAGGAGCTCACCCGGCTGGCGGTGCAGCAGGCGTCCGGTAACCGGAGCCGGCTCATGCTCGACGTCGCCGGATGGCGCGCCGCCCGCCGGGACGAGCTGACCAAGCTGGGCTCCCGCACGGCGAAGGAAGTGCTCGAGTCCGGGGAGTCCGTGCGGCTGCGGCCGATGACCCCGTTCGAGCGCAAGGTCGTGCACGACGCCGTCGCCAAGGTCAAGGGTGTCTCGAGCGAGAGCGAGGGCGAGGAGCCGCGGCGGCAGGTCGTCGTCTTCCGCGGTGCCTGACTCCGCCGACGAGTTCCTCGGCCGCGGTGCCACCGCGGTGCCCGAGCCTGGTCCTACCGCGGGTGAGGTGTTCGGCGACCGACTCCCCCTGGCTCGCAGGTTCGCCGAGCACCTTGTCACGTCAGGGGTCGAGCGCGGGCTGATCGGCCCGCGGGAGGCGCCCCGAGTGTGGGAGCGGCACGTCCTGAACTGCGCTGTCGTCGCCGAACTCGTGCCGGTCGGCGCGCGCTTGGTGGATGTGGGTTCGGGAGCCGGCCTTCCCGGGATACCGTTGGCACTGGCCCGGCCGGATCTCGGCATCGTGCTCGTGGAGCCTCTCGCTCGTCGAGTCGACTGGCTTCGTGAGGTGGTCGCCGATCTCGGTGTGGCGATCGAGGTGGAGCGAGGCCGGGCCGAGGAGAATGTGGTGCGGCGGCGATGGGAGGGGGCCGACGTGGTGACCGCTCGTGCCGTCGCACCGCTGGCTCGACTTGCCCGCTGGTGCCTCCCGCTGCTGCGACCAGGTGGGCTCATGCTCGCCGTCAAGGGCGCGAGCGCGGCGGAGGAGATCGAGCGGGATGGGGCCGCCGTGCGGCGGCTCGGCGGGGGCGCACCGCGAGTCGAGCAATGCGGAGCCGGAATCATCGATCCCCCGAGCACGGTGGTCGTCGTCGAGCGCGAGCGCGGGACCGGTCGCCTCGACCGTTCGGGGCGCAGGAGAGGGCAGGCGTGACGTTCAAGGTGTCCCAGTACGAGTTGTCCCCGAACGAGGCGGCCCGCCGTGTTTCACGTGAAACACCGGGCTGGACACCCATCGCCGAGGAAGCGGAACGGGCGGCACGTGTGCTGCACCCTGAGCGCCACCGGATGCCGCGCCCGACCCACCGCCGGATCCTCACGGTCGCGAACCAGAAGGGCGGCGTCGGCAAGACCACCAGCACCGTCAACCTGGCCGCCGCGCTCGCGATGCACGGGGTGCGGGTGCTCGTGATCGACCTCGACCCGCAGGGCAACGCGAGCACAGCGCTCGGCGTCGAGCACCGGCTCGGCACCCCGTCGGTCTACGAGGTGCTACTCGGGGAGATCCGGCTGGCCGAGGCGGCTGCGGTAACCACGGCGTCGCCGAACCTGCTGTGCGTCCCGGCCACGATCGACCTGGCCGGCGCCGAGATCGAACTCGTCAGCATGGTCGCCCGGGAGAACCGGATGCGGCAGGCGCTGTCGGATGAGGCGCTCAACGAGCTGGACGTCGACTACGTCTTCGTCGACTGCCCGCCGTCGCTCGGCCTGCTCACGGTGAACGCCCTCGTCGCGGCCAATGAAGTACTCATCCCGATCCAGTGCGAGTACTACGCGCTGGAAGGGCTCGGCCAGCTGCTGAGCAACATCGACCTCGTGCGGGCGCACCTCAACACATCGCTGCACGTCTCGACGATCCTGCTGACGATGTACGACGGGCGCACCAAGCTCGCCGACCAGGTGACGAGCGAGGTGCGCGGTCACTTCGGTTCGACCGCCCTTCGAACGGTCATCCCCCGAAGCGTCAAAGTCTCTGAGGCGCCCGGGTACAGCCAGACGGTGCTCGCCTACGACCCGGGTTCCCGAGGGGCGATGAGCTACGTCGACGCGGCCCGCGAGATCGCGGAGCGCGGCGCGGCTATGGACGTGCCGCCCCGCAGAGACGGACGGTAAGGAGCAATGGCGGAGCGCGAGGCATCAGCGGAGCGGCCGGCACCACCCGCGCGCAAGGGCGGGCTCGGACGCGGACTTGCCGCGCTGATCCCGACGGCCCCCGCGGTTCCGCCGGGAGCACCTTCCGGGGCGCCGCCTTCGGCCGGCTCCACCTCGGTCGGCTCGGTGACGGCGCTCCCCACCGCTGTCGGCTCGTCGTCAGGCCATGCGGTCGAGGCCGCGGTGGGTGGAGCGCTGTTCCGGGAGCTCGACCCTGCATCGGTCAGTCCCAACCCGCACCAGCCGCGTACCGCCTTCGACGAGGAGGCGCTCGCGGAGCTCGAGCACTCGATCCGCGAGTTCGGGCTGCTGCAGCCGATCGTCGTGCGCGAGGTCTCCCCCGGCTCTTACCAGCTTGTGATGGGCGAGCGGAGGTGGCGTGCTGCACAGCGGGCCGGGCTCAGCCGCCTCCCCGCGATCGTCCGGAACACCGGCGACGACGCGATGCTGCGCGACGCGCTGCTCGAGAACATTCACCGGGTCCAGCTCAACCCGCTGGACGAAGCGGCGGCCTACGAGCAGCTCCTCGCCGAGTTCGGCGTCACGCAGACCGAGCTGGCCGACCGCATCGGCCGCAGTCGGCCCGTGGTCACCAACACGATCCGCCTGCTGAAGCTGCCGGTCTCGGTGCAGCGGCGCGTCGCCGCGGGCGTGCTGTCGGCCGGCCACGCCCGTGCCCTCCTCGGTGTGGAGGACCCCGGGCGGCAGGAGGATCTCGCCGCCCGGATCGTGGCGGAGGGCCTCTCGGTGCGCGCCACGGAGGAGGCCGTCGTGCTGATGCGCGGCGAGGGCCCGCCGAGCGCGAAGCAGGCGGCGCGACGCAGGCCGCTTCAGGCCCCCGGACTGCAGGATCTGGCGGACCGACTGTCCGATACTTATGACACGCGCGTCAAAGTTGAGCTAGGTCAGAGGAAGGGCCGGATCGTGGTCGAATTCGGCTCCGTAGAGGACCTGGAGCGCATCGCGAAGCTCATGAATCGCCAGTCCGAAGGCTGATGTTCCGGCGTCGAACTCGACCGTAGCTCGGCGGCCCGACAGGACGCGCTGGGCAGCGGGGTTGGATCAACGACCCGCAGGAGTTCCGCGAGGACACCTTCACGCCTGTGCGCTGCTGAGTTCAATCGGTGCGCGCCGCGCAGGCGGGTCGCTGGAGCTGCGGCGCCGTCCGGCTGACCGTTTCACGTGAAACATCGACGCGCGGAATCCTGGGGGCTGTTTCACGTGAAACATCGGCTACCTGCCGCTGTTTCACGTGAAACGTCAGCGTCGCCCGACCGCGCGCTCGACGAGGGCCGAGTACAGCTCCCCCAGCTCCATCCCCGCAGCGCGGACGGCGAGCGGAAGGAGCGACGTCTCGGTCAGCCCCGGCGAGACGTTCACCTCGAGGATCTGAACGCGTCCGTCGGCGTCCACCACGGCGTCGGTGCGGGAGACGTCGCGGAGGCCGAGCAGTTGGTGTGCGGCGAGCGCCGTGTCCTCCAGTAGTCGGAGGGTGGTGGAGTCGAGTCGGGCCGGGCAGTGGAAGGTGGCGGCACCCGGGGTGTAGCGGGCGGTGTAGTCGTAGACGCCCCCAGCCGCGTCCACCTCGACCGGCGGGAGCGCGCGCGCCGTGTCACCGTCGTCGACCACCGAGATCGCCACCTCGGTGCCGCGCACGAAGCGCTCGGCGAGCACTGTGTCGCCGTAGGCGAGGCAGCTCACCATCGCCGCGGGCAACTCCGCCCGCTCGTTGACGACGTGGGCGCCGAGTGCGGAGCCACCCTGGTCCGGCTTCACCATCAGCGGGAGCCCGAGACGGTCCACCATCGCGTCCAGCACGGTCTGCGCCCCGAGTGCGCGGAACGTCGTGTGCGGGAGCGCGACCCAGTCCGGGGTGTCGAGCCCGGCGCGGGCGAGCTCGGCCTTGGCGGTCGGCTTGTCCCAGGCGCGCCGGCATGCGGGTGCCGGCGTGCCCACGAACGGGACGTCGAGCAGCTCCAGTACCGCCTGCACGGATCCGTTCTCTCCCTCGCCGCCGTGCAGCGCGATCGCGACGGCGTCGGGAGGATCGCTGCGCAGCCGGTCGACGAGTGAGCCGTCCACGTCCCACTCCCGGACGTCGGCTCCGGCGTCGCGCAGGGCGGCGGCCAACCGGCGGCCCGACCGCAGCGAAACCTCGCGCTCGTGGGACAGCCCGCCGGCCAGCACGGCCACAGTTCGTTCGATCACCGCCGCATTCTGCGGCACGGCCGGTTCAGGGGGTGTGCGGGCTCGGAGTCTGCGGGCCGTTGCGCGGTGCCGGGCCGACCTGGCGGGCGGAGCTGCCGAACGTGCGCATCACGTCCAGCTCCGCCTCCAGGACACCTGCGAGCCTTCGCACGCCCTCGGTGATCCGCTCTGGAGTCGGATAGCAGTACGAGAGGCGCAGCTGGCGGCTGCCGAAGCCGTCGGCGTAGAAGCCGGTGCCGGACGCATAGGCGACGCGGGCCGTGACCGCGCGCGGCAGCATCGCCTTCGTGTCGACACCCTCGGGGACCGTGAGCCAGACGTAGAAGCCACCGTCTGGGACGTTCCACGTGCAACCGTCGGGGAGGTAGGTCTCGAGGGCCTGCAGGAGTGCGTCGCGCCGGTCGCGGTACGCCTCGGCGAACGTCTTGATCTGGGTACGCCACTCGTGTCCTGCGAGGTACCTCGACACGAGCATCTGGGTGAAGCTCGGCGGGCAGAGGGTGGCCGACTCGGCCGCAAGCACCAGCCGGTCGCGCACTGCTGGCGGCACCAGTGCCCAGCCCACCCGCAGACCGGAGGCGAACGTCTTCGAGAAGGACCCGAGATACACGACGTCGCGGTCGAGGGAGCGCAGCGCCGGATACGTGCGCCCGCTGAAGCCGAGGAGCCCGTACGGGTTGTCCTCGACGACACCGACGCCGTAGGTCGTGCAGATCTCCAGCACCTCGGCGCGGCGCTCCACGGCGAGCGTGACGCCGGCCGGGTTGTGGAAGTTCGGGATCGTGTACAGGAACTTCGGGGTGATCCCCTGCGTCGCCAGCGTCTGCAGCGCCTCGCGCAGGAGCTCGGGCACGAGCCCGTGCTCGTCCATCGCCACGTGCACGACCTGCGCCTGGTACGCGGCGAAGCTGCCGAGCGCCCCCACGTAGGACGGACCCTCGGCCAACACGACGTCACCCGGATCGCAGAAGATCCGGGTGACGAGGTCGAGTGCCATCTGCGACCCGACGGTGACCACGACGTCGTCGGGGTCGGCCCGGATGCCTTCGAGCGCCATCACCTCGCAGATCTGCTCGCGCAGCGCGGGCACGCCCTGGGCCGAGCCGTACTGCAGGGCCACCTGGCCGTCACGGCTGATGAGGTCGGCGACCTCCACCGCGAGCGAGTCGAGCGGGAGCGCGGCGAGGTTCGGCATGCCGCCCGCCAATGAGACGACCTCGGGCCGGCTCGCGACCGCGAACAGCGCGCGGATCTCCGAGGCGGTCATCCCCGCCGTGCGGGCCGCGAAGCGCTCGGTGGGCACCACCGAACGTGCCGCTGCCGCCGCTGCCCCCGCCACTGCCCCGGCGAGCGGGGCCGAGGTGCCGGACGATGGTGGGGGCGTGGCCGGATGCGGCACGGTGGTCCTCCCGGTTCTCCTGGAGCGGCGAGCTGTCAGTCGAGCTGAGCGAGCCGATCGAGTGTAACCGGGATGGAGGAACCTCCTGCCCTTCGGCGAGGGTGAGACACCGGTCGCAGCACGCGGGATGCGTTCGATGTTGGACCGATCTATCGTCGGGAGGGTCGGCGCGACGGGCGGCGGCCATTCAACAGGGTTCTGCCGCCGGAGGTTGGTCTTGTCCTGGCACGTGGCAGCTCTCACTCTGGACAATCTGGATGATTTGCCCAAGAGGTGCCGTCGCTGCGTGTTCTGGGAGCTGTCGGAGCACATGGGCAAACAGGCCGCCGACTTCGGCTCCATGGAGCTGGAGAAGGAGGCCTGGATCTCCGAGGTGCTCCTCGAGTGGGGCTCTTGCGGGCGTGTGGTCTACATGGGCGGCGCCCCGGCAGGCTACGTCATCTACGCGCCGCCTTCGGCCGTGCCGCGCGCTGCCGAGATGCCCACCGGACCGGTGAGCGCCGACGCGGTGCTGCTCACCACGATGCAGATCATGCCCGAGTTCGCCGGGGAGGGCCTCGGGCGCCTGCTCGCCCAGGCCGTCGTCCGCGACCTCACCCGCCGTGGCGTCAAGGCCATCGAGGTGTTCGGCCAGCAGCGTCCCGCTGCCGAGCGGGGGTGCCTCATCCCGGCCGAGTTCCTCCGCGGCGTCGGGTTCAAGACGATCCGCCCACATCCCCACTTCCCGCGTCTGCGCATGGAGCTGCGTTCCGCCATGACGTGGAAGGAGGACGTCGAGGCCGCGCTGGAGCAGCTGCTCGGCACGATCACGATCCCGATGCAGGCCGCGGGCGTCAGCGACCAGAGCTATCGAGCGGTACCGACCCGGTCCTGAACGCCCCGCAGCGGGCCGCTCACGGCGCCCTGTGTGCCACGCTGAGGGCCTGTCAGGGCAGGGTCCGGGTAGCGCGGGGTCCACCGGTTCTTCAGATGGCCTGCGCGCCGCCGCGCTCCAGCTCGCGGGCGAGCACGTCGGAGAACGTGAACGTGCCGGTGGGCTGGTCGTCCTGGCCCAGTAGGTAGAGCCGCTTGACGGCCACGAGGATGCCCTCGGCGACGACGTCGCGGAACGCAGGATCGAGCAGGCGCCTGCGATCGCCCATGTTCGTGAGGTAACCGATCTCCACGCGCACGGTGGGCATGCGGGTGAGCCGGAGGAGCTCCCAGGTGCGGCCCTGGGTGCGGCAGTCCTGCATCGCGGTGCGGATGAGCAGCTCGCGCTGGATGAATCCGGCGAGCGCCTCCCCCACCGTGGAGGTGGAGCCGGACCCGTTTCCGAAGTGGAACGTGGCCAGGCCATGCGCGTGCATGCTGTGGTTGGCGTCGGTGTGCACCGACAGCACGAGATCGGCGCCGGCGTTGTTGGCGAACGCAGCCCGCTCCACCTCCGACGGGCAGGTATCCTCCTGCCGGGAGAGCATCGCGTCCATGCCGGTGGCGGTCATGCGGCCGACGAGCCGGCGGGCTAGATCCCACACGAGGTCCGCTTCGGCGACGCCCGCGGCGACGACTCCGCGGTCCGGGCCGCCGTGGCCGGGGTCGACGACGATCCGCTTGCCGCGCAGCCGCGGCCCGGCCTGCCGGAGCAGCTCCTGCTCGCGCAGCAGGTGCGGACGCCCGCCGGTGACCTTGCGGCCGAGCTGGCGAAGCGAGCGCAGGGTGGCCGGCCCGCACAGCCCGTCGGGTACGAGGCCGTACTCCCGCTGGAACTTCCGCAGCGCCGCCTCGGTCTGCTCGTCGAACACACCGCCGGGACGTCCGGGGTCGTAGCCGAGCTCGAGCAGCCGCTCCTGCAGTGCCACGACATCGTCGCCGCTCATCGGAGCCGAGATCATGAGTGCGAGCATCCGGTCGCCGAGCCGCCAGCCGGCCTCCCTCAGCGCGCGATAGGTGGCCGGGCCCACGATGCCGTCGGTGATCAGGCCGCGCTGCTGCTGGAACGCTCGTACGGCGTGCTCGGCATCCGCGTCGAAGTGGTCCCGCTCGGGCGCTCCGTCGGCGTCGGGGAGAAGCCCGAACCGCCGCAGCGTGGACCGGATCTCGGCGACCGCCGGTCCACTGTCACCTCGGCGCAGCAGCTGCATGCACCCCTCGCTCGCAGTCGTCGAATACCGCCGCAGCGGTGTTGGCCCGGGGGCCATTGTGTCAACTGCATAGTCGGTAACTCGACAGCGGGCCGTGTCGGGCCATGTTCGTGTCGTGATAGGCGATTGCCCCGCTCCCGGGATTCCGGGGCGGGGCATCCGCTGACGTGCCGGGCGGCTCAGGCCAGGTAGTCGGCGAGGTCGGAGAGGAGCGCGGCCTTCGGCTTCGCGCCGACGATCTGCTTCACCGGCTTGCCGTCCTGGAAGACGATCATCGTGGGGATGGACATGACCTGGTAGTCGCGGGCTGTCGACGGGTTGGCGTCGATGTCCAGCTTGGCGACAGTCAGCTTGTCCTGGTGCTCACCCGCGATCTCGTCGAGCACCGGGGCGACCATCTTGCACGGCCCGCACCAGGTTGCCCAGAAGTCGACCACGACGGTCTTGTCGCTCTTGAGGACGTCGCTCTCGAAAGATGCGTCGGTGACCTCGACGGTGTTGGCCATGGGTTCTCCGTTCAATGGATGGTGTGGAGTACGCGGAGTCAGCTGGTGACGGCGGCGACCTGGTCGGAGGCGGTGCCGTACCCGCCCCCTGCCAGCTCGGCGGGCACCGGGACCTCGGCGAGCCAACGCTCGGCGTCGATGGCGGCGGCGCAGCCCGAGCCGGCTGCGGTAACGGCCTGGCGGTAGGTGTGGTCGACGAGGTCTCCGGCGGCGAACACCCCGGGCACACCCGTATAGGTGGTGGGAGCCTCGACCTGCACGTAGCCCTTCTCGTCGGTGCGCACCACGTCCCTGACGAGCTCGCTGCGCGGGTCGTGCCCGATCGCGACGAACATGCCGGTGACGTCGAGCACGGACTCCTCGCCCGTCTGGGTGTCGCGCAGCCGCAGCGCGGACACGCTGCCGTCGCCGATCACCTCGACGACCTCGGCGTTGGTACGCCAGCGCATCTTGGGGTCGTCCTGGGCGCGCTTCAACATGATGCGCGAGGCGCGGAAGTCGTCACGGCGGTGGACGATCGTGACCGATCGGGCGAACCGGGTGAGGAACGTCGCCTCCTCCATCGCCGAGTCGCCGCCGCCGATGACGGCGATGTCCTGGTCGCGGAAGAAGAACCCGTCACACGTGGCACACGCGCTGACGCCGCGGCCGAGCAGCTTCTGCTCGCCGGGGACGTTCAGGTAGCGCGCGGCCGCACCCATCGCGAGGATGACGGCGCGGGAGCGGTAGGTGACCCCGTTGACCTCGACCGTCTTGATGTCGCCATCGAGAGACACCTTCTCGACGTCCAGGGCATGCATCTCGGCTCCGAAGCGCTGCGCCTGCGAGCGCATCTGCTCCATGAGCTCGGGGCCCATGATGCCGTCGGTGAAGCCGGGGTAGTTCTCGACCTCGGTGGTGGTCATCAGGGCGCCGCCGAACTGCGTGCCTTCGAAGACCAACGGGTTCAGTTGCGCACGAGCGGCATAAACCGCAGCCGTGTAACCCGCGGGCCCCGATCCGATGATGATCAGCTCACGCACCTCGTCGGTGGACACCGGTCACCGTCCTCCCTCATCGCTGTACAGCTCTTAACACGATCCCAGCAGGGGACATTCCGCTCGGGACGGGGCCGCGGACTCGGACGTGATCGTCGTCACCGACCGATGACTTCCCAGCCCAGGAGCTGTCCGCCGGCCGGTCCGCACCCCGGGTCGACCACAACCACATGGAACCTTCCCAGGTCCCCGCTCCCCAGTGCGAGCAGCACGCCCTGGCGGCCGTCGAGATCTACTCGGCGGCCCCCGAGGAACGGGGCGTCCGGCCGTACGCCGGGCGGGGCCACTACAGCCAGGCACGCCGCCCGGCGCGCTGGATCGGCGAGCTCGCCCGCGTCCGTGGCACCCAGCGCGGCACGGCCGGTGGCCACAAGGTCCACCCGCTCCAACGGCAGCCGGTCGGGGCCTGGCACGGCCGGCCGAGCGAGGAGGAGCCCCGCGACGAGGGCCACCGCCAGCACGGCCGCCGCGACCAGCGCGGGCCGGTACCGGACCAGGCGCCTGAAAGCCGTGCCGGTCTCCGTTGCGGCCACCGGACCCTCGGGGCCTTCGGCCTCGCGGCGACCGGCCTCGGCCGCGAGCGCCGCGTCCCACCGGGCGGCGACGCCCGCGGGAACATCCGGCTCCGCCAGCGCGGCGAGGTCGGCCCTGGTGGATGCTAGGGCGGCGAGCACCGCGGTGGCTCTCGCGTCCGTGGCCGCGGCTGCCCGGACCTGCGCCGCGCGGTCGTCGTCGAGCAAGCCGGCATCGAGGTCGGCGAGCAGGTCACGGCTCAGCCAGGGCCGCCCGTCGGTCATGCCTCCTCCTCCCGCAGGTGCCCCAGCAGCACGGCGAGCCGAGCCCGCCCCCGTGAGCAGCGACTCTTCACGGTGCCCACCGGCACGTCCAGGATCCCGGCTGCCTCGTCGAGCGGCCAGCCCTGCACGTCGACCAGCACAACCGCGGCGCGCTGCGCCACCGGGAGCGCCGCCAGCGCGTCGACCACGGCGAGCCTGGTGACGAGTTCGCCTGCCATGTCCGGCCGCAGGGCGGGCGGCTCGGTTTCGGGGAAGGGCACGACGACCCGGCGCTGCTCGTGGCGTATCCGGTCGATGCAGGCATTGACGAGGATGCGGTGCAGCCAGGTGCGCACGGATGCCTCCCCGCGGTACGAGCCCGCCCTCCGGTACGCGGCCACGAGCGCCTCCTGGACGACGTCGGCGGCGTCCTCCGGGTGGTTCAGCATGCGGACGGCGATGCCCCACATGCGGGACCGGTAGCGGCCGGCGAGCTCGCCGAACGCCCGCTGGTCACCCGCCCGGTGCGCGGCGATCAGATCCGCGTCGGTCGGGGCCTCCACAGGGCGGAGCGTAGGTCGAAGACCCCTGTCGCCGTGGGCGTTCCGGAGAAATCAAGCAGTTCGAAGTCGGTCAGACGCCGGCGCGCTGGAACTCGACCTCGCCGATCGAGCTCGAGTAGTCCGAGCCGCTCCCGCTGAGGTGGGTGATCCAGAGCAACACGTGGGTGACCGGCTGGCTCCCGGCCATCGACACCACGGTAGCGCCGTTCTTCAGCGTGGCCTCGGCGATCGGGGTGGTTTCCTCGAGCGCGGCGTCGACGCCGGGCGCCGAGCGGACCTCCACCACCGTGCCCGCGCTCTGGGACTGGATGGTCAGCTCCGAAAGCTGCACCGCGGAGGCGAAGGACACCATGATCCCGACGCCCGGCTTGAACGCAGGGAACTGCTGCCGGTAGGCCGAGGTGTTCCATGAGCTCGTCGGGTCGCCGTCGATCACCCGCGAGACGCGCCCCGAGTTGTCGCGGTTGCCGACGTGGTCGTAGACCTCCACTCCAGCGACGGCGGCCAGGAGGTTGGACCCTCCTGGAGCGGCGCCCGGCGAGGGCTGCGTGGGGCTGCCGCCTTCGACGACGATCACCGGCGCTCCTCCGCCGCTGGCGAACAGCGAGCCGACCTGCACGCCCAGGTAGCCCAGTACCACCAGCACAGCGGCGCCGAGCACGGCGAGCGCGACCGTCATCTTGCGGCGGCGCTGCGGGTCGGGCGGTGTGACCGACCGGTCGTGGTCCTGCCACACGTCACCCGGCTCGGACGGCACCCCGTCGTGGGCGGGAGGGAAGAGCGCCATGCGATCTTCTTCCGCCACCACCTCACCCAGCAGGCGCTGCATCGCGGCGGCCGTGTGGACGTGGCCAGCGGCGTCGTCCGGCCCGAGGGCCCCGCGGGTGAGGCTGTCGAGCTCCACGGGCACGCCGGGCCGCAGCTCGGACGGCGCCGGGAGCGTGCCGTCGGACGCGTGCTCCGCGGCGGCGAGCCCGGCCAGTGCGGCGTCGGCGCTGGACAGGGGCCACTGGGAGGTGAGGAACGTGTAGAGCACGGCGCCGAGCCCGCGCACGTCGTCGGCGGGGGTGATGTCCGGGCGCGGGAGCGCGAAGCACAGCTGGGCGCGGCCGTCAGGGGTGACGCGCACGCGCTGCGGGTGGTCGCAGCCCAGCACGAGACCGTGCCGGTGGGCGGCTTCGGCGGCCGCGGCGAGCGGAGCGACCGCGCGGGCTGCCGCCAGCGGCTTGATCAGCCCGTCGGCCACGACCTCGCCGAGACTACGACCGGGCACCCACTCGGTGACGGCGGCGCCGAGCACGTCCTCCGGCACGGTGGAGCCGCTGGGGGTGAGCACGTCGAGAAGCCGGGCACAGCCGGGGTGCTCGAAGCTACCTGCCCGCAGGGCTCGCACGACCATCTGCTCGGCGCGGGCGGCGTCGGTGAGGCCGTCCGCGGGTGCGGCGCCGGGCGCCGGCCTGCGGAGCACCGTGACGGCCACGTCGCGGCGCAGGATGGTGTCCTCGGCGCGCCAGAACTCAGCGCCCGCAGCGGGGTCGGTGCCGACGCGGGTGCGGAGGCGGTACCGGCTCGAGAGGAGGCTTCCGGCGATCGTGCCTGACGAAACAGGCGGAACCGCAGGCGCCGTAGGCGCTTCCGTAGCCGGGGTGTCGCGCGCTGTCGGGGCGTCGTCCGGGCGCATCTGCTGAGGGACTACCGAGTCGACTTCCGCATCTGCGGCCGGAGCTGTCCCGTGCGGCGAGGTCGCACCAGAAGGTGGGCTCGCCAACTCACTCACAGTTCCGCCCTCCCCGCGATGCGCGCGCGAACCCACGATCCGCCCCAGGGCAGCCTACGTCAGGCCGAAGTCCGGCGCCGAGCATTCCTCCGGTCGACGAGCCGTTCGAGCCGTTGTGTTATGGACGTCACTTCGCGCACCCGCAGTAGCCACATACCGAGCACCGTGATCAGCCCGCCGACGAACACCGCCACCCCGAGCACACTCCAGGCCCTGGCCAGGGGTGTGAGCGCGGCGAATGGTCCGGCGTCGAGCAGTGCCACCACACCGGCCGCGAGCAGCACCCCGATCAGCGACGCGAGCAGCGTGCGCGCGGTCGTGGAAAGGACCGCGCCGGTCGGGACCTGGCCCAGCTTGCGGCGCAGCAGGATCTGCCCGAGCACGGCGCCGGCCACGAAGGAGGCACTGTTGGCTGCGGCGAGCCCCAGCACCACGTTCTCCGGCGGGAGCAGGATCGGGCAGGCCAGCATCAACGGGATCTTCACCCCGACCGTGAACAGCTGCACCAGCGTGGCGGTTCGGCTGTCGGTGAGCGCGTAGAACACCCGCAGCTGCAGCATCGTGATAGCGAACGGCAGGAGCCCGAACGCGGAGATGGCGAGCACGGCGCCGAGATCGTTCGCCCCCTCGAGGTTGCCGGACCGAATCCCGAACAGCGCAACGCCGACCGCGGTGCCGAACACGGTGAGGAGCACAGAGATCGGGACGAGCAGCACCGAGGCGAGCTTGCTGCCCAGCCCGAGGTCTGCGGCCAGGTCGTCGGTGCGGCCGTCGGCGGCGGCCCGGCTCATCCGCGGCATCAGCGCCGTGAGCAGCGAGACCCCGAGCACGCCGTACGGCACCTGCAGCAGCAGCCACGCGTTCGAGTAGATCGCGTAGGCGCCGCCGTCTGCGCTGGTCGCGATCCGGGTGGTGACGATGAGCCCGGCCTGCCCGATGAGGACGTAGAGCAGGGCCCACCCTGCGAGCCCGCTCGCCTGCGTCAGCCGCTGGTCCCAGCCCCACTGCGGGCGGTACCGGAACCCGCCCCGCCCCAACGCCGGCAGCAGCACGAGCGTCTGTGCCACGATCCCGATGGTCGTGCCGACGCCGAGCACCAGCAGCTGCGCATCGTCCGGCACCACCAGGTACGCGGCGACCACCCCGAGGACCACGACGTTGTTGAACACGGGCGCCCACGCGAACGCCCCGAACGCGCCCTTGCTGTTGAGGATCGCCCCGAGGATCGCCCCCAGGCCGTAGAAGAAGATCTGCGGCAGGAGCATGTAGGCCAGTGTGGTGGCGAGCTCCGGGTCTGCCGTGGACGTCGCTCCGGCACCCATGTACAGCTGGGTCAGGAGCGGGGCCGCCGCCACGCCGATGGCGGTGGCCAGCAGGAGCGCCACTGCGGCCAGCGTGATGAGCTTGTGGGTGTAGGCCTCCCCGCCGTCGGGGTCCTCCTTCTGGGCCCGCACGAGCAGCGGGATCATGACGCTGCTCAGCGCGCCGCCGAGCAGCAGCTCGTACACGATGTTGGGCAGCGTGTTCGCGACCGTGTAGGCGTCGTTGAGGATCGTGGCGCCGAGCGCGGTGAACAGCGCCACCTGCCGAAGGAACCCGGTGATCCGGCTGACCAGGCTGGCAACCGCCATCACGCTGCTCGCCCGGCCGATGGACGGCTCGGGCCCGATCACTGTCAGCCGCTCCGTCGGGTTGTCGTCGGGAGCGGGACCGATCATGGGCTGGGGACGCGGGGTGGGCCGGGAGGGCGAGGCGGGCCGTCGGGGCGCGGGTTGGCGACCGGGAGTCGGTCGGTGGCCGCGAGGGGGTCGGGGAAAGGGTCCCCGCTCCGGTTGGCCCTCGGGCCCGGGCGGTGGTGCGGGGACGGGTCCGGGCGGGACGCCGGGGTGGCGGGGAGGGAGCCACTTGGCGGGACCGGGAGGTCCTGGCCGTTGGTCTTGCCCTTGCCCGGCTCGCCACGGATCCGGCGGAGCACCCGGCGGCCCGCCAGCACCACGAGCAATACGCCCGCGCTCGCCGTCAGCCACACGGTGATGGTGCCGTAGACGGTGGACTGCACTCGCAACCGGCTCGCCGGACCGAGAATTTTACCGTCTGGCGTACGCACGGAAGCCTGAACGGTGAACTGGCCGGCGCGGACCACCTCGGCGCTCACCCGGACCTGCCGACGGCCCAATGGCGGCACGAGCTGGGGATCGATCGGGGCCACCCGCAAGCCTGACGACGAGGAGATCTCGACGTGCACCTGGACCGTGACCGGGAGCCCGTTCGTGAGTGTGATGAGGATCGGCGCGTTGGACGTGCCGAGCGAGTAGGGGCTGGGCGGCTCCAGTACCCGCACGGTGGCACGTAGCTCGGCCACCCGGTCGGCGACGGCATGGGACGCGGCGGTCGCGGCCTCCGGGCGGCCCCGCCACGCCGCGGACACCGGGCGCAGGAGGCCGTGCCGCAGCGGCGTGAACACCTCCTCGGGGCTGACCCCGACGCCGGCGTCCGGGACGGCAGCCGATTCGAGGTCGGTGATGTCCGCGGCGGTGCCCCGCAAAGCGTCGACGGCGGCGCTCGGCACCTCCTGGCCGCCGGCCTGGAGTGGGTACGTCGGCATGAGCGCGCCCGCACCGGGCGGCGGCCCGGCGGCGAGCGCGGCGTCGAGCCCGCTCGGCACGATCCGGTTCGCGTCGAGCAGTTGGTTCACGGCGCCGAGCAGGGCGTCGGCGGCCGCCCCGTCCGCCATCCAGTTGTGGGGTGGGGCGAGCACGAGCGGCCCACCGCTGCGCGCCGCGGCGTCCGGTGGCTCCCCGGTGCGGAACGCGAGAGCGCCGATGAGGTCTTGTGTGGACAGCGGGCCCGGGCCACCGGCAGGGGTCGAGGAAGCGCCCGACGCGGCCCGGACAGAGCCGGTGGCATGGTCGGTGTCCTGCATGTTCACCGCACCCGGCCCGGCGGCTGCCTTGGTGAGCAGCGGGTCGGTGAGCAGGGCGAACTGAGGGGTGCGCCCGCCGGCGAGCGGGACGACTCCGCTGGTGCGCTGGGTCCTGCCCTGCTGGACGCCATCGGCCGAGAGCACGACGGAGCGTCCGTCCGCCTGGGCCATCGCGGCGAGCGTCGGCTCGTCGGCCACGCCGTCGACGGGCCACGTGGCTCCGGGCACCGACGTGATCTGCAGGATGTCGTTGAGGACCGTCCTGCCGTCGGTGACGGCGCGGACCGCGAGGTCGCTCATACCGCCACGCGTGAGCGCGACGAGGTCGGCGTCGGCGTAGGGCAGGGCAATCACGCAGCCGGTCCTGGCCACGGCGGCGAGCTGGTCCAGCCACCGGCCGGCTGCCTCGCCCCCCGTGCCGGGTGCGGTGCTCCCGTCGGGGAGGCGGACCTGGTAGCCGGCCGGCTGGCGCATCAGGGACGCGGTCTCCACCAGGTCGGGGTCGATGGCCACGCAGGTGGCCGCCCGTAGCCGGGAGCCGCCGATGGCGCTCTGCGCCAGTGCGGAGACCAGCCCGCCGAGCCTGCCGTCCGGCGCGAAGGACGCGGCCAGCTGGTCGTCGGTGAGCAGCGGCAACTCACCGGGAACGGTCGGGATGCGCCGAGGGGCGTCGGTGACGGGATAGAGCATCGCGAACGGGGCGGCCCCGCCGGTCGGGGCCGCAGGCACCGCGTTCGGGGCGGCCGGGTCGGGCGGCAGCGACAGCACCGGCAGCAGCATGCGGACGGCCGCGAGCCGGGCTGTGGCCCCGTCGCGGGGGGCGCCGTTGACGTTGATCAGCAGCTCGTGCACCCCGGTGGAGGAGAGCGCGAGGCTCGTGTCGGTCGGGCCGCGCAACGGCACGGTCAGCTGCACGGGGATCTGGCCGCCGGGTGCGATCTCGCCGGGGATCGGGACGAACTGCGGTGTGACGGCGTCGGTGGCGCCGCGCCCGTCGAGCGCGTCGCGGAGCGCTCCCTCGGTCGGGAGTGGGTTGCCGCGCTGCGCGCGGATGATGAGGTCGCTGACCGGCTGGTCGCCCGTGTTGGTCAGCGTGCCCGTGACGGTGAGGGTGCGCGGCCCGCTCACCGTGACCACCCGCGGGGAGACCTGGGCGAGGTCCAGGCGGACGGGCCCGTCGCCGGGCGCCTGGTTGGAGACGATCGCGGGCGCGCCGGACTCCGCGGCCTGCGCGACGCCGCCCGCCCCGGCGAGGGGAAGCGCGCCGAGCAGCCCGCTCAGCACGAGCAGGGTGATCGCGACCACGGCCGCGACCGGCTTCACGCCGTCTCCTCCAACAGTTCGGTAGCCCGCCGGATCAACCGGCGCTCGTCGGCGTAGGCGAGCCGCGACTCGAGCTCGTCGAGTGGGACCCACGCCACTTCGGAGACCTCCATATCCGAGTCGGAGAGCTCACCGCCGAGCGCGCGCATCAGGAAATGGTGCACGGTCTTGTGCACGCGGCGGTCCTCGGCGACGAACCAGAAGTCGATGGTGCCCAGTGGTGCGACCACGCGGCCGATGATGCCGGTCTCCTCCTCGACCTCGCGCACCGCCGCCTCTTCAGCGGTCTCACCGGACTCGATGTGGCCCTTCGGCAGCGACCAGAGCAGCCTGCCGCGCCGGTCGAGGCGGCCGATCACCGCGGCCATGCCGCGCTCGTGGTCCACGACCAGGCCCCCGGCCGACGTCTCGTCGACGGTTCGGAGCCGCCGACGGCGATCCGAGGAGCGACCCGCGCGGCGCCCCCCGGAGCGGCCGCGGGATGTGGACATGTGGCGATGGTAACGAGGCTTCCCGCTGAAGTGCCTGGCCCGCGCCGCGCGCCCGATTCAGATGACCCGGCCTCGTCGCTCGGTTCGCCCCGGCCGAAGTAAAGTGATTCGCCGTGTCTGCCGCCGCTCTGGCGTCCGCCTCCGATGCGGCCGCCGTTCCAGCCGATCTTCTGCGCGCCCAGGAGAATGCCGTCGTGGAGTTGGTTCGGGTCGGACCAGCGGCCGAAGAGCTGGCCGCACGCTTCGACGCGGCCGGGCACCGGCTGTACCTGGTGGGTGGCAGCGTCCGCGACGCGCTCCTCGGCAGGCCCGCCGAGGACCTGGACTTCACCACCGACGCCCGCCCCGACGCCGTGCTCGCAGTGCTCGAGGGCTGGGCGGACGCGGTGTGGGAGACCGGCATCGCCTTCGGCACCGTCGGCGCCCGCAAGCGCGGCACCGCCGTGGAGATCACCACGTTCCGCGCCGACGCCTACGACCGCGTCACCCGCAACCCGGTGGTCGCGTTCGGCGACACGATCGAGGACGACCTCATGCGGCGCGACTTCACCGTCAACGCGATGGCGGTGGAGCTCACGGGTGGGGAGCGCACCTTCGTCGACCCGCACGGTGGGCTCGCCGCGCTGGCCGCAGGCAACCTCGACACCCCCGCCGCGCCGGAGGTGTCCTTCGCCGACGACCCCCTGCGCATGCTGCGGGCGGCGCGGTTCGTCTCCCAGCTCGGGCTGACGCCGGCCCCGCGTGTGGTGGCGGCCATGACCGCGATGGCGGGCGAGCTGGCCCGGATCACCCGCGAGCGCGTGCAGGTCGAGCTGTCGAAGCTGATCTGCGGCATGCACCCGCGGCGGGCGATCGAGCTGATGGTCGACACGGGCCTCGCCGAGCAGGTGCTGCCGGAGGTTCCCGCGATGCGGCTCGCGATCGACGAGCACATGCAGCACAAGGACGTCTACACGCACTCGCTGGTGGTGATGGACCAGGCCATCGAGCGCGAGACGGACGGGCCGGACCTCGTGCTACGGCTCGCCGCGCTCCTTCACGACATCGGGAAGCCGGCCACCCGGCGCAAGGAGCCCGACGGCCGCGTGAGCTTCCACCACCACGAGGTGGTCGGGGCGAAGATGGTGCGCAAGCGGCTGCGTGAGCTGCGCTACTCCAAGGCCGTCGTGGAGGACGTGGCCCAGCTCGTGTTTCTCCACCTGCGTTTCCACGGCTACGGCAGCGGCGAATGGACCGACTCCGCCGTGCGCCGCTACGTCACCGACGCCGGCCCTCTGCTGGACCGGCTGCACAAGCTTGTCCGCTCCGACTGCACCACCCGCAACCGCCGCCGAGCGGCCGCCCTGCAGCGCAGCTACGACTCGCTCGAGGAGCGCATCGCCCTGCTGCGGGAGCAGGAGGAGCTCGACGCCATCCGTCCGGACCTCGACGGCAACGCGATCATGGAGCTGCTCGGCATCCCGCCGGGCCCGCAGGTGGGCAGGGCGTACAAGCACCTGCTGGCGGTGCGGATGGAGCGCGGCCCGCTGTCCAGCGACGAGGCGGAGGCCGAGCTGCGCCGCTGGGCGGCGGAGAACGGCGTCGGCTGAGCCACACGCGCTCAGGCCGGGGCGGGGCGCGCCCGTCGCAGCTGCCGGTCGTGGGCGGCGAGGCCCAGCAGGTAGACGCCCGCGGCCGCACCGAACAGCCAGGGCGCCCACCCGTCGCGTGGGCTGAGCAGGGCCGCAGCGGACACCGCCACCACGTACCCGACGTTGAAGACGATGTCGTAGAGCGCGAACACGCGCCCCAGCACGGCGTCCCCCACCTCGCTCTGCACCGCGGCGTCCGTGCAGAGCTTGACGATCTGGCCGGTCGCACCGAGCACGAAGGCCGCCACGAGGACCGCGGGCATGGAGAGCAGCAGAGCGAGCGCGAGCTGCGCCACCGTGGCCGTCAGGAGGGCGGTTCGCACCGTCCACGGCCGGCCCCAGCGGCGCACCATCCAAGGCGCGAGGAGCGCGGCGACACCGAGGCCCGCGGCGGCGAGTACCAGAGCCTCTCCGACGCCGGCGAGCCCGGTCCGGAACGGGCCCGAGTCGGTGAAGACGTAGCGGAAGAGCATCAGCGTCAGGAGCGTGGTGATCCCGAACGAGAGCCGGTGGGCAGCGAGGGCGAGGAACGATGCGGCGACCGAGGGCGTGGCGGCCGTCGCTCTGGCGCCGTCGAAGAACCCGTGCAGGACCGTGACCACGGTGCGCGTGCTCCGGTCCGTGCGGTCGGGACCCAGGCTGCCCCTGGCGAACCCGGCGGCGAGCACCGCCCCGACCAGGGAGCCGACCACGGCGACGAGGGTCGTGACGGCAGAGCCGGTGTTGCCGGGCCCGGTCAGTGCCCGTACGCCGATCGCCATGGCCCCGCCCAGTGCCGTCATGCCGGACCCGACGGTGACGGCGAGGGTGTTGGCCTCCACCAGGTGCCGCCGCGGCACCACGTGTGGGAGCGCCACCGAGAGCCCGGAGAGCATGAACCGGCTCACCCCGGCCACCGCGAGCGCGGCGAGGTAGAGCGCCGGCCCGCCGATCCCGACGTAGACGACGGCGGCCACGACGACCACGAGCCCGGCCCGCACGAGGTTGGCGCCGAGCAGCACACGGCGCCGGTCCCACCGGTCGAGCAGCGCCCCGGCGAACGGCCCGATCAGCGAGTACGGCAGGAGGAGCACCGCGAGCCCGGCCGCGACGGCGAGCGGGTCGGCCTGCCGCTCCGGGTTGAACAGGACGGCGCCGCCGAGCGCGGCCTGGAACATGCCGTCGGCCCATTGGGTGGTGAATCGGACTGCGAGCAGCCGCCGGTAGCCCCGGGTACGCAGGAGGCCCGCTACTCCCAGCCGCGTGTCCGCGCTGGTCTCATGGCTGGAACCAGCAGCAGGCCCCGGGGACGTGTCGGGTGCCGTGACGGACCCCGGTGGCGTCGGCGGTCCCGATGTCGGCACGGGCGGAAGGCTACGCCTCTGCGCGGGTGCGACGATGGTCCGCGTGGTGGACGACCGCTCCGGTTCGGCTCCTGGCTCGGAGGTGGCGCCGGGCACCTTGCTCGTAGCCGCCCCAGGGCTCCTCGATCCACATTTCCGGCGCACCGTGATCTACATGATCGAGCACCGGTCGCGCGGCAGCCTCGGCGTGGTGCTCAACCGGCCGAGCGAGGTGACGGTGCGCGATGTCCTGCCGTCGTGGGCGCCGCTGTCGGCGCAGCCGTCCGCGGTGTTCGTCGGCGGGCCGGTGGAGAGCGAGACGGCGCTCTGCCTCGCTGCCGTGCGCACCGGACACGACCCGGGGTCCGTGGACGGCCTGGTGGCGGTGCGAGGGCCGGTGGCGCTGGTGGACCTCGACTCCGACCCGTCCCACATCGCCCCGCGCCTGCGCGGGCTGCGGGTGTTCGCGGGCTACTCGGGCTGGAGTGCCGGCCAGCTGGCCGGGGAGATCGACCGAGGCGACTGGATCGTCGTGCCCGCATTGCCGGACGACGTGCTGAACCACCACGACACTCGCCTCTGGGGCCACGTGCTCCGGCGCCAGGGAATGCCGCTCTCGCTGCTCGCGACCTTCCCTGCGGATGTCCGGCAGAACTGACGCGCCCTCAGGCGCGGTCGGCCGCCGCGTTGGCCCCGGCCGTCGCGTCGCGGCAACCGGCGACCAGGTCGCAGCCGGCGCAGGTGCCGGCGCACGCCGACGGCTCCAGGGGCGCGGGCTGCACGGCGGAGGCGGCCCGGTCGCCCGCCACCCCGCCGACACCGGCCAGCACGGTGGCGCCGGCGCCGCTCACGGCGAGCAATGCCCACGCGAGCGTGCCGTCGGCCCCGGCAAGCAGGGCAACACCGCCCGCCGCGGCGACCGCTCCCGCCGCGCCGAGCGGCGCCCCAGCCACCTGGTTGGCCACGGTGAACGCGGCGTTCGAGCGCAGAGTGGCGCTCGTCCGCACCCCGAACCAGCGGTTGCGGGGCAGCTTACGCCGCAGCCCGAGCAGTGCGACGGCGATCAGCGCGACGCCTGCGACCATGAGCAGGGAACCGAGGACGATGCGAACGGGCGGCGGCACGGCGCCCAGCCTAGGTGAACCCGATCGCGGGGCGCCCGCCAGCGGCGTTACCCTGGTTGCGTGGCACGTCGACTTCTTCTCGAGGCCGCGCCGCACTGAGCGTGCATAAACGCCATGGCGCGGCCGACCCCTCACGCCCGAGTGGCGGAGGGGTCTTCTGGTTTTCGGGCCACCACGGACTTCCCAGGAGCGGGACATGAGCACGGATACGAGCGCAGCCGCGCGGGAGCGCGCCGGCGCCGCGGGCAGCGAGAACGCGGAGAGCAACCTGCCCTACCGCTACAACGCTGCGCTGGCCGCGCAGATCGAGCAGCGGTGGCAGGACCGGTGGGAGAAGGAGGGCACGTTCCACGCGCCCAACCCGTCGGGCCCGTGGGCCGACCCCGATGCCGCGGACGGCGACAAGGTCTACCTGCTGGACATGTTCCCTTACCCGTCCGGCTCCGGGCTGCACGTCGGCCACCCGCTGGGCTTCATCGGCACCGACGTGCTGGGCCGCTACCTGCGGATGACCGGGCGCAACGTGCTGCACGCGATGGGTTTCGACGCGTTCGGCCTGCCTGCCGAGCAGTACGCCGTGCAGACGGGCACGCACCCGCGCAAGACCACAGAGGACAACATCCAGCGCTACAAGGCACAGCTGCGCCAGCTGGGCCTGGGTCACGACGACCGCCGCTCCGTCGCCACCACCGACGTCGAGTTCTACCGCTGGACGCAGTGGATCTTCCTGCGCATCTACAACAGCTGGTACGACGAGCAGCAGCGGAAGGCCCGGCCCATCGCGGAGCTGGAGGCCGAGTACGCGCAGGACAAGAGGCGCACGCCGGACGGTCGCGGCTGGTGCGAGCTGACCTCGGCCGAGCAGCGCCGGATCATCGACTCCCACCGCCTGGCCTACATCTCCGAGGCTCCGGTGAACTGGAGTCCCGGCCTGGGCACGGTGCTGGCCAACGAGGAGGTCACCGCCGACGGGCGCAGCGAGCGGGGCAACTTCCCCGTGTTCCGCCGCAACCTGAAGCAGTGGATGATGCGGATCACGGCCTACGCCGATCGGCTGGTGGCCGACCTGGACCGCCTGGACTGGCCCGACTCGGTCAAGTCGATGCAGCGCAACTGGATCGGCAGGTCCGAGGGAGCGCAGGTCCGCTTCCCCGTCGTCGGCGTCGAGACGCCGATCGAGGTCTTCACCACCCGCCCGGACACGCTGTTCGGCGCCACCTACATGGTGCTGGCGCCGGAGCACCCGCTGGTCGACGCGATCACGCCCGAGCAGTGGCCGGCGGGTGTTGACACGCGCCGGAGCGGCGGGGCCGCCACCCCGCGCGAGGCCGTGGCCGCCTACCGGGATGCCGCTTCCCGCAAGTCCGAGCTGGACCGGCAGGAGAACCGGGAGAAGACCGGGGTCTTCACCGGTGCCTACGCCACCAACCCGGTCAACGGCGAGCAGATCCCGGTCTTCGTCGCCGACTACGTGCTGATGGGATACGGCACCGGCGCGATCATGGCCGTGCCCGCGCAGGACCAGCGCGACTGGGACTTCGCCACGGCGTTCGGCCTGCCGATCGTACGCACGGTCCAGCCGAGCGAGGGCTGGGAGGGCGAGGCGTTCACCGGCGACGGTCCGGCGATCAACTCGGCCAACGCCGAGATCAGCCTGGACGGCATGGGCGTCACCGAGGCCAAGCGGGCGATCACCGAATGGCTGGCCGAACGCGGGGCAGGTGAGGCGGTCGTCCAGTACAAGCTGCGCGACTGGCTGTTCTCCCGCCAGCGGTACTGGGGTGAGCCGTTCCCGATCATCTGGGACGCCGACGGGCCGATCGCGCTGACCGACGACCAGCTGCCCGTGGAGCTGCCGGAGATCGACGACTACTCACCCAAGACCTACGACCCCGAGGCTGCCGACACCGAGCCGGAGCCGCCGCTGTCGCGGGCCACCGACTGGGTGGAGGTCGACCTGGACCTGGGCGGCGGGCCGCAGCACTACCGGCGCGAGACCAACACGATGCCGCAGTGGGCCGGCTCGTGCTGGTACTACCTGCGCTACCTGGACCCGGAGAACCACGAGCGCTTCGTCGACCCGGACGTCGAGGCCTACTGGATGGGCAGAGACCCGTCGCGGCCGGGCGACCCGGGCGGCGTCGACCTGTACGTCGGCGGGGTGGAGCACGCCGTGCTGCACCTGCTGTACGCCAGGTTCTGGCACAAGGTGCTGTTCGACCTGGGCTACGTCAGCTCCGAGGAGCCGTTCCGCCGGCTGTTCAACCAGGGCTACATCCAGGCCTACGCCTACACGGACGCCCGGGGCGCGTACGTGCCGGCCGAGGAGGTCGTGGAGGGCGAGGACGGGCGTTTCACGTGGAACGGCCAGGTCGTGCGCCGGGAGTACGGGAAGATGGGCAAGTCGCTGCGCAACGTGGTGACGCCGGACGAGATGTGCGAGCGCTACGGCGCCGACACCTTCCGCCTGTACGAGATGTCCACGGGCCCGATGGAGGTCTCCCGCCCCTGGTCCACCCGCGACGTCGTCGGCTCGCAGCGGTTCCTGCAGCGCGTGTGGCGCAACCTGGTGGACGAGCGCACCGGTGAGTCCCGTGTCACGGACGAGGAGCCCGACGCCGAGACGCTGCGGGCGCTGCACCGCGCAATCGCGGGCGTGCACAGCGACTACGCCGCGCTGCACTACAACACGGCGGCGGCCAAGCTGATCGAGCTCAACAACCACCTGACGAAGGCCTACGGAGGCACCGGTGTCCCGCGGGCGGTGGCGGAGCCGCTGGTGCTGATGATGGCGCCGCTCACCCCGCACGTCGCCGAGGAGCTGTGGTCGTTGCTCGGACACGAGGGCTCACTGGCGCACGGGCCGTTCCCGGTGGCCGACGAGCGGTACCTGGTGGCGGAGACGGTGGAGTACCCGATCCAGGTCAACGGCAAGGTGCGGTCCCGGGTCACGGTGTCTGCCGACGCCGACACCGACCAGGTGAAGGCGGCCACGCTGGCCGACGAGAAGGTCGTCGCCGCACTGGCGGGCGGGGAGCCGCGGAAGCTGATCGTGGTGCCGGGCCGTCTGGTCAACGTGGTGGTGTAGGCCGGGTCTCCCGTCCATCACCGGCGAGACGCCGGTCAGTGCCCGGCGCCGCAGCCGGTGCTCGCGCGCCTGCCGGTGAGCAGGGGCACCAGAAGCACTGCGGCGTCGTCTACGCGACCGACCTCGGTCAACCGATCGGCTGCCCCCGGGGTCAGGATCCCGCCGGCCGCAACACCAGGTCGGTGAGCGCGGCATCCTCCGGTGCGGTGACGGCGAGCAACACTGCCCCGGCCACTGACTCGGGCCGCAGGTACTTCTCCGGGCGGTACACGTCGCCCTCCTGGTCGACCACTGCGCGCTGCATCTCGGTGTCGACCCGCCCGGGATGCACCGACGTGACGCGCACGCCGTTTTCGGCCTCCTCGGCGCGCAGTGCGTCGGCGAAGGCCCGCAGCGCGAACTTGCTCGCGGCGTACGACGCCCAGCCGGGGCGGGCGTTGAGCCCAGCGCCGGAGTTCAGCATCACCACCCTGCCGCGGGCGGTGCGCAGCGCGGGCAGCAGCAGGCGGGTCAGTTCCGCGACCGCCACGACGTTCACCTCGAACTGGTGCCGCCAGGTCTGGGCCGGGGTGTCGGCGACCGTGCCGAGAATCCCGACGCCGGCGGAGTGGACGAGCACGTCGAGCCGCTCGATCCCGCCTACCGCCGCGGCGACCGCGGCGCTGTCGGTGAGGTCGACGGGCCACGGTCGCGAGCCCGGGAGTTCGGTGGCGAGTGCCTCCAGCGCCGCGGTGTCCCGGCCACCGAGCAGGAGGTCGTGGCTGGGAGCCATCGCCCACGCGACGGCGCGGCCGATCCCACGCGACGCGCCGGTGACGAGCGCGAGGGGGCGACCATCAGGCTCCGTCACGTCCCGGAACTCTACGCGGATGGCCGGGACGGGCTACTCGACAGGCAGGTCAGCCGAGCCGCACGGCCCGGACGCCGGTGTTGGCGTCCGGACCGGGGTTGGCGTCCGGACCGGGGGTTGGCGTCCGGACCGGCCCGCTCGGTCGCTCAGCTGACGCGACGGGCGCTGTTGAAGGGCATCCGGCTGAGGTCCGAGATCTTCACCGGGTTCCTCTTGTTGCTCGCGTGCACGATCTTGCCGCCGCCGATGTAGATCCCGACGTGTTTGACCGGGCGGTAGAAGAAGACCAGGTCGCCGGGGCGCAGGTCGGACTTCGCCACCGGAGTGCCGACGCGCGACTGCTGTCGGCTGGTACGGGGCAGGTTGATTCCAGCCTTCTTGAAGGACCATTGGACCAGCCCGGAGCAGTCGAACGCGTTCGGGCCCTCCGCACCCCAGCGGTACGGGGCACCGATCTTGCCCATGGCGTAGGAGACGGCGGACGAGACTGCCCGGCGGGTCGGCACCGCGGGGGCCGGGGCCAGGACCGGAGCGACGTTCGTGACGGGTGCCACCGGGACGGCCAGCGTGACGGTCGTGGCCAGGGTGGCCGGGGCGGCCGTGGCGGGTGCAGCGGGCAGAGCGCCCAGGATGGCGGCTGCTGCGGTGGTGCTCGCCACGACCGCGGCTCGGAGTACGACAGATCGACGGTGTCTGTGCTTGATCGTGGGGGACACGTGTGGGGTCCTTGGAGTGAGCACCGCAGGACGTCGGCGCTAAAGGCTCCCCCCGGCCTTGGTGCCGCAATGGGCTACGGCGCACGGTCCCTCGGCGTACCTGGCCCGTGCCACCCCTACCCGTCCAGTGGTGACCCTGTGTCCGTCGTTCCGGTTGAGCGGCGGTGCCGCAGGGCCGTAGACACATTACGAACGCATATCGTTCGTGGGCGTGACGAATGTCTCAATTGGTGTCGGCGGTCCAGTGACACTCCGTGGGGATGGTGCACCCGAAATGCCCAGCGCCCGCACACGAATCGGCCCGATATCGATCTATCCGGCTACTCCATACCGGGTGATCCGCCGCCGCAATACACTGAGATGTTCTGGGTGATTGGGGCGAACGAGTGAAGTCGTTTCCGGAACGGAAGCAGTCGGAACGTCGGAAATTGTTGCAGAACCGAAGTAATCAAGCTATCCCTTGATCGGGAAATTCGTCGCGAAACGTGATGGAGCTATCACGCAACGCAGACGCCGTAGGGCCCCGGCTGCGGCGAATGTGCCACGGCCGGGGCCCGGGAATCAGATCAACGCTCCCGCTCGCCGCGGATGAACGCCTCTACGGCCTCACGGGCCTGATCGTCGCTGTACTGCTCGGGAGGGGACTTCATGAAGTAGCTCGACGCCGAGAGAAGGGGGCCGCCGATACCACGGTCCTTGGCGAGCTTCGCCGCCCGGACGGCGTCGATGATGATCCCGGCGGAGTTCGGTGAATCCCAGACCTCGAGCTTGTACTCAAGGTTGAGCGGGACATCACCGAACGCGCGGCCCTCGAGCCGCACGTAGGCCCACTTCCTGTCGTCGAGCCACGCCACGTAGTCCGACGGGCCGATGTGGACGTTGTCCCGGCCGAGGTCGCGGTCGACCTGGGAGGTCACCGACTGGGTCTTGGAGATCTTCTTCGACTCGAGCCGCTCCAGCTCCTTCATGTTCAGGAAGTCCATGTTCCCGCCCACGTTGAGCTGCATCGTGCGGTCGAGTTGCACACCGCGGTCCTCGAACAGTTTGGCCAACACCCGGTGCGTGATCGTGGCACCGACCTGGCTCTTGATGTCATCGCCGACGATCGGCACTCCCGCGGCGCGGAACTTCTCGGCCCAGACCGGGTCAGAGGCGATGAATACCGGCAGTGCGTTGACGAAGGCCACGCCGGCGTCGATCGCCGCCTGCGCATAGAAGCGGTCGGCGGCCTCACTCCCGACGGGCAGGTACGACACGAGCACGTCAGCGCCGGTGTCGCGCAAAACCTGCGCCACGTCGACCGGCTCGTCATCGGATTCGCTGATCGTCTCCCGGTAGAAGCGGCCGAGCCCGTCGAGGGTGTGACCGCGCTGCACGGGCACATCGAGCGGGGGAACGTCGGATATTTTGATCGTGTTGTTCTCGCTCGCGAAGATCGCTTCCGAGAGGTCTCGACCGACCTTCTTGGCGTCGACGTCGAATGCCGCGACGAACGTCACGTCCCGCACGTGATACCCGCCGAAGTCGACGTGCATCAGGCCGGGGACGCGCGTGGCGGGATCGGCGTCCGCGTAGTAGTGCACACCCTGCACGAGCGACGCCGCGCAGTTCCCGACCCCGACGACCGCGACACGGACCTGACTCATGGCCGGTTCCTCCTCATGTTCCTGTCTGCCCTGCATCGTTGTGCTCGGTGCTGCCTCGCGGCGCGGCGCTGTGGCCGGAAGCACCGTCCTGCGTCGCCCGTTCCGTGGCGATCAGCTCGTTGAGCCATCGCACCTCGCGCTCGCACGTGTCGAGCCCGAGTTGGTGCAGCTCCTGGGTGTAGCGGTCGATCTGCTCGCCGGCCCGGCTCAGCGCCGCGCGCAGGCCCTCCCGGCGCTCCTCCACCGCCCGCCTGCGGCCCTCGAGGATGCGCATGCGCGCTTCCGCGGGGGTGCGGGAGAAGAAGGCGATGTGGACGCCGAAACCGTCGTCGTCCCACGCGCTCGGTCCGGCCTCCGACAGCAGCTCCGAAAGCCGTTCCTTGCCTTCCGCCGTGATCCGGTAGACGCGCCTGCTCCGGCGCGACCACGTACCCGGCTCCGGCACCTGCTGCTCCGGGTCCTCCACGATGAGGCCGGCGCGGGTGAGCCTGCGCAGTGCCGGGTAAAGAGAGCCGTAGGAGAACACCCGGAACCCACCGAGCCGCAGGCCGAGCTGCTTGCGGAGCTCGTACCCGTGGACCGGCGCCTCCTGGAGCAGGCCGAGGATCGCGAGTTCCAACACGACCGACCTCCCTCCGCTGCCCCATCGCCATGGGGTACCCGAGTATATCGGCGCGATACATCACCGCGCTGTGCCGAGACGTCGGTCACCTTCTGATCGAGTTCGCCCGAGGAGTTCTGGATGACGGGGGTGACAGCCCGCGTACCCTGATCGCGTGCGCATCCAGCGGCAGGTGGTCGACTACGCGTTGCAGCGTCGCGCGCTGCTCGCCGAGGTCCACGCCGGTCGCATCGGGGTGGTCGAGGTCTGCGACGCCAGTCCGTACCTGCTCAGGGCGGCCCGGTTCCACGGCGAGGCCACCGACCGCACGTGTCCCGTCTGCCGGAAGGAACGGCTCACCCAGGTCTCCTGGATCTTCGGCGACACGCTGAAGCACGCGGCGGGCTCGGCGCGCAAACCAGAGGAGATCGAACTGCTCGCGAACTCACACGCCGACTTCTCCGTGTATGTGGTTGAGGTCTGCCGCACCTGCAGTTGGAACCACTTGGTGCTCTCATACGTCATGGGCAGCGGCAACGCTCCCGACACCAGCGGGCGCCGGCCAGACCGACGCAGGACCGCAGCAGAGTGACCCCCTCCCCCGTCCCCGAACCCCCGGAGCAGCGGTGAGTGATCAACGCGACCCCCGGTTCAACGCGTCCCGGGGCGCAACGCGAGTTCCCCAGGGGCCGCCACCGTCTCGACCCGAGGGCCCACGAGCCAGCGCTCCCCCGCGCCCCCCGGTGAACGGCGGGCCTCCCCACCCGCAGCGGCCCGCTCCCGGCGGCAACGGCGGCCCCTACCAACAAGGCCCGCCACCGCCTCAACCCGGCGGCCCGCGGCAGGGGCCGGGCCCCACACCGCCCGGTGTGCATCAGGGCGGACGGGTACCTCCCCAGCGTTACCGTCCCGAGGGCCCGCCGGGCACTGGTGAGCCTCGTGCGCCGTACCAGTCCGGCGACATGCCGCTGCTCACCCACGAGGAGACGGGCGCCGCGTCGGTGGCGCGGGGACACGGTGGCGACGCCACGCGGGCCGGCGGCGTTGCCCTGGCTGAGCGTCCGCCTCCCGGGATCGAACCCCGCCGCTCGCGGCACAGCCCCGCCGGCCGCAAGGCGGCCAAGGCCACGGACGGCAAGCCGCCCACCCTGTGGCGGCGCATCCGCAAGTGGGTCTACATCGCGCTCGGCATGCTGGTGATGGGGCCCTTCATCGCGTTCGTCCTGGGGTGGATCTTCATCCCGGTACCGACATCCGACGAGGCGGCGGTCGCCCAGGTCGCCCGGTTCACGTTCGCCGACGGCACCACCGAGCTCGCCACCCTCCGTCCGGCGGGCACGGGCGACGAACGGATCAACCGCGAGTCGGTCACGCTCGACCAGGTCCCCGAGAACGTGCGTCGGGCTGTGCTCTCGGCGGAGGACCGTTCCTTCTACTCCAACCCCGGCTTCGACTTCATGGGCATCGGGCGTGCGGTGTTCAACCAGCTCACCGGCGGCGTGGGTGGTGGCTCCACGATCACCCAGCAGTACGTGAAGGTGTCCACGGGCCAGGACGACATCTCCCTGTGGCGCAAGTACCGCGAGGTCGTGCTCGCGGTGAAGATCTCCCGTGAGCAGACCAAGGACCAGATCCTCGAGAACTACCTCAACACGATCCCGTTCGGCCGGGGTGCCTACGGCATCCAGGCGGCGTCGAAGGCCTACTTCAAGAAGCCGGTGCAGGATCTGACGGTCTCCGAGGGCGCGATGCTGGCCGGCCTCATCCAGGCTCCGTCCGCCTGGGACCCCGCAAAGAACCTCGACCGCTCCCAGGTCCGCTGGAACTTCGTTCTCGACGGGATGGTCGAGCAGGGCTGGCTCGATGCCTCGGAGCGCGCGCAGCAGGTCTTCCCCACCGACTGGCAGCCCACGACCCAGGCGTCGACAGGTATGCCGGGCGACGACCGCTACCACATCTACGAGCGGGCCATGGCCGAGCTCGCCTCGCACGGCATCACCGAGGAGCAGATCAACACCCTCGGTCTGACGATCAACACGACGATCCAGCAGCCGCAGCAGGCGCAGGCCGTCGACGCGATCAACAATGTCATGAAGGGCCAGCCGGAGAACCTGCGCGAGGCGCTCGTCTCGATCGACCCGCGCACCGGCGCGATCGTCGCCTACTACGGCGGCTCGCAGGGTCTCGCGATCGACTATGCGGGTGAGGCGGTGCGCCAGCCGGGGTCGTCGTTCAAGCCCTTTGTGTTGACGGCGGCCCTGCAGGCGGGCAACGGCGTCGGGCTGGGGTCCATCTACGACGGGCGGTCCGGCCAGGTGTTCGTTCCGGGCGGCGCGCCGGTCGACAACTCCGAGGGCGTCGACTGCAACCAGTGCGACGTGAAGTACGCGATGACGAAGTCGATCAACACGGTCTTCTACAAGATGGCGCTCGACACCGGCTTGAGGAAGGTGATCGACGCCGCGCACAGCGTCGGCATCCCGAACGACGTGCTGGATAGGCCGGCGACCGGTGGGATCGCGCTCGGTGACCAGGAGGTGCATCCGATCGACATGGCGTCGGCGTTCGCGACCTTCGCGGCCGACGGCGTGTACCGCCAGCCGTACATCGTCTCCAAGGTCACCGCGGCCGACGGCCGCGTGCTCTACCAGCACGAGACCAACGAGGGCGAGCAGCGGATTCCGCAGCAGGTGGCCCGCAACGTCACGGAGTCGATGCTCGACGTCGCCCGGTCGTCCAGCTTCCCTCTGGACGGCGGGCGAGCGGTTGCTGCGAAGACCGGTACCGTTCAGCAGAGCGACACCGGCTCGGACAACAAGGACGCCTGGACGGTCGGCTACACACCCTCCCTCTCGACCGCGGTCTGGCTCGGCACCGACACCAGCGAGGCGATCCGCGACTCGCGCAACCGGCCGATCTACGGCCGGATGCTGCCCGGCCAGATGTGGCAGGAGTTCATGAACTCCGCGCTGCAGGGCACACCCAAGGAGTCCTTCTCCCGGTTCGTGCCGATGGGCACGCCGCCGACCGGCTACGGCTCGGGTGAGCAAACGTCCGGGTCGGTCGCGACGTCCACGCCACCGACCAGTTCCCAGGACTCCGGCAACAACAACAACAACGACAACTCGAACAACGGCAACAGCAACAACAACGGCAACAACAACAACAACGGCAGCAGCAACAACAACAACGGAAGCAGCAACAACAACAACAACAATCGCTCTGGCCGCAACAGCGACAGCGGGGGCCTGCTATCCGGCGGCGGTGGTAGCGGCAGCGGAAGCGACAACAACGGGTGACCCAGCCCGGCCGGGGCGCCGGGTCGCCCGGGGCGCCAGCACGGGTCGTTCCGACGTGGACCGAGCCGCTCGCAGCGACGGCCAGCCGGATGGTCGGCGGACCGCTCGGCGCGCACGCGATCGTCGGCCGCAGCCGGTTCTGGACGCCCCTGCGCGTCGTGCTGCTGATGGCCGTGGTGGTGCTGGCCTCCGGGTGGCTCGGCAAGGCCCCGTGCCTGCAGCAGCACTCGGTGGAGGGCGGAGGGCTGGCGCTCGACTGGCGGGACGGCCGCCAGTACGTCTCGATGTGCTACTCGGACACCGTGCCGCTGTACGGCATCGAGAACCTCGACAAGGCCACAGCGCTCCCCTATCGCGACCCGTGGACCGAGAACGCGGGCACGGATCGTGAGCGTGTCCGCTACATGGAGTACCCGGTACTCACCGGCTTCTTCCAGTACGCCAACGCCCGGCTCGCCGACGGCTGGCTGTGGCTCGCCCAGTGGGTGCCCCTGCTCCCGTCCGGTCTCCCGGTGGTCGTGTACTTCGACATCTCCGCGGCGTGGCTCGCACTCGCGTGGCTGGCTGTCGTCTGGGCGGTCCGCCTGCTCCGCCCGAACCGCCCGTGGGACGCCGCACTCGTCGCCCTGTCCCCGTTGGCGGCTGTGCACGTGTTCACCAATTTCGACGCGCTGGCGGTCGCCTGCGCCACCGGGGGGATGCTGGCGCTGGCCCGGCGCAGACCGGTGCTGGCCGGGGTCCTGCTGGGGATCGGCGGGGCGTTCAAGCTCTACCCGCTGATGTTGTTACTACCGGTGCTGCTCGTCGCGGTCCGGCGCCGCGACCCGGGCCCTGCCGTCAAGGCGGTCGGCGGAGCGGCGATCGCCTGGGTCGCGGTCAACCTGCCGGTCGCGATCGCGTTCCCCACGGGCTGGTGGGAGTTCTTCCGGCTCAACCAGACCAGGATCGCCGACCCGGACTCGCTGTACTTCGTCGTCCAGCACTTCACCGGCTGGGCCGGCTTCGACGGAGAGTTGACCGACGGCCAGTCCCCGGTCGTCCTGAACGCCGTCATCGCGGCGCTGTTCGTGGTGTGCTGTGCCGGCATCGCGCTGCTTGCCCTTCGTGCGCCCCGGCCGCCGCGGGTGGCCTCGCTGGCGTTCCTAGTGGTGGCCACGTTCCTGCTGGTCAACAAGGTGTGGAGCCCGCAGTACTCGCTGTGGCTGGTGCCGCTCGCCGTGCTCGCACTCCCGCGTTGGCGATTGTTGTTCGCCTGGATGCTCGTCGACGCGCTGGTCTGGGTGCCGCGGATGTTCTACTACCTGACCCCCGAGAACCGAGGGCTTCCGCCTGAGTGGTTCCTCGGTGCGGTGGTGCTGCGCGACGCCTTCGTCGTGCTGCTGTGCGTGCTGGTGGTGCGCTCCGTGCTGCGGCCTGGCGCCGATCCGGTCCGCGGCTCGTCGTCCGCCGACCCGCATCGCGACGACCCGGACTGGCCGGGACCGTCGCACACCCGATCCCCGGCGCTGGCCCTCCCCGCGGCGCGGCGCCGGGCGGAGGCGCGGCTCGGAGTCGCGGGTCAGTGATCTGGTTCGTGGCCACCGCACGAGGTGTGCGGGTAACGGCGTTGCGGAGTAGCCGTGCGCACTCGAGATGCGGGGAGCGTAGGCCGGTGGGGCACGATCGGGCGGTGGACTCCGCACTGCGCGAGCGCGTGACCGCCGCCCTGCACGCCTTCGAGCGGCAGGCGGCCGACCGACAGGATCTCAAGCCGGCCGCCGTCGCGATCGTGCTGGTCGACGGGCCGTCGATCCTCCTCACCCGCAGGGCCACGAACCTGCGCGGGCATCCCGGGCAGTGGGCGCTGCCCGGTGGGCGCGCGGATCCGGGGGAGACGTTCGGCGAGGCGGCGCGGCGGGAGCTCGCCGAGGAGCTCGGGCTCACGCTCGGCGCCGATGCGGAGCTCGGCCTGCTCGACGACTACGCCACCCGCTCCGGGTACGTGATCACACCCGTCGTGCTCTGGGCCGGCGGTGACCTGCAGCTGCGGCCCAACCCCGCCGAGGTCGGTGCGCTGTACCGAGTGTCGCTGGAGCAGCTCGATGTCGAGCCCCGGTACGTCTCGATCCCGGAGTCGGAGGCGCCGGTGATCCAGCTGCCGCTCCTCGGCAGCCTCGTGCACGCGCCGACCGGGGCCGTGCTGCACCAGTTCCGCGAGGTGGTGCTCCGTGGGCGGGCCACGCGGGTGGCGCACCTGGAGCAGCCTGTCTTCGCCTGGCGCTAGGAGCACCCTTCGAGCCAGTGGGTTACGGAGCTACGAGGTGCCCGGTACCGACCAGGCGAGCGGCGTGCGCCGGGGGAGTGGGGTGGCCGCGAGCCGGTCGGGGATGCGCAGGAAAACCACGAACAGCACCACCAGGAGCGCAGCACGCCCCCACACGCCGATCGAGACGGCCTGGGCCGCGAGCCCCTCGTAGATCCCGACGCCCACACCGGTCTTGAGTGTGTAGAACCACCGGAAGATCCCGATGCCCATCACGAGGTCGACAAGCAGATACCCGATGACCCACCGCCACGGCACCTGCAGGAGCGCGAAGAACGGTAGGAGCCAGAGCGTGTACTGCGGCGAGTGCACCTTGTGGAGCAGGAGGAAGCCGCACAGCATCGCTGCGCTCACGCCGATCCACGGGTAGACGCCGTCGCGCCGCCAGCGCCACCAGCCGACCGCGACGGCCACGGCGAACGACAGCAGCACGAGCCCTGGTGAGAGCCAGTCCATAGTGGTCTGAAAGTCGATGTTCTCCGGATTGGACTCCGGGCGGAGACCCCAGTACCAGATCGAGTTGGTAGTGAGGTCGACCTTGCGCAGCTGCTGGAACGTGATCGACGCCCGCCAACCCTCGTAGCCGACGAGCACGAACGGCAGGTTGACCAGCAACACGACGACGGCAGCGGCGAGCGGCACCCGCAGGGCGCCGCGCCAGTCGAGACGGCCGGGACGGGAGGCGGTGAGCACGTAAAGCGCGAGCGGCAGCACGAACGCGCCCGGGTAGAGCTTGAACGCGAAGCCCAGCCCGAGCAGAACAGCCGCCAACGCGCCGCGGTCGGCGAGCGATCGGTCGGTGCGCCATCCGTGCATCGCGAACACCGCACCGACCGCGCACGCGACGACGGGGAGGTCCCAGTTGTGGAACGCGTAGAGCACCATGGGCGGGCCGAGCGCCCAGAGCAGCGCCCGCCATCTCGTCAACCGGCCGAGCATGTAGCCCGTGAGGAGCCCGAACGGGGCCATCAGCAGCGCTGAGCCGAGCAGGAACCCGGCGTCGTTGTGGGCGTACAGCGCCCCGGCCCAGATCAGCAGCCCGGTGAGAACCGGATACTCGACGGTGCCCCCGACGAGCTGCCCGTCCGGTGTGATCGAGCCGCTGACGTAGGGGAAGACGTGCTTGTCGATGTCGCGGCCCAGCCACAGGTGCTGGATGTCGGAGTAGCAGACGTCGCGGTCGACGCGCAGCTCGTAGTCGGGGCCGCTGCGGCCCGCCGCGTCGAACTCCGGCCCGGTGCAGCGGGCCTTGTTGGCGTAGCCGAGCAGCAGCGTGAAGCCGGTGAGCAGCACGAGCACGACGAGCGCCCCCCCGCCGAGCACCTTCCGGGTGGCCCCTGCGGAGCGCGCCATGGGCTCGCCATTGGCCGCGCCTATCGCGGTGTCCGTCGCGCCGTCTCCTCGCCGAGGCTCGCCGGACGCAGGCCCGACGCTGCCGGGCTCGATGGTGACCTCCCGAGCTCGGTCGTGGGTCACGACCCGAGCCGCTCGCGCAGGAACGCGATGTCGCTCGCCTGGCCCTCGGCCGGCGTCTCGACGACCACCGGGGCCGCGGCAGCGGCGCACACGGCGGCGAGGACATCCGGCTCGATCGTGCCCTCGTCGATGTTGGCGTGGCGGTCGCGCGCCGACCCGAACTCGTCGCGCGAGTTGTTGAGGTGCACGAGGTCGATCCGGCCCGTGATCGCCTTGGCGCGGTCAACGACGTCGACGAGGTCCTCCCCCGCGGCGAACGCGTGGCACGTGTCGAGGCAGAAGCCCACCCCGAACTCGCCGACCGCGTCCCACAGCCGAGCCAGCGCGTCGAACCGGCGGGCCATGGCGTTGTCGCCGCCCGCGGTGTTCTCGATGAAGATCGGCACGGCGAACCCGCCGTCGCCCATCTGGCGCTCGATGAACTTCCGCCAGTTCTCGAAGCCCTTCGCCGCGTCCTCGCCCTGGGTGACGTGGCCGCCGTGCACGACCAGCCCGATCGCACCGACCTCGGCGGCCGCATCGGTGTGCTGTACGACGAGCTTGCGCGACGGGATGCGGATGCGGTTGTTGAGGGAAGCCAGGTTGACCACGTACGGGGAGTGCACGACGACGGTAAGGTCGCCGGTGCGGAGCTGTTCGGCCTGCGGGTGCGACGGCGGCTTCTTCCAGCCCTGCGGGTCGGCCAGGAACATCTGGACGATGTCGGCCCCGCGTTCCGCCGCGAGGGCGAGCGGGTCCTCCTCGCGTACGTGGGCCCCGATGAGCATGGCGGTCAGCGTAGTGACAGTCCCCGACAGCGCGGCGCGTGGCGTCGGCCCGCACCACCCGTGATCTGCAATCCCGTTCCCGGCGGCCCGTCTGTCACGATCCGTGTCCGGACGGACACGGGAGCGGGCGGGGCGATGGGTGGATCGGTGATCCGGCGCCGGCAACTGGCGCGCGAGCTGCGGCGGCTGCGGGAGGCGGCTGGCTACTCGCTCGAGGTTGCGGCGGACCGGCTGGAGTGGTCGACGAGCAAGCTGAGCCGCATCGAGAACGGGCTGCAGGGGGTCGACAAGCACGGCGTCAACGGGATGCTCGACCTCTACGACCTCGGCGGTGACCACGCCGAGTACATCCACCAGCTGCGGCGCGAGGCGATGCAACGGGGGTGGTGGCGGGCGTTCGGGCTCGATGACCGCGGCTACGTGCCTCTCGAGGCGGAGGCCAGCCTGGCCCGCGAGTACACCTTGGCCTATGTGCCGGGCCTTCTGCAGACCGCCGACTATGCACGGGCGGTCTTCGCCACCTCCGTGCTCGCCCGCAGCTCGGAGAAACTGAAAAACGAGCTGGCAGCTCGCATGTACCGGCAGCGCCGGCTCACCGCCGACGAGGAACCCCTAGAGCTCGTGGCCGTCCTCGACGAGTCCGTACTGCTGCGCCCGGTCGGTGGGCCCGATGCGATGCGCGCGCAGCTGGAACACCTGCTGATCGCCGCGGAGCTGCCGACCGTCACGGTGCATGTGCTGCCCTTCCGGATCGGAGCGCACCTGGGTATGGACGGCGGATTCTCCATCCTCAGCTTCGGCCACCTGGGCGAACCCGACCTCGCCTACGCCGAGCACGCGTTCGGCGCCACGCAAGTGGAGAAGGAAATCGAGGTGGGGCGGGCTACTCTGACCTTCGATCGGTTGCAGTCGGCGGCGCTCAGCCCAGCCGACTCGGTGAAGCTGGTAGGCGAGGTACTCGATCGGGCGTAGCGCCCGGAAGGGGCGGGCGTGAACCTGACCGGGGCCTTGTGGCGCAAGAGCAGCTTCAGCGGGAACCAGGGCAACTCGTCCGGGTGCGTCGAAGTGGCAGTCCTGACCGATGGCGCGGTAGCAGTTCGTGACACGAAGGACCGCTCCCTCGGAGCACAGGTGTTCCCGCCGCGGGAGTGGGCTGCGTTCGTCGCCGGTGTCCGCGCAGGGGAGTTCGACCTGCCTTAGCCGGGTCGTCGTCCACAGGGCGCCCGCGCGCAG